>JBOHDX010000064.1:0-92702 GCA_050700835.1 Nocardioidaceae bacterium
CCGCCACGTCCCCGTGGTAGCGGCGCAGCAAGCCCAGATCGACCTCCTTCACAAACCACGACTCCTCGCTCTCGCCGTCGGGCACGGGGAACTGCGGCATGTAGTTGGCCGACTCGTTGAACTCCACCGAGCACCGCTCGGCGATCAGCAGCGTGTTGTCACAGGCCTCGCGCAGGTCGTGTCTGCCCGCCCACAGCTCGCGCATCTGTGCCGGTGACTTGAGGTAGAAGTCGCGGGCGTCGAGCTTGAACCTCTTGGGGTCGGCCAGGGTCTTGCCTGACTGCACGCACAGCAGCGCCTCGTGCGAGTCGGCGTCCTCCGGAGCGGTGTAGTGCAGGTCGTTGGTCGCGATCATCGGGAGGTCCAGGTCGCGGGCGAGCCGCAGCAGGCCGTCGCGCACCCGGGACTCGATCGCCAGCTCGTGGTCCATCAGTTCGAGGAAGAAGTTGCCGGCCCCGAAGATGTCCCGGAACTCGGCCGCGCTGGCCCGGGCCTTGTCGTAGTCGCCGATCCGCAGCCAGGTCTGGACCTCACCGGATGGGCAGCCGGTGGTGCCGATGAGGCCGGGGGCGTACTCGGCGAGCAGTTCGCGGTCGGCACGGGGCTTGTAGAAGAAGCCCTCCAGGCTCGACCGCGACGCCAACCGGAACAGGTTGTGCAGGCCGTGGGTGGTCTCCGCCAGCAGGGTCATGTGGGTGAACGCGCCACCACCCGACACGTCGTCGTCCCCGCCCTTGTTCCATCGCACCCGGGTACGGTCGAAGCGGCTGGTGCCAGGCGTGAGATAGGCCTCGATGCCGATCAGCGGCTTGACCCCGACGGCCTTGGCCTGGCGGTAGAAGTCGTAGGCGCCGAACACGTTGCCGTGATCGGTCATCGCCAACGCCGGCATGCCCATCTGCGCCGTGCGCTCCACCAGCTCGGGCAGCCGGGCGGCACCGTCGAGCATGGAGTACTCGGTGTGGACGTGCAGGTGCACGAACGAGTCGTTCGAGGCAGCGCCGGAAACTGGGCTCGGCATGCGGTGAAGTCCTCCTCGAAAGGACGCACGAAACCCTCGGCTCGTCGCTGCACCCAGCTCAACAGGTGCCGATCACGTGCCGATCACGTGCTGATCGGGGGCTGATCTGCGGTGCTGATCGGGTGCTGGGCGAGCCGTGCGGGCACTGACGGGGAAGTCCCGTCAGCCTACGCGACCGCACTCTGCCAGCCGGGTCCGACACCCGGGTTCGTGGCGGCCGTCAGGGCTTCCAGGCGTACTGCACGTCGGCGGCGTGCTCCTCGTTGTCGGCACCGTCGGTGAATCTCACCTCGAGGAGTCCTCGTGAGCGGTAGAACTGTCGAGCCGCGGCGTTGGTGGCGAAGCACCACAGGCCGAAGCCTTCGGGGCGGAGCGCCTTTGCGAGGTCCAGCAGCATCGAGCCGATCCCGTTGCCGGCCCGATCCGGGAGGACGTACAGCTGGTCCAGCCACTCGTCGTCGAGCATCAGCACCCCCACCACCTGGTCCCCTGCCGCTGCCACCCAGATGTCGCGCACGGTCACCATCCGCCCGAACCAAGCGTGCACCTGCGCGGGCGGGTGCCGTCCGCGCGGGATCGCCCCGGTCGCCTCGGCGGCGCGCCGCGACGTGATCAGCACGTCGGCCGCATCGGGGAGGTCCGCGTCCGTCGCCGGGCGCAGCGACACAGACTGCCCCGGCTCAGCCGGAGTCACGGATCACGTCCAGCGCGTGCTGCAGATCGTCCGGGTAGCCCGACTCGTACTCCACCTGCGCGCCGGTGGCAGGGTGCTCGAAGCCGAGCCGGACCGCGTGCAGCCACTGGCGGGTCAGGCCGACCTTCAGGGCCAGGGTGGGATCCGCGCCGTACGTCACGTCCCCGACACACGGGTGTCGCAGTGCGCTCATGTGCACCCGGATCTGATGGGTACGCCCCGTCTCGAGCCCGATCTCCAGCAGGCTCGCGTAGCGGTGCGCCTCGAGGGTCTCGTAGTGGGTGACGCTCGGCTTGCCGTCGGACGTGACCGCGAAGCGGTGGTCCTGGCGGGGATGCCGGCCGATCGGCGCGTCGACGGTGCCTGAGGACGGGTCGGGGTGGCCCTGCACGAGCGCGTGGTACGTCTTGGAGACCTCACGCCGCTTGAACGCCCGCTTGAGGGCGGAGTAGGCGTGCTCGGACTTGGCCAGCACCATCAGCCCGCTGGTGCCGACGTCGAGACGGTGCACGATCCCCTGCCGTTCGGCCGCCCCAGAGGTGGCGATGGTGAAACCCGCCCCGGCGAGGTGGCCGATGACGGTCGGCCCGGTCCAGCCGGGACTTGGGTGAGCCGCCACACCGACCGGCTTGTCGACCACCACGAGATCGGGGTCGTCGTGGACGATGCGCAGGCCCTCGACGAGGTGTGGAACCACGGCCGTCGGGTCGGCCAGGCTCGGAATCTCGACGTCCAGCCAGGACCCCGAGCTGATCCGGTCCGATTTGGCGGGCACGGCCCCGTCGAGCTCGACGTGACCGTCGGCGATCAGGTCGGCGACGCGAGAGCGCGAGAGGCCGAGCAGCCGGGCCAGCGCGGCATCGAGTCGTTCACCCGCGAGCCCGTCGGGTACCGGCAGCGACCGTCGCTCCGTCACTGCTGCGTCCGGTCGTCCCGCACTCGGGAGCCGTCGAGGCCGATCCCGCGCAGGGACTGGACGGCGACCAGGACGGCGGCGATGCAGATGCAGGTGTCGGCCACGTTGAACACCGGCCAGTGCGGCAGCTGCAGGAAGTCGACGACGTGCCCGCGCAGTGGCCCGGGTGCGCGGAAGACCCGGTCGGTCAGGTTGCCCATGGCGCCGGCCAGCAGGAATCCGAACGCGAGCGCCCAGCCGGTGTCGCGCAGTCGGGAGGACATCCTGATCACCGCGATCACGACGCAGATCGCGACGAGCGTGAGGAACAGGGTCAGTCCCGTGCCGACGCTGAAAGCCGCGCCTCCGTTGCGCAGCAGGTCGAGCGACAGCACGCCTGGGATCACCGTGACCGGCTGGTGGTCGGTCAGGGTGGCCACGACGACGACCTTGCTCAGCACGTCCACGGTGTACGCGCACAGTGCCGTGACGATGAAGAGCCGCACCCGCGTGGGCCGGGGGTTGGGGTGATCGCCAGCCTCGTCGACGGCGTCGCCGGACGGGTTCAGCGACGCTCCTCGCGCTGCTTGCATGTCATGCACAGTGTGGCACGGGGGAATGCCATCAACCGCATCTTGCCGATGGGGTTGCCGCACGACTCGCACACGCCGTAGGAGCCGTCGTCCATCCGCCCGAGGGCACGCTCCACCTGGAACAGCATCTCGCGGGTGTTGTTGGCGAGGGACATCTCGGCGTCGCGCTCGAGGCTGTTGGCGCCGACGTCGGCCTGGTCGTTGCCGGCTCCCTCGCCTCCGTCGCGGAGCAGGTCTTGCAGCTCACGCTCGGCGGAGGAGATCTCGGTGAAGAATCGCTGCCGCTCGCCTTCGAGCTCGCCGCGCACCTCCCGCAGCTCCTTCGCCGTCCACGGCTTCTCGTGGGGAAGCACCACCAGCCGGGAAGCTCGCTTCCTGGCGGGCGCCTTCGTGGCGGGGGTCCGCTTGGTCGCGGCCTTCTTCGCGGGCGCCTTGGTGGCCGCAGCCTTCTTCGCGGGCGCCTTGGTGGCCGCAGACTTCTTCGCGGGCGCCTTCTTCGCCGCGGCCTTGTTCGCCGCGGCCGTCTTCGCCGCAGCCTTCTTCGCCGCGGCCGTCTTCGCGGGAGCCTTCTTCGCTGCCGCCTTGTTCGCAGGCCGCTTCGCCGTGGCCGGCGCAGGCTTGGCTGCCGTCTTCTTCGCTGCCTTTGGCACGGGCGTGGCCCTTCGCGTACGGCGGCACACCACGATGCACCGAACCCCGGGTAGTGCGGCGAGGATAGGGACCAGAACGGGCTCGATCAACCTGCCTCGCCGGATATCGGGTCGTGACCGGCCCCCGCTGACACTAGACTTGCGCTGCCGCAAGGCTGTGATGGGACGAGTAGTTCCGTACGCGCGTGAGTAGCGACCCGGGGATGGTGCGAGCCCAGGTACGCGCGCGGAGCGAAGATCACCCGGAGCCGTCAGCAGAACGGTCGCCGCAGGGCGGCTCACTAGAACTGGCAGCGGCGAGCCAGAGAGGGTCGACCCGCCCCCAGCGGATCGGCCAAGGAGGGTGGTACCGCGGACGGCGTCACCGGCGCCGGTCGTCCCTTCGCCAGCAGAGCCGGCCATCCGGTCGGCGCACTGACGAGGAGTACGTGAGCGTGGCCGACGCCACTCCGGGCTATCGCCCCGTCCTGGCACAGGTGGACCTCCCAGCCCTCGAGCGCCGCATCCTGGCCTTCTGGCGGGCTCACCGCATCTTCGACCGGACCCTCGAGGCGACCGCCGGCGGGCCGGCGTGGACGTTCTTCGAAGGCCCCCCGACCGCCAACGGCACTCCCGGTGCCCATCATGTCGAGGCCCGGGTGTTCAAGGACGTCTTCCCCCGGTTCAAGACGATGCAGGGCTTCCGGGTGGATCGCAAGGCCGGCTGGGACTGCCAGGGGCTGCATGTCGAGGTGGGGGTCGAGAAGGAGCTGGGCGTCTCCGGCAAGCAACAGATCGAGGCCTACGGCATCGCCGAGTTCAACGCCCAGTGCCGCGAGACGGTCCAGCGGTCCACCGACGAGTTCGAGGAGATGACCGAGCGGATGGGCTATTGGGTCGACACGGCCCACGCCTACCGCACCATGGACGCGTCCTACATCGAGAGCGTGTGGTGGTCCCTCAAGCAGATCTTCGACAAGGGCCTGCTGTTCGAGGCGCTGCGGGTGTCGCCGTACTGCCCGCGCTGCGAGACTCCTCTGTCCGACCACGAGCTGGGGCAGCCAGGTGGCTACGAGACGGTCGTCGATCCCTCGGTGTACGTCAGGTTCCCGCTGACGTCGGGCCCGCTGGCGGGCAGGGCCTCTCTGCTGGTCTGGACGACGACGCCCTGGACGCTCGTGTCCAACACCGCGGTCGCCGTCAACGGGGACGTCGACTACGTCGTGGCCAGCGACGGCGACGAGTCCCTGGTCGTGGCCGAGCCGTTGTTCGCCTCGGTCCTCGGTGACGGCTGGACCGTCGAGACCCGTCTGCGCGGCGCCGACCTCGAGCGCTGGACCTACTCACCGCCACTCGACCTCGTCGACTTCCCCGCCCCCGCCCATTACGTGGTGCTCGCCGACTACGTCACGACCGACGACGGCACCGGGCTCGTTCACCAGTCCCCCGCGTTCGGCGCCGAGGACATGGCCGTGTGCCAGGCGTACGACCTGCCGGTGGTCAAGCCGGTCCTCACCAACGGTCACTTCGACGACGACGTGCGCCTGGTCGGGGGACAGTTCTTCAAGCACGCGGACACCGACCTCGTCCGCGAGCTCGACCGGCGCGGTCGGCTGTTCCGGCACCTGCAGTACGAGCACTCGTACCCGCACTGCTGGCGCTGCCACACGCCGCTGATGTACTACGCGCTGCCGGCTTGGTACATCCGCACCACGCAGATCAAGGCGGACCTGCTCGCCGAGAACGAGCGCACCAACTGGTTCCCCGACACGATCAAGCACGGGCGCTACGGGGACTGGCTGAACAACAACGTCGACTGGTCCCTGTCGCGAACGCGCTACTGGGGCACCCCGCTGCCGATCTGGCGCTGCGCCGAGGGTCACCTGGTCTGCGTCGGCTCGTTGGGTGAGCTCAGTGAGCTGGCCGGGGAGGACCTGAGCGAGCTGGACCCGCACCGACCCTTCGTCGACGACGTCGTCGTGTCGTGTCCAGACTGTGGCGAAGACGCCCGCCGGGTCACCGAGGTGATCGACGCGTGGTACGACTCTGGCTCGATGCCGTTCGCACAGTGGGGATACCCATATCTTCCGGGCTCCCGGGACGCCTTCGAGCGCAACTACCCCGCGGATTTCATCTGCGAAGCGATCGACCAGACCCGCGGCTGGTTCTACTCCCTGATGGCGATCGGCACTCTGGTGTTCGGCCGGTCGGCCTACGACAACGCGCTCTGCCTCGGGCTGCTGCTCGCCGAGGACGGTCGCAAGATGTCCAAGCACCTCGGCAACATCGTGGCTCCGATGCCGCTGATGGACGAACACGGCGCGGACGCGCTGCGGTGGTTCATGACCTGCTCAGGCTCGCCCTGGGCTGCGCGCCGCATCGGAGACACGGTGCTGCAGGAGATCGTTCGCAAGGTGCTGCTGACCTACTGGAACACTGTGGCGTTCCAGGTGTTGTACGCCCGTACCAACGGCTGGTCGCCGTCGGACGCCTCCCCGGCGCCGGTGGACCGGCCCGTGCTCGACCGGTGGCTGGCGTCCCAGACCCAGATGCTCGTACGCGACGTGACCGGCGCACTCGACTCCTTCGACACCCAGCGAGCCGGCGCTCTGCTCGCTTCGTTCGTCGACGACCTGTCCAACTGGTACGTCCGCCGCTCACGGCGCCGCTTCTGGGACGGCGATCCGGCGGCCTTGGCCACCCTGCACGAAACGCTCGACGTCCTGACCCGGCTGATGGCCCCGCTGACGCCATTCATCACCGAGCAGGTGTGGCAGGACGTCATCCGGGCAGCGGACAGGAACGCCCCCGACTCCGTTCATCTCACCCGGTGGCCGGTGGTGAAGGAGTCGGTGATCGACGAGAGTCTCGCGGCACAGGTCGAGCTGGCGCGTCGGCTGATCGAGCTCGGCCGGGCCGCTCGCGCCGAGGCCAAGGTGCGTACCCGGCAGCCCCTTCGACGAGCGCTGATCTCGTCCGCGGCACTGTCCGCGTTGGACGACGCCCTGCGCGAGCAGGTCTGCGCCGAGCTCAACGTGGGCAGCCTGTCCTCGTTCGCCGACACCGGCGGCGACCTCGTGGACCACGTCGCCAAGGGCAACTTCCGCACCCTGGGCAAACGCTTCGGCAAGCAGACCCCGGCGGTCGCGGCGGCCATCAGCGCGGCAGATGCCGCCGGGATCGCCCGCGCGTTGACCGAGGCGGGCGAGGCCACCGTGTCTCTCGACGGTCAGGACGTGCAGGTGTCGCAGGACGAGGTGATCGTGTCCGAGCGGCCCCGGGAGGGGTGGTCGATCGTCAACGAGCACGGCGAGACGGTGGCGCTCGACCTGGAGCTGACCCGGGACCTCGTGCTTGCCGGGCTTGCCCGTGAAGTGGTCCGACTCGTTCAGGAGACCCGCAAGGCCGCGGGCCTCGACGTGAGCGACCGGATCCGGCTCAGCTGGGCGGGTACCGGGGACGTGGCAGAGGCGATCGAGACACACCGAGACCTGGTGGCTGCCGAGGTCTTGGCGGTCGAGGTCCGCCAGGAGCGCGACGGTGAGGGGACCGACGGACATCGGGTGACCGACGAGGCCCTGGAGCTGGCCGTCACTGTGGAGCGCGCCTGAACGCCGGTTGCGCAATGCTGACGGTTGCGCAGTGCTGACGGTTGCGCAGTGCTGACGGGAGCTCAGTGCTGCTGGTTCTCCTGCGACTGGTCCTGCTGCTCGTCCTCACCGAGCAATGACTTCAGCCGCTTGGGAGTGTGCTCGGACTGCGCGCCGGGCAGCTCCGCGGCCACGCTGTCGTCACCCTCCAGCTGTGCCAGCTGGCCCTCGAAGTAGGCGCGAAGACGGCTTCGGTATTCCCGCTCGAACGCGCGAAGGTGCTCGACCTCGCGGGCCAGCTGGTCGCGGTCCTTCTCGAGGTCACCGAACAGCTGCTGACGGCGCTCGTTCGTCTCGGAGTCGAGCTTCTGGGCGCGGGTCCGCGCATCCGACTCCATCCGGTCGGCCTTGCCGCGAGACTCGTTCTCGGTGCGCTCAGCCTTGGTCTTGGCCTCGACGAGGATCTTGTCGGCCTGGTCCTTGGCCTCGGCCACCAACTCGTCGGCGTTTCGGGTGGCGATCTCCAGCAGCCGGGCCGCGGCGCTCGACGCCTGGGCGACCGTGGCTGGCGCCGCCACCTGGGCAGCGGCCGGAACCTCGACGACTGCCGGCGGCGCGGTCGGCTGCGGAACCGGTTCGGGCACGGGCTCGGGCACGGGCTGCTGGACGGGTGTGCTGACCTCTGGGGTCGGCGGTTCGGGCGTAGTCGCCGGAGCCGCGGTTGACGACGCGGCGGCCACTTTGGCCTTCAGGTCGTTGTTCTCTGCGGTGAGGCGCTCGAGCTCGGCCTCGACCTCGTCGAGGAACTGGTCGACCTCCCCCATGTCATAACCCTCGCGAAGTCGGACGGGCGTGAACCTCTTGTTGCGCACGTCCTCAGGCGTCAACGGCATGAACTCACCTCAGGAATCGGGTCCGAGCGGACTCTGGACAGACTCCGGACACCGTACTCGGTCGCCCGGGGGGGCTGGCAACGAACCCGGCGATTTCGGGCGCCTGCCGGTCAGCGGTAGAAGATGGCGACATTGAGGATCCGGAGCAGGTAGATGATCACGAACAACACCAACGGGGACAGGTCGAGCGCGACCATGCCGAGGCGGACCGGCGGGATCACCTTGCGAACGACCCGCAGGGGTGGGTCGGTGACGGAGTAGATCGCCTCGCACAGCAGCAGGACGACACCGCGCGGATGCCAGGACCGGGACAGCTGCTGGACCCAGTCCAGCACGATTCGCGCGATGAGCACGACGATGCAGATCCACAGCGCGAAGTTGATGATCTGCCCGGCGATGAGCATGGGTCAGCTCTGGTTGAAGAAGCCGCCCTCGGCGATGCGCTGCTTGTCCTCCGCGGCGACCGAGACGTTTGGTGGGGACAGCAGGAACACCTTGTTCGTGACCCGCTCGATCGACCCATGCACGGCGAACACCAGGCCGGCGGCAAAGTCCACGAGGCGCTTGGCGTCGTTGTCGTCCATCTCCGAGAGGTTCATGATCACCGGGATGCCCTCGCGGAAGTGCTCCCCGATGGTCCGCGCCTCGTTGTAGGTGCGAGGGTGCAGTGTGGTGATCCGCGCTGCCTCGGCCGTTCGTACCGCCACCGGTCGTCCCTCCGTCGTACGACGGCGCTCCGACAGGTTGGCGACTCGGGCCGGCTCCTCGCGGACCGGGTGTACGGATCGCTCCCGATCGGGCTCGTCGTAGTCCTGCTCGTCATAGTCGTCATCGAATCGGTCGGTGTCCTCGAGCAGGCCTAGGTACACCCCCACCTTGCGCATCGCGCCAGCCATGGGCTTTCTCGACCTCCGGTGTTCGCACGATCCAGGGCGAGCGCCCTGAATCGTGACACTACCCGAGCGGCGGGCGCTCTCCGAGCACCGCGCGCCCAACTCTTACGTGTGTCGCGCCCACCTCGATAGCGGCCTCCAGATCGCCGCTCATGCCGGCCGAGATGTCGGTGGCTCCCGGGTGCTCCTCGCGCATCCGATTGGCCACAGCCAGCAGCCGTTCGAAGGCCACTCGGGGGTGTGAGTCGAGCGGGGCCACCGCCATCACTCCCCCGAGCTGCAAGGCGGATTCTGCGGCGATCAGGTCGGCGAGAGCGGGCACGTTCGCCGGCGTCGCACCCGACCTGCCGGGGCGCGGGCCTTCCGGGTCGAGGTCAACCTGCACCAGGCAGCGCACGATGCGACCACGCCGGGAAGCGCCCCTGGCAAGGGCCGCGACGAGGCGGGTTCGGTCGACGGAGTGCACCAGGTCGGCGTAGTCCGCGACCGCGGCAGCCTTGTTGGTCTGCAGCCCGCCCACGAAGTGCCAGCGGAGCGGCTCGGCGTCGTCGCCCAGCGACGTGCTCACGGCCGCTGCCTTGTCCCTCGACTCGGGGTGGCGGTTCTCGCCGATGTCGCGGACTCCGAGCTCGGCCAGCAGCAGCACGTCAGTGGCTGGATAGGTCTTGGTGACGACGACGAGCGTGATGTCGGCCGGATCCCGGCCCACTCGCGCAGCGGCTGCCGCGATTCTCCGGTGCACGTCGCGCAAGCCGGCTGCGAGCTCGTCGCGTCGGTCGCCTCCGGACGTCATCTGCATCAGGGTTGCAGACGTACGAGCGCGGCCATCCGGCCGGACCGAGGACCCTGACGGCGGTAGGAGAAGTATCGGTCCTCCTCGATCGTGCACATCGGCATCGAGTCGGCGAGATCGCTCGGTTCGACGCCGGCCCGACGAAGCTGCGCCACAAGTCCGGCAGCCACATCGAGCGAGGGGGTGCCCCACGACGTGCTCGCGGCGGCAGCCGGCGCGGCGGCCGCCACGTGGTCGCGCAAGGCGGCCGGCACCTCGTAGCAGCGGCCGCAGGCCCGGGGACCCAGCCAAGCGACGATCCGCTCGGCCCCGAGGTCCCGCATCGCGGTGACGGCCGCGGGCACGACGCCGGCGGCAAGCCCCCGTCGTCCGGCGTGCACGGCACCGATGACACCAGCGTCGGGGTCGGCGAGCAGCACCGGAGTGCAGTCGGCGACTCGAACGACCAGGGTCAGCCCCGCCGCGGCGGTCACCAGAGCGTCCACCGCGGGCGGCTCGGTCGGTACCGCCTCGACGACCGACACGTCCGCCCCGTGCACCTGCCTGGCGAGGACCACCTCCTCGAGCGCGCCGCCGAGCTCGGTCACCACCCGGCGAAGGTTCTCGGTGAACTCGTCCGGCCGGCTGTCGCGCGATCCGAGGTTCAGCTCGGCGTAGGCACCGGCGCTGACACCGCCGAACCGGTCGGTGAATGCCACACCGACCGGTCCGAGCGAGGTACGGAACGCGAACACCTACTTCAGGAAGTCCGGGACATCGAGCTCGTCGTCGTCGAACACCACCGGGCGCGGTGGCCGGGACGCTCCGGTGGACTGCTTGGCGGCACCCACCGGAGCCGGTTGCACCGGTGCGCTGGGCCGAACCGGTTCGCCGCTCTGACGGGCACCCGCAGCGACGGGCTCCCGCTGGGTCGGCGCCGGGATCCGCTCGGCGGCCGGCGCGGCCACGGCTTCACGGCGCAGAGCGGGCTTGTTGGCCTCGCGCCGCTTCGGGGTGCCGCCGTCGAAGCCGGCCGCGATCACCGTGACGCGTACCTCGTCCCCGAGTGCGTCGTCGATGACTGCACCGAAGATGATGTTGGCCTCGGCGTGCGCCGCCTGGCTGACCAGCGCCGCCGCCTCGTTGATCTCGAACAGTCCGAGGTCGGAGCCGCCCGCGATCGACAGCAGCACGCCATGAGCACCGTCGATCGACGCCTCGAGCAACGGGCTCGACACGGCCATCTCGGCCGCGGCCACCGCACGGTCGTCGCCTCGCGCCGAGCCGATGCCCATCAGCGCAGAACCGGCGTCGGACATGACCGACTTGACGTCCGCGAAGTCGAGGTTGATCAATCCCGGCGTCGTGATGAGGTCGGTGATGCCCGAGACGCCTTGCAGCAGAACCTGGTCGGCCTGCTTGAAGGCATCCAGCACGCTCACGTTGCGGTCGCTGATCGACAGCAGCCGGTCGTTGGGGATCACGATGAGGGTGTCGACCTCTTCCCGCAGAGCGGCGATGCCCTCCTCGGCCTGATTGGCCCGCCGCCGTCCCTCGAACGAGAACGGCCTGGTGACCACGCCGATGGTGAGGGCGCCCAACGAACGAGCGATCCGCGCCACGACGGGTGCGCCTCCGGTGCCGGTACCACCGCCTTCCCCAGCGGTGACGAACACCATGTCGGCGCCCTTGAGCACCTCCTCGAGGTCGTCGGCGTGATCCTCAGCCGCCTTCTCGCCGACGTCCGGGTTTGCACCGGCACCCAGACCCCGCGTCAGGTCTCGTCCGATGTCGAGCTTCACGTCTGCATCGCTCATCAGCAACGCCTGCGCGTCGGTGTTGACCGCGATGAACTCGACGCCCTTGAGGCCGACGTCGATCATCCGGTTCACCGCGTTGACGCCACCGCCGCCGATGCCGACGACCTTGATAACCGCCAGATAGTTCTGGGCTGCCACGACGGGTGCCTCTCGTCTTGTCGGCCGACCTCCGGTGAGGGCGGCGCACGGGGTCGGTGCTGTGGTGTGATCCGGTGCTGCGGTTTCCGGCTACTACGGTTTCCGGTACTGCGGTGAAATCTCACCCTCAAGTAGAGGGTTATAGTTATGTCAACCTGTTCACTGCGCAAAAAGGTACGGAACTCGATCGCCCGGTGAGCTGCGACACGCCGAGTAGCTCGCCACCGATTCGATCCCGCGGCAGGGCCGAACATGTTCGGATCGCGGCCGACCGGGGTGGATCGCACGCAGCATCGACGCCCGGTCAACCCCAATGACCTGGCGGTCGGGCAGCGCCGGAGCCGACGATCGACTCCCGTGGTGCGGGGATACCGACCGGCCGGAGGTCAGGAACCGGCCGACGTGGTCGGCTGCTCCGGGACGCTCACGTCGTACAGGTGGGCCTTGATCTTCAGCAGCGCAGTCAGAACCTCAGCCTTGCGGGCAGACTGGTCCGCGCTCCCCCAACGCACACGCTCACCGTTCTTGAACACCAGCACGATCGAGTCGAGGCTGCCCACCTGGACGTAGCTGACCTGGCGCACGATCGGCGCGGTGAGTGCTCCGACCGCGTGAGCAGCCCCCACCAGTGCCTGCGCGCGGTCGCGGATGGCCAGCCGGTTGGCGCTCACCAGAGGCAGTCTGTGCGGTGGTGAGGCGAACGAGCGGAACAGGTGGCCGGTCGCATCCATCGCTTTGTAGGACCCGTTGATGGCGACGACCGCCACCGGCTCGCGCTGGGTGACGGTGATACGGATGCCGGTGGGCCACTCCCGGGACACACTCGCCGAGGCGATACCAGGTAGTCGTTCGACCCGCGCAGCGACAGCACCGAGATCGAGCCTGGCCAACGGCGTGCCAGGGCCGATCGCGGCGACGCGAGCGATCAGGGCGGCCTTGGCATGGCCCGCTCCCGTGACGTCAACGTGCCCGACCCCCAACCACGAGGACACGAGCACCACCCAGGCCGCGAACGCGACCAGCATCCCACCGGCGGCCACCACCAGCGGTGTACGCCAACGACCCAACCGGCCGAGAAAACGCCTATGCGCAAAGGGGTCACGGTCGTGACCTCGACGGAACGGCAGGGTCATCATGATGCCTTCCCCTCGACCAGCAGTGTGAGCAGCCGCGGCCCGACCGTGGTGACGTCGCCGGCCCCAAGCGTGAGTACGAGGTCACCCGGTCTCGTCAGGGCCGCGATGGTCGCCGGCACATCGGCCAGCGCCGGCACGTAGTGGACCAGGTCAGCCGGGAGCTCCACGGCAACGGCGACCATGCTCCCGTCGACACCGGTCTCGGGATCCTCGCGGGCCAGGTAGACGTCGGTGACGACGACGATGTCGGCGGCGCTGAGAGCGCGCCCCATCGCGAGAGCGAACACCTTCGTGCGCGACACGAGGTGCGGCTGGAAACACACGATGACCCGTCCACTGCCCGCGATCGAACGCGCTGCTTCCAGGTCGGCGGCGATCTCAGTCGGGTGGTGCGCGTAGGAGTCGTAGACGCGCACCCCCGCGGCCTCGCCCTTGCGTTGCATCCGCCTGACGGCTCCCGTGTAGGCCGCCATGCCACGCGCGAGGTCCTCGAAGGCACCCCCGACGGCAAGTCCCGCTGCCATCGCTCCCAGTGCGTCGAGCACGTAGTGCTTGCCTGGCACCTGAAGCTCGACTGCCCCGAGCGGCAGCCCACCTCGTACCACGGTGAAGCGGGACGTCTCTCCGGCGACGGCCAGATCCCTTGCCTGCAAGTCGCTCGGCCCCTGCGGCGCGGAGTCGACCCCGACCCGCACAGTCGTGAGTCCGCGCCTCTGCGCGATGTGTCCAAGCTCTGCGGCCCCTGGATCGTCGGCACAGACGACGATGAAGCCATCGGGCTCGATCCGGTTGAGGAACTCGAGGAACGCCGCGCGGTAGGCCTCGACCGTCCCGTAGTAGTCGAGATGGTCGGCGTCGACGTTGGTGACCACCGCGCCGGCGGGGCGATAGACCAAGAACGCTCCGTCGCTCTCATCCGCCTCGATCACGAACACATCTCCGGTGCCGGCGTGGGCGTTGCTGCCGGTGGCGGCGAGGTCGGCTCCGATCGCGTACGACGGGTCAGTCCCGGTGGCCACGAGCGCCGAGGCGAGCAGCGACGTCGTCGTGGTCTTGCCGTGGGTGCCCGCGACGGCGAGCACCCGGCGTCCCAGCGTCACCGACACGAGCGCCGCCGAGCGTGGGAGGACGGGCACCCCGAGCTCTCGGGCGCGGATCACTTCTGGGTTGTCGTCGCGCACCGCGGTCGACACCACGACCGTGTCGGCAGCCTCGACATGGTCGGGCCGATGACCGAGGTCGACCTGCGCACCGAGGGCCCGCAACCGTTGCACCGTTGAGGAATCGGACTGGTCACTGCCACTCACCGAGATGCCCCTGGCGATCATGACCCGGGCGATCGCAGACAACCCGGCGCCGCCGATGCCGACGAAGTGGACTCGCCCGAGCTGCTCGGCCGGCGGGATGTGCGCCGGGACGCTCGCTCTCATCGGGACAACCCCGACTCAAGCACGATCCTGGCCAGGGCCACGTCCCCGTCCCGCGGCATCACGTCCTTGGCGGCCGCACCCATCGCCCGCAGCCTCTCCGCGTCGTGGATCAACGGGACGATGGTGGTAACCACCCAGGCCGCGGTCACCTCGTGGTCCTCGACCAGCAGCCCACCACCGGCCTCCACGACCGGGCGGGCGTTGCGGGCCTGCTCGCCGTTGCCGATCGGAAGGGGCACGAAGACCGCAGGCAGACCCACGCAGGCGACCTCGGTCACGGTGTTCGATCCGGCACGGCACAGCACCAGGTCGGCGGCGGCGTAGGCGAGATCCATCCGGTCGACGAACGGCAGCACGACGTACGCCGGCCCCCCGGCGCCGCGCGGCGGGGTCAACTCGGCCTTGGGACCGATCACGTGCAGCACCTGTACGCCGGCCTCGCCCAGCTCGTGGGTGGCCGCACTCACGGCTCCGTTGAGCCGCTGGGCGCCCTGCGAGCCGCCGGTGACGAGCAGCGTCGGCCGGGCTGGATCCAGGCCGAAGAAGTCCATTGCCTCGGCCCGTGACGCCACCCGGTCAAGGTCCGAGACGATTCGCCTGATGGGAAGTCCGGTGAACGTGGCGTGGCGCAGAGGCGTGTCCGGGAACGACGTGACGACATGCTCGGTGAGCCGAGCTCCCAGCCGGTTCGCCAGCCCCGGCAACGCGTTGCCCTCGTGCACAACCAGGGGCACGTGCCGACGCCGCGCGGCCAGATAGGCCGGAACCGAGACGTAGCCCCCGAACCCGACGACGACGTCGGGCCGGACGCGGTCGACCACCTCGACGCCGGCGCGGGCGGCGGCGAATACCCGACCGGGCACCTTCAGCAGGTCCACGGACGGTCTCCGTGGCAGCGGGACCGGCGGCACCAGCTCCAACGGATAGCCGGCCTGCGGGATCAGCGTGGTCTCCAGCCCACGCGCGGTTCCGAGGCAGGTGATCGCGACGTCGGGTCGCAGGTCGGTCAGCGCGGCTGCCGTGGCCAGCAGCGGCGACGTGTGTCCGGCAGAGCCCCCCCCGGCCAACAGGACGGTGAGGGTCATGTCACCGACCCCGTGCCGACTTGCCCAGCCTGCCCAGCCGTCCGAGACGTGCCGAGCCGCCGGGCGGTTGGCTCTTCGAGCGGAGCTGACCGCCACGCCAGGTCCGCTGGGCACGCAGCGCTGCTCGAGCGCCTGGTTCGGTCTTGGCGAAGCTCACCAACATGCCGAGCGCGATCAAGGTAGGCAGCAGCGCCGAGCCGCCGTAGGAGATCAGCGGCAGCGGGATGCCGATCACCGGGAGCAGTCCCAGCACCATGCCGAGGTTGATCAACGCCTGTGACAGCAGCCAGATGGTGATGCCGGCGGAGGCGTACCGCACGAACGGCTCGCGGGTACGTCCGGCGATCCGCAGGCCCGTGTAGGCCAGCAGGACGAACAGCGCAAGCACCACCAGCGTGCCGAACAGGCCCAGCTCTTCGCCGATCACGGCGAAGATGAAGTCGGTGTCGGCCTCCGGCAGGCTCCCCCACTTCTGCCGGCCGGCACCGAGTCCGACTCCCCAGAACTGACCCGTCGCCAACGCGAAGAACCCGTGCGACGCCTGCCAGCCGTTGCCTCGGATCTGGGCGATGGGATTGAGGAAGGTGGTCAGCCTGGAGACCCGCTCCGGGTCGGTGGCGGCCAGGAATCCGGCGAGGCAGGCTGCGACCAGCGTGCTTCCGACGAACAGGCGCATCGGTGCTCCGACGATCCACAGCATGCCGAGGATCACCGCGAACATCACCAGGGCTGTGCCGAGGTCGTGCTGACCGATGGTCAACAGCGCCACGAGGCCGGTCACGGGCACCATCGGGATCAGCAGGTGCTTCCAGTCGTGCAGCAGCTTCTCCTTGCGGGCGTACAGATCCGCCGCCCACAGCACCATCGCCAGCTTGGCGATCTCCGAGGGCTGGAGTAGGAACGGCCCACCGAACGACAACCAGTTCTGGTTGCCGTTGACGCTGACACCGAGCCCGGGGACGTAGGTCATGGCGATGAGGCCGATTGACCCCAGCAGGGCTGGGTAGGCCGCCCACCGCATCAGCCGAAGCGGCAGCCGGCTCACCAGCCAGGCCAACGGGAGTCCGGCCACCACCCACATCGCCTGCTTGAGGAAGATCGAGTAGGAGTTGCCGTAGGCCTGGTAGGACATCACCGAGCTGGCGCTGAGCACCATCACCAGGCCAAGGGACAGCAGGATCGCGCTGATCCCGAGCACCAGCTGGTACGACGTGAGCGGTCGGTCGATGACCCGCTTGAGCGACGCCGTCCAGCCGACGTGGTCTGGATTGTCACGAGGATAGGCCGGTCGGCGTTCGCTCGCGGTCGTCACCCTGGCCCGCCCTCCGTGTCTCGTGGTGCGTGTGTCGCTGTCAGGTCTGACCGCGTCGCCGCAGGACGGCGGCGGCGAACGCGTCTCCCCGGGCTCCGTAGTCGGTGAACATGTCCTGGGACGCGCAGCCTGGTGCCAGCAGCACCGTGTCCCCGGGTCGGGCCGACTCGGTGGCCGCGTCGACGACGCGATCCATGGGTTCATCCTCCCCGTCGGGAACCTCGATGACGGGCACATCTGGCGCGTGTCGCGCCAGCGCTTGGGCGATCACCGCGCGGTCCTGGCCGAGCAGGACGACCGCGCGCAGCCGCCCCCGAACCTGCGCCACCAACTGGTCGAACGACGCCCCCTTCGCCAGCCCGCCGGCGATCCACACCACGGGCTCGTAGGCGAGCAACGACGCCTGCGCGGCCGCGGGGTTCGTCGCCTTGGAGTCGTCCACGTAGCGGACACCGCCGAGTGTGGCCACCTCCGCGATCCGGTGCGCGTCGAGCCGGAACCCGCGCAGCCCGTCGCGGACGGCGCGAGGCGCGACACCGTGGGCCCGCGCCAGCGACGCGGCCGCCAGGGCGTTCGCCACGTTGTGCGGAGCGGCCGGGTGCACGTCGGACACCGACGCCAGCTCGGCGGCGCTGGTGGCGCGATCGTCGACGAAGGCGCGGTCGGCGATCAGGTCGTCCACGATCCCGACCATGCCGATCGCCGGCATGCCCAGCGTGAACCCGATGGCCCGGCACCCCTCGACCACGTCGGCTGCCCGGACCAGCTCCTCAGTACGCGGATCGGACACGTTGTAGACGCAGGCGACCTGCGCGTGCTGGTAGACGCGACCCTTGTCCAGCACGTAGGCGGCGTCGTCGCCGGCGTACCAGCTCGCATGGTCCGGCGCGATGTTGAGCACGGCGGCGGCCCGCGCAGACAGTGACGTCGTCCAGTGCAGCTGGAAGCTGGACAGCTCGACCGCCAGCACGTCGAAGGGCTCCGGGTGCATGACGGCCTCGATCACCGGCGTGCCGACGTTTCCAACTGCCGCGCAGCGACGCCCGTCGGCACGCAGGATCGCGTCGAGCATCTGAACGGTCGTGGTCTTGCCGTTGGTGCCGGTCAGACACAGCCAGGGCGCCGCGCCTGGCGCCCTCAGCCGCCAGGCCAGCTCGACCTCTCCCCAGATGGGAGTGCCCCGCCGTGCGGCTTCGGCCAGCAGCGGAGTACGCGGGTTCCAGCCGGGCGAGGTGACGACGACGTCGACGTCGTCCGGAGGGTGTGCGGTGGCGCCGGCACCGAGGCGGACATCGGCACCGAGGATGCCGAGCACGGTGGCCTTCTCGCGGAGTGCTTCGTCGTCCCGGTCCTCGACGACGGTGACCCTCGCGCCCATCTGCACGAGGGCGTCGGCCGCGGCGAAGCCGGACACCCCGAACCCTGCGACGAGGGCCCTGACACCGTCCCAGGCGTCGAGCCGGGTGAGTCCGTCGACGGCCCTCACGTCCCGACGACCCACTCGGCGTAGAAGACGCCCATCCCGGCCGCCACGCACAGGCCGCAGATGATCCAGAACCGGATCACTATGGTGATCTCCAACCACCCCTTGAGCTCGAAGTGGTGCTGCAACGGGGCCATCCGGAACAACCGCTTGCCGCCGCTGGCCTTGAACCAGCCGACCTGCAGGATCACCGACAAGGTGATGATCACGAAGAGACCCCCGACCATCAGCAGCATCAGATCCGTCCGCGTCATCAGGGCCATCCCGGCCATCACACCGCCGAGCGACAGCGAGCCGGTATCGCCCATGATGATCTTGGCGGGTGCGGCGTTCCACCACAGGAACCCGAAGCAGGCACCGGTCAGGGCGGCTGCGATGACCGCCAGGTCGAGCGGGTCGCGCACCTCGTAGCACTTGGGTCCCGGCGTGAAGCCGCAGTACTGGTTGGTCTGCCAGATGTTGACCAAGGTGTACGCCCCGAACACCATCACAGCGGAGCCGGTGGCCAGACCGTCCAGGCCGTCGGTGAGGTTCACCGCGTTGCTCGTGCCGGCCACCATCACCAGGACCCAGATCAGCACCAGCACCGTCGGCATCGACCATCCGGGGATGTCACGGGTGAACGAAATCGACGACGAGATCGGGCTCTGTCCCCGGCTGTCGTGGAATCTCAGCGACAGGAAGCCGAACACCAAGGCGACCAAGGTCTGTCCGGCCACCTTGGCCTTGCTCCGGAGGCCAAGGCTGCGCTGCTTCGCGACCTTGATGTAGTCGTCGATGAAGCCCACCAGGCCCATGGAGGCGAACAGCCCGAGCAGCAGCAGTCCGGATGCCGACGGCGCGGTCTCGTCGATCAGGTGCGCGACGAGGTAGGCGAACGCCACGGACAGCACGATGACGAGGCCGCCCATGGTGGGGGTGCCGCGCTTGGTGTGGTGCGAGGTGGGACCGTCGTCGCGGATTGGTTGGCCGTAGTCCTTGGAGACCAGGACGCTGATCGCCAGCCGGGTCCCGAGAAGGGTGCCGAGGAGCCCCAGCACCCCCCCCAGCAGGATCGCCCTCATCCGGTCGGGTCCTCCCCTGTGTTGCGTGCCTGCGTGGTCGAGCCAGAGGCAGTATCCCCGGAGTCCCCCAGCAGCGCCGCGGCGACTCGCTCGAGTCCAACGGCGCGAGAGGCCTTGACCAGCACCACGTCCCCTGGGCGCAGGTGCGATCTCAGCCAACGGACCGAGCTCTCGACATCCGGCAGCAAGACGCAGCGGCCGTCCGCGGCGCCCTCGAGCGATGCCCCGACCTGCAACGGCCGCGCCTGCTCACCGACCGCCAACAGCTGGGTGATCCCGAGGCGTACGACGAGCCTTCCGATCTCCGCGTGCTCGTCGTCGGCGGTGTCCCCGAGCTCAAGCATCTCCCCGAGCACGGCGATGGTCCGGGCGCCCCGGTTGGCGCCCAGCGTGGCCAGCGTCGTGAGGGCCGCCCGCATCGAGTCCGGGTTGGCGTTATAGGCGTCGTTGACCACGACCACCCCGTCGCCGCGGACGTGTCGTTCCATCCGCCAGTGCGACAGGGAGTCCGCGGCCCTGAGCGCCGCGCCGACGGCCGGGAGGGCCATGCCGGAGGCAAGGGCAGCTGCTGCCGCCGCGGCTGCGTTAATCGCCTGGTGCTCCCCCAACAGCGGCAGGGCCACGTCGACGGTGTTGCGGTCGTACGCAAGGCGGAAGCGCGGCTGCCCCAGGTCATCGATGCTCAGCCGGGTCAGCCGCACGTCGGCGTCCGGATGCCGACCGAACGTCAGCACCGCCGCCTGGGTTCGTTCGGCCATGGCGGACACCAGGGGGTCGTCGGCGTTGAGGACGGCCACGCCGTCGGGCGGCAGCGCCGCCACGAGCTCTGACTTGGCCGTGGCGATGGCCTCGCGGCTACCGAACTCGCCGACATGGGCGACCCCGACGTTGAGGACGCAGCCGATACGCGGCGGCACCAGGGAGCACAGATAGGCGATGTGGCCGACCCCGCGGGCACCCATCTCAACGACGAGGTGCCGGGTGTCGGGCGTTGCGCGGAGCCCGGTGAGAGGCACGCCGATCTCGTTGTTGGCGTTGCCGCTCGTGGCGGTCGTCGTGCCGTGTCGGGCCAGGACCTGGGCCAGCAGGTCTTTGGTACCGGTCTTGCCCTGTGACCCGGTGATGGCCGTGACCTGGCAGCCAGGCAGCCGACCGATCACCTCACGGGCCAGCAATCCCAACGCAGCAACGGGATCCGGGACCACCACTGCTGGCGCGCCGACCGATCGGGATGCGAGCACAGCGGCGGCGCCGGCGCGGACGGCCGCACCGGCAAAGTCGTGCCCGTCGACGTGCTCACCGGGCACGGCGACGAACAGCCCCCCGGCAACCACCTCTCGCGAGTCCACGAACGCCGGTCCGGTGACGATCACGGCGCCCTCCCCGTCGACGACACCACCGGTGATGCCGGCGATGTCGTCGAGGCGGATCGGGATCATGAGGGCTCACCGTGCCCGTGTCGAACCTGGATCGCAGCCGTCACGACAACCGTGTCGTCGAACGGATGGGTGACCCCGGCTACCTCCTGGCCGGTCTCGTGACCCTTGCCGGCCACCACGAGCGTGTCGCCGGACCGAGCCGTGTCGATGGCATAGCGGATCGCCTCGCCCCGGTCGCCGATCTCGTGCACATGCGAGCGGCCGTGGGTTCCGACGCCTGCCAGCACCTGCGCCCGGATCCGCGCCGGGTCCTCGCCGCGCGGGTTGTCGTCGGTCACCACCAGCACGTCCGCCAGCCGTGCACCGATCTCACCCATCAGGGGGCGCTTGCCCGGGTCACGGTCCCCGCCGGCACCGATGACGACGATGACGCGGCCGTCGGTGACCGGCCGGACCGCGCTCAGCACGGCCTGGAGCGCGTCGGGCTTGTGCGCGTAGTCCACGAGCACGGTGAAGTCCTGTCCCGCGTCGACTCTCTGCATCCGCCCAGGAACCCCGGGAGCCCCGGCGATCCCCCGCGCAGCGGTCTCGGCGTCGACGCCCGCCACGGACAAGGTGACGAGCGCCGCGAGGGTGTTCGCCACGTTGAACGAGCCGCTGAGCGGTGAGTACGCGGCGAACTGCAGACCGCGAGGACCGTCGACCAGCACGTGGGTGCCGCACGGCCCGGGACGTGGGTCACTCGCCCGCCAGTCCGCGTCGCCGCCGGACGGCGAGAACGTCACCACGGGCAGGCTCGTCTCCTCGATGAGCCTCCGCCCGTGTGCGTCGTCCACATTGATCACCGCTCGCTTCGCGCGTTGCTCGGTGAACAGCGACGCCTTGGCCGCGTAGTAGTCCTCCATGTCGGCGTGGAAGTCGAGGTGGTCGCGCCCCAGGTTCAGGAACGTCGCCACGTCGAAGCGGACACCGTCGACCCGTCCCTGCACAAGTGCATGGCTCGACACCTCCAAGGCGCAGGCCTGCACGCTGCGCTCGACCATCACCGCGAACAACGCGTGCAGGTCCGGCGCCTCCGGGGTAGTCAGCGCCGAGCGGACCGGCGTGCCGGCGACCCGGGTGCCGATCGACCCCACGACGGCCGGCACGACCCCCGCGGCCTCCAAGCCCGCCTCCATCAAGTACGTCGTGGTGGTCTTGCCCTGGGTGCCGGTCACGGCGAGGGTCGAGAGACGCTCGGCCGGGCGGCCGTAGACGAACGCGCTCAGCGCGCCGAGTCGGCGCCGGGGACGCTCGACCACGAGCGTGGCCAGCCCCGCCGCAGCGCATTCCGCGGCCCCGTCCGGATCGGTCACTGCGGCCACAGCCCCGGACCTCGCCGCCACCGCGGCGTACCTCGCGCCGTGCGTGCGCGAGCCTGGGAGCGCGGCATAGATGTCGCCCCGTGTTACCGAGGCCGACGCCTGGGTGATGCCGGTCACCACGACGTCCGATCCGGAGTCTGGGACCACCGGCGCCTCGAGCAGCCTGGCGAGGTCGCCCAAGGAGACCGGGAGGACCGTCGCCGGACGCGGCTCTATCGAGCTCGGCGTGGCGTCGGTCATGGATTCCTCTCCGATCCCCCGATCCCCCGGACCCCCGGGAGGCTACCGGGGGTCACCAGGTGAGCTTGATCTTGGGCACCTTGGCCACGCTCGGCGCGATGCCGTAGCGCTGGAGGAGCAACGACATGATGTCTTTGAAGACCGGAGCTGCCGCGGTGCCGCCGAAGCTCCCGTCACGCGGGCGGTCGAGCACGACGTAGGTGAGGAAGCGCGGGTTGTCGGCGGGGGCGAAGCCGGCGAACGAGATCGTGTGCGTGCCGTCGTACTGCCCGGTCTGCGGGTTAACCCGCTGTGCAGTACCGGTCTTGCCTGCGACGAGGTAGCCGGGGATGGCCGCGGCCGGAGCGGTGCCGCCGGTCTGCGTGACCGCCTCCATCATGCGGGTCACCATCGCGGCCGCTCTCGCCGAGACAACGCGATGCGAGGCGGGAGGCTTGGCAGGTGTGACTGTTCCATCGGCGTTCTTGAAGCCGGAGACCAGGGTGGGCTGGATGTAGACGCCGTGGTTGGCGACAGCGGAGATCGCGGCGGCCATCTGCACCGCGGTGACCGACAGGCCTTGGCCGAAAGCGATGGTCGCGTGGTTGATCGCGGCCCACGTCGACGGGTTCGGGACGAGGCCGGCGGACTCCCCCGGGATGCCGAGACCAGGGTCGGAGCCGAGGCCGAAGCTGCGGAGGTAGTGGTAGAGGTGCTTGTCGGTGATCTTCTGGGAAGCGACGATCGTGCCCAGGTTCGACGACAGGGCGACGACGCCGGCGGCCGTGAGGTGAAGGATGCCGTGGCTCCAGTCGTCCCCGATGCTGTGCCCGTCGATGGTGAGGCCACTGGGGACGGTGATCCGGCTGGACGGCGTCACGGCACCTGAGTCCGCGAGCGCGGAGAAGGTGAGCACCTTCTCGACGCTGCCGGGCTCGTAGACGTTCTCGAGGGCACGGTCGCCGAGGTTGGCGGTGTTGGCGCCGGACAGCTTGGCCGGGTTGAAGGTCGGGTAGTTGGACAGCTGGATGATCTGACCGGTCTTGACGTCGACGGTGACGGCGGCGCCCCAGTCGGCCCCGTGCTCCCGCACCGCTTGCGCGAGCCGGCGGTCGGCGTACCACTGCACGTCGCGGTCGATCGTGGTGACCAGCCCGACGCCCTGCTTGGGCGCCTCCAGGCTGCTCTGCGTGAGGGGGATCTGCTCACCCGTGGGAGAGACCTCGTAGGTCGCCTGTCCGTCCTTGCCGGTCAACGTCGAGTTGTAGGCCAGCTCGAGCCCGGCGAGTCCCTTGTCGTCGGTGCCGACGGCTCCGAGCACGTTGGCGGCCACCGTGCCCGCCGGGTAGTCGCGGAGCGGGTCGCGTTGGGTGAAGACGCCCGGCAGGTTCGCCTTGTTGAGCGCGTTGACGATGGCGTCCGCGCGCCAGGCCGGAACCTGGCGGGCGAGGTAGACGAACCGTGAGTTCGGGTGGCGGAGCGCAGTCACGGTGCTGAAGTAGTCGAGCCCGAGCCGGTGCTCGAGAACCGCCGCGATCGCCGTCGCGTTCTTCGTGGTAATCGACGGGTCGGCCGTGATCGCCTCGGCGTTGATGCTGTCGGCAAGGGCGACGCCGTTACGGTCCAGGATGACGCCGCGCTGTGCGTGCAGCGAGACCGTCTGCGAGCCCTCGGCGGTGGCCATCTGCGCGTACGCGGACGCATCGATGCCCTGCAGCTGGAACAGCCGCCCGGCGAACAGCGACACGACGAAGGCGATCGCCACGAAGGACACCCGAATCCGGGTCTTGGACCGGCGCCCCCGGGCGCTCGCCTTCCGGCCGCGATCGCTACCCGTCATCGGTGCCCTCCTGTGCCGTGGTGCCGGCCGCCGTGCGCCGTGGAGCGGTGGGCGCGAGGCTTGCCGGTCTTGTGCGTGCCCGCGTGCTGCGTGGCCGGCTTGTTCGTCTGCTTCCTGGTGGTGGCGGCGTGGTGCTTCTTGGGCTGCTTCGGCGACCGCGTGGTGGTGTGCTTGGCGACCGGCGGGTGGTACCACGCGCCGTTACCCAGCAGGGCGCGTCCGCCACCGGCGCCCGCAGGGGTCGGCGCGCCGATCACCCGGCCGGTACGCAGCATCAGGAACACCGGGTTCGCATTGGGGACCATCCCGAGGCCAACCGCGTCGCTGGCCAGGCGCTCCGGGCTGGCGAGGTTGTCGACCTTCATGCTCAGCTGCTGCTGCTCGGTGTGCAGGGCGTCCGCCTGCGCCTGCAACGCGGTCAGCTGGAACGCGCCGCGCTGCATCGCGGTGTTGAGCAGCAACAGCCCGATCAGTCCACCGGCGAGGACCATCACGACGAGCACGACGAAAGGAGTCCGACGGGGCACACCTGGCCGCGGAGGCACCGCGCGCAACGGCGTCCTTCGTGGTGTGGCGGGCCGCGGAACCCGGACCCTGGCCGGACCGGAGGGGATGCTCACTCTCCCACCTCGCTTCGCTTTCTCACGCGGCCTCCCTCAGACGTTCGACCGCACGCAGCCGGACTGACTGCGCACGGCGGTTCTGGGCTGTTTCGGCGGGGGTCGCCTTCTCCGCCCCGCGGGTCAGCAGTCGGAGCTCGGGCTGAAGCTGGTCGGCTGTCAGAGGTAGCCCCTCGGGGGCTCTCGCGGTCGTACCGATGGCGAACGCCTGCTTGACGATCCGGTCCTCCAGCGAGTGGTACGCCAGGACCACGACCCGGCCGCCGACCCGCACCGCGCGAATCGCCTGGGGCAGGGCGGACCGCAGCGCCGACAGCTCGTCGTTGACCTCGATCCGAAGGGCCTGGAACGTCCGCTTCGCCGGGTGCCCCCCCTGTCGACGAGCCGCGGCCGGCACGGCCTCGCGGACGACTTCGACGAGCCGGGAACTGAACTCCCACGGCGCGACGGCTCGCTCCCGCACCACGGCGGCGGCGATGCGCGTGGCGAACTTCTCCTCGCCGTAGATCCGCAGCACGCGGGCGAGATCCCGCTCGGAGTAGGTGTTCAGGATGTCCGCGGCGGTCGGGCCGGTCGTCGGGTCCATCCGCATGTCCAGCGGTGCGTCCTGCGCGTAGGCGAAGCCACGCTCGGCCAGGTCCAGCTGCATGGAAGAGACCCCGAGGTCGAACAGGACCGCACCGACCCGCGGGTGGCCGAGCCCCGCGAGCACGGTCTGGATGCCGTCGTGCACGCTGTGCACCAAGGTCACCCGGTCGGACACCTCGCCCAACCGGTCCCGGGCCTGGGCGAGCGCCAGCGGATCGCGGTCGAGCCCGACCAGGTGCGCGTTCGGGCACCGCGCGAGGATCGCACCGGCGTGACCCGCCAGTCCCAGCGTCGCGTCGACCATCACCGACCCAGGCGTCCGCAGGGCGGGGGCAACAAGCTCGACGACACGGTCCAGCAGGACCGGCACGTGACGGGCCTCGGTCATCGGCCGCTCAGCCGATCAATCGCAGGCACAGCGTGAATGCGCCGGTCAGTCCCAACGACGCCGCCAGCGAGAACACCACGAGCGCCGCACCGTCACGGACGTCGTCTCGAACCCGTTTGCCGACGTAGCTGTGGGCTCCTACCCGCGCGGATGGGGGCGGGAGCAGACCGCGTGGAGTGGTTTCTGGATCAGTCGGTGGTGCGAGCGGCTCTGACTGACAGTGGCGGTGTCGGTCGCGGTGACGGTGGCGGTGTGCACGTCCTTCGATGGTCGCAACGACCATGTCGACCCCTTGTCGCATCGGTGTGGGCTGGCTCGGTGCTGCCGGTGGGTGATCAGGTGAGGAGTGCCTGGGCTGTTCGGTGCCGCCGCTTCGTGGCACCAGGTCTCCGTCCGCTCGACCGGGAAGTTGCCGCCTGGCACCGGGGAAGGTGTGTCAGGGGGCTGGAGAGCGAGCCGGAGACCTCGTCCCACGACCACGGCTGCGATCCGGACGGATACGACTGGGGTGTCGGGCGCAGGGCTGGGCGGGCAGGTCGGAGTCGGTTCGTCAGATCACACCGGGCATCACCTCCTCGGACATCTGCGAGTACGCCGTCTCCTGCGCGTCGGAGAAGGTCTGCCAGGCCTGGCTGTTCCAGATCTCGACCCGATCCATGGCACCGATCACGACGCAGTCGCGGTCGAGGTGGGCGTACTCGCGGAGTCGGGGCGGGATGGTCAGCCGACCCTGCTTGTCCATCGACTCGTCGGAGGCACCCGAGTAGAGGATCCGCAGGAAGTCACGGGTGGCCTTGTGCGTGAACGGCGCCTGCCGGGCCTTCTCCGTGACCTGCTCGAAGACACCCCGCGGCCAGACGTACAGCGAGTAGTCCTGGCCCTTGGTGATCACCAGACCCTCCTGCAGCTCGTCGCGGAACTTGGCGGGGAGGAAGACGCGCCCCTTCTCGTCCAGGCGCGGCGTGTGAGTACCGAGAAACAACGCCACACCTCCCCTGATCGGCCCCAGGACGCCAAGGCGTCACCCATGTCCTCCACTTCACGCCACTCTACGCCACTTCACTCCCCCACAGTGACATTCCGGCAAGAAACACGCCCCGGATCAGACGAATCGCGGCGACCGCCCGGCACCGGAGTCACGGTGGCCGAGGGCCGCGTCCCGCGGTCGTCCGTCCGGCGTCGCGCAGACAGTTCCCGATCCGGTGAACCTGCACTGTCGACTGACGCGTTGTTCGGTGGAGCCGTACGCTCGGCTCAAGTGGAACGCGGCGGTGACCGCATCGTTATCGGGCGGCGGTGCGCACGGACCCGGCGCCTGACAGGATCAGGCTCCGGCCTCCTGACCGCTGGGCCGACCACGAAGCACGGCCGCGGTTTCCAGGCGTGCTGCAGGCGAGTGCTCAGGGGAGGGGCGGAGTGACGACGATAGAGCCGCACGTGGTCGGCAACGACTTCTCGATGCTCACGGAGGTCGCGGGGCGCCTGCAGCGCAACGTCGAGACCGTGATCGAGGGCAAGGCGGGAGTGGTACGCAGCGCCATCACGGTGATGCTAGCGGGCGGGCACCTCCTGATCGAGGACGTCCCGGGCGTCGGCAAGACGATGCTCGCCAAGTCGCTGGCGCGCAGCATCGACGGCACGATCCGCCGAATCCAGTTCACCCCCGACCTGCTGCCGAGCGACGTCACCGGCGTCTCGATCTTCAACCAGAACACCCGGGAGTTCGAGTTCCGGCCCGGTGGCGTCTTCGCCAACATCGTGGTCGGCGACGAGATCAACCGGGCCTCCCCCAAGACGCAGTCCGCACTGCTGGAGTGCATGGAGGAGCGCCAGGTCACGGTCGACAACACGACGTACACGCTCGACGACCCGTTCATGGTCATCGCCACCCAGAACCCGATCGAGATGGAGGGCACCTATCCACTGCCGGAGGCGCAGCGCGACCGGTTCATGGCCCGTATCTCGATGGGCTACCCGGTGGAGGCGGCCGAGCTGGCCATGCTCGACTCGCACGCCGGCGACGAGCCGCTCGACTCGATCTCGGCCGTGTCCGACGGGGCCGAGATCGCCAAGCTGATCGGGCTCGTGCGCGGAGTGTTCGTCTCACCCGCGGTGCAGAGGTACGCCGTCGCGTTGACGACGGCAACGCGGCGTTCGTCCGAGCTGCGGCTGGGCGCCTCGCCTCGCGCGACACTGCACCTCGTGCGCGCCGCCAAGGCGGCGGCCGCTTTGGACCAGCGTGACTACGTCCTCCCAGACGACCTGCAACGGCTGGCGCCGGCGGTCCTCGGACACCGGCTGCTGCTCAACGCCGAGGCGGCGATGGGCGGTCGCCAACCCGAGCAGGTGCTGGACTCCATCATCGCGAGTGTCCCGCTCCCGTCGAGCGGGGTGCCGACGCACGACTCCCAACCCAGCTGATCAGGCACGACGATGCGCACCTCGATGTCGGCCCTCACGACCCGGGGACGCGCGTTCCTCGCGGCCGGCATCACGGTGGTCCTGTCGGGCTTCCTGCTGGGGTTCGACTCCTTGATGCGGGTCGGCATCCTGGCGGTCTGCCTTCCGTTACTCACCGCCTACGCGGTGAGTCGTACCCGCTACCGACTGGCCGCGAACCGCTACGTGACACCGACTCGCGTCAGCGTCGGTCAGACCGCCAAGGTGACGTTGAGCCTGGCCAACGACGGCGCGCTCCCGATGGGACTGCTCCTGCTCGAGGATCACGTGCCCTACATGCTCGGCACCCGGGCACGGTTCATCATCGACCACGCCGGATCACGATGGCATCAGAACGTCACCTACAACGTGCGTTCGGAGCTGCGCGGACACTATGAGATCGGGCCGTTGTCGATCCGGGTCTCCGACCCGTTCGGACTGATCGAGCTGGTGCGGTCCTTCAACGCGACCACGTCCGTGGTCGTGATCCCGGCGATCATCCCGCTCCGATCCCACGCGATCCACGGAGCATGGGCCGGCGCCGGCGAGAACCGGCCGAGGGCCTTCGCCTCCGGCAGCGCGGAAGACGTCACAGTCCGCGAGTACCGCGTCGGCGACGACCTGCGGCGGGTCCACTGGCGCAGCAGTGCTCGCGTCGGTGAGCTGATGGTCCGGCGCGAGGAGCAGCCGTGGCAGAGCCGGGCCAGCGTGCTGCTCGACTCCCGCGCCCTCGCCCATCAAGGGTCTGGTCCCGCATCGTCGCTGGAGTGGGCGATCACTGCCGCCGCCTCGGTCAGCGCCCATCTGGCCCGCGAGGGCTTCGCGGTGCGCCTGCTGACAGACCGGCCCGACACCGAGGCGAACGCCTGGCACGACCGGAGTCTGAGCGCCGTCGCCCAGACCGGGCCGATCCTCGACCAGTTGGCTGTGATCGGCGCCTCCTCCTCCCCCGACCTGTCGCATGCAACCCATTCCCTGTCGGGCAACCACGGGCTCGTGGTCGCGATCCTCGGCGACCTCAGCTCCGTCGACCTGGTGGACGTCGCCCAAGCCGTGCCGCATGGCAACCGCGGGCTCGCCATCGTCCTCGAAACCGCGTTGTGGCGCAGCCCCGGCCACGCCGCCAGTGTGCCGGGCCGGTCGGCAGCCGACACGCAGGCGGAGATGCTGCGCCGGCACGGCTGGCACGTCACGGTCGCCCGCCCCAACGAGTCGGTCGCCGACGCGTGGTTGCGGCTCGGGCACCTGCTGATGCAGGGCTCCGTGATCGCGCGCTCCAGCACCTCCAACGCCGCCACCCAGGCAGCCGAGGTGGCACGGCCAGAGGTGGAGGCCGGCTCATGAGGGAACGGCTGTGGTCAGGGCACGTCCAACTCGCCGTCTGGGGCTGGGTGGCCACCATGTCCGGCGGCATCATGCTCGGTTCCCTGGTCATGTCCAAGCGCTACCTCCTGGTCGGCGCCCTGGCAGCGCTCACGGTGTCCGTCGTGGGGGCGGTCTTGCGGGCGTACCGCTGTCCGCGCGGCCTGCTCGTCCTCGCCCAGCTCGCCGCGCTCGCGATCTGGACCACGTTGGCCTTCGCAGCGGACAAGGCGTGGCTCGGCGTCCTGCCGTCGCCGGACGCCGCGCACGCGGTGTGGAGCACGTTCCAGGAGTCGGTGAACCTCGGCAACCAGTACACCTCCCCCCTGCCGTCGTCGCGCTCGATCTCGTTGACGTTCGGTCTGGGGATCGGCGTGCTCGGCCTGGTGATCGACGTTGTCGGTGTCACCTTGCGCCGGGTGCCGCTGCTCGCCCTGGTGTTCCTAGGGCTCTACATGGTGCCGCTGTCACTGTTCGCCGGGCACGTGTCGTTGTTCGCCTTCATCGTCGGCGCCGCCGGCTACATCGCCCTGCTGGGCGCCGACGAACGAGATCGGGTGACGCATTGGGGCCGCCAGATCAGTGACGCCGGCTCCATGTGGGAGACCTCGGACGGCTCGGACATCAGCGCCGAGGGCCTGGCCTCCGTCGGGCGCCGGATCGGGTTCGGGGCGGTGGCGATCGCGGTGGTCGCACCGTTGCTGATCCCCACCCTCGCACCGCACTATTTCGGCCAGAGCGGCTCCGGCGGAGGGAGCGGCGGCTCGGGCGTGGTGTCGGTGACCAACCCGGTGCTCGACCTCAAACGCAACCTCGTCGCCCCCGGCCACGAGGTGCTGCTGCGGTTCGCCACCGATGACACCGACCCCGGCTACCTGCGGATCGCGGTGCTCGACGACTTCACCGGCACCACGTGGCAGCCGAGCGTGCGCCGCAGTGACAACTCCATCCTGACGAACCGGTCGCTGCCACCGGCCCCCGGAGAGGGTTCGGCGATCGCAACGCGCCTGGTGAGCTACCAGCTCGATGCCGGGTCGAACTTCTCGTCGACCTGGCTCCCGGTCGAGTACGCGCCGACCCAGATCAGTGTGAGCCCGTCGTGGCGGATGGACCTGAGCACGATGGACGTCAACTCCACGTCGTCAAGCGAGACGACTCGGGGGCTGGCGTACTCCTTCACCGCGGCCATCCCCGAGCCGACCTCGGCGCAGCTGAGAGCAGCCGGTCCACCGCCGGCGAGCCTGGACACGATGACGTCGCTGCCCACCGACCTGCCGTCGGTCATCTTCAAGACCGCCGCACAGGTGACCTCCGGAGCCAGCAACGCCTACGACAAGGCCGAGCTGCTGCAGAACTGGTTCCGGTCGAGCGGAGGGTTCACCTACTCCACGGCTCGGGCACCCGGCAACGGCATCGACACGATCACGCACTTCATCACCGACGACCGGGTCGGCTACTGCGAGCAGTTCGCGTCGGCGATGGCGATCATGGCGCGCACGCTGGGCATCCCGGCCCGGGTCGCGGTCGGATTCCTGCGACCCCAGCACGACGGCAAGAACTGGGCGTACACCGCGGACTCGATGCATGCGTGGCCCGAGCTGTACTTCTCCGGTGTCGGTTGGGTTCGGTTCGAGCCCACGCCGGCGATCCGTACCGGAACCGCGCCGGACTACGCGCATGCCGGTGGGGTCGGACCGTCGAACTCGCCCAGCACGTCCGCATCTCCGTTGCCGGTCCACCAGCGTCCGACTCTGCACAGTCCGGGTACCCCGGCTGGGGCCGGGTCGAAGTCCTCAGGTGGGACCGGGACCGGCGGGTTCCTCGGTTGGCTGCTGCTCGGTGTCGCATTGGCGGTCGTCGTCGCGCTGACTCCGCTTACCTTGAAGACGATCCGGGTGCGGCGCCGGTGGGCACGGGCCACCACCCCAGCCGCGATGGCCGACGCTGCGTGGGACCATCTTCGCGACGGCGCCCTCGATCTGCGCATCCCGTGGCGTGACGACCAGACACCGCGCGCCACCGGTCGGGATCTGCGCGGGCACCTGACCGGTGACAGCGACAGCATCGCCGCCCTCAACACCATCGTCGTGGCGATCGAGCAGCGCAGATACGCCAGGGGTGTACGCGGGCACGAAGACCTGCGGACGAAGGTGGATGCGGTTCTGTCGGGTCTGGCCGGGGACATGTCCGGGCGGTACCAGTGGCTGGCTGCCTGGTGGCCGGTGTCTCCGTCGGTCGCGTTGCGGCAGCGTTGGCTGCGACCGAGGGTTCGACGCGTTCGGGAGTCGATGCTCACCGTCAGCGAGTGACGTGGCGTGACGTGCCCTGACAAGTCTGGACGGGCGACCGGTGGGATTCCCGCTGGTGTTGGCCTGCTGGGCCTGCAGGGTTTTGGTGACCGCAGGGCTATTCGCCGTCTCCTCGGCGACGGCGCCAGCGCTCCTCGATCCGGTCCATGAAGGAGCTGGACACCGCGCTGCCGGTGGCGGGGGGGCCTCCGCCGGCCCCGCGGGGGGTGGCCGGAACGTCGGTGACGCCGTGCCCGCGGCGCCAGACGGTGACGAACGCGTACGACGCCAGCAGCATCACGACGAACCCGGTCACCGCAACGAGAGTGACGGTCAGGACCGCGCCGAGCATGAGGACACCGAGACCGACCACGAACATGAGGGCCGCCAACGCCGCGCGACGACGGCTGCGGGCACGGAGCCGGGATCCGCGCAGCGTCGAGGCGAACTTCGGATCCTCGGCGACGAGCGCCTGCTCCATCTGCTCGAGCAGCCGCTGCTCCTCTTCCGAAAGCGGCACAGATCCTCCCGACCCAACGACAGACGAGATCGGACCCCTCACCGATCCACTCTCAGTCTAGGCAGGTAGGGGGCGGACCGAAACCCGAGCAGAGAAATAGGGAGAACCTGTTGACAGCCCTGCGGAAGCAACTTTGCACGCTCATCCGGCGTCTAGTTGTCAGACCGGCCTGATCCCTGGCCCCGAGGCACCGGCCCGGGCCAGGAGCCGCGTCTAGCTAGGTCAACCGCGACTGGCGTGGTGGCGCCGACGAACGAGGAGTGAGATGAAGTTCAGTGTGGGTGGCGTGTTGGTGTCCGGTGTGTCGGTGTGCGCCGTTCTCGTGACGGGGCTCGGGTCGACGTCTGCGGCCGCAACCGGCGTGGGGAGCAGCGTCGGGTCGTCCGGGCAGGTGCACGTCCAGCGGTCGATCGCCCCGGCCCGGCCGTTCAACTTCCAGGGTCCGCTGGCCCGCGAGGTGACCCGGCGGGGAGACGCGGACACGTCTCCCGAACACATTCAGCATGTGACCGAGCTGCAGTACCGGCTGCGGTGGGCGGGCGTCTACGGCGGCCCGATCACCGGCACGTTCGGTCCACGGACCGAGCACGCGGTGCGGGTGTTCCAGTGGAGGAATCGCCTGTTCGTGAGCGGCGTGGCGACCCACCGGACCTGGTCGGCGCTGATCCGACAGACCCTGCGCGGCCGCGCCATCCTGCCGTACCGATGCGGGCACGGCGTCGGCGTGCACCTGTGCTACGACCGGCTCCACCACCAGGTGACGCTCTGGAAGGGTCATCGGCTGTGGAACGCGTGGCTGGTGCGGGGCGGTGATCGGGGGTACGAGACGCGGACCGGAAGGTTCTCGGTGTATTGGCGTGACCGGTACCACGTCAGCTCGATCTACGGGTCGGCGATGCCGTTCTCGCAGTTCTTCTCCGGCGGCGAGGCGTTCCACGGGTCGCCGTTCATGATGAATCCGTTCGTGGGGCACAGTCACGGGTGCGTCAACATGTACTACGAGGATGCGCGGCAGCTGTGGCGGGACACCCGCGGCGTGCACATCAACGTGCATGTGTACGGCGCGTGGTCCTGAGCCTGGTTTGCGGCGTCGTTGACTGTCGCGGGTCACGGGCGGCCGGTGCCGAGCAGTCGGGCCGGCCCCACCGTGGCGTGGCCGAAGCGCCGGGCGGCCGCGTCGACGGCCCGCTCGGCCTCCGGCCAGCCGTGTGGTCGTTCGCCCAGGACGAGCTGCCGGGGCGCCGACGCGGCCGGCCGCAACCCTTCGACGCGGACCCCGACCAGCCGGATGCGGGCACGCTGTAGTCCCAGGCCCTCGAACAGTGCGCACGCGGTGGCATAGATCTCGGCGCCGATGTCGGTCGCGTCGCGCAGCGTTCGTGACCTGGTGATCGTGGTGAAGTCGGCGAAACGCACCCGCAACGTCACCGTGCGCCCGACGACCGCGGCGGCCCGTAGCCGGCCGGCGACCGAGGTGGACAGCCGGAGCAGCTCACGGGTCACCACCACCGGGTCGTCGGTGTCACGGCCGAACGTCTCGTCGGAGCCGATGCTGCGCTCCGGCTCGCGCTGCGCTACCAGGGTGCGGCGGCCGCCACCCCAGGCCAGCGCATGCAGCGTGGGACCGAGGGTGGGACCGAGTGCACGGCGCATGAGGTCGACCGGAGTGTGGGCCAGGTCGCCGATAGTGCGCAGACCCAACCGGCGCAGAGCCTCGGCGGTCTTGTCGCCGACCCCCCACAGCTCCTCGACGTCGAGCGGGTGCAGGAACGCGGTGGCACCGTCCCGGGGGACGACGACCACGCCGTCAGGCTTGGCCCGCCGGGATGCAAGCTTGGCCAGGTGGGTCGTGGTGGCGATGCCGACCGAGCAGGGGATGCCTTGCTCGTCGGAGATCGTGGAACGCAGCTGCTCGGCGATCCGTCGTGGTGGCCCTAGCCGGCGGACCGAACCGGACACGTCGAGGAACGCCTCGTCGAGCGACATCGCCTCGACCTGCGGCGTGATCGCCCGGAACGTGGCCTGCACCGCGGCGGACACGGCAGTGAACCGGTCGAAGTCCGGGGACAGCACGGTGGCCGTCGGACACAACCGTCGCGCCCGCATCATCGGCATCGCCGAGTGGACGCCGAAGACACGTGCCTCGTAGCTGGCCGACAGCACCACGCCGCGGTGCCCGCCGCCGACGATGACCGGTGTGCCCCGCAGCTGGGGGCGGTCCCGGATCGCCACCGAGGCGTAGAAGGCGTCCATGTCGACGTGCAGGATCGTGCATCCGGCGTCGCTGAGGGCGGCGGAGGTCATGGAGTCCGCCACCGCGCGATGCCCCGTCGACGGGTGGGCTGCCCGGCGTACCGCCGATCAGCAGACTTCCCGAGCTCTCGCTGCCCGGCGGTGGGCGGCTCAACTCCTCCGGGCGCCGACGTGCAACTGTCCGGCCAGCGCCCTGAGCTCGGGTCGGTTGGCCGCGAGCCGTTCGCAGTCCAGGAGTGTCTCCAGCGCGCGGGGCTCCGAGTCGACCAGCGCCCCCGGCACCACGTCGGTGAACACGCGGATGCCGTGCACGTAGGTCGGGACCAGGCCCGACGCGCGCACCAGGTCCAACGTCTCCGACTCGGTGAACCGGCGTGGACCGGTCGCGGAGCCCGAACCGGTCGACGGCGCCAGGAGGAGATCGCGGACGGCCTCGACCTGCCCGGCCAGCGCCCGCGCCAGAGCAGCGGCGGGTCGATGCGCCACCAGCAGGCTGAGGGCACCGTGCTGATGCAACACCTCGCGGACGACCATGAGTGTCTGCACCGGGTCGTCGACGACCTCGAGCACTCCGTGGCACAGCACCATGTCGATGCTGTCGCTTCCGAGGTGGTCGAGCAGATCGGTGGCGTCCCCTTGGATGCCGGCGATTCGGGTGTCCACTCCGCTCTCCGCCGCACGCCGCTGCAGTGAGGCCAGCGCGTCAGGGCTCGGGTCGACCACAGTGACGTGGTGACCGAGGCCGGCCACCCGCACCGCGAAACCCCCTGTGCCACCGCCGAGATCGAGGACCCGGCCGAGTCCGCCCAGCTGTCCCAGCTCGTCCTGGACGGCATCCCACACGACGGCGGCACGGACCATCCCACGGCTGGGACCGGGCTGGCGCTGCTCGACCACGAGCGGTCTCCTTGCGGACAGGTGAGGATGCCCGCCCAGCCTAGTGACGTCGCGGCGGGCCTGATCGCGACACCCATCGGCCGGACCATCGGGGCGGTCCGATCCATCGGCCGGACCATCGGGGCGGTCCGATCCATCGGCCGGACCATCGGGGCGGTCCGATCCATCGGCCCATCCATCAGCCCATCCATCAGCCCATCCATCAGCCCAGTGGTCAGCCCAGTGGTCAGCCCGGTCAGCCCAGTCATCCCGGTCATCCGCCCGAGCTCCCCGGGCTGCTGTGCCAGAGCTTGCGCGGGGCGGACTTGACGTCTTCGCCGGGCGGTCGGACGTCGGCGTACGGCGACTGCCGGAACCCGCTGGGATGAACGAGCACCCGGCGCCGGCCCATCCCGCCGCCGGACGCGCCTTGCTCCTCGACGTCGCGGGCGTAGCGGTCCCCGTCGCCTCCGACCGTCTTGCCCTCCGGCAGGCCGACATCGGCCGGCCCGGTCATGACCGGGCGCGAGGACCGGCTAGCCGCCGCACCGTGCACGGCCTGCTCGTCGACGCCATCCTGCTGGCCGGCGGCGAATCCGTCCGGGATCTTGTCCAGGTGCTCGTGCACTGCTTCGATGCCGTGCCGTTGCCACAGGTCGAACAGGCTCGACAGCTCCCAGCACCCGGTCGCCCGCAGCGACACCCCGCGTGGACCGGTCCGGCGCAGCTCACCCCGGACGACCAGGAGCCAGGAATGGAAGACGGTCGCGGCGTAGGGCCCTTGGGCATCCTCGAAGAACGTGGCGTCCACCGGCCCGGTGCCGTCGTCAAGGGTCAGGAACACGACCCGTCGTCCGGATCGCACCGGCGGTGTCTGAGTGGCCACCTTGACCCCGGCGACCAGCAACGTGCTGCGGCTGCGCCGGGACAGCAGCTGAGCGGACGGAGTCGTCCCGAGCGCCTCGAGCAACGGTGCGTAGAAGTCGACGACGTGTCGGCTGACGTCGAGTCCCAGCACGTCGAGCTCGGCGCGGACCCGCTCGGCGCCGGTCATCTCCGGCAACCCCGACCGCTCGCCTTCCCCTGGGGCGTCTCCGAGGTCGAGGGTGAGCTGCACCGGGACCTCTGCCTCGACCGGGGCAGGCAGCTGTGACTGGGCCGCAGCCAGCGCCAGGATGTCGCGGCCGCGGTCGCTGCCGACCCCACTGCCCCCAGCGCCGCCGGCAGCGGCCGCGCTGCGGCGGACTCCGCCTGCACGGGCCTGCTCGAGTGCAGCGCCGCCCGCATCCTTGTGCCGTCGGGGGGAGACCTTGCGCTGCGCCCGCTCGGTGGCTCGTCGCCAGCGGTCGAGCTCGAGCACCTGCAGGAGCAGGTCGCGTCGGGTCACCGCGCCGCGTCGGCGAACCGGCACCGACGAACCGATGCCGTACAGCGAGTCGAAACCGCCCGCCACCACCAACCGCTCCACCACCGGCCGGGACACCCGGGCGCGGTGCCAGAAGTCGGTCATCGAGTGGTACGGCCGGCCGGCGACGACCCGGGTGACCTCGGCGTCGGAGATGCCCTTGACGTCGGCCAGCGACAGCCGGATGCCGTAGCTGCGGGCATCCGGCAGCCCGTCGTCGACGACCCGCGGGTGCTGGCCCATGACCCGCGGCGGCGGCTCGTCATGCGGTGCGACCCGCTCGACCCGGTAGACGGCGTCGGAGGCGTTGACGTCGAGGCCGAGCACGGCGATGCCGAACTGCCGGGCATCGTCGAGGATCAGCCGCTTGGGGTACATCCCCGGGTCGTGGGTGAGAACCCCGGCGAGGAATGCTGCCGTGTGGTGGGTCTTGAGCCATGCCGATTGGTACGTCGGCAGCGCGAACGCGGCGGCGTGGGCTTTGCAGAACCCGAACGAGGCGAACGCCTCCAGGATCCGCCAGACGTCCTCGACCACCGGCAGTGGATAGCCGCGGGACAGTGCCGCGGGGAAGAACCAGGCTTTGGTGTCCACCTTGCCCTCCAGGTCGCCGAGGGCGCGGCGATGCTCGTCGGCCTGTGCCAGCGTGCAGCCGGTGAGGGTCTTGATGATCTCCAGCACCTGCTCGTGGAACACCACGACGCCGCAGGTCTGGCGCAGGGTGTATTCCAGGTCGGGGTGGGGATAGACCTGGGTGGCCCACCCCTGCCGGGCCGACAGGAACGGTGTCACCATGTCGCTCTTGACCGGGCCAGGACGGAACAGCGAGATGTCGGTGATGATGTCGTCGAACGTCTCAGGCCCGAACTTGCCGATCAGCTCCCGCTGTCCGGGTGACTCGATCTGGAAGCAGCCCAGCGTTCTCGACCGGCTGATCAGCCCGAACGTGGCCGGGTCGTCGTACGGCACCTGGGTCTGGTCGTCGAGGTCGATCGCGACGTCCTCGACCCGGGCGACCTCCTCCACGGCATGGGCCATCGACGACTGCATCCGGATGCCGAGCACGTCGAGCTTGAGCAACCCCAGGTCCTCGACGTCGTCCTTGTCGAACTGGCTCATGGGGAACCCGGCGAAGCTCGCCTCGACCGGAGTGCGGTCGAGCAGCGTCGCGTCGGACAGCAGCACGCCGCAGGGGTGCACCGCGATGTGGCGGGGCAGCCCGTCGAGCCGCTCCACGAGGTCGAAAAGCACCGACAACCGCCGCTCCCCCAGCCCGGACGCGGCCAGCTCGGGAAGCTCACGCAGTGCGTTGCGGGCGTCGCGGGCACGGATGTGCGGGAACGCCTTGGCGATCGTGTCGATCTCGCCCAGCGGCATGCCGAGCGCGGCACCGACGTCGCGGATCGCGTGTCGCACCCGATAGGTGTCCATCATCGCCACACAGGCGCACCGCTCCCCGCCGTACCGGGTGAGGATCGCTGTGTAGATGTCGGTACGCCGGGCCGACTCGACGTCGATGTCGATGTCGGGCAACGCCTGCCGCAGCGGCGACAGGAATCTTTCCATCAGCAGCCCGTGCCGCATCGGGTCGACGCCGGAGATGCCGAGCAGGTAGTTGACCAGGCAGCCGGCTCCCGATCCTCGCGCGGCCACGCGGACGTCCATCTCCCGGATGAGGTCGCAGATGTCCGTGACGGTGAGGAAGTAGGACGCGAAGCCGAGCCCACCGATGATCTCCAGCTCGTCGTCGAGCCGGGTGCGGACGGTCTCGGTGACGGCATCTGGATAGCGCCGACCGAGACCCGCGTCGCAGCGTTGACGGAGCACCGCGTCGGCGCCACGGCCGGTGTGCGCACCGATGTCGAACTCGGGAAAGTGCACCTCCCCCAGGCCGAGGTCGACGCGGGGGTCCATCACGAGCCGCTCCGCGACCGTGCGGGTGTGGGCCAGCAACCGCCGTGGCCCCCGGCCCGAGCCGTCGAGCCCGGCGTAGCGACAGATCTCCTCGGCGACGTCGCCCATCTCCTTGCCGGTCTTGAGATAGCCCTCCGCGTTGCTGCGGTCGAGATGGCGCAGGTCGAGCGGCACCAGTCGGCGGACCGCGTCGAGCACGTCGACGACCGGCGCATCACCCCGGTCGGCGTAGCGCACCGCGTTGGTCAGCACCGTGCCGACCTGCTCCCGCCCGGCGAGCCCGGCCATCCGGGCCGCATGCGGGCTGCTGCCCGGCCCCGACCCTGCCACCCGGTGCGAGACCAGCTCGACCACCAGGTCGGACCGGTCGACGACGTCACGCCAGCGCCGCAGCACCGCAGCGGCCACATCGTCTCGGCGGGCAGTCGCGGCCCGGCCGAGCTCGGAGTCGGGACCGAGCATCACCACCACGTCGCGCCCGGCGACGTGCTGGCCGATCAGGTCGAGGCTGGCGATCGGCGTGCCCCGCTCACCCCGCAGATGGGTCGCGGACACCAGCCGACACAGCGCCGCCCATCCGTCCCGCCCACTCGCCAGCAGCCGGACCCGCGACGGCACCTCGTCACGGCGTGCGCCTCCGCGGGCAGGGGTACGCCTGGTCACCGCGCCGTCGCCCCCGCCCTGCCCGGGATGTCCCTGCCCGGGATGCCCCTGCCCGCTATGTCCCTGCCCGCGATGTCCCTGCCCGGGACCGGAGAAGACGGGGAGGTCAGGGATGACCCCGGACGGCTCGACTGCCAGGTCGACGCCGAGGATCGGTCGGATGCCGGCCCGCAGACATGCCTTGGCGAACCGCACCGCGCCGTAGACACCGTCACGGTCGGTCAGCGCGAGCGTGTCCATCTCGTGCTCGACGGCGCGTTGGACCAGCACATGGGGGTGCGAGGCGCCATAGCGCAGGGAGTAGCCGGATGCGACGTGCAGGTGGACGAACGGGTCGGCACCGCCGGCACCGGTGATCACTGCTCCCCCCTCATCCTGCGCGCAGTGTGGAGGGGCTGAACCCGATGTCGAGCGGCCGCTGTCGCGACAGCCCGAGCACGTGCTCGACCACGTGGATGAACTGGTCCGCCGCCCGGATCAGGTCGTCAGCCTCCCGAGTCGTGACGGCCCGGGAGCGGCCGGCGTCGGCGGCGGACCGCTTGGCGGCGCCGGCGGCGAAGAATGCGGCCCACTCCCCCAGCTCGGGCGCCACCCGGCTCAGCAGCACCCAGGCGTTGCGCTGGCCGCGGATGGCCCGCGGCTGGGCACGGACGGCGAGCACGGCCGCGGCCGCTCGCAACGCGGCGACGTGCGCACACGAGTAGCGACGGGTGTGCTCCACCGTCGCCCGGGCCTCGGCCAGGGCCTGGTCGGCCTGGTCGAGACAGCCGCACGCTGCAGCGTGGCTGCCACCCCAACGCGGTGCCTCGGCCGGCACCTCGACCGACGGACTGACCGGCGGATTGACCGGTGGTGTGACCGGCGCGACGGGTGTCTCGACCGACGGATTGACCGGTGGTGTGACCTGCGCGACGGGTGTCTCGACCGACGGACTGGTCGATGTCGGCGTGTCCATGGTGACCCCCTCAGTCCAGGCACCGGATGAGTCGCCACTCCCCGGTGGACCAGTCGAAGCTCAGGTCGAAGACCCCGGGGCTGCCGCCCCTCCCGCGTGCGGCGTCCACCCGCCAGACCTCGCGCTCGGCGAGCAGCGACGCCACCGAGACCGGCCCGGCATCTCTCCCTCCGGCATCTCTCCCTCCGGCATCTCTCCCTCGGGCACCGATGAGTGCCGTCTCCGCTCCCAACAAAGCCTCGACGTCGCGGCTCTCCCACCAGGGACCGGTCTCCACCCAGTGCGCGACCACGGCGCCGACCCGCCACAGTCGATCGCGCCAGACGAACTGCTCGGGCGCCTCCACCCCCTGCACCAGCCCCCGTCGTACGTGCACCAGGTCGTCGTAACGACGCATCTGCGCGTCACCTCCCACTTCGCAGCCGTCCGTCGCCGGGCGGGCCCGACTGGCCCGGCCTTGCTGCGCTCGGGGAAGGAGCGCGAGGTCGGGGCGAAACGGACCGCCGAGCCGGGCGGGGAGCTTCCCCACACCCCGCCGTGGCTCGGCGGCCGCCCCGGCGACGTGAGGGTCGAGGTCACGTCACCGGGACGGAGATCCGCCCCCTCGACACGGTGCCGCGAACACCGCTTCGAGCTGTTGGTCGAACATTTGTTCGAACACCAGAACAGTAAACCTCGCCGCCGACAAACCGTCAATGGGCCGAGCTGAAACCCGTCGAGCACCCGCTGAACCAGTCCAACCGACGGGCAACGACCCGCCGCCGGCCCGAGATCACACTTCGAGGCGGATCCGCCGCACCACCGTCGCTTCGAACTGTGATCTCACCGGGAGCACGGGCGCCCGAGAGGTAGGACCGGCGCCACGGTGATGCCCCATCGAGCAGCGTCCCTGACCAACGCGCCACACGCGGCGGACCGCTCGCTAGGGTCACGTCACATGAGTGAGCAGACACCGTCTACCACCCGCGTCGATCCGCCGTACGTCGCCGACGAGCGCACCATGCTCGAGGCCTGGCTTGACTTCCATCGCGAGACGCTGCTGTGGAAGTGCGAGGGGCTCACCGACGAGCAGCTGACCATCCGGGCCGCCGAGCCGTCGTCCCTGACCCTGCTCGGCCTCGTCCGCCACATGGCCGAGGTCGAGCGCGGCTGGTTCACCGCGTTCCGGAACCGGCCGTACGACGACTGGCTGTTCAGCACCAAGCAGGACCCGGACGCCGACTTCAACGACATCTCGGCCACCACCGTGGAGGCCGACAAGGACGTGTTCCGGCGTGAGTGCGAGGCGAGCCGGGCGAAGGCGGCGGGGCTCTCCCTCGACGACACCGAGACATCACGACGCGGGCACGAGATGAGCCTGCGCTGGATCTACGTCCACATGATCGAGGAGTACGCCCGGCACAACGGCCACGCCGACCTGTTGCGCGAGCGCATCGACGGGGCCACCGGTGACTGACCCCAGTGACGCGGCGAGCGTGCACCCGCAGGTGCGTAACGTCGCCGACGCGCTCGCCCGCGCCGGAGCCGTCGGCGAGCCACGAGTCCTGCCTGACTCCGCCCGCACCGCCGCGGAGGCCGCCGCCGCGCTCGGGACCGAGGTCGGCGCCATCGTCAACAGCCTGGTCTTCGACGCCGGCGGCGAGCCGGTACTGATCCTCACGTCCGGCGCACACCGGGTCGACACGGCCAAGGTGGCCGCGGATCGCGGGTTGCCTGCACTGGCGCGCGCCACCCCCGACTTCGTCCGCACCCACACCGGGCAGGCGATCGGCGGCGTCTCGCCCCTCGGGCATCCTCAGCCCGTGCGCACGCTGGTCGACCGCTGGCTCGACCGGCACGAGGTGGTGTGGGCTGCGGCCGGACACCCACATGCCGTCTTCCCCACGACCTACTCCGAGCTGCTCGAGATCACCGACGGCACGCCGACCGACGTGGCAGGCTAACGCTTTGTGACCGTTCTGCGACGCAGCGCAACAACTGGACGCAGCCCAACAACCGTCGGGGGGCTGGGGACTGGCGGTGCCCTCGTGGCCGTCGCCGCCCTGGCCGTCGCCGCGCTCGTGGCCGTTGCCGCCCTGGCCGTCGGCGGTGTCGCAGCCAGCGCCGTGCAGCCGACTGCCCGACCCGGTGCGGCGACGCCAATGGTCGGCGGCTGCCATGTGTTCCCGGCCGAAAACTACTGGAACGCCGACATCTCCCGTCTGCCCGTCGCCCCGCGCAGCCGCCAGTGGATCCGGCACATGAGCCCTGCCACCCACCTGCATCCGGACTTCGGTCCCAGCTACGGTGCTCAGTCCGTTCCGTACGGGATCCCGATCACCGTCGTCGGGGCCCGCCACCCGCGAGTCCACGTGCGGTTCACCTACGCGGCTGAGAGTGACCACCTTCGGTACCCGCTGGGACGCGACACCCGGATCGAGGGCGGGCGCGGGTCCAGCGGCGACCGTCACGCTGTGATCGTCGACAGCTCACGCTGCCGGGTGTACGAGACCTACGCCACCCGGGTCCGCGCGGGACGCTGGTCCGCGGGGTCAGGTGCGAGTTGGAGCATGGCCAGCGACCGACTGCGTCCTCACGGCTGGACGTCCGCCGACGCCGCTGGGCTACCCATCCTGCCGGGGCTCCTTCGCTTCCGCGAGGTCGAGGTGACCCACCGGGTGATGCACGCGATCCGCTTCACCACCGACGTCACCGACCGACGCCACATCTGGCCGGCCAGGCACGACGCCGGCTCGGTGTCGAACCACGCGTACCCCCCGATGGGGGCGCGGTTCCGGCTGCGCGCAGGCTTCCCGATCGGCCGCTACCGGCCAGACACCCGGGTGGTGCTGCGGGCGATGAAGCGGTACGGCCTGGTGCTGGCCGACAACGGCTCGCCATGGTTCTTCCAAGGTGCCGCGGACCGGCGCTGGCCGATCCAGCTGCTCGACCAGCTCAAGACCATCCCCGCCCGCGCGTTCGTCGCGGTCGACACGCGGCGGCTGGAGATCTCGCCGAACAGTGCCGCGGTCCGGTCCCGCTGAGTCGCTTGCCGGGCTCCGACCGCAGCCGCTCGGACTTTTTCGGCCCATGAGGCATCTAGGCGGGCTCCCCGAGTGTCCTTGGTGGTGTCAGCGCCACGTCCGGCTGACCACTGAAACCGAAACACGGGGAGTCACCATGAACATCCGAGTACGACGCCTCCTGCGCGTCGCTGCCGTCGCGGTCGCCGCAGGCACCGCGGCAGGCACCATGGCCATGCCGGTCGCAAGCGCGGCTCCGGTGGCGGCCTCGTCCATGTCGAGCGTGGGCCGCTGCACCATCGCGCACCTCAGGATCCGGCTCGGGTCCGCTTCGGGCGCGGCCGGCACGGAGTACCGCAACATCCGCTTCACCAACACCGGAACCCGCACCTGCGCCCTCCTGGGCTACCCGGGCGTCTCGTTCCGGACCGCCGGCCACCAGGTGGGCTTCGCCGCCAGGCGGTCCGGCATGAGCTACCGCAGCATCATGATCAGCCCCGGCGGTCATGCCGTTGCCGCGTACGGCATCCCCAACCCGGGGAACTTCCCTCGGGCTCGGTGTCACGCCGCCCGCGCCACGGCGGTGCGGATCTATGCACCGGGTGCGTATCGCAGCGTGAGGCTGCCGGACCGGGTCCGGCTCTGCACCACGAGGTTCGGCCGACCGGTCGTCGAGCCGGTGGCGCGCCGCTACTGACCCGTGCATCCCAGTGTCGTGACGGATGCACCTCCTGACCCGATTCTTCGGTGCATCCGTCACGACACCGGTACGCGCGGGGCCCAGGCGAGATCACAGTTCGGAGCGGCGCCGGCGAAGCGGATCCGCCTCGAAGTGTGATCTCGGCGGGTCGGGTGCCCGGTCCGGCAGGGTGCCCCCGTGAATCAGTGCCTGGTCAGTCGCACGTCCGCGGCTCGGACGTACGCGATCCGGTGGCCGAACCAGATCTCGTAGTACTTGTCCTGGCCCACCACATCGGTGCAGTCGTCCACCGCGTACTGACAGTTGTAGGTCACCGCGTAGTAGTAGTCACCCCTGGTGGCGTGGTCGGCCAGCACGTAGCGTTGACCGGCCTTGATGGAGTACTGGAGTGGCACCACCGACTGCGTCGGGATGTTCCCGCCATACTTCGCGTACGCCGCCGCCTCGGGGTAGGCCCGGCCGTACACCGGAACCGAGTTGGCACCCGGCATTGCCGTCACCGTCACGCCGTGTGACCTCAGCACCGTCGGGTGGTCCTTGGGTGAGTAGATCCACCCCAGCTGTCCCGACCACCACACGCCGACCCAGTCGCCCGCGCGCTGCGCGACCACGAGCTTCTGGCCGGCTGCGGCGCGCGGTCCCCAGTCCGACACGAACGTCGTCGACGGTGAGCCGTCCGGGTGCAGCCCGATGTCCGGGACCAACGGCGAGCTCGCGTCCGGAGCCGTGTGCAGGTAGACGAAGTTCGTCCCCTGGGCAGGGCACGGGTCCGCGTTGTTGCCGTCGCAGCCGGTCACCGGCTGCTGGTTGCCGGTGAAGCCGGGTGCAACGGTCACGGTGTCGCCCGGCTGGGGCTGGCCGTGGTTGGTGCCCCGCGTGATGGGCGCGCCGACCAGGGCCATGTAGTGCTGCCAGTCCCAGTAGGGGCCTGGGTCCCAGTGCATCCCGGCGACGTACGGCGGGGTGATGCCGGGCACCTGGTCGTGCCCGATGATGTGCGCCCGGTCGCGCGGGATGTCGAACCGCTTGGTCAGGTAGCGCACCAGCGACGCGGAGTCCTGGTACATCGCCTCGGTGTACCAACTGGCGCCCTGGGCGGCGAACCCTTCGTGCTCGATGCCGATCGAGTGCATGTTGACGTACCAGTTGCCGGCGTGCCAGCCGACGTTCTTCGGGTCGAGGTGCTGGGCGACCAGACCGTCGCTGGAGCGGACCGTGTAGTTCCAGGCGAGGTAGGTCGGGTCCTGCACCAGCTGCATCGCGGTGTCCCAACTCCCCTCGGTGTCGTGGATGACGATGTAGCGGATCTTCAGGTCGTGCGGCCGGTTCGCCAGGTCGTGGTTGCCGTAGTAGCCAGGGTTGCTGTGGTCGTACCACTGGTATGGCGCGGGAACGGAGATGCAGTCGAGACTCTTCGGGCAGTCGAGGCCGGGTGCCTGCGACGCCCTCGCCGCCGGGGACGTGGTGACGGGTGTGCGGATCCCGGGAGTAGGCGCCAGGCGTACTCGCTGACCGTCGTTGGTGGTGCGCGCCACGCCGCCGCGCAGCTCGCGATAGACCTGGCCGACGAACCGCTGGGCCGTCGGGGCGTCGGTGGCGCCGGAATAGCGAGCCACCGCCTTGCCCCAGGCCGCCGGGGAGGTCGCGGCGCCGGTACGTTGGCCGGTTGCTCGCTGGTAGTACGCCAGCACAGCGGCTCCGCCGCAGATGTTGCTCGACGCGTCCCGCTGCAAGGTACGGACGGAGGCACCGGTGACCTGCGAGGCCAGCTTGATCGTCTGCAGCGACATCCGGGGGGCCACCGGGGAGCCAGTGCCTCGGCCGTTGCCGTCGAGGCCGGCGCCGACGTCGGTGAGGTTCATCGGTCCGTAGCCGCCGGCCGTGCTCGGCGAGGACCCGTGAGCGTCCCAGCGTGACTCCATGTAGGAGACCGCCAGGAGGACAGACTCGGGTACGCCGGCCGCGCGGCTCGCCGCGGCGAAGGCCGCCTGCCGCTGTGCGGGACCGTGCCCGGCCGGGGCAGCGCACCGCACCCGGTCGGCCGTCCGGTGGTTGGAGGCTGCGGCCCCGGGCGACGACACGGCCAATGCCGATGCCGTGGACACAGCGGCCGCTGCGGCGAGCAGGCGGCGTACTCGTTGTTGCATGGCTTTCTCCCACCGAGGAAACGAGACAGGCTCACGCCGGTGCACCAGGCCCGGCTGATCGGTCACATCCTCCCCGTTGCCGAGCGGCCGAAACCTGGCACGTCTCCCCTCCCCTTGTGGCCGCCATCCGACAGTTACGCACCCACCGTGCCCGCCGGCGCGCCCCCCACGGTCGCCATCCGACAGTTACGCACCCACCGTGCCCCCCAGCGCCCCCCACGGTCGCCATCCGACAGTTACGCACCCACCGTGCCCCTGGAGCGCGTGCGCAATTGTCGGATCGACGCCAAGCACGCGGCGGACGGCGACAAAGCACGCGGCTAATGGCCGCAACCACGAGGCGGACAGCGCTGCGCACGAGCCAGGGGCATAGCCTCGGCGTCCATGGCCACGGTGATCGTCGTCGGGGGCGGCTTCGCCGGACTCGCCACGGCCGCACGCTTGGCGAAGCAGAAGCATGACGTCACCGTCCTCGAGCGCGCCGCCTCGCTCGGCGGCCGGCTGCTCCCTCGCGCCCAGGACGGCTTCAGCTGGGACCGCGGCCCGACCACGATCACCATGCCTGCGGTCGTGCGAGATCTGTTCCGCAAGTCGGGCCGGCCGCTCGAACGTGTCCTTGAGCTGGAGCCAGTCACGCCCGGTCGCCGGCACGTGTTCGACCGGCAGACCTGGCTGGATCTGCCGTTCGGCAGCCGTGGCGACCAGGTCGACGCGATCGACCGTGCCCTCGGCAACGGTGGCGAGGCCTGGGCCGGGTACGTCGACAGCCTGTCTCCGGTGTGGGAGGTGCTGCGACAGCGTGCCGTGGAGGTGCCCTTCGTCGGCCGAGAGGTGTTCGACCATGGACAGTGGCGCACACTCGACGTGCGCCGGACGCTGGCCAAGAGGATCGACAAGTGGTTCAAGGACGAGCGCCTGAGGCGCATGGCCGTGAGCCGCTTCGTGCTCGAGGGCCAGGATCCGCGGGCGATGCCGGCACTGCTCGGGGTCGCCGACTACCTTGAGCGCAGCTTCGGCCGGTGGCGCCCGGTCGGCGGGATGCTGGCCCTGGCTGCGGCGTTGACGGCCAGGATGGACGATCGCGGGATCGCGGTGCGCACCTCGAGCGCGGTTGACGACGTGACCGTCAACGCCGGCGCAGTCACCGGTGTGCTGCTCGCCGATGGTGAGGCCCTCGCCGGCGACGTCGTGGTCTGGACCGCCCCGCGGCTCCCACCTGTGCTGACCACCGAAAGCCGCATGACGCCGGCGATCCCGGCCGCGATGACCTACGTGGGTCTGCGCGGCCCCGTCCCCGATCTTCCCGCCGAGACGCTGGTGCACAACGAGCCGTTGGTACGTGTGCGTACCGGAGGCATCGCTCCTCCCGGGTGTCACGCCTGGTCGCTGGAGCACCGCAGCACCAGCGAGGACGTGCTGGTCGCGCTTGCCAGGCAAGGCGTCGACGTACGCAGGCACGTGGTCTCCCGGATCGACGTGTCGCCCACCGAAACGGTCCAGGAAAGCGGCGGCTCACCCGCGGGAATGCGCTGGCAAGGGTGGCGTTCGGGATTGCAGCGACCACGCGCTGCCACCGACGTGCGCGGGCTGTTTCGTGCCGGGAACGACGTACACCCGGGTCCGGGGCTTGCGGCCAAGGGCCTTGGGGCTGCTGCCGTCGCAGCATTGGTCGGTCCGGCTTGAGCAGGGCGAACCGGCTGCGTCTTGTCTTCGCAGGCGTCCCCTGACCGGTAGACGGCGCAATCGCGAGATCACATTTCGGCACGAGTACGGGTTCGCGTCGACGCCTCGAAATGTGATCTCGCGGGTTAGACGGCGTGGGAGTCGCGGTGCCACTCAGACCGCAGCCCCTCCACGATCGAGGAGAAGTACGCCGGGTCGTCGATCGAGTCGTCCGCGACGCGACAGGCCAGCACCGCAAGAGAAAGCGCGGCCGGGGCGGTGGCCCACAGCAACGTGGAGGTTAGAACGAAACCGAGTGGCATGGTTCCGGTCAGCATCATCATGGCGCCGGCGAGGAAGATGAGCCCGCACACGACGGACAATGCACCGAGAAAGGTGCGCCGAATTCGCTGATGGCGGCTCACGAAGCGAGGATGACACCGCTCGGCCCGCCGCCCGTGCAGGCGCGCGAGACGGAGCGAAAAATCATCCGTTCAGCCGACCCCCACCGCAAGGTTCTGGTAGATCTCCCGCGACGCATTTGACCGGTTCAACGTATAGAAGTGCAGACCCGGTGCGCCGGCCGTGAGTACCGCGTCGCACAACTCGGTGGCGATCACGATGCCTTCCGCGCGCAATGCCTGTTTGTCGTCGCGCCACGGCTCGAGGCGTGCCACCACTTCGGGCGGCACGGCGTCGCCGGACAACTGCGCGAACCGGTTCAGCTGTGCCCATGACGTGATCGGCATGATGCCGGGCACGATCGGGATCTCGCAGCCGTGCCGCGCGGCCCGGTCCACCAGGTCGACGTAGTCGCCGGGGCGGAAAAACATCTGGGTCGCCGCGAAGTCGGCGCCCGCCCGCGCCTTGTCCGCCAGCACCTGGGCGTCGGCGTCCGCGTCGACCGCTTCCGGATGCACCTGCGGGAAGGCCGCCACGCCGACACTGAAGTCTCCGAGCTCATGCAGCATCTCGACCAGCTCGACCGCATGGTCGAGTCCCTCAGCGTGGCGGACCCAGGGTTGGCCGGGACCACCCGGAGGGTCGCCGCGTAGCGCCATCACCGTGCGCACGCCTGCCCCTGCGTACTGCCCGATGATGCTGCGCAGCTCGGCCCGGCTGTGCCCGACACAGGTCAGGTGACCCACCGGGCGCAGAGTGGTGTCGGTGGCGATGCGCTCCGTGACGCGGACGGTGCGGTCCCTGGTCGTACCCCCCGCACCGTAGGTCACCGACACGAACGTCGGGGACAGGCCCTCGAGTCGCCGGATGGCGTTCCACAGCTGGCGTTCGCCGTCGTCGTCGCGTGGCGGGAAGAACTCGAACGAGAACGTCCGGTCCCCGCGGGCGAGCACGTCGCGCAGCGGTGCGTCGCGCGGGAGGCGCGAGGGCAGACCAAGAGCCATCCCGCCAGCCTACGGGGCGTCCCACGAGGTGGGCGGGCCGATCACGCACTGGACGCCGGGGTCGCGCGGTGCCGGTCCTGGGCCTGTGATGCCTCCCATTAGGCTCCCGGCTGTGCCGAGCAAGCTCCCCGACGTCGATCCGTTCCGGCCACCGGTCGAGGGCGGTCACAGCCTGTCGGACGTGGTGCAGGAGGAGCTCGAGGCGTTCGCCGCGCACCAGCACGAAGTGTTGGCAGAGGCGGGTTCAGAGCTCGTGCCCTTCGTCGACGCCGCCCTGTCCTGCGTACGCGGAGGGAAGCGGCTGCGTGCGGCGTACTGCTACTGGGGCTGGCGTGCCGCGGGCGGCGACCCCGGAGAACGGCGGGTTCTGGCTGCCGCGGCCTCGTTGGAGTGGCTGCACAGCAGCGCGCTCGTCCACGACGACGTGATGGACGGCTCGGATGTACGCCGAGGGCGACCCGCGGTGCACCGGGAGTTCGAAGCCCGGCACCGCGCCGGAGGATGGGCCGGTGACCCGGTTGCCTTCGGCGTGAGCGCGGCGATCCTGCTCGGCGACGTGATGTTGTCGTGGGCCGACGAGATGTTCCGCGCCTGCGGGCTCGATTGCGACGCCGTCATCGCCGCGGAGCCCTGTCTCGACGCCTGCAAGACCGAGGTGATCGCCGGCCAGTTCCTCGACGTGGTCACCCAGTCCAACCGCGGTGCGTCGGTCGAGACCGCGATGCGGGTCATCCGGTACAAGTCCGCGAAGTACACCGTCGAGCGACCGCTGCACCTCGGTGCCACGCTGGCCGGTGCTGGCCCCGACCTGCTTCGGCTGCTCAGTGCGTACGCCATCCCGGTCGGCGACGCGTTCCAGCTGCGCGACGACGTGCTCGGCGTATTCGGCGACCCGGAGGTCACCGGCAAGCCGGCCGGAGACGATCTGCGAGAGGGCAAGCGCACCGTGCTCGTCGCCCGCGCCCTCGATCGGGCGACGCCGCAGGACAGGGCCGAGCTGGTCGCCGGGCTGGGAGCGGCCGACCTGGCAGGCCCGCGACTGCTGCGGCTGCGCGACATCATCGCCGGCACCGGGGCGCTCGCGGCCGTGGAGACACAGATCGCCGATCTCGAGACAGCGGCAGCGACCGCCTTGGCCACTATCGCAATGGACCCGACGACCCGGTCCGCGCTGTCCGGCCTGGCCGCCCTCTCCACCCGGCGTCACCGCTAGGACGCCTCGGGCCCTGCCGGAGGTGCGTAACTGTCGGATCGCGGCCAGCCGTGCCGGGTGCGTAACTGTCGGATCGCGGCCAGCCGTGCCCGGCCAGGCGATCCCCCCGACCCCTAGCGCCCATCCGACACTTACGCACCCCACCCACACCCAGGAGCCCAAGGTGCGCAACTGTCGGATCGCGGCCAGCCATGCTGGGTGCGTAAGTGTCGGATCGCGGACAGCCGCCTTGGGCGCTGCGACTGCCGGATCGCGCCAGGAAGAGTGGTCAGTGACGCGGCCGGTCGAGGTCGAGTACGCCGGGGTCCGGCCCGTCACCGCGCAGCACGAGCGCCACCCCGGTCGACGCGGCGGCGCCGACCACCGTCACGACCTGCCCGAACCACGACGGCTCTGCCTGGGCCAGACTCGACCAGCCCTCCCACCACAGCAGGATCGGACGGTCGAGCGGAATGAGGGCGGACTCACCGGTCGACGCCAGGACGTCGTTCAAGGCATCGAGGTTGCGGCCGAACCAGTCGGGCAGCTGGAGCGCCCGTGCCAGTGCGTCCCACCCACTGTCGACGTCGTCACTCGAGGACGTGTCCACGACCGCGAAGCTCCACCCCGCCACTCCGGCCGCATGACGGACGTCGACGGTGTGCGCGTGGCTGTGCCAGCGGTACGCTCCCGGCGGTGTGCGCCCGGCCAGCAGAGCGGCCAGGCCACTCATCGCTGGACCCACGAGAACGACGCATAGTGGTCGTCGGTCCAGTAGATCTCGCCGCCTGCGCCGGTGATCAGCCGGCGGGCGCCGCGACCGGACTCCCCGGGTGTCGGCACGGTGTACTCGTGGTAGTAGCCCGACGACTCCGACGGCAGCAGGCCTTCGAAGTTCTCGAACACCACACCATCGCGGTCGTACGGAAACGGACCGCCGCGAGCGATCAGGGCCAGCGTGTGCTGGGCCGCCGCGGGCAACGCCGTCGCGGCGATCACCGGCAGACCACCGTGGGTCGCCGACGAGGTGGAGCCGCTGGACGACGGTTGGTGCTGGGACGGGTGCCTGTTGCCCGTGACGAGGCCGAGTGCTGCGACCGCGACGACGGCCAGCAGCACAGGGAGTCCTGCGCGCCAGAGGCGGGCTCCGGTGGATCGCGACCTTGGCGACCTCGGCGACCTCGACCCGGACGACCCGAACCCGAAGGCCATCTAGAAGCCCAGGGCCTGGGCCCTGCGGCGTACCTCTGTGCCGCGGTCCTCACGGAGAGCGTCGACCGGCCGCCCCGGCAGCGAGTCGTCGGCGGTGAACAGCCACTGGACCGTCTCGGCCTCGTCGTAGCCGGCGTCGTGCAGCAACGTCAGCGTTCCCGGGAGGCCCTTGACGATGGTTCCCCCGTCCGACAGCAGCTCAGCGGGGATCCGAGGTTGCGATGCACCTTGGGTACGCACGGCGCACAGCTGGCCGTCGCGTACCAGCTGGCGAACCTTGGTGGCCCCGAGGCCAAGCTCGGCCGCCGCCTCATCGAACGTCAGCCAACGCGAGACCAGGAGATCGAGCCCATCGGATGCGGCGGACTCGAGCCCGGGCCGGGAAGTGGACGGGGGACTGGACGGGCGGTCCGTCGAGGGGTCGGTTGAAATGCTCACGGCCCCAGGGTGGCACGCCTGCCGAATCCTCCGCACACCTGGCGGATCGGAGGCATCACGCTTAACATGGACAACTTCCGTCTCACCTGCCACAGAGATGAGCGAAGGAGTCCGATGCGTGCCCGCGTCCTCGCCTCCGTGGTCTGCGCGGTCGCCACGGCCGTCCTGATCGTGGGCGCCTCCAGCCCGGCCCAGGCCTACGAGGTTCGCCCGGGCGACACCCTGAGCGAGATCGCAGTCGCCCACCATGTCCCGCTGTCACGGCTGATCCGGATCAACCACCTGCCTGACGGCGGCGACCTGATCTACGCCGGCCAACATCTGCGGCTGCGCTGGCGCCACCACCACCACGGCCACCACCACGGCCGCCACCACCACCACGGCCACCACCACCACGGCCACCACCACGGCCGCCACCACGGCCGCCACCACCACCACGGCCACCACCACGGCCGCCACCACCACCACGGCCACCACCACGGCCACCACCACGGCCGCCACCACCACGCGCACCGCCACCACCACCGGCTGCCGAACCCGTCGCAGACCCGGGTGCGTCACGCGGTGACGCGGGTCGCGCGCTACCACGGCGTCCGGCCACCGTTCGCGCTGGCGATCGCCTGGCAGGAGTCCGGGTGGCAGCAGGACGAGATCTCTTCCGCCAGGGCGATCGGCATCATGCAGGTGCTGCCGTCCACTGGCCGATGGCTCTCCCAGCTCGTTGGCTTCCACCTCGACATCTGGCACACCCGCGGCAACGTGCGCGCCGGTGTGATCTATCTCCGATTCCTCGAGGACCACACCCCGCACCACCGCCGTGCCATCGCCGGCTACTACCAGGGCCTCGCGTCGGTCCGGGCGCACGGGATGTACCACTCCACCCGGCGCTACGTCGCGTCCGTACGCGCGCTGGAGCGGTCCTTCCGGGCGGGTCACTATCCGCTCTGACCCGGCGAGGCTGCCGGGGCCACGGGGTAGCCCCGCCTAGACTCGGGGCCGAGCCGGCGACTCACGCCGGACCCGTGCCCGTCGCGCCCGGGACTGCGCCCGGATGCCTGACCCGGAGAGCCGATCATGACCCACACGAGCAGCGAGGCCCTGCGCGGGCGCCTGCTCGACGGGCGATACCTGATCGGCGACCGAGTCGCCCGCGGCGGCATGGCGACCGTCTATGCCGCCACCGACACCCGGCTCGAGCGGCTCGTCGCGGTGAAGGTCATGCACACCGGGCTCGGCGACGACGAGGACTTCGCCGCCCGGTTCGTGCGCGAGGCCAGGTCCGCCGCCAAGCTCAACCACCCCAACGTGGTCGCTGTGTTCGACCAGGGCAACGACGACGGCACGGTCTTCCTGGTGATGGAGTACGTCGCCGGGATCACGCTGCGCGATGTGATCCGCGACGAGTCGCCACTGCCACCCCGCCGGGCGCTCGGCATGCTCGAGCAGGTCCTCACCGCGCTGTCCGCCGCGCACGACGCGGGGCTCGTGCACCGCGACATCAAGCCGGAGAACGTACTCATCGCTCCTGACGGTCAGGTCAAGGTGGCCGACTTCGGTTTGGCCCGGGCCGTCTCCACGAGCACTGCCGTCTCGTCCACCGGTGCCCTGATCGGCACGGTGTCCTACCTCCCGCCTGAGCTGGTGACCAACGAGGGCGCGGACGCCCGGTCCGACGTCTACGCCAGCGGCATCGTGTTGTACGAGATGCTGACCGGCCGCAAGCCGTTCGAGGCGGAGACGCCGATCCAGGTGGCCTACAAGCACGTGCATCAGGACGTTCCCGCTCCGTCCCTTGTGGTGTCGGGCATCCCCGACTACCTCGACGCCCTGGTTGCCCGCGCGACCGCACGACAACGCGACCTGCGTCCGACCGACGCCAAGGTCCTGCTGCGGCAGGTACGCCGGGTCCGGTCCGCTCTGGACCAGGGCGTGGCCTCCGACCCGGACCTCACCGAAGACCTCACGCCGCTGCTCCCGCTGGGCGCGAGCGACCCGACCCAGGCTCTGAACCTGCTGCCGGGGGTTGCCTCACCGGGCATCCACGGGGTGGCTGCCTGGGGCCACGCGGACACGCTCGGCTTCGACGTACCCGGGCTGCTGCTGCCTCCCCAGGCGCCCTATCGCGAAAGCACCCTCGTCGTTCCTCGGGACCCTCCGACGGCGCCTACTCCGCCCGGCCAGCAGCGCAACGACCAGGAACCACCGCGCCGGCGACGCCGGCCCCGGCGCGGGCTGATCCTGCTGCTGGTCGTGCTGTTGCTCGCGGCGCTGGCCGGGTTCGGCGGGTGGTACCTCGGCGTGGGCCGGTTCACCAACACGCCGCACCTGATCGGGATGACCCAGCTCGAGGCAGCCCGCGCAGCCAAGAGCGCCGGCCTGACGATGACGGTCGACCGGACGTCGTGGTCGGAGACGGCGCCGGTCGGCACCGTGATGGCCAGCGACCCGACGCCCGACGCGCAGATCGTCCGGGGCGGCACGGTGCACGTCGTCGTGAGCAAGGGCAAGGAACGCTACACAGTGCCCAGACTGGTCGGGCTCAGCCTCGCCGCCGCGCGACGCACGCTGCACCGGTTGACCCTGGTCGCCGACCCCGTCTCCCGCCGCTACGACGAGACGGTGCGGCGGGGCGACGTCGTCTCGCAGAGCATCAACGCTGCCATGATCGTGCGGCACGGCGCGGCCATCGGGCTGGTGGTCAGCAAGGGTCCGCGCCCGATCAAGATCGCCGACTACACCGACAAGCCGGCGGCGGAGGCGATCAGCGCCTTGCGTGGTCTGGGCTTCAAGGCCGTCGTGGTGGGTCACCGGTTCAACGACGGTGTGACGCGCGGTTCGGTGATCAGCCAGTCGCCGTCCTCGGGCACCGGCTTCAAGGGTGATCGGATCGAGCTGGTGGTGTCACGAGGCCGGCACATGGTGCAGGTGCCGTCGGTGATCCGCTCCAGCGCCGAGGAGGCGACGTCGTCCCTGAAGGCGGCAGGGTTCAAGGTCGACGTGGTGCACAACCCCTACTACATCGGCGCCGACATCGTGGTCAGCCAGGACCCGTCGGGCGACTCGATGGCGCCCTACGGGTCCACCGTCACGGTCTCCGTGATCTGACTTTCCCAACCCCGGGCGCGTACCCCCGCTCAGCGGTACGCGGCGGCCTGGATGCCGTAGAGCTCGGCGTACTGCCCTCGGGCCGCCATCAGGTCCTCGTGACTGCCGTGCTCCACCAACCGGGCACCGTCAAGCACCACGATCAGGTCGGCCATGTGAATGGTCGAGAACCGGTGCGACACCAGCAGCGTGATCCGCCCCTGTCGATCGGACGGCCCGGCCGACCTCGCGGCGCGTGCGTAGCGGTCGAACAACGCGTGCTCGGTCTCGGCGTCCAGGGCGGCGGCCGGCTCGTCGAGCACCAGCAGCAGCGGGTCGTCGCGCATGAAGCCGCGAGCCAGCGACAGCTTCTGCCATTGGCCGAAGCTGACCTCTACCCCGTCGGGCCACGTCGGCCCGAGCTGGGTGTCGAGTCCTGCGGAGAATCCCGCGATCACATCGCCGGCGCCGGCCCGCGACACGGCGACGCCCACCGCCGGCGCGTCGTCGATCCGCGGCGGATCGCCGAGCCCAACCGTGTTCAGCGCCCGCAGCTCGAAGCGGAAGAAGTCCTGGAACGTGCCACCTAGCCGGCTCCGCCACTCGTCGTGCGACAGGCGCGCCAGATCCGCACCGTCGACGAGGATCCGCCCCGACGTCGGCTGGTAGAACCGACACAACAGTTTCACCAGCGTGGTCTTGCCGGCACCGTTCTCACCGACCAGGGCGACCACCGCGCCCGCAGGCAGGTGCAGCGAGACGTCGTCCAGCACCAGCCGTTCCGTGCCCGGGTAGCGGAACGACACGTGCTCCAGTGTGATGCCTCCGGACAACGAGTCGGGTACGCCGAGGTCCGCATCAGCGACCATCGCGGTGGCGTAGTCCTCCAACCAGGCAAGGCGTTTCGAGCCGTCCAGCCAGATGCCGCGCAGGAACCCGATCTCACCGACGGTCGCCCCGACGTACGCCGAGAGCCTGGCGCCCGCGGCCAGCGCCATCAGCACGTTGCCCGGCTGGGCGTTCGCCCTGGTCGCCACGAACGCGATGCCGCTGACGTAGGCCACACCGAAGGCGGTCCAGGCGACCGTGTGCCACACCGCGCTCCCCCAGCGCGCCCGCGACACCGGGCGGTAGTAGCCCTCCCAGGCGGTCCGGCGGTCGCGCACCAGGCGCGGCCCGATCCCGGTCACCCGTACCTCCTTGCCGGCTGCCGCGGTGGTGGCGGTGAGGAAAAGGTGCCGGGCCAGCCGGTTGGACTGAGCGCCGGACTCCTCTGCCGCGCGTTCGATGCCGGGCCGCCAGGTCGACGTGAACACCGTCGGCAGGGCCGCCGCGGCCAGCAGCCCGAGAACCGGGTGGATCGACACCAGCAGGCCGATGGTGACGCCGAGCCTGATGATCCAGCCCGCGGTGGAGAACAACGACATGTAGATGTGGTCGAGAACGAAGACCTGGTTGCGAAGCACCTCGAGCCGGTCGAGGTAGTCGGGACGTTCGTGGTGCTCGATACCCGCCACCGATGCCTGCAGCCTGGCGACATGCGACTCCAGCGCAATGGTCACCTTGTCTCGGAATCGTCGCTGGATCCGGTCGCTGACCACCTTCAGATACCAGGTCGCGACCGACGACACCCCCAGGCCGATCGCGGACAGCAGGATCTCGCGGTGGTCGTGGCCGGTGACGCCGTCCACCAGCAGCTTCAACCACAAGGCCAGCAGGGCATCGGGTACGGCGGCCAGCAACGTGAGTCCGAGAGCGACGAGCATCAGCCACGGCTCTGCGCGGTAGCCGCGGCGGAACACCCGCCACATGGCGGGCAGCGCAGCGGGCACAGGGGTCGCGAGGGTGTCAGAGGACATCGAGGTGCACCTCCTGGCCGTTCTCGTCGAGCTCCTCCTCGGAGTCCGCAGCCAGCCGCCCACCGCCGTCGCGCCGGAACCGGCTGGCCTGAAGGTCGAACATCGTGCAGTAGCGCCCGCCCAGAGCCATCAGCTCGTCGTGGCTGCCGAGCTCGATCACCCGGCCGTGCTCGAGCACACAGATGCGGTCGGCGTGCCGAACGGTGGAGAACCGGTGGGACACCAGGATCGTGGTGCAGTCGCGGGTCGCCGCCAGGATGCGGTCGAACACTTCGGACTCGCCCCGGATGTCGAGCTGCGCGGTCGGCTCGTCCAACAAGACCACGCCGGCGCCCAAGCGCACGGCGCACAGCGCCCGTGCCAACGCGACCCGCTGCCACTGGCCGCCGGACAGGTCGGTGCCCCCGTCGTACCCGCGGGACAGAACGGTGTCCAGCGACGCGAGCCGGTCCGCGCCCGCCTCGTGCGCCGCCGCCCGGACCACGTCGTCGGGTGCGCCAGCCGGGGCGATGTTGTCGCGGAGCGTCAGGTCGAACCGGATGAAGTCCTGGAACACCGCCGCCAACCGGCTTCGCCAGCCGAGCAGCTCGAGGTCACGCAGGTCGGTGCCGTCGATCTCGATGCTGCCGGCGTCCACGTCGTACAACCGGCACAGCAGCTTGGCCAGCGTGGTCTTGCCGGCACCGTTCTGGCCGACGATGGCCAGGCTCGAACCGGCCGGGATGGTCAGGTCGAAGCCGGCGAGCACCGACTCGCCGGTGCCCGGATAGCCGAACGAGACGTCGCGGAACCGGATCCCCTGCTGCGGTAGGCGCTGCGCGGACCGGGGCTCGGCTCCGGCGCAGACCGGGCGCAGGGCGCCGGCCGGGCGCATCGCCTCGCGCAGCCGCAACACCGCCGCGGCCGGCGCGGCAGCACCATCCATTGCCCAGGAGAGACCTCCGAAGGCAAGCAGCGACGTGCCGATTGCAACCTGCACATACACCACGATCTGATCGAGGCCCAGCGAGCCGGTGGTCGCCTGGTGCGCGAGCGTCCAGAACACGAACACGTTGGCGGCGGCGACGACCGCGAGGCTGGTGAGCACCGACCTCTCGCGCATCCGGGTGGCCTGCCACTGCAGGTCGAACAACCGGCGTCGGTGGCGGGCGAAGCGCTCGATGGTCCAGCCGGCCAGGCCGAACAGCCGCAGCTCCTTCGCCGGCGGCGGCTCGACCGCCAGGCGGTACGCATAGTCGGCCTGCCGCTGGGCGGCGCGCACCTCGTCGGTGTTGCGGTCTCGCCACACCCCCGACTCGCGCAGCAGCCACTGGGTGGACAGCCACGCCGCCGCGAGCAGCAGACCGGCCCACCAGGCGTACACCGTCAAGACGATCGCGGACGTGGCGCCACTGAGAAGGTCGACCAGGCCCGCGGCGATGAAGTCCATCGCCAGCGCCAACGGCGGCCCGGCATGGCCGAGGTCGAAGTCGCGGGCCATGGAGAGGTCGTCGCCGAGCTGCGGATCCTCCAGGTGTCCTAGACCCGGCGGCTGCACGCACGCCTCGGTGAGCTCGTCGAACAGCCAGGCAGCGGTGCGGCTGCCGAGGTTGGCGCTCACCGACTGGTGCAGGGGCGCCAGCACCTGCAGGCCGACGAACACCACACCGACCAGCACCAGCGGCCCCGTGAGGTCGTGGGGGCCCTGCACCGAACCGACCAGCCAGCCCATCGCGATCGCGAAGCCGGTGGGCAGCATCGCCCGCAGCATCAGGATGCTCCACCAGGAGTACGCCAGCGTCCGGTCGGCCTTCGCCAGCACGCCGAAGAACCGCCAGCTGTTGCGGTGGCGGACCTGTCGCAGCATCGTCAACAGGGTGGCTCCCCTCCTCCGGTCGGCCCACCTAGTCTGTCGCTCGACCCGCCCGCTGTGGGGCCGGCGGCCAACCCGCGACGCTCTCGCCCCGCTGGGTCTACGGGCCTCGCCGGGTCCCATCCGTCACAGGATTCCCACGTTAACGTGGGACATTGTCACTTCTCATGGCATGCAGTCCATGAGAAGTGACAACCAGCCGTGAGAAGTGCCGCGGGTACACGGCCGGCCAGGGCACGTGGGGCAGGCGGCCGGATCAGCCCCGGACGAGCGGCGCAAGGACCTCGGCCGCGCGACGGGCGTCGGACGCGGTCACGTCCAGATGGGTCACCAGCCGCAGCACCCGCGGGCCGACGGCACTGGTGAGTACGCCCGCATCCTGGGCTGCCTTGACCACCCCGGGTGCGTCCGGGCACGGCACCACCACGATGTTGGTGTCGATCGCACCCGCGTCCACGCCGCACGCCTCGGCTAGCAGCCGCGCGTTCGCGTGGTCGTCAGCGAGCCGCTCGACGTGACCGTCCAGCGCATGCAGCCCGGCGGCGGCGAGGACGCCGGCCTGCCTCCACCCGGCACCGACACGCTTGCGCCACACCCGGGCCTCGGCGATGGCGTCGGCGCGACCCATGATCAAGGACCCGATCGGAGCGCCGAGGCCCTTGGACAAGCACACGCTCATCACGTCAGCGACCCGGCCGTACTCCTCCAGGGGGGTCCCAGTGGCCACGTGCGCATTCCAGATCCGCGCGCCGTCCAGGTGGACCGCCAGGCCGTGCTCGTCGGCCAACGACCGCAGGCCGCGCAACCTTTCGATCGGCTGGATGCTTCCGCCGCCGAAGTTGTGCGTGTTCTCGACGGACACCGCGGCCGTGCGTACCAGGAACGGCCCCAGATCCGGAGCGATCAAGAACTCGATCTGCTCGAGATCGACGAGCCCACGCGGCTGCGTCCAGGTCCGCATCGTGACTCCCGCGACCGCGCCGTGCGCGCCCAGCTCGGCCCGGGCGATGTGCGCCTGAGACTCGCACAGCACCTCCGTCCCGACGGGTACGACCGACCGAACCGCGAGCAGGTTCGCCAGGGAGCCGCTCACCGTGAACAGCGCTGCCTCGTGGCCGAACATCTGCGCGATCCGGTCCTGCAGGCGGTGTACGGATGGATCCTCGTCGTACACGTCGTCGCCGACGTCCGCCGCGGCCATCGCCGCTCGCATCGCATCGGTCGGTCGGGTCACCGTGTCGCTGCGCAGGTCGATCACCGGGGCAGCCTAATCCGGCGCTCTGCGGCCCACGGATCCGAGGCCTGACCGGTCAGACCCGTTGAGCGTCGGACCCTTCATGCCAGCCGCATGCGTACCCGGCGGAAGCCCTTGCCCTTGTTCTCGACCTTGACCACCTCGATGCGACCGATCTGCCGGGTCGAGGCGACGTGGGTGCCGCCGTCGGCCTGAACGTCGAGACCGTTGATGTCGACGATTCGCACCATCTCGACCTCGGCCGGCACCAGGTTCGTGGCCGTGCGGATGATGTCGGGGATCGCGAACGCCTCCGACCGCGGCAGCACGGACACGGCGATGGCCCTGTCGGCGTCGATCTCGACGTTGCACGCCGCCTCGACGGTGGCCTTGAAGTCGGGTGGCACCTCGGGAAGGTTGAAGTCCATCCGGGCCTGGCCGGGCTCCATGTTTCCGCCGGTGACCAGGGCGCCGAAGTCACGGAACACCACTCCGGACAGCAGATGCAGGCCGGAGTGGGTTCGCATCAGGTTGGTGCGCCGCTCGTCCTCGATGGCGCCGCGCACCGCGGTGCCGACTACGGGTAGCGGATCGTTCTCATTCGGCACCAGCCACAGGTCGTCTGCCTTGCGTACGTCGACGATCCGGGTCTGGACGCCACCCCAGAGGAGTACGCCGTGGTCGGGCGGCTGACCGCCGCCGCCGGGATAGAACGCGGAGCTGTCGAGCACGATGCCGTGGTCGGCGTCGGACGCGAGGACCGTGGCGTCCCAGTCGCGCAGAGTCTGGTCGTCCAGCTCGAGGCGGTGGGTACGCCCGTGTGCGTCGGTCGTCATGGCCCGACGGTAGCGCCGCAACCCGGCTGGATCGGGCTTGGGCGTGGCGGGTGGGGCGGCTGGATCGCCCGGTTGCCCACCTGTGACGGCCCGGCCGGGCCCACTTCTCATGGTGTGTTGCCACTTCTCATGGGGTGCACCCCATGAGAAGTGCCGACGTACCACGAGAACGTGGTAAACCGACGGCCCCCGGCCGTCAGGCGCCGCGCAGCATCTCGGCCACCAGGAAGGCCAGCTCCAACGACTGCGCCCGGTTCAGCCTCGGGTCGCACACCGTCTCGTACCGGTGCGCCAAGTCGTCGGCCACCACCCGGCCACCGCCGCCGAGGCACTCGGTCACGTCGTCACCGGTGAGCTCGACGTGGATCCCGCCGGGCCAGGTGCCCGACGCCCGATGCACTTCGAAGAAGCCCCGCACCTCGTCGATCACGTCGTCGAACTCTCGGGTCTTGTAGCCGCTGTCGGTCTCGAAAGTGTTGCCGTGCATCGGGTCGCACACCCACGCCGCCTGCACACCGGCCGACGACACCTTGCCGAGCAGCTCGGGCAGCAGGTCGCGGACCCGGCCGGCGCCCATCCGGGTTACGAACGTCAGCCGGCCCGGCTCGCGGTCGGGGTCGAGCCGCTCGGCCAGCGCGATCGCCTCGTCGGCGGTGACCGTGGGTCCGAGCTTGACCCCGATCGGGTTGCGCACCCGGCGCAGCAACTCGACGTGCGCGCCACCGAGCTGGCGGGTCCGCTCACCGATCCAAAGAAAGTGCCCGGACACGTCGTACGGTGCCTCGGTCCGCGAGTCGATGCGGGTCATCGCGTGCTCGTACTCGAGGATCAGCGCCTCGTGCGAGGAGAAGAAGTCGACCGCGTGGAACTCGTCCGGGTTGGCGCCGCAGGCGGCCATGAACGCGAGTGCCCGGTCGATCTCGGCGCCGAGCATCTCGTAGCGCTCCCCCACCGGGCTGGTGCGGACGAAGTCGGTGTTCCAGGCGTGCATCTGCCGCAGGTCGGCATAGCCGCCGGTGACGAACGCCCGCGAGAGGTTCAACGTCGCCGCCGATGCGTGGTAGACCTCGAGCAGTCGCGTCGGGTCGGGCGCCCTCGACTCGGGGGTGAAGCCGAACCCGTTGACCGCGTCGCCGCGGTACGCCGGCAGGGTGACGCCGTCGCGGGTCTCGGTGTCGCTGGAGCGCGGCTTGGCGTACTGGCCCGCGATCCGGCCGAGCTTGACCACCGGGACGCTCGCGGCGTAGGTCAGCACGACCGCCATCGACAGCAGCACCTGCAGCTTGTTCCGCACGTTGTCGGCGGTCACCCCGGCGAACGTCTCGGCGCAGTCGCCACCTTGCAGCAGGAACGCCTCACCGCCCGCCACGGCGGCGAGCCGCTGCTTGAGGTTGTCGCACTCGCCGGCGAACACCAGCGGCGGCATCGCCCGCAGCCGGGCGATCGCGGCGTCCCGCACGATCGGGTCCGGCCAGCTCGGCTGCTGCGCCGCACCGAGCGCGCGGAGCTCGTCGAGCGTCGGAATCATGGCCACAGGGTACGCGGGACGACCTCGCGGCCGGGTCGGTGTCCACCGCCTGCGGCGCCCATTCGACGCCGGCGGCTCCTGGACCGAGACGCCGGCGGATGCCTGGCCGGTCCGGCGTTCAACCGAACGGCTCCTGGACCCCAGACGCCGGCGACTGCAGACCGGTCCGGCGTTCAGCCGACCGGCTCCTCGACCGCGACGCCGGTCGGTGCCGGACCGGCCTGCGGGCCGCTGTGGTCCTCGAAGTCGCGCTGTCGCACGAGCACGAGGCACAGCAGGCCGGCGGCGAACGCGATCACCGCGGCGATCGCGGTGATGTGGTTGAGCGCGTTGACGAAGCCTGTGGTCGCGGCGTCGGCAACCGTGCCGCGGAGCCGCGGCGGGGTGGCAGCCAGCACCTGGTGGATCTGGCCGCCGGTGACGGCCGTCGAGACCTTGTCGGCTTGGCCGGCGAGCGGCGTGGACGCCAGCGCGGAGCGCACCCCCGTGGCGACGTGGTTGCTGAAGATCGACCCGAGCGCAGCGATCCCAGTGGCGATTCCCACCTGACGGAACGTGGAGTTGACTCCGGAGGCCATCCCGGCCCGCTCCCGCCGGACCACGCCGACCGCTGTCGAGGCCAGCGGCACGTTGACCATCCCGATGCCCAGCCCGGACACCACCAGGCCCGGGATCAGGTGGGTCCAGCTCGACGTGGTGGTGATGCCGTAGATCAGCACGAGACCGATCCCGATCACCAGGAAGCCGGGACCGATCAGCCACTTGGTGGGCACGTGGCTGGTCAGCCGCCCGGCCACGGATGCGGCGACGAACGCCGCGCCGGACAGGAACAGGAACCGCAGACCGGCACCGACGGCGGAGTAGCCGAGGACGTTCTGCACGTAGATCACGAGGTAGGTCAACAGTGAGAAGACCGACGCGGACACGCCGAAGCCGGCCACCAGGCCGCCGACGAACGTCGGCTTGCGCAGCAACGACATCTCGAACATGGGCGAGTCCTGCACCAGCTGGGTCACCACGAACACCACGAGCAGCACCCCCGACCCGACCAGGCTCCACACGACGCTGCGCACCCCCCACCCGTCGGCCCCGCCGCGGATCAGCCCGAACACCAACAGGGCCAGACCGCCGCTGAACGTGACGAAACCGAGCCAGTCCGGCCGGGCCGCACCGGGATCACGGGACTCCTCGAGCCGCAGCAGCGAGACCGCAATCGCCGCGATCCCGATCGGCACGTTGACCAGGAAGATCCACCGCCACGACAGCCCGCTGGTAAGCACCCCGCCGAGAACGGGACCCACCGCCACCGCTACTCCGGTGACAGCGCCGAACACGCCGAAGGCGACTCCGCGTTCCTTGCCGTGGAAGGCACCGGACAGCAGAGCCAGCGACGTGGCGAACATGATCGCCCCGCCCACGCCCTGCCCCGCCCGCGCCAGCGACAGGAACACGGTGCCGGTGGACAGGCCGCACAGCAGCGAACCCGCGGTGAACACCCCGGTCCCGATCACGAACAGCAGCCGGCGCCCGAACAGGTCTGCCAGCGAGCCTGACGTGAGGAGCAGGGCGGCGAGGGTCAGCGCGTAGGCGTCGATGACCCACTGCAGACCCGACAGGGACGCCCCGAACGCGTGTTGGATGTCGGGCAGCGCGACGTTGACAATGGTGATGTCCAGCAACAGCATGAACACGCCGGTGCACACGGCCGTCAGCGTCCACCACTTGCGATCCATCCGGTCCCTCTTCTCAGCCGCGCGGCAACTCAGCCGAACAGCACCTCGGCCTCGGCGTACAGCTCCGGCTTCACCGTCTTGAGCTCCGACGTGCCCTCGGACAGGGGTACGCGGACGATGTCGGTGCCGCGCAACGCCACCATCGTGCCGAAGTCGCCGTCGTGCACCGCGGCGATCGCGTGCAGCCCGAACCTGGTCGCCAGCCACCGGTCGAACGCGGTCGGGGTGCCGCCGCGCTGGATGTGGCCGAGCACCACCGCGCGGGCCTCCTTGCCGGTCCGGTCCTCGATCTCCCGGGCGAGCCGGTCACCGATGCCACCCAGGCGCACGTGCCCGAACGCGTCGGTCTCGCCGGCCACGGTGTCCCAGGTGCCGGCCTCCGGCACGGCGCCCTCGGCGACGACGATGATCGGCGAGTAGTGCGTGGCGAACCGGCTCTCCACCTGGGCACAGACCCGCGCGATGTCGAACGGCCGCTCGGGGATCAAGATGATGTTGGCGCCGCCGGCGATGCCGCAGTGCAGCGCGATCCAGCCGGCGTTGCGGCCCATCACCTCCACGACCAGCACCCGGTGGTGCGACTCCGCGGTGGTGTGCAGCCGGTCGATCGCCTCCATCGCGATGTTCACGGCCGTGTCGAAGCCGAACGTGAAATCGGTCCCCGACAGGTCGTTGTCGATCGTCTTCGGCACACCGACGACGTTGACATCGACCTCGGCCAGCTTCGTGGCGACGCCGAGCGTGTCCTCGCCGCCGATGGCAACCAGCGCGTCGCACCCGTTGGCCGCGAGGTTGTCCTTGATCTGCCCCACCCCGCCGTCCACCGTGAACGGGTTGGTACGCGAGGAGCCCAGGATCGTCCCGCCCCGCGGCAGAATCCCGCGCACCTGCGGCACGCCCAACGCCGTCGTCTGGTTCTCCAGCGGCCCGCGCCAACCGTCCCGGAACCCGACGAAGTCGATGCCGTAGTCCTGGACCCCCTTGCGCACCACGGCACGGATCACTGCGTTGAGCCCGGGGCAGTCACCGCCGCCGGTCAGGACACCCACTCGCACGTTGTCTCCTCCGTCGAATCGTTGGTACCACTCAGCCAACCACCAACCACCTACCGCACGCGACGTACGGCCAGCCGACGAACCTCCTGGGCACGTTGGGTCGCTGGGCTACGTTGCCGTCATGACGTTCTCGATCGCAGCGCGCTCGACCGACGGCACGAACTGGGGCGTCGCCGTGGCCTCGAAGTTCCTGGCCGTGGGAGCGGCGGTGCCGGTGGCCCGACGAGAGGTCGGCGCCATCGCGACGCAGGCGTTCTGCAACACGTTGTACCGGCGCGACGGCCTCGCCCTGCTCAGCCAGGGTCAGCCGGCGCAGGAGACGCTGGATGCTCTGGTGGCCGCCGACGACCAGCGTGAGACCCGGCAGGCCGGCATCGTCGACTCGCAGGGGGGTGCGGCCACCTGGACCGGGTCGGAGTGCCTGGACTGGGCCGGCGGGGTGACCGGTCCCGGCTATGCCATCCAGGGCAACATCCTGGTCGGCGCTCAGGTGATCGCCGCGATGGAGTCCGCGTGGTTGTCCGGCGACGGGCAGCCGCTGGCCCACCGACTTCTTGCCGCGCTGACCGCTGGGGACGCCCAAGGCGGTGACCGGCGGGGGCGGCAAAGCGCGGCCCTGCTCGTGGTGTCGGACACCGGCAGCTACACGCCCGGCGACGACGTCGCCTACGACCTGCGGGTGGACGACCACCCTGACCCGGTGCAAGAGCTTGGCCGGCTGCTCGAGCTGCACCACATCTACTTCGACGAGCCCGCGGAGGCCGACCTGCTGGCGGTCGAGGGCGACGTGGCGGCTGAGATCGAGCGACACCTGACAGTCCTCGACCAGCCGTCGCTGGAGACGTGGGCCGGCATCGAGAACTACGAGCTGCGGCTCAAGCCCGGCAAGGTCGACCGGTTCGTGCTGGAGCAGCTGCGCCTCCAGGCGAGCCAGGTCGCAGACATTCGCGACCGCAGCTGAACCGAGCCGCGACCGCGGGTGGGTCGACAGGCTGAGAGGGTCAGGATGCCTGCGCTGCAGGCGGCTGACCGTCGCGCGCGTCGGCGACCGGGTCCGAGCCGCTGACTCTGCCGAGTGGCTCCGGGTCAGCAGCGGCGGCTGCCTCGGGGGCCGATTTGCCGGCCTTCTTCGCCTCGTCCTTGGCGCGGCTGGCGTAGATGTCGACGTACTCCTGGCCGGAGAGCCGCATGATCTCGTACATCACCTCGTCGGTGATGGCCCGCAGGATGTAGCGATCGCTCTCCATGCCTTCGTACCTGCTGAAGTCGAGCGGCTTGCCGAAGTGCACCTCGGGGCGCACCAGGCGGCCGAAGATCTTGCCCGGCGGCGCGACCTCGTCGGTGCGGCGCACCGCCACCGGGATCACCGGCACTTTGGCCTCGAGCGCCATCCGGGCGAGGCCGGTACGCCCGCGATAGAGCCGGCCGTCGTGCGAACGGGTGCCTTCGGGGAAGATCCCGAAGAGCTCACCGGAGGCCAGGATCTTCAGTCCCGACAGCAGCGCACCCTCGGATGCGCGTCCCCCCGAGCGGTCGATCGGGACCTGACCGGACCCGGCGAAGAACGAGCGCTGAGCCCACCCCTTGAGGCCACGACCCTCGAAGTACTCCGCCTTCGCCACGAACGTGACGCGGCGCGGGATCGCCAACGGCATGAACAGCCAGTCGGAGTAGGACAGGTGGTTGCAGGCCAGGATGGCGGCGCCCTCGTCGGGGACGTTCTCGGTGCCGGTGGCGGACGGGCGGAAGATGCCCTTGAGCAAGGGTCCCAGGAACACCCACTTGAGCATCCAGTAGAACACTGGTCACCTCGGTCCTCGTGGGGTCCTCGCCGTGCGGCCTCGACCCGACGAAACCCTACCCGCGGCGTCCGGGCCCGGACAGGGGCGAGCACCTGCCACGAGCGCGGCCTGCCGGGTACGGTGGCTGGCACAGCCTTGAGGAGACCGACGCGGCCGATCATGCCTGAGACGGAGGCACCATGAGTCACGACGGCTGGACCGACGGCTCGGGCGCGCAGGACTTCAGTCACGACGCCGACCAGGCGTTCGATGACCTCGTGGCGGCGTTCAACCGGGACACCAGCAGCGAGCCGGCGGTGTGGCCGGCGGCCGAGGACGTCGACCCCGACGCGACCGACGACTACTTCGCGCAGCCGACCGTCGAGGTCCCGCCGAACCTCGGCGGATTCCGCTCCGGTCCGGTGGTGCCCGACGGTGTGGGCTACCTCCCCGGCCATGAGCAGTACGAACCCGACAACGAGCACGACCACTTCGTACCTCCGGCTCCTCCGCCGGTGCCGCGACCCCAGACGATCACGCTGCTGGTCTGGGGCGTCATCGTGGGCGGCCCGACGCTCCTGGTGGGCTCGACGCTGACCGGGCGCCCGATGCCCCAGTGGTTGGCAACCTTGCTGATGTTGGGTTTCGTGGCCGGGGTCGTGACCCTGATCGCCCGCCTCGACGACGGGAGCGGGGACGCCGACGGACCCGACAACGGCGCCGTCGTCTGAGGTGCAAGACTCCGCTCCGGGTCGGCGAGGGCCGGCGACCGGTACCAGGAGGGCCACGTGCAGGTCAGCGAGACAGTCGAGATCACCGGGCACCTGATGGACAGCGGCATCCTGAGCCGGGTCCTCGACGACATCCGGGGCTATGACGGCGACTACGTCATCAACCGGTTCGACGTCGGCCACGACGCCGGCGACCCGTCGCATGCCCGGATCACAGTCTCCGCCGTCGACGACGAGGCCCTGCAACGGCTGCTGATGCGGCTACAGACCAAGGGCGTCAACCTCGTCGACCCCGGTGAGGCCGAGGTGTCGGCGGTGACCCAGGACGGCGTCTTCCCGGACGGGTTCTACTCCACCACCAATCTCGAGACGCGGGTCCGCCTCGACGGTCGCTGGATCAGCGTCGAGCAGCCCGAGATGGACTGCGGACTGCTCGTCGAGGAGCGGGACGGAACCACCCACGCACGGACCATCCCGATGTCGGACGTCCGCCCGGGCATGCAGGTCGTCTGCGGTGCGCAGGGCGTTCGGGTCGTCACCCCGGTCGTCGACCGTGACGATGAGATGTTCGGCTTCATGGAGTCGGACGTGTCCAGCGAGAAGCCGCAGGCCGTGCTCGTCCGTCAGGTGGCCGACGGGATGCGGGCCGCCAAGGACGCCGGCCGGAAGGTCCTGTGGGTCGGCGGTCCCGGCGTCGTGCACACCGGCGCCGCACCCGCCATGGTGGCCATCGTCGAGGCCGGCTTCGTGGACGTGCTGTTCGCCGGCAACGCGCTCGCCACCCACGACATCGAGTCATCGTTGTTCGGCACGTCGCTGGGAGTCGACCTCGCGCACGGACGCGGAGTCGAGCATGGGCACGAGCACCACATCAGGGCACTCAACATCATCCGCAAGTCCGGCTCGATCGCGGCCGCGGTGGAGCAGGGCGTACTCACCGGCGGGATCATGCACGCGCTGGTACGACAGGGGAAGCGGTTCGTGCTGGTGGGGTCGGTACGCGACGACGGGCCGCTGCCGGACGTCTACACCGACGTGCTCGACGGCCAGCGGGCGATGCGGGCCGAGCTCGCCGACATCGGCTACTGCCTGATGGTGGCGACCATGCTGCACTCGGTGGCCACCGGCAACATCCTGCCGGCGTCGATCCCGCTGGTCTGCGTCGACATCAACCCAGCGACCGTCACCAAGCTCGCCGACCGTGGGTCCTCGCAGGCCCGCGGCATCGTCACCGACGTGGGCCTGTTCCTGGAGCAGCTCGCGCAGGAGCTGGTGCCGGGCTACCGGCGCCCGACTGGTTAGCGCCGCCGGCTGTCGTCCAACGACACGGTGTCTCCCGATCGGGCCGACTCCAGCAGCCTCTCGGCAACCTCGACCGTGGTGACCGCCTCGCGCATCGTCACGGTCTCGGCGCGCCCGCCCCGGACAGCGTCACAGAACGCCGCCAACTCCGTGGCGAGCGGCTCCGCCTTCGGGAAGGCATAGCGGACCATGTCCCCTTCGACCACGCCGCGGAACGTCGCGAACGTGTCCCACTGGACCGGGGCCGCGCCGTTGGCATAGAAGGTCAGGTCGGCGCTGAGCGTGTCGGCCACCAGACAGCCACGCTCTCCGGTGACCACGGTGATGCGTTCCTTCATCGGCGACAGCCAGTTGACCAGGTGGTTGACAACGGTCCCGTCGGCCAGTGACCCGACGACGGCGACCAGATCCTCGTGCTCACGACCGCTACGGTGGGCGGTCCGCGCCGACACGTCACGATAAGGCTGCTGGGTGACCCATGCCGTGAGATCCACGTCGTGGGTGGCGAGGTCCATCACCACGCCCACGTCGCCGATCCGTGCCGGATAGGGACCCTGGCGCCGGGTAATGACCTGATAAACGCTGCCGAGCTCACCGGCCGCGAGCCGGCGGCGCATCTGCAGCAGGGCGGGATTGTAGCGCTCCACGTGCCCGACACAGCCGAGCACACCGGCCTTGTCGAAGGCCTCCTCCAGTTGCCGGGCGTCGTGGAAGGTCGACGCCAGTGGCTTCTCGATCAGGGTCGCGATCCCGGCCTCGGCAAGGGCGAGCCCGACGTCGACGTGTGCGTAGGTGGGCGTGGCCACCACGCAGAGATCAATGCCAGTCGCGACCACCGCCTCGACGCCAGGGACCAGGCTGGCACTGCCGACCACGCCGTACGGGTCGCCGCCAGGGTCGGCGACCACCACCAGATCGACGTCGGGGAGCCCACGCAGCACCCGGGCGTGGTGGCGCCCCATCGCGCCCGCGCCGATCAGTCCAGCGCGCAAGGGGCCGCTCATCGACCGAGTCGCTCGATGGCGGAGTTGGTCGCCGAGATGATCCGGTCGATCTCGTCGGGAAGCAGCGCCGGGTGCACCGGCAGGGACAACACCTCGGCGGCCGCTACGGCGGTGACGGGCAGGTCGAGATCCTCGGAGTACGCCGGCAACCGGTGCACCGGCGTGGGGTAGTAGACGCCCACCCCGATGCCGTCAGCCTGCAACGCCTCGACGACACGATCACGCTCGGGCGCGCGCACCGTGAACTGGTGATAGACGTGAGCGGCACCCGGGCGTACAACGGGGGCACTGACTCTGGCCAATCCCTCCGACAGCAGGGCCGCGTTGTGCCGCCGCGTCGCCGTGAACCCCGGCAGCCGCCGCAGCTGGACCCGGCCCATCGCCGCGGCCATCTCGGTCATTCGGGTGTTGAAGCCGACGAGCTCGTTCGCGTACCGCTTCTCCATGCCCTGGTTACGCAGCAGGCGGACCCGCCGGGCGACGACCGGATCGGCGCACACGACCATGCCGCCCTCGCCGGTGGTCATGTTCTTGGTTGGGTAGAAGCTGAACGCGGCGACGTCTCCGAACGCCCCTGCAGGGGTCCCGTCCAGGGTCGCCAGGTGAGCCTGGCAGGCGTCCTCGAACACCGCGAGTCCGTGACGCTGCCCCAGCGCGACCAGCTCAGCCATCGGTGCAGGCTGACCGAACAGGTGTACGGGCATGATCGCGGCCGTGCGCGCCGTGATCACCGACCCCACGTGTGCGGGGTCCAGGCAGTACGTCTCGGGGTCGATGTCGGCGAACACCGGGGTGGCGCCGCACAGCGCGACCGCGTTGGCCGTGGCGGCGAACGTGAACGACGGGACGATCACCTCGTCCCCGAGACCGATGCCAGCCGCCAGCATCCCCAGGTGCAGGGCGCTGGTCCCGGAGTTGACCGCGACGCACTCACGCCCGTCGACCACTTCGGCGAACTCAGCCTCGAACGCGGCGACTTCGGCCCCCTGCGCCAAGGCCCCGCTGCGCAGCACCGACTCCACCGCGGCACGTTCGTCAGGACCCACCAGTGGATGCGCCGGAGCGATGAACCGGGGCGTGGTCGTCAAGACCGTCGACGTGGTCACGAGCTCTCCTCCTCGAGAGCACCGTCGTGCTCGCCGAACAGCTGGCCCGTTGTCGGGCAGCGCCACCGGCCGTCGCCGATCCGTTCCAAACGTGCTCCGGCTCGGCCCACCCAGCCAACCTGACGCGCCGGAACCCCGGCGACCAATGCGAAGTCGGGCACGTCACGCGCGACCACCGCACCGGCGGCGACCATCGCCCACCGGCCGATGCGGACGGGTGCTATGCAAACGGCGCGGGCGCCGACCGAGCAGCCCTCGTCGAGGGTGACGCCGACCGGGTCCCAGTCCGCCGCGGTCTTGACCCGGCCCTCGACGTCGACCGACCGGGGATTCCGGTCGTTCGTCAGCACCACGGCGGGACCGATGAAGACGGCGTCCGCGACGACGGCGGGCTCGTACACGAGAGCGAAGTTCTGGATTTTGACCCGGTCACCGATCTGAACACCCGGTCCGACGTAGGCACCGCGGCCGATGACACAGTCGCGGCCCAACACGGCCTTCTCCCGGATCTGCGCAAGATGCCACACACGGGTGCCGTGGCCGAGTGACGCGGCGGGGTCGACATCGGCCGACGACTCGACCGTGCTCATGTCTCGATCGCGGTCACCGAGACGCCCGTGGCTCGCCATGCCCCCCACACCATCACAAGTGCACCAGTTGTCGCGAGCACCGCGACGGCCCAGACCGGCAACGCCCACCACGCCGCTGTGCCGGCTTGCGGACTACTGCGGTGTTCGTTGCTCGATACGTTCGTCAGGCCCGGGACCTGCGTCAGGACGAACAGTGTTCCTACGATCGCCCACACGACGGCCGGCAGATGGCGGAGCTGTCCCGCACGATCCAAGGCGTACCCGGCCACCATAGGAACCCCAAGAGTGAACGGGAGCCCGTATCGGCCCTGCCAGACCACGCCATACTGTGACACCGTTGCAAGGGTCAGCGCGATGGGAATGAGCAGTCCGGCGAGCACCAGACCACCGAGCACGATTCGAGCCGTACGATCACCGAACCGGAATGCCGCCGCGAGCAAGCACACGAATACCAGGAGAGCGACGACGTACACAATGTTTGGTGCCGCCTGATCCCGATAGGGAAACGCTGCGATGGACTGGAACGTCCACGTAACCGGGGCTGGGGCGATCAGTTTGAGCGTGTCCATCAGTGGTGCGCTGGTGACGTCCTTCGGGCCGGAAGAGACTTGGAAGGATCGCTGAGACATGATCCAGGCGCCGCTGGCAAGGCCCGCCAGCATGAGCAAGCCGGCGCTGCGGCGCATGCCCGTCGACCGCCAGCACGCCCGCAGCTGCTCCGCCGTACGCCTCGGACGCCAGACCAACGCGGCGACTGCAACCAGGGTCAGCGCGAACCAGAGGGGGCCGAGCGAGCGCAACGTCAGCAGCACCGCCCCGGACGAAGCGGCGACAAGCCACAGTTTTTGTCGGCTCTCGGTGGCCCTCGTCAGCGCCAGCAAGGATGCCCACAACGCCAATGCTGCCGCCATCTCGGGCCCATTGGGCGCCGCGACAGCGGTGCTGTAAACGAGGACCGGAGTGGCCGCGACGAGCAGCGCCACCATCGGAGCATGACCTCGCCGGGAGCGTGTCGTCGACCACGCCGCAAGACCGAGGAACAGCGCGCAGATTCCCGCCGTCACGAATCTCATGACATACAAGGCGGTGCTGCCGTGGAAGGGCAACGCCGCTGACCCGATTACGAAGTAGAAGACTGGGTTGTACCTTCCCGCACCGCTGGGCATCTCGACCAGCCCGTGATGCTCGACCGACGGAACCGAGCAGTCAGCCTTGGTGGTGTAGTGCAGGCGGCTGCACTCGGCATGCGCCGCGGCCACAATGTCGGGTGGCACCAGCACCATCGCTCCGGTACCCCTGGTCGCGTCGCTTGGCGGTGCAACCCACTGACCCCGCGCGACGGCAGCTGCGCGGTAGGCGTGGTCAAACTCGTCGCTGCCACGGAACGGCGGAACCGCGGTGATCCAGGCCATCTGCAAGGCGACGAAGCCGATCACGATGAGCCACACCGCACTCCGCGTCGCACGTCGCGCGACGAGCACGGGCGCAGCCTCGGCGGTCACCTCGCGGCGCACGTCGACGTGAGTGGTCATCGGTTCGATTCTTGGATGTCGAGCATCATGGCGAACAGCAGCATGTGGAAGCCGCTCAGCAGCGGCGCGACAGCGAGCAGGACAGTCCCGGCGCTGGCGGTCGAGGCACCCATCGTGTTGACGAGCACGAACAGGCCCACCGTGGACCCGACTCCGACGAGGGCGAGGCCACCGAAAAGCATCAGCGCCACGGCCGAGAAGGACTGCAGAACGTACTTCCACCAGATTCGCTGCCAGAAACCGTGGTGTAGCTGGCGCAGGATCCGCGGTACGGCTGTCCGCATGTGGATGCCGGAGACCTCGGTGCCGTACACCGCCGGGATCGGCACGTCCCGGGCCGGGACGCGCAGGATGTTGAGGTGGATGAGCAGGTCGTTCTCGAACTCGTAGCGGTGCGCGATCCGCGCCAGGGGCAGGCGTTCCAGCGCCGTTCGGTGGATCGCGGTGTAGCCGTTCTGGGGGTCGAAGAGGTTCCAGTACCCGGAAGCGGCCTTGGTGAGGAACGAGAAGAAGATGTTGCCGAGCACCCGTGTGCGCGGCATGCCGGCGAACGACCCGGCGCCGTAGAACCGGTTGGCCTTGGTGAACTGCGCCTCGCCGGCGGCGATCGGATCCAGGAGGGTGGGCAGGAAGTCGGGGTTCATCTGGGCGTCGCCGGCCATCACCACGGACACGTCCGCGCCGACGGTCAGCACCCGCTCGTGGCCCGCCAGGATCGCCCCGCCGACGCCCTGGTTCTCGACCAGGCGGACGACCTCGGTACGTGAGTCACCCACGGCCTTCGCTGCCGTGCCGGTGTCGTCGGAACTCGCGTCGGCGACCACGATGATGTGGTCGACGAACTCCGGCATCGTCTCGATGACGCTGCCGATCAGTCGCTCCTCGTTGTGCGCTGGCACGACGACTGCGACCCGCATGTCCTTGTACATCGACCGGCTCCTGTCCAGGCTGGCGCGTCGACCGTACGAAGGACACCCGGTCCGGCGGAACGCCTGTGGGCACAAATCGACCGAACACCGGCCAACATCAACCGAACGGACGACCCACGGTCCCGGGCGGGTCAGGTGCGCGCGCGGCAGGCGAGTCAGGGTCAGATGAAGACCCAGCGGCGGTAGGCCCAGTAGTTCATCGCCACGCACGCCGCGACCGAGGTCCAGCGGGCGAGGACGTAGAACAGGCCGAGCCAGGTGAGCCCGAGGACGAGCACGATCGCGACCCCGTAGTTGACCCCGACGAGGACCGCGTAGCGGGCGAGCCGGGCGCCCATCTGGTCGCGTGCGTCGAAGACCCACCACCGGTTGAGCCCGAAGTTGACGAGGAACGACGTCACGAAGGCTGCCGAGGTGGCCAGCCACAGAGGCGCGTGCAGACCGCTGCGGCACGTCACCAGCACGCCCGTGTCGACGGCCACGCTCGCGACCCCGGTCACGAGGTAGCGCCCGAAGCGCGGGGAGAGCCTCATCGCGGCTCGCGAACGGCCAGTCGGGCGAGGTCGGCGGCGCCCACGAGCCCGGCGTCGTTGCCGAGGCGGGCCGCGACGAGCGTCGCTTCGGGCCGGAAGCCGCGCCCGGTGAGGGACCGGCGGAACGAGTCGCGGGCCGGCCCGATCAGCAGTTCCGCTGCCGCGGACACCCCCCCGCCGATGACGAACATCCCGGGGTCGAGGGCGGCCGCGAGGTTGGCGATGCCGACGCCCAGCCAGCGGCCGATGTCACCGAACAGCTCCACCGCCATCGGGTCACCACCACGGGCCGCGTCGGTGATCAACGGCCCGTCGATCGCGGACGGGTCTCCGCCGGCACGCTCCAGCAGCGACTGGGTCGTCGGCGACCCGGCCGCCACCAGCTCCCTGGCCTCACGGACGAGCGCGTTGCCGCTGGCGTACTGCTCCCAGCAGCCGCGGTTGCCGCACTCGCAGCGACGACCGTCGGGTACGACCTGCATGTGCCCGAACTCGCCGGCGAGCCCGAAGCGACCTCGATAGACGCCGCCGCCGGAGACGATGCCGCCGCCGATCCCGGTGCCCAGGTTGACGCAGACCAGACCCGGTTCGCCGCGACCGGCCCCGAAGCGCCACTCCGCCCAGGCCGCCGCGTTGGCGTCGTTGTCGACCGTGACGGCCAGCCCCGTCCGGGCGGCGACCGCGTCCCGCAGCGGCTCGTGTCGCCAGGCGAGGTGTGGCGAGAACAGCACGTTCGCGCCGCGATCGTCGACGAAGCCGGCCGCACCGATCCCGACGGCCGACGCCTCGCGGTCACTGGTCAGCTGCGCGATCAGCCCGGCGATGGTGTCCTCGACCTGAGTGGCACTCGTGCCCGGGGTAGGCGCCTGCGCACGTGCGACGACGCCGCCCTCCTCGTCGACCACACCCGCGGCCACCTTGGTGCCGCCGATATCGATGCCGATGGCAAGTCCGTCCGGCACCGACGCCTCACCCTCGACCGTGGACGTGCGCACCGCCGGCCGGGATCCGGGCCAGGTCGGCGGCGCCGATCATGCCTGCCTCGTTGCCGCGGCCTGCGATCCGCAGCTCGGCTATCGGGCGGTGCACCCGTGCCGGAAGGGTGCGCTGGAACGCCTCCCGGGCCGGCTCCAGGAGCAGGTCGCCGGCAGCACAGACACCACCGCCGATCACCACCACGGTCGGATCGAGGACGGAGCAGAGCGTGGTGATGCCTTCGCCGAGCCAGCGCCCGACATCCGCGAGCAACCCCATGCACATCGGGTCACCGGCCTGCGCCTGCTCGGTGATGAGCGGACCGGTCACCTGTTCGACGTCCCCGCCGACCACGTCGTGAAGGGGTTGGGCGTCGGCGTCACCGGTCGCGAGTCGGTCGAGCGCCTCTCGGACGAGCGCGCGTCCGCTGGCGTACTGCTCCCAGCAGCCGTACTGCCCGCAGCCACATCGCACCCCGGCCGGCACCACCCGGATGTGACCGACCTCGGCGGCCACCCCGAACCCGCCGCGGTACAACGCACCGTCGGTCACGACGCCACCCCCGATGCCGGTGCCGACGGTGACCAGGACAAGGTCGTCCACGTCCTGACCGGCACCGAACCGGAACTCGCCCCAGGTGGCGGCGTTGGCGTCGTTCTCGACCACGACCGGGAGGTCGACCTTCTTGCGGACGTGCTCGGCCAGTGGTTCGTTCACCCACGAGATGTTGGGGGCGAACAGCACGGTGGAGCGGGACGCGTCCACGAAGCCGGCGGCGCCGATCCCCACTGCTTCGATCTCATGCTCGGCGCGAAGGGTCTCGACGGCCTGGGCCACCGCGGTGGCCAACCCGGGGGCATCGGTCGCGGGCGTGTTGACCTTGGCCTCGGCCAGGATCTTGCCGTCCTCGTCGACGACCCCGGCGGCGATCTTGGTGCCACCGATGTCGACGCCGATCGTCAGTCCCATGGCGTGTCCTCCGACAGGTCGATGGGCTCCACGCCGGTGTCCGTCGGCGACGAGCGCTCGGACGCGCGGCCATGGTCGTGGGTGACGGCCAGGTCGAGCAGGCTGCGCGCCGTCGCCGCCCACGTCGTGACCGCTGCGGTCATCTGTTCACGGGCTTCCGGCGACAAGGACGCCCATGCTGTTCTGGACGCGCCGATCAGCTGGCACAGCGGGCACCACGTGCACTCGGCAGCTCCGTTCACGCTGTGCTCCTTCGCGGCAGCCGAGGTCCAGCTGGCCTGTTTGGGCCCTCTGGTGCGTGCCCAGTCCGCAAGTACGCCCGCGAGCTTGGCGGCCTCCTCCGCGAGGCTGCCGATCGGTTCGGACGGCCCCGAGCTTCCGCTTCCTTCGTCGTCGGCAGTCACAGCAGGAGGCTACAAGGCCAGGCCTCGGTTGATCCGGATGGCTCAGGTCGGCGCCGACGATGGCGCAAACGCATCTGCGTCGATCCGGTAGATGACGATCCACCTGTTCGCGTACTCGCGGCGGGCGTACCGCGCGATGTCTGGTGAGACGGGGCCCGCCTCCCTGTCAGCGATGAGCCATCGAACCTTGTACTGCTGGTACAAGCGTCCGATCACGCTCGGACTCGGATCAGTGAAGGCATCGTCGTTCAACTTCAGGAGGCCTGGGTCGTGGTACGGCTGGTTCCAGCTTGGATAGCCAGCAACACCATTCGCGCGGAGCGCCGGATCACTGATCCCCCAGCCGCCCACGAGAACCCGGCGTTGCCCGAATCCCGACAACCAGAAGGTCCTTGCGTCGCAATGATCCCGCGTGCGGCCGGTCCGACAATGACTGTTCGTTGCCAGATCGTCGTCGACTGGAACGTGGTGGGAGATCCAGACGGCCGCTTGGCTCTGGGCCAGTAGATGTGGATCCGAGGGAAACCGCCGCAGCGGCGTCACCCACGCGCTCACGAGCGCGGCAGGGACCGAGGCGCTGACCGCTGCAACGACAGCCACCATGAGTCGCGGCGACCGGTTCTCCCTCGGGCGCTTCGAGCCAAGCACGAACACGATGGCGCCGCACAGCACGATCATCAAGCCAGGTGCGGCGGCGGTCATGTCGTCTCCGGTGCCGGCGCGCGCTCGAATCCTAGGAACAGGGCGAGGCCGCCGAGGACGTCAGGCAGGATGGACGACTTCGCGCCCGCGGAGGCGAGTGCGACACACATCAAGAGGCTGCCGCGGGTGACGGTCATCGGCGAGTCGCGGACCACCTCGATGAGCAGCCGAACAAGCAAGCACGAGAAGCCGACGCTGTAAAGCAGGGAGGGACTGTTGGGATCCAGGACGTTCACGCTCAACGAGACCGACGGCCAGAAGGCGATCCCCGACGTCGTCGCGACGGTGATCAGGGCCGCCATGGCGCCAGCAAGCGGCCGACGCGTGACGTGAACCGCGAGGCACGCAGTGGCGGCGATGGCGACGAACATGCTCGGGAGAATCCACGTGCGCATCAGGATGGTCGGCAGATCGACGTAGTAAGGGTCACCGGTCGGGGGCAGGTGATTCTGGGTGAAGGAGCCCAGCCAGACGGAAGTCGTGCCAAGAACCGCGGCGCACGCGACGCCCCAGTTGAGAAAGAGCGGCGTTCGTGCGGCGCCCGTCGGACGACGCCACATCGAGCGCAGCCGGCGCGTTGACGCGAACAAGAGGATCACGCCCACGGGTGGCGCCCACAGGAATGCGTTGATCTGCAGCGCCGTCAGCGTGGACCAACTGACGAGCTCGAGTAAGAGCCCTGTCACGGCACCCCAGGCCACGTCCGCCAGCAACGACTCAGACAAGCCCAGGAGTCGGCGATGGATCAGTACGCCAGGGACGACTACTCCCCCTACCCAATAGGCGAAATAGCACACCACGGCAAGGACAGGGGTGCCAGAGGCAAGGACAGCCACCAGGGCAAACGCGGTCGCCGAGCAGAGCGGCGCATAGGCCCCCAGGGCCTCGGCGCCACCGTTGCGCCCGAGCGCCGTGGCGTGTACGAACGGCCGAACCGACATCGACGAATGACCCCCTAAAGCACGCAATCTGGTGCACTCTAGGCTCCGCTTCGCCTGTGGAGCGGTCAGCGACGCGCTCTCGAGCCGAACGTGCATGCGCACATGGCCGGACGACGGAGGCGGAGAGACGTCACGGCTAACCTGATCGGTCCGCCGGAGGGTTCTCCTCCGGGAGCTGGAACCGGATGTCCAGCCGGCCGTCATCGAGCCGCGCGCCGGCGACGTCGAGCCGTTGCAGGACCGCCGGTAGAGAGATGGCCCGGCGGTACGACCCGACCGTGACCAGCAGGTCGTGACCGTGCCGAGCGAGGTGCAGATGCTCCTTGTCCGCGAACGGCAGCGCGAGGCTCAGCCGGAGGTGGTCGAGGTCGCGGGTGATCCGCAACGGCGCCTCGGTGGTCGGCCCGACGAACGGGTCGTCCTCGCCGTACAGCTGTGCGGCGAAGCCGGCGAGCTCGTCGAGTCCCACCGGCTCACCCGACCGGAAACCGCACCGCCAGATCGGCAGCGGTGCGAACGAGGCCTCGACCTCGGTGAGGATCTCGCGCTGGCTCGCCACCCAGCCTCGGCGCCACTCGTCCGCGCCGGCCGCGGGGAAGACTCGGTTCGCCACCACGCCGTCCACCGTGTAGCCGTACAACGACAGGCTGGTCAGGGCCCGACGCGCCTCGGCGACGACGACGGACTCCGGCGTCAGGACGAGCCGGACCGACGCGCTGGGTCCGACCAGCAGGTCGCGAACCTCGCCGAGATCGGCGTGGAGTGCCGCGACCGCGTCGAAGACGCTGTCCTGCGGCATCGGCACTCCGGCGGCCTTGGCAAGCATCGGTCGCAGCGCCTTCACGACCCGGCGCTCCACCGGGAAGACCCGGTCCATGTACCACCCCAAAGCCTCTGGCAGGGCCAGCAGCCGGAGGGTCTCGGCGGTCGGCGCGCAGTCAACCAGCAAAACGTCCCAGCGACCGGATCGGGCCTGGTCCCTCACCTCCAGCAGGGCGAGAACCTCCTCCGCGCCCGGCAGGATCGTCAACTCCTCGGCGGCGATGGGGTCGACGCCGGCGGCGTCGAGCACGGAGAGCAGGTATCGCTGCACCTGCGCCCACGAGCGTTCGAACCTGTGCTGGGCGTCGATCTGCTGGACCCAGACGTGGTCCGACACCCCCGTCGGCTCGCGGTCGATCCGCGCACCGAACGCGTCCGCCAGTGAGTGTGCCGCGTCCGTGGAGAGCACCAACGTGTTCAGCCCGCGGGCTCCGGCGAGGGTCGCCGTGGCTGCGGCGACGGTGGTCTTGCCGACGCCCCCCTTGCCGGTGAACAGCAGAACGCGCACCCGCTCAGCGCGCCTCGACGCGCTTCTTCAGCCCCTTCAGCGCGGTGTCGATGATGACCTTCTCGGCCTTGCGCTTGAGCATGCCGATCAGCGGGATCGCGACTGAGACCGCGAGCCGGTAGGTGACCGTGGTGGAGCCGTCGCCTCGCGGTGCGAGGACGTAGGCACCATCCATGCCCTTGAGCATCTTGCCCTCCACCAGCGTCCAAGTGACCTGACGATCGCCGGACCAGGTGTACGCAAGGACGTACTCGTCGCGGATCGGGGTGGCGTCCAGGACGAACCGCACCCGGTCGGCCCTGCCGGTGCTGCCCTGCTCGAGGACTTCGGTCTCCTTGACCCCGGTGGCCCAGGTCGGGTACGCCTCGAAGTCGGCGATGACGGCCATGATCGCCTCGGGGGTCGCGGCGACGACGATGTCGCTGGTGGTCTGGTCAGCCATCGATGCTCTCCCAGGGTCGCGGACCGCGGACATGGGCACGGTGCTCGGGCTCGGTTCAGTCAGCGAGACTACCGGCTCGCGGTCGACGGGCTCCCCTGCCGACCGCGGCAATGCGGCCGCTTCGATCTCGTCCTTCGCCTCGAACATCCGGCGCTTGAGGGGCAGTGCGTAGCGACGACGCAGGCGCCGCCGGGTCCGCTCCGACGCCGTCCGGCCCTCGGCAGCCGCCGACCCGGCCCGGTCCGCGGGGTCGGCGCGGATGTAGACGTGGAGCAGTACCCCGTCGCCGTACTCCTCGAGCCAGACCTCGGCGGTGCCCACCAGTCGACCCGAGACGGCCCACCGCTTCCCGAGGGGGCCGCGATCGTCGAAGCAGTCGAGCACCAGCCCAGGAAACCACTTCCGCCAGCGTGCCTCGTCGCACAGCACGGACCGCGCAGACTTGGGATCCGCGGCCACGAACGACTCGTCGACGATGTCGAGCAACGACACGAGACGCCTCCTACCGGCTCCGCGGCGTTGACTGTAACGTGCGCTCCGACTCGTCGAGACAGCTGCCGAGGGGCCCTCGGCCGTGGAGGAACCTGTGCGCACGTACGCCACGCCGAGACTGTCGAAGTCAGCCACGACCGGCAACCTGACGGACGACGTTCAGGCGCGCGTCTCAGCCGATGCCGGCCATGTGGCGTTCCGGCGGCCCGGCCCATCCGGCTGGACGAACGTCACCGCCGCACAGTTCCGGGACGACGTGGTGGCGGTCGCCAAGGGTCTCGTCGCGGCGGGTGTCGCGGCCGGCGACCGGGTCGCGCTGCTGTCCAAGACTCGCTACGAGTGGACCGTGTTCGACTACGCGACCTGGTGGGCCGGGGCAGTCGTCGTGCCGATCTACGAGACGTCGTCCACGGAACAGATCTCCTGGATCCTCAGCGACTCCGCGGCGATTGCGTGTGTCGTGGAGACCGACGCCCACCTGACCCGAGTCGCGGAGGTGCAACCACAGCTGCCCGAGCTCGCCCATGTCTGGGCAATCGACGGCGACGCCGTCGATGCCCTCGCGGCGCTCGGCCGCGACATCCCCGAAGACACGCTCGAGGCCCGTCGTGGCGCGTCCGGGCCGGACACGGCAGCGACCCTGATCTACACGTCCGGCACGACGGGACGGCCCAAGGGCTGCGTTCTGACACACGGCAACTTCATCGCGGATCTGGATGCCGTGACTCCCGCCCTGCCCGAGCTGTTCGGCCTCGACGACGCCTCCACACTGCTGTTCCTCCCGTTGGCCCACGTCTTCGCCCGGATCATCCAGCTGGGCTGCGTGCGTACCGGCGTCACGATGGGTCACAACGCCGACGTCAAGAACCTGATGTCCTCGCTGCAGGAGTTCCAACCGACGTTCCTTCTGGCGGTGCCGCGTGTCTTCGAGAAGGTCGCCAACGCGGCCAGCCAGCGAGCCACCGCGGAGGGCAGGGGAAGGATCTTCGACAAGGCGACCGAGACCGCGATCGCGTTCAGCCGGGCGCAGGATGCCAACGGACCGGGGCTCCGGCTGCGACTGCGGCACTCCGTGTTCGACCGGCTGGTCTACGCCAAGCTGCGGGCGGCCCTGGGCGGCAAACTGACGTACGCCGTGTCCGGCGGCGCCCCTCTCGGCGAGCGGCTCGCGCACTACTTCCGCGGCATCGGTGTGCCGGTGCTGGAGGGTTACGGCCTGACCGAGACCACGGCCGCGTTGAGCGTCAACCTTCCGGGCGACACCAAGATCGGCACCGTCGGCCGTCCGGTGCCAGGCACGGAGGTGCTGGTGGCCGACGACGGAGAGCTGCTGTTCCGGGGTGGTCAGGTGTTCACCGGCTACTGGCACAACCCCTCGGCGACGGCCGAGGCCCTGGAGCCGGACGGCTGGTTCCACACCGGCGACATCGGTGAGATCGACGACGAGGGCTTCGTCCGCATCACCGGCCGCAAGAAGGAGATCCTGGTGACCGCCGGTGGCAAGAACGTCGCTCCGGCCGTGCTCGAGGATCGACTTCGGGGTCATCCCCTGGTCAGCCAGTGCATGGTCGTCGGTGACGGGAAGCCGTTCATCGCCGCGCTCGTGACGCTCGACTCGGAAGTGCTCGGCCCGTGGGCGGCCGGGCACGGCAAGGCCGACGACCTGGCGGCACTCGCGACGGATCCTGACCTGCGGGCCGAGATCCAGACAGCGGTCGACAACGCCAACAGCCTCGTCTCCAAGGCCGAGTCGATCCGCAAGTTCGCCATCCTGCCGGTCGACTGGACCGAAGCCGCCGGGCAGATCACACCGACGCTGAAACTGAAGCGCGCGGTCGTCATGAGCGACTTCCACGACGACGTCGAGGCGCTCTACAACTGACCGACGGATGACCAGTTGATCATCGTCCGTTCGTACTAGTCACAGCACCTCTTCGGTCAGTCTTGGCCCCAAGGGGCTGTGTGGCGCTCAAGCCCGCGGATAGTTTGCGACCTGTCCGTCCGGAGTGCCCTCCCCCTTCCAGCGGAAACTAGTCCGCCGCAGTACCCGAGGGCGCCCCTGTCTCGTCGAACCAAGGTCAGGACTCACATGGGACGCAAGACCATCCTCCTCATCGTGGCCGTGGTGATTGCCGCGCTCGGGGCCACCCTGGTCTTCTTGTACGTGCAAGGGGTGAACCAGCGGGCCACCGCGGATCAGAAGCCGGTCCAGGTGCTCGTCGCCACGGCGCAGATCAACCAGGGCGAGAGCGTGAAGGACGCCCAGGCCGCCGGCAAGTTCGCGCTCAAGCCCATGCCAGGCTCGTCCGTGCTCGCTGGCGCGCTCACCACCACCGATCCGATCTCGACCTTGGTGGCGCTCGCTCCCATCTATCCCGGAGAGCAGATCATCTCCGCGAAGTTCGGGGACGTCGGTCAGGCCAGTCCCTTGGCGATCCCGACAAAGGCGATGGCCATCAGCGTCCAGCTCGACGACCCCTCACGGGTTGCCGGCTTCGTGCAGCCTGGTTCGAAGGTCGCCATCTTCGCCACGTGCACCACGACAGGCTCCTCGTCGTCGAGCTCCAGCAGCGCCGGGTCAGGTCAGTTCACCAAGCTGATGCTGCCGAGCGTCGAGGTGCTCGGCACCGGGGCCACCACGACCACCACGTCGACAACGACGACGACGACGGGAACGCAGACCACGGCGTCGATCCCTCAAACGATCCTGACGCTGTCGGTCGAGCAGACCCAGGCACAGAAGGTGATCCTCGGCAGCAAGACCTGCCAGCTGTCCTTCGCGCTGCTGACCCCCAAGTCGGTGGCCAAGCCCGGCACCGCCACCACATCCGGCAACCTCTTCAAGTGAGGCGGACATGACCACCATCATCGAGGCCGATCCGACGCTCTCAGAGGTTCTCGCCTCGGCCACCGGGGCGAGCGACGCTCTCACGTCGATCGACGAGGTGCGGGCGCACCTCGAGCACCACCCGAGCGAGTACGCCCTCGTCCTCGGCCCCAGCGTCAACCTTGGCGCCGCGGTGGCCCTGGCGGACACACTGCGGGTCACCCGCGCCACGCTGAGCGTGATCCTGGTGCGCGACACGGTGGACACCGCCGTGCTCGCCGAGGCGCTTCGCTCCGGCATGCGCGAGGTCACCACCACCCAGGACCTGTCCAACCTGAGCCAGGCGGTCCGGCGCGCGCAGACCCTGTTCGAGGCCTTGTCCGCGCAGAACGCGCCAGAGGGCCAGCGACACGTCGGTCATGTGATCACCGTGTTCTCCGCCAAGGGCGGGGTCGGCAAGACCACCGTTGCCACCAACCTGTCGGTCGCGCTGGCTGAGCGGGACAAGAAGGTCTGCCTGATCGACCTCGACCTCGCGTTCGGCGACGTCGCCATCACGCTGCAGATCTTCCCGACCCGGACCATCGCCGACGCCGTGCCCATGCAGGCACAGCTCGACATGCAGGGTCTGGAGTCGTTGCTCACGCCATTCCGCGACAACATGTACGCGCTGGTCGCGCCGATCCAGCCCGACGCGAAGGACACCATCTCGGCGGCGCTGGTGGGGCGGATCATCGAGCTTCTGAAGGAGACGTTCGACTACATCGTCCTCGACACGCCGCCGGCGTTCGACGACCAGGTGCTCCAGGCGTTCGACTCCAGCGACCGCATCCTGCTGATCGCCACCCCTGACATCCCGGCCCTGAAGAACCTCAAGATCACCCTCGAGACGCTCACCCTGCTCAACTACCCGCGTGAGCGCACCCACCTCGTGCTGAACCGCGCGCTACCGAAGGTCGGCGTCACCGCAGAGGAGGTCAGCACGTCCCTGAGCATGCCGATCGTCGCGATGATCCCGTCCTCGGCGGACGTCCCCGCGTCGGTGAACCGCGGTGAGCCGATCGTGATCGGCGACCCGAAGCACTCGGCGTCCCGCGGTATCCTCGCGCTCGCCGACTTCCTCACCGAGAAGGACGAGACCGACGAGCCGATCGCGACGCTGGAGGTTGTCGAGGTCGCATCGCCGTCCCGGCGAGGCCTCTTCCGAGGGAAGGTGCGTAGCTGATGGGACTCTCCGAACGTCTCGCCTCGGCGGAACGGGAGCGTACCCACGCGCCGCTTCCGACCAACCGGCCGGCCAACGGCCAGATCGCCCGCCAGCGCGACGCCGAGGTCGTGGCCGACCCCTATGCCGACCTCAAGGTGTCCGTGCACCAGGCCTTGGTCGAGTCACTGGGCCCCAGGCTCTACGACGCCGATCTCACCCCGTCCGACCTCGAGACGATGGTCCACGAGACGCTGAAGGACTCCGTCCAGCTCGGCGACCGACCGCTGACATCGGCGGACCGCAAGCGGCTGACCCAGGAGATCGCGGACGACATCTTGGGCTACGGCCCGATCGAGCCGTATCTGCGTGACCCGAACCTGTCCGAGGTCATGGTCAACGGACCGTTCGACATCTGGATCGAGCGCGACGGTCGGCTGCAGCGCGTCGACGGCCGATTCAACGACGAGGCGCATCTGCGCCGGACCATCGACAAGATCGTCGCCCGGATCGGTCGCCGCGTCGACGAGTCCAGCCCGATGGTCGACGCCCGGCTACCTGACGGCAGCCGGGTCAACGCGGTCATCCCGCCGCTCGCGCTCGACGGATCCCTGCTCACGATCCGGAAGTTCTCCGCCGATCCGTTCACGGTCGACGACCTGATCCGGTTCGGGTCCCTCAGCCCACGCACCGCCGATCTGTTGCGGGCCTGCGTACGCGGCAAGCTGAACGTGATCGTCTCCGGGGGAACGGGTGCCGGCAAGACGACGACATTGAACGTCCTGTCGTCGTTCATCCCGACCGACGAGCGCATCGTCACGATCGAGGACGCGGCCGAGCTGCAGCTGCACCAGGACCACGTCCTCCGGCTCGAGTCACGCCCGCAGAACATCGAGGGCAAGGGCGCGGTCAGCATTCGTGACCTGGTCCGCAACTCGCTGCGGATGCGGCCCGACCGCATCGTCGTCGGCGAGGTCCGCGACGCCTCGGCGCTCGACATGCTGCAGGCGATGAACACCGGTCACGACGGCTCCATCTGCACGGTGCACTCCAACTCCCCGAGGGACACGCTGTCGAGGATCGAGACCATGGTGCTGATGGCGGGCGTGGACCTGCCGATCCGCGCGATCCGCGAGCAGGTGGCCTCCGCGATTGACCTGATCGTCCACCAGGCTCGGCTCAACGACGGGTCCAGGCACATCACCCACGTCACCGAGGTGGAGCGCATGGAGGGCGACATCATCACCCTCCAGGACATCTTCGTCTACGACCACAGCGCCGGGTTCGATGAGAACGGCAAGAGCCTCGGCCGGCTGCGCGGCACCGGTCTGCGGCCCCGGTTCATGAGCAAGCTGGCCCAGAACGGCGTCACGATCGACCCGATGGTGTTCGCGACGGACGGTGGGCTGTGAGCCGAGGTCGCACAGTGACGAGACTCGCGGGCCTGCTCGCGGGGTCATTCGCGGCGTTCGCGGTCTCCGGCGTCGCCTTCGCCGCCGGGAGTGCCGGCCAGATCGGGCAGATCTCCGACACCAACGACAAGGCCCAGCTGGTCTTCTCCATGCCCGGCGTCGCGCAAGGATCGAGCCCAGACCTGAGCACGGTGAAGGTCACCGTCAACGGGGCCACCGTGTCAGCGACAGCGAAGCCGATCGCCCAGGCAGCCGTGCACCGGACCACGATCTTGGCGCTCGACGTCAGCATGTCGATGAAGGGAGCCCGCTGGGGCGCAGCCCGCCAGGCGGCGGCGACCTTCCTGGCCAAGGCGCCTAAGGACGTCTCCATCGGGCTGGTCACCTTCGCCGGCTCGGTGCAGCAGGTCGTCGCTCCGACCACGAACCACACCCGGGTGGCCACGGCGATCAAGCGCCTGAAGCTGGCGATCGGCACTGAGCTGTACAAGGGCATCCGCTGGTCCGTGTCCTCGATCCCGTCGGGCGACGTGGGCAGCGTCCTGGTGCTGTCCGATGGGCGCGACACCACCGGAGAGCCGGTCGCCAAGGTGGTGTCCGACGTTGCCACCTCGAAGGTCCGGGTCGACGTCGTCGCGTTGCAGCAGTCCTCCCACGATCGTGCTCTGGTCGGCCAGATCGCCAAGGCCGGCGGTGGGGTGGTCATCAATGCCAACGACCTGACAGCCTTGACCAGCGTGTTCAACGACCAGGTCTCGCTGTTGAACTCACAGCTCCTCGTGACCTTCCCGGTTCCGTCCGGATGGACGGGCGGCTCTGCCGATGTCTCGGCCTCGATCCAGGTCGGCGGTACGACGTACTCAGACGCCGCGGTCACGTCGTTCCCGGCCACCAAGGCGGTCACCGAAGCCAAGCTTCGGCAGGACACGACCGCGATCCCGGTCAACACGTCGGGCGGTATCAACATCAGTGAGCCGGTGCTGATCGGCGGCATCGCGGCCATCGGAGTCGGCATGCTCGTGGTCGCGCTCATGGTGACTGGGGTCGTCGGGACCTCGGCGCGTACCACCGTCGCCGATCGGCTCGCCCCTTATGGTCCGAACGGCAACCGCGGCCGGAAGGGCCGCACCGGCGTGCCGTCGCAACCAGGTGTGGGCGTGCGTCAGCAGGCGATCGAGCTCACCCAGAAGGCGCTCGGCGGCAAGAGCCTCGACTCGTCGTTGGCCACCCGTCTCGACGGAGCCGGCTTGAAGCTGAACAGCGCGGAGTGGGTGCTGACCCACGCCGGGATCGCCGTCGGCGCCGGGGTCGTCGGAGTCCTGCTGTCCAGCGGCGGAATCCTGTTCACGGGAGTCTGTCTGATGCTGGGCATCGTCGGCCCGTGGCTCTACCTCAAGCGCAAGCAGAGCCGGCGGTTGAAGCGGTTCAACAGCCAACTGGCCGAAACGCTGACCCTCATCTCCGGCAGCCTTTCCGCGGGCCTGTCGTTCACCCAGGCCCTGGACACCGTCGTCCGTGAAGGCAACGAGCCGGTCGCCGGCGAGTTCCGACGCGCGCTCGTGGAGCAACGGCTCGGGGTCGAGATCGAGCACGCCTTGGAGGGTGTCGCAGAGCGCATGCAGTCCAAGGACTTCGGGTGGGTCGTGATGGCGATCCGGATCCAGCGAGAGGTCGGCGGCAACCTGGCCGAGCTGCTGCTCACGGTCGCGGCAACCCTGCGCGAGCGCGAATATCTACGTCGTCAGGTGCAGGTGCTCAGTGCGGAAGGCCGACTGTCGGCGTACATCCTGGGCGGGCTGCCGCCCGGGTTCGTCGGCTACCTCGCGCTGGCACGCCCCACCTATCTCGCACCGATGCTGCACAACCAACTGGGCTGGATCATGATCGGCGTCGCCTGCGTGATGATGACGGTCGGCGTCTTCTGGCTGAAGAAGTCCGTGAAGGTGGAGGTCTGAGATGTCGCCCACGGTCTATCTCGCCCTCGGCGTCGGCGCTATTTTTTCTGCGCTGCTCGTGGGACTGGCCGCCGCCGGCGTGTTCAGTGGCCAGCGCGGCCGGATGTCGCGTTCCATGGCACTTCTCGAAGCGTTCTCAACGGCGCCGAAATCGATGCAGCAGGAGCTCGAGCCAGGGTTCCAGGACCGCGTGCTCAACCCGCTGCTGCAGAAGCTGACCGGGCTTGGCCGCAAGCTGACTCCGGAGGACAACACCGCTCGACTGCGCCAGAAGCTCGATGCCGCGGGCAACCCGCCGGGTTGGACGACCGACCGGGTCGTCGCCCTCAAGACGGCGGGCTTCGGCGGCGGGCTGTTGCTCGGCATCTTCGCTTGCCTGGTGCTGGGGCTCGGGCTCATGCCGACCCTGATCGTCACGATCGGTTTGTCCTTGGCCGGCTACATGGCTCCGAACCTGTGGTTGTACCAGCGTGCCTTCGACCGGTCCGAGTTGGCGCAGAAGACGTTGCCGGACGCGCTCGACCTCTTGACGATCTCGGTGGAGGCCGGTCTCGGCTTCGACGCCGCGCTTGCCCACGTCGCCAAGCACACCGAGGGTCCGCTGGCGGAGGAGTTCGCCCGGCTGCTGCAGGAGATGCAGCTCGGGGCTGGCCGGACCGAGTCGCTGCGCGCCATGGGCGAGCGCACCACCCTGGCCGAGCTCAAGGCGTTCGTGACCGCGATGGTGCAGGCCGACGCCTTCGGCATCCCGATCGGGCGAGTCCTGCGGGTCCAGTCCACCGAGATGCGCACGAAGCGGCGTCAACGCGCGGAGGAGAAGGCGCAGAAGGTGCCCGTCAAGATTCTGTTCCCGCTGATTTTCTGCATTCTGCCGTGTCTTTTCCTGATGGTCATGGGTCCAGGTGTTATCACCATGCTCAAGGCGTTCACGGGCATCGCGTAGCGGGAACGTGTCTGCTTGCATTGGACGAAGAGATGGCGGTCCCGGTGAAGGCTCATTACCCTGAGTGCCGGGGGCGCTACGCAGTGCTTCTGAGAGGTTGAGCAGTGTCCGCGATCTGGGTGCAGTCCCCGGCGCGGTACCACCGACGGTTCATCGTCGGGGTCCGCGTGTTCGGGGCCTGCGCCGTTCTCCTGCTGGCCGGCAGCTATCCCTCCCCCACCGCCTTCACCTTCGCCCTCGCCGTCTGTGGACTGGCCGGGGCCATGGGTCTGATCGGCGTCGCCAGCGAGGTTGCTCCTCGCGCCCTGGCCCTCGTCGAGTCGCTGTTCACCGGCCTGATCGTGACCGCCGCGATCGACTCCTTCCCCCAGAGTCTGATCTATCTGCTGGTGCCCACCTTTATCGCCGGCATCGCCGGCGGACTGATCTCGGCCGCCGAGGCGTGCCTGATCCAGATCTTCGCGCTGGTAGCACTGACCGCGGCATCATCGGGATCGGTGCTGATCGGGGAACGACTGTCCCTGTCGGCCGCCTGGCTGCTGGCCAGCATCGGTAGCGGCCTCCTGGGTGCCTGGATCAAGGAGATGGAGTCGGCGCGGCCTCGCGAGGACGACGCCTACGACTCCGCCCGACGGCTGCTCGGTCAGCTGCGCACGGTGGCCCGCCGACTGTCAGCCGGTCTTGACCCGGTCGGCATCGGCCAGCAGATCCTGGCCGAGGTCAAGGAGTCTCTCGACGACACCCGGTCGGTCCTGCTGGTGAGGTCCGAGGGTGGCGTGCTCGTCCCCCTCACGTTTCGCGGCGAGGACGACCTGACCGCTCTGTCCAGCGACGACCCTCTGGTGGCGGACTGCTGGGCGAGCGAGTCGCCGGTCCAGCAACCGGTCTATCGCGGTCACGACAAGCTGATCCGGACAGGACTGCCCCTTCAGGTGGGGCTGCGCATGGTGGGTGTGCTGGTGGCCGACTGCGTCGGATCTCCCTCACAGTCGTCCCTGACCCACCTGCGCAACTCACTCGCCCATCACAGCCTTCGGCTCGATACCGCCCTGCTGTTCGACGAGGTCCGCACGCTCGCGACCGCGGACGAGCGCCGCCGCCTGGCTCGCGAGATCCATGACGGGATCGCCCAGGAGGTGGCGTCGATCGGCTACGTCGTGGACGAGCTGATCGCCACCAGCGACGAAGAACAGCGCGAGGGCCTGCAACACCTCCGCAACGAGCTGACCAGACTAACCAGCGAACTCCGGCTGTCGATCTTCGACCTGCGCAGCGAGATCACTCCCGACGCGGGCCTGACCGCGGCCTTGTCCGACTACGTTCGTCAGGTCGGCAGCCGCTCCGGCATGACCGTGCACCTCTCACTGAACGAGACACCACACCGGCTTCGGGTCGAGACCGAGACCGAGGTCCTCCGGATCGCCCAGGAGGCCATCACCAACGCCCGCCGGCACAGCGGCGCCAACAACCTGTGGGTCACCTACCGAGCAGACCCACCGCACGCCGAGCTCATCGTCACTGACGACGGCCACGGCTTGGGCAAGCCTCGCTCGGACAGCTACGGCATGCGCATCATGCGCGAGCGCGCCGATCGCATCGGCGGGCGCCTCGACATCAGTACCCGCCCGGAAGGCGGAACGACCGTCACCCTGGTCCTGCAGTCGGACTCCTTCGCATCTCCAGGTCCAGCCAGACACGTCCCGCCTGCGGACGTACGAAAGGAAGGCGCCGATGACTACGTCGGTACTGCTCATCGATGACCACGAACTGATCCGCCAGGGCCTGAGCCGGGCGTTCGAGCGGCACCCCGACTTCGAGGTCGTGGGTCAGGCCGGGACGATCGGCGAGGGCGAGCGGCTCGCTGCCGGTCTGGAGCCGCAGGTCGTGGTGATCGACGTCCGGCTGCCGGACGGCTCAGGCCTCGACGCGGTGCGCCGTCTGCGTGGGCGCCGGGACGACCTCGGCATCGTCGTCATCACGATGTACGCGGGCGACGAGCAGCTGTTCGCGGCACTCGACGCCGGTGCGTCGGCGTTCGTGCCGAAGGACGCTCCGAGCGACGACGTGGTGGCGGCGGCACGGCACGCCGCGGTGTCTCCGCGCTCGTTCACGGCCGCGGACCTCGGCGGTGCCATGCGCCGCCGGCTCGAGCCGACCGGACCGCAGCTGTCGCCGCGTGAGAAGGAAGTCCTCGGTCTGTTGGCCGAAGGGTTGGGCGTGTCCGCGATCGCGCGCCGTTTGTTCATCTCCGAGTCGACCGCCAAGACGCACATCTCCAAGATCTACGACAAGCTGGGCGCTGCGAACCGTGCCCAGGCGATCATGAACGCCATCCGGGCAGGGTTGCTGCGCGACGTCGGCCAGCACGCCTGAGCCCGACGAAAGGCGGGCCTCGGGTCGGCCATTCGGTCAGCAGACATTGGCCGCTGAGTCGATACCGCTCCCGGGCCCAAGCGGGCAGGATCAGGACCAGCAGAACACTCAATGCGCCACGAGGCGCGCGTCCGGAGGGGACTCCACCGAAATGCTCGACTACATCCGCAACATCGCCAGCCGCCGTCGCGACTCCGAGACCGGTGCGTCGGCAGTTGAGTACGGCCTCCTGGTCGCCCTCATCGCCGCCGTCATCGTGCTCGCCGTCTTCGCCCTCGGCTCGCTCGTCAACAGCACCTTCAAGAACACCTGCTCCGCGATCCAGGCAAAAGGCACCGTCGCAGCCGGCTCGTCAACCGGCTGACCAAGCGGTTCGCTGAGTGTGGCCGTGATCCCTAGCGGGGTCACGGCCACACTGCTTTCACCCTGATCTGACTCCAGCGTCCAAGCAACGAGTCAGCTTGTACCTACCGGAGCACCTCTGATGGGATCCAGGCATGATTAGCTACACCCGCCACCTCGTCGGCCGCCGCCGCGGCGCCGAGCAGGGAGCCTCGGCGGTGGAGTACGGCCTCCTGGTCGCGCTCATCGCGGCCCTGATCGTGGTGTCCGTCTACTTCCTGGGTGCCGTCGTCACCAATGTCTTCCAGAGCACCTGCTCGGCCATCGCGTCGAACGGCCCCAGCACCGCGAGCAACGCCAGCTGCTGACCGGACCGCGACCGGTCCCACGACGTGGCCGTGACCCTTCGGGGGGTCACGGCC
>JBOHDX010000065.1:0-3152 GCA_050700835.1 Nocardioidaceae bacterium
TGAACCGCCCCGGCGATTCCGGAGACTTTCTAGTTTGAGACTCCAACGGTTGTCGGGGTCTGGTGGTGAGCGTAGTGAGCTTGCTCCGCTTCGACCGGGGTGAGGTCGTCGCAGTACTCGAATGGGCGGCGGTGGTTGTACCAGTCGACGTATTCGGCGGTGGCGATCTCGAGGTCATCGAGGCCCTTCCACGGCCGCCTGGGTTTGATCAGCTCGGTCTTGTAGAGCCCGATCACCGACTCCGCCAAGGCGTTGTCGTGGGAGGACCCGACGGCACCGGTCGAGGGCTTGATCCCCGCCGCTGCGAGGTGCTCGGCGTAGGCCACGGAGACGTACTGGACCCCGTGGTCGTGGTGGGCGATCAGACCGGCCAGATCACGACCGTCACGGCCACGGGTCCAGATCGCCTGCTCGACCGCGTCGACGACGAACCGGCTGGTCATCGTGGTCGACACCGACCAGCCCAGGATCCGCCGAGCGTAGGCGTCGATGACGAACGCGGTGTAGCACCAGCTCGACCAGGTCGAGACGTAAGTGAAATCGGCAACCCAGAGCCGGTCCGGCGCCAAGGGCCGGAAGTTGCGGTCCACCAGGTCGGCCGGCTTCGGTGTCCTCGGGTCGCTGATCGTGGTCCGTTTGACCTTGCCGCGGACCGCTCCACGCAGACCGAGCTCTGCCATCAGGCGCTCCACGGTGCAACGTGCGATCGGCGGCGCCTCGACGAGCCGCTGCCGGTTCAGGGTCAGCCACACCTTCCGGGCCCCGTAGACGCCGTAGTTCTCGGCGTGCGCCTGAGCGACCAGCGGCCGCAGCCGCGCGTCGCGGGCCTCCCGTGCGGTCGGCGGGCGACCCCGGTGCTCGTAGTAGGTCGCAGGGGCGATCTTGGCGCCCAGCTCGGTGAGCTGCACACAGATCGACTCGACACCCCATCGCAGACCGTCCCCGTCGCGGTGCCCTGCGACCGAGTCGATGTAGCCCACGATCAACGCTGTGGCCGGTCGAGTTCGGCCGCGAAGAAAGCCGAAGCACTCCGCAAGATGGCGTTGGCACGCTTGAGCTCGGCGTTCTCCCGCTTCAACCGCCTCAGCTCCGCGGTCTCCTCGGTCGTGACACCCGGCCGCCTGCCGGTGTCGACCTCGGCCTGCCGGCACCACTTCCTGACCGTCTCCGGCGTCCCGACCCCGAGCAGCGTGGCGACCTGGCTCATCGCCGCCCACTCCGACTCATGATCAGACCGGATCTCACCGACCATCCGGACCGCCCGCTCACGCAGCTCGACCGGGTACCTCTTCGACGTACCTGCTGACATGACTCCATCCTTCCCAAGGACTGGAGTCTCCGGAATCGCCGGGGCGGTTCAGCGCGTCCCGAGCGATCGCTGAACCCGGATCCACCACCGTTGATTCTTGATTGGTGACTTCGGTGTATCGGGATGGGTCTCGGCTCGTTGGGCGTGGTTGACCTGCCGGCTTGTCCGGCTCGTCCACTTCATGGTCCTGGGTCGCGCCCGCTCGGGCTGGGTGGTCAGTTTGTCGCGGTGGGCGGTGGTCCGGTCGCGGCCGCGTGTAGGGCCTGCCAGCCCTGGGCCCAGGGCCAGTGGATGGGTAGGTGGAGGTCGAGTCGACGGCTGGTGGAGGCGATTCGGGCTGCGACGCGGATGATCTTGCGGCGCAGGCTTGCCCAGCGTGCCTTGGCCAGACCGGCCACCACGGCGGTGGCGCGAGCAATGTTGAACGCCATCACCGCCAGGGAGACCCAGGCTGCGTTGGCCGTGTACTTGCCCGAGGGCAGATGGGCCAGCGCGTTGTCCTTCAACTCGGCGATGACCTGTTCGACGATCGCGTGGTCGCGGTGACGCTGGTCGGCCTCGACCATGCCCAGGGTGCTGTTGGTGATGAACGCGTGATGCCGGTAGGTCGCGAACAGCTCGCCCTGCTCGGTCCCATCGGATGCCAGCCGTTGGAGTCGCCTCACGCGTCGCACGATCAGCCGGCAGGCCACGTGCTCGGCCTTGCGGCGGCCGGTGAACGCGACGAAGCCGATCTCGGCGACCTCGGCGTCGGAGATCCAGCGTTGCTCGGCCTGCTCCCAGATCGCGTGGGGGTACTTGATCGCGACCCAGGCGTCGTGGTCGATGCTGGCGATCGCAGAGGTGACGGTCTTGGTCATCCGGGCGGTCACCGAGAACCAGACCTTCTTCCTGATCGCGGTCCCCACGAACGCCCACCCGTAGTAGGCCGAGTCGGCCCGGCACAGGATCTGACCCTTCACACCGGCGGCCCGGGCGGTGCCGATGGCCTGGGCCAGCAATCTGCCTGCACCCTTGGCCGAGGCCGTGCTTCCCTTGCGCAGCCGCGCCCGGGCGATCACGGGCGCGGCCAGCGGGGTGGAGAGCGTGGCGAGCTGGACATTCAGCCCCCGCACCCCGCTGTAGCCGTAGGCAGCGGCCTGCTTGGCATAACCGTGGACCTCGCGGATCGTGTCGTCGACATCGATGCACGCGAACCCCTCGGCGGTCTCGCCACCAGCAATGAGGCCGGGCACCCGCCTGGTCAGCCCTGCGAGGAGATCCCCGCCCACGGCGTCGAGCTGCTGCACGTGCCCGTGAGTGAACGAGCGCAGGAACGTGCCCAACGTCGAGGGTGCACGGACCCCGGAGAACAACCGTGGCATCGCGCCGTGCCGCAACAGGTCAAGATCATCGATGCTGTCCGCGCCCGCGAGCATCCCGCCCACCACGCTGGTCGCCTTCGCTGTCGCGTTGGCCGAGGCGACACCCAACTGGTCATCGAGGAGGTCGTGCAGCCCGGCCGACTCCGCCAGACCAAGCACCGGCACCAAACCCGCCTCCGACACCACACTCGGATCATCGAAAACAGGCCGGATCGTGTGAGAGGCTTTCACTTACGAGGTGTCCCTTGCTCGGCAGCAGATCGGTTCTTCAGCAAGCCCGATTCTCCCGCCCAGCAAGGGCATTCTCGTTCTACGCCACGCTCACACCGGCACCCTCATCGGTGGATCCGGGCTGAGACCGGCGATGGTTCAGTCGAAGACGTCGTCCGCGGCCGCGTCGATCGCCGCCGCCTCGGCGCGCAGCGTGGCGATCTGCCTCAGCAGCCCGGCATTGGACCGGATCGCGGCTGCCAGGACCT
>JBOHDX010000066.1:0-2069 GCA_050700835.1 Nocardioidaceae bacterium
GAGGTAGCCGATCTCGTCGATGATCAGCAGCTGGGCCCGGCACAGATAGCGGATGCGCTCGCGCAAGCGCCCCTCGCGGTTGGCCTTGGCCAGGCTGTCGATGATGTCGACGAGCGGCGAGAAGTAGACGCTGCGCCCGGCGCGGATGGCCTCGACGCCGAGGGCCGAGGCGAGATGCGTCTTGCCGGTGCCGGATTGGCCGATGAAGTGCACGACCTCGTGGCGGTCGATGAAGTCGAGCCCGGCCAGCGCCGCGATGCGGTTGCGGTCGAGCGATGGCTGGAACGAGAAGTCGAAGCCGGTGAGCGTCTTGACGGTGGCAAGCCTGGCCATCTGCAGGGCGGCCTTGATCCTGCGTGCCTCGCGGACGGTGATCTCCTCGGCGAGCAGCGTGTCGATCGCCTCGATCGGGCTGATCTGGCCGCGCTCGATCTGCTGGACGACGCCGTCCAGGGTTTCCAGCGCGCGCGGCATGCGCAGGCTGACGAGGCTGTGCCGGATGCGCTCGATCGGCGTGTCGAGCTGGGCCGCCGATCTCACGCCGAGGCTCCGTCTGCGGCCAGGCGACGGCCGACGGCGTCGTAGAACGTCAGCGGCCGAAGGGCGACGATGTCGCCGGACCTGACGGGTGGCGGACCGTGCCGGGGCGTGTTGCTGTTGGCTGGGGGCGGCGCGCTGCGGTGGCCCGCAATGATGCGGCGCTGGCCGCTGCCGTCCAGCACGGGGTGGATGGCAACGACGTGGCCCTCCTCGATGATGCGCACCTCGGTGGCGGTGGTGTGCACCTCGACGGCGCGCCGCCGCGCGGTGTTCGGCACGCTGTAGAGATTGCCGTCGACGGACACCATGCCGTCGCGGGTGATGCGCCGTTCGAGCCGGAGCACGGCCTGGAAGGACCCGGCCGGAAGCGCCTGCAGGCTCGGCTGCTCCTCGGCAAAGTGTTCGCTGACGACACGGTGCGTGGTGGCGTGAGTGCGGACGTTGGCGACCTGGTCGAGCCATTGGCGGAACTGGACGTTGAGGTCGTCGAGATTGCGGAAGCTGCGGCCGAGGAAGAAGTCCTCGCGAATGTAGCGAAACGGGCGCTCCACTTTGCCCTTGGTCTTGGCCCGGTAGGCCTGGCAGGCCTTGGGCAGGTAGCCGTAGTGGCGGGCGAACTCGATCAGGGTGCGGTTGTAGACGATGTGGCCGGCGTCGGGGTCCTCGCGGCTGAACACGGTGCGCATGCGGTCGTAGAGGATCTCGCAGGGCGCACCGCCGAGTGCCTCGAACGCGGCGGCGTGGCAGCGCAGCAGGGTCTGCATGTCCTGGCGCGAAACAAAGCGGCCCCAGAGCATGCGGCTGTGGCCAAGGACGAGGGAGAACAGCCAGACAACCCGCTCGATGCTCGGCTCGTCGGTGAAGACGGTGCGGAAATGGGCGAAGTCCACCTGAGCCTGGCGGCCCGGCGGGGTCTCGAACCGCACCTCGAACCCTGCGGACGAGCCGGGCCGGATCTCGCGCAGGACCTCTTTGACCGCAGTGTAGCCGCCCGCGTAACCCAGCTCGCGGATCTCGCGCAGCAGGCGGGCGCCGGTGAGATCTGGATAGGCGGCGACGCGATCGCGCAGATACGGCCGGAACTGCTCCACCTTGGTCGGTCGTGGCTGCCGCGCCTGATAGACCGGCGGCTCGAGGCCGCGCTCGACGTATTTGCGCACGGTCTTGCGGTCGATGCCGGTGCGCCGCGCGATGGCCGACACGCTCAGGCCTTGCCGGTGAAGATCCAGGATCACCACGACCTCCCCAAGCCTGACCACCAACGCTGCTCCCCGAACTACCCGGGGCGATGGTGATCCAAGTGCGGGGCGCTCACCCCACCGCGGCGACTCGGCCGAGAGCCGAACCACAGAGTGGGGAAATTTCAAACGCCCGATTTGGGGAGAATGCGGGCGGCACTGACAGCGGATGACGTAGCCAAAGCCCAGTTCGGCCAGGAAGGCGAACAGCTTCTGGTCGCCGAAGCCGCGGTCGGCCAGGATCGTCAGCCGGCACCCTTCCGGCACGAGTTCGGCCAGCCGCCGCAGGCA
>JBOHDX010000067.1:0-4261 GCA_050700835.1 Nocardioidaceae bacterium
GGCGTACCCGACAAGCAGCGCGCTCATGGCGCACCTCCAATGGAGTGGGCCCGGCCGCGCCGCCGGATGCGGATGGCTCGGGCGTCGGGCCAAGTCCCGACCCGACCAGCCACGGCTTTCCCGTCCCGGCCCACAAGTGCCGCGTGCTGGACACTTCCACCGACCTGCTTTTCGTCATACGATATTGAGCATGGTCAGCGACGAGCAGATCCAGCAGTGGGCGGATGAGGCCGAAGCCGGCTACGACGTCGAGGAGCTAAAGCGCCGCGGACGCGGCCGCCCTGGCCGTGGTGCCGAACCGATGCAGGTGGTCGCCGTGCGGCTCACCGCTGAAGAGCTCGCTGCGGTCGACGTGATCGCCCAGCGCAACCACATCTCGCGTTCCGAGGCGATCCGCAGGGCGCTGGCCGGCTTCGCCGCGTGAAGGTCCACCCCAGCGCGCTCAAACACGGAGTGCTCCAAGGGGACGCTATCCAATCAGCCGACTGGCCGCTCTGGGTAGAGCCGATCGAAGACAACGACTGGCCGCGTCGCGAGCTGCGCCTCGGATTCGACACCCAGGCGCGCCTGCTCGAGACCGTCGTCCTCATCTTCCAGAGCGGCGACGAGATGGTCATCCACGCTATGCCAGCCCGGAAGCAGTACTGGGACCTCCTGCCCTGAGCGCAACAATTCATCTGGCCAGAAGCGGATCCTCCTAGGTTCCATTCGCGAGCTGTTCGGAGCGTCAACCGGGATGCGGACCTGATGATCATCGTCGTCCCGCATGACGCCCGTATGCGCAACACCGGGCGGCTGTCTCGCTGGGGCCCTCTGCGGTCATTACCCGAGGTGGGTGTCGGCCGCAGTGCCAGATGTCAACAGGTGATTGCGCGTTGGTCGATTGTCAATCTATAGTTGCGGTGTGACTGAAACGCTACCAACGCTTGACACGCTGATCCTCCATGTCCAACGGCTGCATCCCGCCAGCGACCCACTGCAACGCCTCGATGACGCACTCGAAACGGCGGCGACCGTGAGCGGGTTGACCGAGCACCTGGTTGGCTACTTCGTCGACGCGGCGCGGCGCACCGGCACATCGTGGGCCGAGGTGGGCCAACACCTCGGAGTGAGCCGGCAAGCAGTCCAAAAACGCTACGCCACCCCGGAGATCGAACGCGACGGTAAGCGCCCCGGGTACTTCGACCGGATGGTGCCAGCTGGCAAGCACACCATCGTGATCGCTCAAGACCAGGCGCAGCATCGCCACGCGCGCCGCATCGGCACCGAGCACCTGCTACTTGGCCTGTGCGGCAAACCCGATGCCACCGGCGCACTAGCCCTTGCCCGGTGCGATGCGCCCCCGGCCACGATCACCGCCGCCATCAACGGTCGCATCGGCCTACCTAGCGGCGAGAAGGAGACGGAGAAGCTGCCATTCAGTCCCGCCGGCCAGCGGGTCTTGCAACACGCACTACGTGAAGCCCTACGCCTCGAGCACGACTATGTGGGCACCGGCCACCTAGCGCTGGGTTGCCTCACCGTTACCGAAGGAACCGCCTCCGAGGTCCTGGTCAACCTCGGCGTCGGCTACGAAGCGCTACGCGACGCAGTCAGAGACCTCTCCGCAGCCGAACACCGCCCCGCCAGCTAGCGGCACCAACCGCGCGGACCACCGCGCTCTATGGCGCGAAGGCCACACGGACGTCCCGTATGCGGAACCTCATACGAGACGCGCCACTCGGTCGCTGGCTCATGTTGCGGGTGTCGGCGTACGACCTCACATGTCGGTCGGTGTACGCACACGTGTCGGTCTCGGCGTGGTGATCATGGCATGGGTTCACCTCCGGTGACGAGGTTGAGACGGTCTTTGAGCCGATAGGAGGGGCCGTTGATGGAGAGCACGTCGCAGTGGTGCAGGAGTCGGTCGAGGATCGCTGTGGCGAGGACTTCGTCGCCGAGGACGCCGCCCCATTCGGCGAACGACTTGTTGGAGGTGATGATCATCGAGCCGCGTTCGTAGCGGCGGGAGACGAGCTGGAAGACCATGTTGGCTTCGGCGCGGTCCAGCGGGAGGTAGCCCACTTCGTCGACGATCAGGACGGCGGGTCGCAGGTAGGCGGCGAGTTGCCGGTTGAACCGGCCGGTGGCCTCGGCTGCCCGGAGTTTGCGGACCAGGTCGTCCAGGGTGGTGAAGTAGATGGAGAATCCGGCCTGAGAGGCACCGACCGCGAGGGCGACGGCGAGCATGGTCTTGCCGACTCCGGGTGGGCCGAGCAGCGCGACGTTGGACTTGGCCCGGACGAACTCCAGCGTGGCCAGATCGCGGACCTTGCGGACCTCGAGGTCAGGCTGGAACGCGAAGTCGAACTCGTCCAACGTCTTGTGGTGCGGCAGCCCGGACAGCTTCAGTGCGTTGCGGAACCGGCGCCCTTCGCGCAGCCCGAGCTCTTCTTCCAGCAGCAGGTCCACGAAGTCGAGGTAACCCATCTGCACGGCCTCAGCCCGGTCGACGAGGTCGGTGATGACCTCGGTGAGGTGGGTCAGGCCGAGCCGGGTGGCGGTCTCCCGGATCCGGTCGGTGGTCAGGGTGCTCACTGCTTGTCCTTCAGGTTCGCGATGGTGTGGGCTGTGGTGCGGGCGGCTGCTTGGGCATACTCGGTCAGCGGGCGGCTGACCACGACGACGTCGGCGTGCCGTCGGGCCAGCAGTGACGACAACGGCTCCAGGGCACCGGTCCCGCTCTGCGAGCCAGAGGGGTTGAAGGGTTCGACCCGGTCGGTGACCACGGCACGGGTGTGTCCGTCCGGGAGGCCGTCCCAATGGGTGTGGTCGACGACCCAGGTGCCCTGGGTGGTGGCGCGTGGGTGGGTGGCGAGCCAGTGCCCACCCTGGGCGCCGAGCGCACGGATGGTCACGACCTCACCGTCGACTTGGAGCTGAACTCGTTGCCCGGCACGGATCTGACGGGCCGGCACCGAGTAGCAGGACGCCTCGAAGGAGACCAGACAGTCCTTCCCGACCCGACGCAGATGCTTCTCGGTGACCAGATACGGCTGCTCCGGGAGAGGCAGCAGTGCCGCCCGGTCGGCCTCGGCGCGCACCGAGATGACTTGGCCGTGGGTGCGGTGCACCTGGGCGCGTCGGATCGGCAACCAGGCCGCGAATGCGCCGTCGAGCTCGGCGATCGAGTCGAACCCGCGGCCGGCGATGACGTGGTCACGCACGATGAGGACCTGACGTTCGACCCGGCCCTTGCCGGTGGGTCGGTAAGCAGCGAGCACGTCGATGACGAACCCGTAGTGCTCGGCGAACGCGACCGCCTCAGGATGCAGCGGGACCGCGACACCGGGTGCGACGTGTTTGCGGACCACTGTCTTGGTGCGGTCATAGACGATCGTGCCCGGCACCCCTCCGAAGTGCGCGAACGCCCGGCGGTGGCAGTCCCAGAAGGTGGCCAGATCCATGCTGGTGGTGAAGCAGGTGAACGGGTCCCGTGAGTACGACAACGTCATGTGGAACGAGTAGACGTTCTGAACTCCGACGTGCGCGAGGAGGTCGCCCTCCTCGCCCCAGTCGACCTGGGCCTGGGCGCCAGGCACGACCTCGAAGCGGCGGTGCAACCCGGTCAACGGGTTCTCATCACCGGCCGCGAGCTCGACCGCGATCAGTGGCCGCGCCTCGACGACCAGCATCTTCACGCGTTGGTAGGAACCGGTGAACCCGTGCTCGGCGACCAGCCGTTCGTGGATCACGGTTGCCTTGATGGTGAGGTCCTTGCGGAGCAACGCCTCCACGACACCCACGAAGGGGGTGATCACCCGCGGCTGGGTCCCGGCCCGCGGCGGTGCGCTGGGCGGGACGCAGGGTCCGTCTTGTTCCAGGTACTTCCTGACGGTGCGCCAATCGACGCCGCACTCGCGGCCGATCTCGGCATAGGTCGCCCCTGCAGCGTGCAGGGAGCGGAAACGGCGGATGTTCATCCACAACTCCGAATCAAGGATCATGAACAGGCGTCACCCTTCGGGCTCGTCTTCTTGGCGGTTGACGAACCGAAGGGTGACCCCCGCTCAGGGCGAGGAAGGACTCAACTCGCCGAGACCGACCTACACATCAGGTCGTACGGAGAACGACACGTGAGGTCGTACGCGGACAAGTAGCCAGTTGGTGTTCTCGTTGATGGCTCGCTGCCAGGGCGAGCCGGGGTCGCAGAAGTAGGTCTTCACGTCGGTGGCCAGGGTGATCTGTAGGTGGTTGGCCATCTCGCTGCCCTGGTCCCAGG
>JBOHDX010000068.1:0-53289 GCA_050700835.1 Nocardioidaceae bacterium
GAAGAGGTCCTCGTAGTCCAGCAGGTCGGTCTCATAGTCCAGCACCTGCTGCATCCGCAGCGCCCATTGCTGATCCCAGGACCGAGGTAGGCCCAGCGCCTCGTTCCACGCCGGTAGTTGCACCGCGCGCGCCCGGGCGTCGCGGGATAGCGTTACCGCGAGCATCTCCAGCACGATGCGCTGGACGTTGTTCTCCGGCTGCGGCTCGGTCAGCCCCAGCGAATTGACCTGCACCCCGTATCGAAATCGACGCAGCCTGGCGTCCGTGACGCCATAGCGGTCCCGGCAGATCTCATCCCACAGCCGCCCGAACGCGCGCAGCTTGCACATCTCCTCGACGAAGCGCACCCCGGCATTGACGAAGAACGACATCCGCCCGACGACCTGCGCGAAGTCCTGCGGCGCAACCTGCCCGCAATCGCGCACCGAATCCAGCACGGCGATCGCCGTGCACATGGCGTAGGCGAGTTCCTGCACCGGCGTCGCGCCCGCCTCCTGCAGGTGGTAGCTGCAGATGTTGATCGGGTTCCACTTCGGCATGTGGTGGACCGTGTAGGCGATCATGTCGGTTGTCAGTCGCAGGGAGTGCTCCGGCGGGAACACGTAGGTGCCGCGGGAGAGGTACTCCTTGATGATGTCGTTCTGAGTCGTGCCCGCCAGCTGGCTCGCGTCGACGCCTTGCTCCTCGGCCACCACCTGGTACATCGCGAGCAGCCACATCGCGGTGGCGTTGATGGTCATCGAGGTGTTCATCTGGCCCAACGGGATGCCGTCGAACAGCGTGCGCATCTCACCCAGATGGAAAACCGGCACCCCGACCTTGCCGACCTCGCCACGAGCGATCTCCGACCCCGGGTCGTACCCCGTCTGCGTCGGGAGGTCGAACGCGACGGAGAGCCCGGTCTGTCCCTTGGCGAGGTTGCGGCGGTACAGCGCGTTCGACTTCGTGGCCGAGCTGTGCCCCGCGTACGTGCGCATCACCCAGGGCTTGTCCGGGCGGCCGGCGGACCTCTCGTCGGGCATGCGCCAAGGGTAGGCGTTCGCGACTCGCCGGTAACCGACTCGTGAGCCGACTCACGCCGTGAGCGCCGTCCCAGGCGCCCGGTCGCCAGGCGACGTTCTCGGAGTCCGCTCGACCTCGACGATCCGGTTGAGCCGCGACAGCACCATCGCGCGGCGGATCTGGGGGCGACATCCGCGCAGGACGAGACGGCCACCCCGGCGTCGGAGCCGCGCATGGGTGGCCGCGACGAGCGCGAGGCCGGTGAAATCGATGCGTTCGACGTCGTGCAGGTCGATGACCAGGACGTTGCAGTCGGTCTCGCTGCCGGACAGCACGACGCGGATCCGGTCGCGGGCCTCGCTCACCGTGCTCGCGTCCAGCGGGCCGTGCAGCCGGGCCGCCACACTGGTGGCGGCGCCGGGTGGTGTTGTTGCGGGCGTGGTGGTGATCGCTGTCGTCATGCCGCCCCCTCGGTGACGGTGCCGGTTGGCCGCGCTGTGTCGCTTGCGTCTCGATCGTGGTTCCTACAGGTGGGACGTGTCAGCGGGGCGTTCGGTTGCCTTGGCTCCCATTGTCATTCCCCACCGCGGCTGTGGTCGGTTTCCTGGGCTCGCGGCGTGGCGGTCGTTCCCCCCTGCTGCGGGTTGGGTCGGTCCGGAGCACACTGGTTGCATGCCGATCCCGACGGCGGACACTCCCGTGACGGCCTACCTCCTGCTTCCGGCCATGGCGGTCGTCGTGCTGGCCACGCTGAGCCTGGTGCTGCGGTGGGCGCACCGTCCCAGCGGCCGCAAGCCCGCCGGGTCGCCGGCGCGTCCCCAGATCGGTGATCACGGGCTGCTGGTCCCGGTCACGACGGTGCGCGGCGACGCCGCCGCCGAGGCCACCCTGACGAAGCTGCGACAGGACGGAATCGCCGCCACCACGTCCAGCGTGGGTTCGGAGCACCTGGTGCTCGTGTGGCGGCGCGACGCCGCGGCGGCGTTGGCCAGCCTCACCCACCGCCGCTAACCACGCCCCCCCAGCCCGTCATCCGCGCATTCCGCGCACCGCGCCAGCCCGTCATCTGCGCATTCCGCGCCGCGGCCGCTGTCCCGAGCTGGCAGCTGCGTGTTCCGCCAACGGCTCGGCATTGATCGGTGGGACCGAGCCTCTAGAACCCGCCACTTGGGCCGAGATGTCTTCAGCTCGGCTCTCGCCCGACCTTTCAGATTCACCCGACGTCCTGTCGAACGTCCTACGGGCTATGGGGTAGACGCCGCCCGATTTGCCCGGCTCAAGACCCGCCCCGTAGTAGGGCGACCAACCTGCCGTGGGAAGCCCGACCCGATCGGTGTTCGGCGGGACGAGGTGGGGGTGCGCCGAACGCGCGGATGACGGGGTGGGGGTGGGGGGGGTGGGGGTGGGGGGGGGTGGGGGTGGGGGTGGTCGGGCCAGGGGCAGCGCGGCCGCCATTAGGGTGGCGACATGGTCAACCTCACCCGCATCTACACGCGTACCGGCGACCAGGGCACCACCCGGCTCGGGGACATGAGCGAGACGTCCAAGACGGATCTGCGGCTGCAGGCGTACGCAGACGTGGACGAGGCCAACTCGCAGATCGGGCAGGCCGTTGCGGGAGGGGGGCTCGACGACGACGTGGTCGTGGTGCTTCGCACGGTCCAGAACGACCTGTTCGATGTCGGCGCGGACCTGTCCTGCCCGGTCGTGACCGATCCGGAGTTCCCGCCGCTGCGGGTGCTGCCGGAGTACGTCGATCGCCTCGAGGGATGGTGCGACCGCTACAACGACGCACTCGAGAAGCTCCGCTCGTTCATCCTGCCCGGCGGCACGGTTGCGGCAGCGCGGCTGCACGTGGCTCGGACCGTGACGCGGCGAGCGGAGCGGTCGACGTGGGCGGCGATCGAGGTACACCGCGAGACGATGAATCTGTTGACCGCGCAGTACCTCAACCGATTGAGCGACCTGTTGTTCATCCTGGCGAGGTACGCCAACCGCGACGACGGCGACGTGCTGTGGGTCCCGGGAGGGGAGCGTCAGGCCTGAGCACCGAGGCTCGAGTGGATCAGACCACCCGCCCGATGGACTGCCCCGGCGGTGCTGACTCGAGCCAGGCCATCAGTCCGGTCAGCGACTGGGTGCTCAGCGCCAACTGGATCGGCCGGCCGGCGTCGCGGCACTCGACGACGACGTGCCCGGTGTAGATCGCGAACTGCTCGGACCCGATGGGTCGCCGCTGGTGCACGATCTCCAGCGCTCCGCGACCGAACGTCCGCTTGGGACGCGGGGAGAACGAGAACACCCGGAACCATTCGAGCCGGTCACCGGAGTACCGGCCCAGCCCGAGGGTCCAGCCGCGGGCGCCGGAGGCTCTCACCACCCGGTTGACGCTCAACTCGAACGTGCCGCGGTGACGGCTGAGGAACCGTCGGCGCACCACCAGCACCAGCACCGGCACAGCGAGGAGGGCGAGCAGCAGTCCGGCCGAATCAGCCACCCACTGCACCACGGCATCCTCCGAGTTGTTCAGTCCGCCGTAGGCATCGGTGGCTCAGCGAGCCGTCTCGGCGGCCCGCACCCGCGCTTGGGCCCAGCGTACGGCCTCGGCCTTCGCGTCCGACTCGTCCTCTCCGTCGTCGGCCGCTTCGGCCTCGTCCAGCTGCTGTCTCGCCTGCTCGACGTCGATGTCGCTGGCTAGCTCGACCGTCTCGGACAGGATCGAGACCCGGTTGTTGGCCACCGAAAGGAACCCCCGGTCGACCGCGGCGCTCCAGCGTTCGTCGGACTCGGTCACGACCTCGACCACGCCGTCCACCATCACCGACAGCACGGGTGCGTGGTTGGGGAGGACGCCGATGTCTCCATCGGTGGTACGCGCGGCCACGAAGGTCGCGTCGCCGGACCACACCACGCGGTCCGCGGCCACCAGCTCCAGGTGCAGCAGGTCTGCCACGTTGATCCTCCGGTTCGTGCGCTCGCTGGTCGGGTCAGAGACTCTTCTGGATCTGTTCCCACTTGGCGTCGACGTCGCCCAGACCGCCGCACATGAAGAACGCCTGTTCGGCGACGTGGTCGTAGTCGCCATCGCAGATCTTGGTGAAGGCGTCGACCGTCTCGTCGAGCGGGACGGTCGACCCCTCGATGCCGGTGAACTGCTTGGCCACGTAGGTGTTCTGCGACAAGAAGCGCTGAATCCGCCGAGCCCGGCCGACCAGGACCTTGTCCTCCTCGGACAGCTCGTCGACACCGAGGATGGCGATGATGTCCTGCAGCTCCTTGTTGCGCTGCAGGATCTGCTTCACCCGGGTGGCGGTGTTGTAGTGGTCGTCACTGATGTAGCGCGGGTCGAGGATCCGCGAGGTCGAGGTCAGCGGGTCCACGGCTGGATAGATGCCCAGCGACGCGATGTCGCGACTCAGCTCGGTGGTGGCATCGAGGTGCGCGAAGGTGGTCGCCGGCGCTGGGTCGGTGTAGTCGTCGGCGGGTACGTAGATCGCCTGCATGGACGTGATGGAGTGGCCACGGGTCGAGGTGATCCGCTCCTGGAGCACCCCCATCTCGTCGGCCAGGGTGGGCTGGTAGCCCACCGCGGAGGGCATCCGGCCGAGCAAGGTCGACACCTCGGAGCCGGCCTGGGTGAACCGGAAGATGTTGTCGATGAACAGCAGAACGTCCTGGTTCTGCACGTCGCGGAAGTACTCCGCCATCGTCAGGGCCGACAGGGCGACCCGCAGCCGCGCACCCGGCGGCTCGTCCATCTGGCCGAAGACGAGTGCGGTCTGACCGATCACCTCGGACTCGGTCATCTCCGTGATCAAGTCGTTGCCCTCACGGGTGCGCTCGCCGACACCGGCGAACACCGACACGCCCTCGTGGTCGCGGGCGACGCGGGCGATCATCTCCTGGATCAGCACGGTCTTGCCGACGCCGGCGCCTCCGAACAGGCCGATCTTCCCGCCCAGCACGTAGGGCGTGAGCAGGTCGATGACCTTGATGCCGGTCTGGAACATCTCCGTCTTGGCCTCGAGGGTGTCGAAGGCGGGCGACTCGCGGTGGATCGGCCAGCGCTCGGTGATCTCGAGCTTCTCGCCCTCCTTGAGGTTGAGGCACTCGCCGATCGTGTTGAACACGTGGCCCTTGGTGACGTCGCCGACGGGGACGGAGATGCCCTCGCCGGTGTCGGTCACCTGCGCGCCACGCACCAGGCCGTCGGTCGGCTGCATCGAGATCGCGCGGACCATGCCATCGCCGATGTGCTGGGCGACCTCCAGGGTGAGCGTGCGGTCGTGGTCCCCGAGGGTCACGTCCACGTGCAGGGCGTTGTAGATGCCCGGCATCGAGTCGGCCGAGAACTCGATGTCGATGACCGGCCCGATCACCCGCGCCACGCGGCCGATGGCGCCCTGGGCCGTGTCGTCGGCGTTCGCGGTGTTCTCAGAGTTCTGCGAGAGGGTGGCAGTCATGTCTTCTCACTCACTTCCGGCGGTGGCGTCGGCCAGCGCGTTGGCGCCGCCAACGATCTCGCTGATCTCCTGGGTGATCCCGGCCTGACGGGCCTGGTTCGCGATTCGGGTGTACTTGCCGATCAGATCCTCGGCGTTGTCGGTCGCCGACTTCATCGCCCGCTGGCGAGCGGCGAGCTCGGAGGCAGCGGCCTGCAGCATGCAGTAGAAGATCCGGCTGTTGACGTAGCGAGGCAGCAGCGCGTCGAGCACCTCTTCGGGGGACGGCTCGAACTCGTACAACGGCAGGAGCTCGCCCTCCTTGGGCTCTTCCTCGGACTCGACGACCTCGAGCGGGAGGAGCCGGATGACGTCCGGCTGCTGCACGAGCATCGACTTGAACCGGGTGAAGACGACGTGCACCTCGTCGACGCCCGACGGCTCGTCCTGCGCCCCGTCGTGCTCGGTGTCGCGGGTGAACGCCTCCGTCAGCGCGCTGCCGGCGTCCCGGGCGTTGCGGAACTCCGGGCGCTCCGAGAAGCCGGTCCAGGAGTTCTCGACCGTGCGCCGGCGGAAGGCGAAGTAGCCGGTTCCCTTGCGGCCGCAGACGTACCACACGACCTGCTTGCCCTCGGCGCGCAGCTTCTCACCGAGGCGCTCGGCCTCACGGATGACCGCCGAGGAGTACGCCCCGGCCAGTCCGCGGTCGCTGGTGATCACCAGGACGGCGGCCCGCTTGGGGTCGTCCTTCTCGGTGGTCAAGGGGTGCTCGACGTTGGAGTAGGTCGCCACCGCCGAGACCGCCCGGGTCAGTTCACGGGCGTAGGGCGTGGCAGCGTGCGCGCGCTGCTGCGCCTTGATGATGCGCGACGCGGCGATCAGCTCCATGGCCCGGGTGATCTTCTTCGTGGCCTGGGTGGACCTGATCCTCGCGCGGTACTCGCGCAGCGTTGCCGCCATGCTCAGCCCCGCTTCTGCTTGACGATCTGTTCCTGCGCGACGTCTTCGTCGGGCAGCGCCTCGAAGTCCTCCCGGCCGACCTTGATCTGCTTGCCCTCGGAGGTCTCGAACTCCTCGACGAATGAGTCGTAGGCGCCCCGGAGGCTCTCCTCTGCGGCGTCGTCGAACTTGCCCGACTCGCGGATCCCGTCGAGCAGGCTCTTGTGCTCGAGGCGGAGGTACTCCAGGAACTCAGCCTCGAACCGGCGGATGTCCTCGGTGGGAACCGGGTCGAGCTTGCCGGTGGTGCCGGTCCAGATCGACACGACCTGCTCCTCGACGGGGAACGGCGCGTACTGCCCCTGCTTGAGCAGCTCCATCAGCCGCTTGCCGCGCTCAAGCTGCTGCCGGGAGGCGGCGTCAAGGTCGGACGCGAACATTGCGAACGCCTCCATCGCGCGGTACTGCGCGAGGTCGACCTTGAGCGAGCCCGTGACCGACTTCATCGCCTTGATCTGTGCGGCGCCACCGACCCGCGACACCGAGATGCCGACGTCGATCGCCGGCCGCTGGTTGGAGTTGAAGAGATCGGACTGGAGGAAGATCTGCCCGTCGGTGATCGAGATGACGTTGGTGGGGATGTAGGCCGACACGTCGTTGGCCTTCGTCTCGACGATCGGCAACCCCGTCATGGAACCCGCCCCCAGCTCGTCCGAGAGCTTCGCGCAACGCTCGAGCAACCGGCTGTGCAGGTAGAAGACGTCTCCGGGGTAGGCCTCGCGGCCCGGGGGGCGGCGCAGCAGCAGCGACACGGCGCGGTACGCCTCGGCCTGCTTGGACAGGTCGTCGAACACGATGAGCACGTGCTTGCCGTCGTACATCCAGTGCTGGCCGATCGCCGAGCCGGTGTAGGGGGCGAGGTACTTGTAGCCGGCCGGGTCGGACGCGGGTGCTGCGACGATCGTGGTGTACTCCAGCGCGCCGGCCTCCTCGAGCGAACTGCGCACCGCGGCGATGGTCGAGCCCTTCTGGCCGACACCGACGTAGATGCAGCGCACCTGCTTGGCCGGGTCGCCGGTCTCCCAGAACTCCTTCTGGTTGATGATCGTGTCGATCGCGATGGCGGTCTTGCCGGTCTGTCGGTCACCGATGATCAGCTGCCGCTGGCCGCGACCGATCGGGGTCAAGGAGTCGATCGCCTTGATACCGGTCTGCATCGGCTCGCTGACACCCTGCCGCTGCACCACCGACGGTGCCTGCAGCTCGAGCGCGCGACGCCCGGTGGTCTCGATGTCGCCCAGCCCGTCGATCGGCTTGCCGAGCGGGTCGACCACGCGACCGAGGTAACCGTCACCGACCGCCACCGAGAGGACCTCGCCGGTGCGCCGGACCTGCTGACCCTCCTCGATCCCGGAGAACTCCCCCATCACCACGACGCCGATCTGGCGTACGTCGAGGTTCAGCGCGATGCCGAGGGTTCCGTCCTCGAACTCCAGCAGCTCGTTGGCCATCGCCGAGGGCAGACCTTCGACGCGGGCGATGCCGTCACCGGCCTCGGCGACGACGCCCACCTCCTCGCGGTCAACGGCGTCGGGTTGGTACTCGGAGACGAAACGCTTCAGCGCGTCCCGGATCTCCTCCGGCCGGATCGTGAGCTCCGCCATGTCCTTTGTCCCTGCTCTCCTGGGTTCGCTGTTGTTGTCTAGGTCAGCCGGCGAGCATGCGCCGAGCCTCCGCCAGCCGCGTGGACACGGTGGAGTCGATGACCTCGTTGCCGATGTTGACCCGGGCTCCGCCGAGCACGTCGGGATCGATGATGACGTTGACATGGACCGAGCCGCCGTACTGCGCCTCGAGCACCGCGGCCAGCCGTTGCCGGTGGTCGTCGGACAACTCATTGGCGACACGCACGGTGGCGATCAGGGCGTGCCGACGCGCCGCGGCCACCTGCTGGAAGGAATCCAGGGCCGCCGCGAAGGACCGTTGGCGCCCGGTGGCGGCTTGCGCGAGCAGGCGCTCGGTCGTCTCCGTGACCTTGTCGCCGACCAGATGAGCGATCAGCTCCTGCTTGCCGGCCAGCGGAGCCAGCTTGTTGCTGAGCACGTCGCGTAGCTCCGCCGACCCCTCCACGATCCGACCGAACCGAAAGAGCTCGTCCTCCACCGCGTCCAGCTTTCCGGAGGACTCCGCCTGGGCGACGTGCGCGACGACCCCGGCGTACTCCAAGCCGTCGGGCAGGTCGCGACCGTAGGACCAGCGGCGACCCACGGCGGTGGCGAGCACCTTGTCGGTCGCGTCGCTGACCTTGCCCTTGACGAGGGAGTCCAACAGCTGCGTCTTGGCCGCGATCGGCACGGACGGCTCGGTCAGGATCCGGCGCAGGGGATGCTCAGCGTCGAGCATCGCCACCACCCCGAACAGGTCGTCGCCCACCACGGTGCCGTCCGCGTCGGCGTCCAGCACCGCGTCCACCGTGTCGACGACGGCGTCACGTGAGGCCAGCGAGCCGGCGGACATCAGTGCTTCCCCGACGCCACGGGCTTGCCGTTGCTCTGCTTCTCCAGCTCGCCGATGAACCGCTCGACGGTACGACTGCGCCGGGCGTCGTCCTCCAACGACTCCCCGACGATCGTGCCGGCCAGGGTGGTGGCGATGCTGCCGATGTCGTTGCGAAGCTGGTTCATCACCTGCTGGCGATCCGCCTCGAGCTGTGACTGGGCGTGCTCGATGATCCGGTTCGACTCGGCCTGCGCGTGCTGGCGCATCTCAGCGATGATCGCGGCGCCCTGTTCGCGTGCCTCCTCGCGGATGCGGGCAGCCTCGTGGCGCGCCTCGACCAGCTGCGACTTGTAGTCGTTCTCAGCCTTGTGGGCATCCGCCTTCGCCTGCTCCGCCTCGTCCAGCTGCTGCTTGATGGCTGCCTGCCGCTCGGTCATCGCCTTGTTGATCGGCGGCACGATGTAGCGCGCGATGACGAACAACATGAGGGCGAACGCGATCAGCTCGACGACGAACGTCCCGTTCGGGACGAGGAAGTTGCTCGCCGCTGTGTCTGTCCTGGGCATGAGGTTCAGTCCCTACGTCCGTGGTGTCGACGTCACTTGCCGAGCACGAAGACGAACAACGCCATGAAGGCGAGGTTGATGAAGTACATCGCCTCGACCAGGCCCACGGTGAGGAAGAAGATCGTCATCAGCCGGCCTTGGGCCTCGGGCTGACGCGCGACTCCCTGGATGGTGGAGCTACCGGCGAGACCGTCACCGATGGCCGCACCAACGGCGCCGCCGCCGAGTGCGAGACCGCCGCCGATGAAGGCGCCTGCGGTCTTGATCGCAGAGTCGAGGTTTGCTGCGTCCGTTGCCATGTCTCTCCTTGACTGCGGGATGTCCGACGGTCGCCGGTCATCTGCTTGCGGTGCGGGCTCGTGCGGGTTGCTGCGGTCGTGCTTCGTGCTCCCGGGGCGCGCGGGTCAGTGCGCACCCGCGGGTTCTGGTTCGGGCGCGCGCGCCTTCGTCTCGGCGTCGTCGTGAGTCTCGCCCGCCATGCCGAAGTAGAGGATGGTCAGGAGGGCGAAGATGAACGCCTGGATCACTCCGATCGCCATGTCGAACAGCTTCCACAACCCGTTGGGACCCCACAGGACGTAGGTGGGGAGCAGCGCGATGATCGACAGCATGATGCCGCCGGAGAAGATGTTGCCGAACAGCCGGAGCGCCAGTGTGAACGGCTTGACGATCTCCTCGACCAGCAGGATCGGGAACAGCACGGGGTAGGGCTCGACGTAGTGGTGGGCATATCCCCGCAGGCCGCGACGACGGATGCTGTAGACGTGCACGCCCACGATCACCAGGAACGCCATGGCGTACGTGAGGTTCACGTCCGACGTGGGTGACTTCAGCCAGTCCATCGTCGGGATCAGCTCGAGCCAGTTGGCGATCAGGATGAACGCGAACAGGCAGATCGCGAGCGGGACCACGAACGGATGGACGGACCCGAGGTTGGACTCCACCTGTTCGGTCACCCAGTTGACGAGGGTCTCCCAGGCGAGTTGAAGCTTGCCGGGGCGGGTGGCACTGGCGTGGCGAGCAGCGAGCAGCCCCAGGCCGATCACGATCGCGCCGGCGATCAGGGTCCCGTAGATCGTGTCGGTGTTGACCGTCACGCCGAAGATGGTGGCCGTGGTGTGCTCACCGATCTTGATGTCGCTGGCGACCAGCTGGCTTGCGCTCATGCCTTCTTGATCTCCTTCAACAACGGGAAGCCGGTGAAGACCAGGGTGATGAAGTGGAAGATCGCCAGGCCGAAGAACACCGCGAGACCGTCCGGCCAGAACACCACGGCGATCGCCACCGCGCACAAGGAGATCGCCATCAGGCGTACGAGAGAGGACATCGCGAACTGCTTGCGGGTCAGCAGGTCGCCGGACTGCACCGACCTCAACAGGCTGAGCTCGGTCAGCACATGGTTGACCAGGCTCAGCATGATCCCGATGGCCAGGAACACCCCGACCGCCCAGTGGCCGAACGCGATGCCGAACCAGCACGCGACGACGGCGACGGCGACCGCCAACAGAATCGCGCGCTTCTGGTTGGCGACGGCCCGGAGCAGGACAGGCGACTCGGTCATGAGACGACCTCCCTCGTGGCGGTTCGGGTCATGGTTCGCAGCGTCGTTCGGATCGGCAAGGCAACGTTCGTGGCGGTGTGGCTCAGACGAGGAACCTTCTGATCCTGAACCAGGTGCCCACCACGCCAGCGATGAGGCCCAACGCCAATCCGGCGAGGGTGCACGCGGGCATCGTGTGCAACCAGTGGTCGACGAGCCAGCCGAGTCCCATGCCTCCCAAGAGGCAGGACGCGATGAATCCGCCGATCCCGATCAGGTTCCACATGTCCAGCGACTGCCTGGCGGGGTCGTCGCTCATCGCGCGGGAGACTCCCGTCGGGGCTGCCGAAGACATGGGGCAGGCTCGCCGCTGGCGAGGTGCGAAAGACGCTATCACAGCGTCGACCGGGCTTGCCGACCACGGAATCGGCGCGGAATCGCCGGCCCCGACGATCGGCCGGACACGGCACGCCGGGACTCGCCTCGGTGGCGATCGGCGGGAGGTCGGTCGTCATGGTGGCGCCATCCTGGGCTCCAGGCCACGAGCACGATCCTCGTGGTCGGCGGGCAGGCTTCGAGCGGTGCTGCTGAGAGCTTCCTGAATGCTTGTGAAAAGTAGCACAAAGGGTGTCGGCGTTCAAAACGGCGCTGCTCGACGTGCCGGTAGGCCGCAGATCACCGCGTGCCGGTAGGCCGCAGATCACCGCGTGCCGGTAGGCCGCATATCACGGTGTGCCAGCACGCCGCTTCCAACGTGGGACCCAGAAGGCGAACCCCAGCGTGAACACCGCCAGCACGCCGAAGACCAGGTAGGAGCGCCACCCGGCGGACAGGCTCAGGACCACGGTGCCGAACGCGACCAGCGCAGCGAGGAGGTACATCACCAACACCGCGCGCCGGTGCGAGTGGCCGATCTCGAGCAGCCGGTGGTGCAGGTGCTCGAGATCGGGACTGAAGGGCGACCGGCCGGCTCGGGTCCGCCGGATCACCGCGAGAGCCAGGTCGAGGAACGGCACCACGAGCATGGCGATCGGCAGCAGCAGGGGCAGCAGGGCCGGTTGCAGACTGGCCGTGGCACCGCCCACGCCCTGCGTCACCGACGTAGCCGGGAACTGTCCCGTCAGCGAGATCGCCGAGCAGGCCAGCACGAGCCCGATCAACATCGCGCCTGAGTCCCCCATGAACATGCGGGCCGGGAAGAAGTTGTGCGGCAGGAAGCCCGCGCAGGCGCCGGCGAGCGCCGAGGTGAGCAGAGCGGCCGCGATGGCCCGGGTCTGGCCGTTCTGCGCCGCGAGCAGGTAGGCGAAGCTGAAGAACGCCACCGCACCGATCGCGACGACACCCGCGGCCAGTCCGTCGAGGCCGTCGACGAAGTTGACCGCGTTGACCGTCACCACGATGACGAAGACGGAGAAGACCACGGCCTGGGTGGGATCGAGGGAGACGATCTCCCCGGGCAGGGGCAGGTAGAAGAACTGCACACCCATCCCCACCACGACGATGGCGGCCACGACCTGTCCGGCGAACTTCGCCAGCGGGTCGAGCTCGACGAGGTCGTCGATCACCCCCACCGCGCAGATCACGGCGCCCCCCACCAGGACGGCACGTGTGTCGTGGAAGACGAGATCTTGTGACGTGGACAGAAACGGGAGCCGACTCGCCAGGAGGTACGCCGCGCCCAGGCCGGCGAGAATGGCGATCCCACCGAAGTAGGGGATGGGCACCGCGTGCACGTCGCGGTCGCGCACCCTGGCCACTGCGTGCACCTTGGTGGCGACCTCCCTTGCCGCGACGCCGACCAGATAGGTGACGACGACGGCGATCCCGAAGACCGCGAGATAGTCACGCACCGATCGGCTCGATGTCGTCGTGGTACTCGCGGAGCCGCTCCAGCGAGATCGCACCCTCGCGCAGGACGCGCGGGGTCGGACCGGTCGCGTCGAGGATCGTCGACGGCAGCGGGTCGGACACCTCTCCCCCGTCCAGGTAGACCGCGACCGCCTCGCCGAGCATCTCCTGCGCCTCCTCGATCAGCGCCGAGGCGGGAAGGCCGGTGCGGTTCGCGCTGCTCACCGCGAGCGGGCCGGTTCGACCGATCAGCGCCAGCGCGACGGCGTGGTCCGGCATTCGGACTGCGACGGTCGACCGTGACTCGCCGAGATCCCAGGTGAGGCTGGGTTGCTGGCGGCAGATCACCGTGAGCGGGCCCGGCCAGAACGCGTCCACCATCGAGCGTACGTAGGCGGGCACATTCGTCGCCAGGGCGTCGAGCGTGGTCGCGGCGGCGACCAGCACCGGCGGCGGCATCTCCCGGCCCCGGCCCTTGGCCCGCAGCAGCCGGGTCACGGCGTCAGGGTCGAACGCATCCGCGGCCAAGCCGTACACGGTGTCGGTCGGCAGCACCACGAGGCGGCCGGAGCGGAGGGCGATCGTGGCGGCCTCGAGCCCCTGCTCGAGCTCGTCGGCTGCTGCGCAGGAGAAGCGTTGGCTCACGACGTCATCGTGTCATCGTGGTGGGCGGACGTCGCGTTGCGGGCTCGTCGGGCGGTCACGAACCTGGGGCGGCCCGTCAGGTCGTCGTGGTCCATCACCTCGACCCAGCGACCGGTCCCGGCGAAGACGGACGACGCCGCCTGACCTTGGACGTCGGCGTGTTCGCAGCCAACCACCCCGCCCGGCCGAAGAAGCCGACTCGCCACCATCTCGACGGCCCGGATGGCATCGAGCCCGTCGACCCCGGCCCACAGCGCGATGGCCGGGTCGTGGTCCCGCGCCTCGGGGGCCACGCTCTCCCAAGCGCTCAACGGGATGTACGGCGGGTTGGCGGTGACGACGTCAACGGTCCCGTCGAGATCCACGAAAGCGTCCGCGATGTCGCCCAACCGCAGGTCGACGCCCGCGCCCAGGAGGTTTCGCTCGGCATAGGCGAACGCCTCCGAGGCCAGCTCCACCGCGTGCACCCGAGCGTCGGGGGCTTCGTCGGCGACCGCCGCAGCGATGGCGCCCGAGCCGGTACACAGGTCGACGACCACCGGCTCCGAGCACTCACCGATGCGAGCGGATACCTGCTCCACGGCCCACCCGGCCAGGACCTCGGTCTCCGGGCGGGGAACGAACACTCCGGGTCCAACGGCAAGCTCCACCCGGCGGAACCCGGCCGTGCCCAGCAGGTGCTGCAAGGGCTCGCGGGCCGCCCTCCGGTCGACCAAAGCAGTGAAACGGGCGACCTGCTCGGGCGTCGGATCGCCCCACCGGGCCCACAGCCGGTCCACCTCGAGCACATGGGCGAGCAGCTGCTCAGCGTCGGCGCGGGGTGAGAGGACCCCGGAGGCCGTCAGGCGTTCCTGGGCCGACCGCAGCAGCTCAGCCGCGCCACGCGCGCTCACGAGGGTCGCGCCTCGACCGAAGCCAGCCGGTCCGCGAGGTCCGCCGCGACGAGGGCAGCGATCACGTCGTCGAGCCCACCGTCGAGGACGGCGTCGAGGTTGTAGGCCTTGAACCCGATCCGGTGGTCGGAGATCCGGTTCTCGGCGAAGTTGTAGGTGCGTATCCGCTCCGACCGGTCCACCGTGCGTACCTGCGAACGTCGAGCGTCCGACGCCTCGACGTCGGCCGCCTCCTGCGCGGCTGCCAGCAACCGTGAGCGCAGGATGCGCAGGGCCTGCTCCTTGTTCTGCAGCTGGCTCTTCTCGTTCTGGCAGCTGACGACGATGCCGGTCGGCAGGTGGGTGATCCGCACCGCCGAGTCCGTCGTGTTCACGCTCTGGCCGCCGGGTCCCGACGAACGGAACACGTCGATGCGCAGGTCTGCGTCGTTGACGACGACGTCGACCGGATCTGCCTCCGGCATCACGAGCACCCCCGCGGCCGAGGTGTGGATGCGTCCCTGTGACTCGGTCACCGGTACGCGTTGGACCCGGTGCACTCCACCCTCGAACTTCAGCATCGCGAACGGCGCCTCACCGGGCTCGGGGGTCCCCTTGGCCTTGACCGCGGCCGTCACCGACTTGTAGCCGCCCAGGTCGGACCCGGTGGCCTCCAGCACGTCGGTACGCCAGCCGCGACGCTCGGCGAACCGGAGGTACATCCGCAGCAGGTCGCCGGCGAACAGCGCCGACTCCTCGCCGCCCTCGCCGGCCTTGATCTCGATGATCGCGTCCTTGGCGTCGGCGGGGTCCCGCGGCACCAGCAACTGGCGGAGGTGCTCCGCGAGGCCGGCACGCCGTTGCTGGATCGCGTCGGCCTCCCGGCCGAACTCTGGTGCCTCGTCGGCCAGCTCCTTGGCGGCGCCGAGATCCTCACCGGACTGCTGCCAGGCGCGGTAGACCCGCAAGATCGCGGACAGCTCGCTGTAACGCTGACCGAGTCGCTTGGCGACCGCCGGGTCGGCGTGCACCGACGGATCCGCGAGGAGCCGCTCGAGGTCAGCGTGCTCGTCGACCAGCGACTCGACCGTGTCGAACATCCCACCTCCCTGGCAACGTGAAACGAGGGCGTGATGCTGCCGGGCGGCTACTTCTTGGCTGCCTGGGCGGCCTTCGACTTGGCGTACCGCTGCTCGAAGCGGGCCACTCGACCACCGGTGTCGAGGATCTTCTGCTTGCCGGTGTAGAAGGGGTGGCACTGTGAGCAGACGTCGGCGTGGATGACACCGTTGCTCGCGGTGCTGCGCGTGGTGAACGTCGCCCCGCAGGTGCAGGTGACCTGGGTCTCGACGTAATTGGGGTGGATGTCGGGCTTCATGCTGTCCTCTCGATGTCGGTCGCCGGGTCGGGCCCGCGAGTCGCGCGCTCCGTGAACCGGAAACCATCGGTCAGTGTGCCATCGGCACGATCTGCAACGCCAATCCGAGTCCGGGTGTTCCCCGGCCGCGGATCGCCCGTGGCACAACTCAGGCGGCGAGTGCCTTCTCGATGTCGGCAGCCACCTTGTCCGGCTTCGTGGCAGAGGCGTAGCGCTTGATCACCTGGCCGTCGCGACCGACCAGGAACTTCGTGAAGTTCCATTTGATCTTGTCGCCGAGCAGGCCCGACTTCTCCTGGCGGAGCCAGGTGTACAGCGGGTGGGCGCGGTCGCCGTTCACCTCGATCTTGGCGAACATCGGGAACGTCACGTCGAACTTCGTGGAGCAGAACGACTTGATCTCCGCTTCGTCGCCCGGCTCCTGGTGGCCGAACTGGTCGCAGGGGAAGCCGAGCACCACGAGACCCTGTTCCTCGTGCTCGCGGTACAGTGCCTCCAGACCGTCGTACTGCGGCGTGAAGCCGCATTGTGACGCGGTGTTGACGATGAGGAGCACCTGTCCCTTGTAGTCGGACAGCATCTTGTCCTCGCCGTCGATGCTGCGGGCCGTGAAGTCGAACGCGGAGGTCATGATCGCCGCTCTCAGTCTTCGTCGCCGCGACGGCCGTTGGTTGCCATCGGCGTGGTCTTGTTGACCTGCATCAGGAACTCGACGTTGCTCTTGGTCGACTTGAGCTTCTCCAGCATCAGCTCGAGCGCCTGCTGGCCGTCGAGCGCGGACAACACGCGACGCAGCTTCCACACGACAGCGAGCTCCTCGCGACTCATCAGCAGCTCCTCGCGGCGGGTGCCGGAGGCGTCGACGTCGATCGCGGGGAAGATCCGCTTGTCGGCGTACTCCCGACGCAGACGGAGCTCCATGTTCCCGGTCCCCTTGAACTCCTCGAAGATGACCTCGTCCATCTTGGAGCCGGTGTCGATCAGGGCAGTGGCGATGATGGTCAACGAGCCGCCGTCCTCGATGTTGCGCGCTGCGCCGAAGAAGCGCTTGGGCGGATACAGCGCCGATGAGTCGACGCCGCCGGACAGGATGCGGCCGCTGGCCGGCGCGGCCAGGTTGTAGGCACGGCCCAGACGGGTGATCGAGTCGAGCAGCACGACCACGTCGTGACCGAGCTCGACCAGCCGCTTCGCCCGCTCGATCGCCAGCTCGGCGACGGTCGTGTGGTCGGTCGCTGGGCGGTCGAACGTCGAGGCGATGACCTCGCCCTTGACGGCCCGCTGCATCTCGGTGACCTCTTCGGGCCGTTCGTCGACGAGGACGACCATCAGGTGGCACTCGGGGTTGTTGGTGGTGATCGCATTCGCGATCGACTGCATCACCAGTGTCTTGCCGGCCTTCGACGGCGACACGATGAGTCCGCGCTGTCCCTTGCCGATCGGCGCAACGATGTCGATGATCCGCGTCGTCAGCCTGGTCGGCTCCGTCTCCAGACGAAGTCGTTCCTGGGCGTACAGCGGAGTCAGCTTGGAGAACTCGATGCGCTGACGGGCCTCGTCCACGCTGGTGCCGTTGATCGACTCGATGCGCACGAGCGGGTTGAACTTCTCCTTGCGCTCGCCCTCTGGCGCCTGCCGAACCTGGCCGGTGACGGCGTCACCCTTGCGCAGGCCCCACTTGCGGACCATCGAGAGGGCGACATAGACGTCGTCGGGGCCGGGCAGGTAGCCGCTGGTACGCACGAACGCATAGTTGTCGAGGATGTCCAAGATGCCGGCTACCGGCACCAGGACGTCGTCCTCGGTGATCTGCGGCTCGGCGTCGGGTCGGCGCTCGCCGCCCGCTCCGCGACTGCGGTCGCGGTTGCGGCGACGACGTCGGCGGCCGCCGAACTCGTCGTCATCGCGATTATTGCGGTTGCGGTTGCCCTGGTTGCCCTGGTTCTGGCCGCCTTGGCGCCCACCTCGGTCATTCCCGCGATCGTTGCCCCGGTCGCGGGACTGATCGGTGCCCCGGCCGGGAGGCTGGTCGTTCTGCCGATCGGAGTCCGTGCCGGGCGCCTCGGTCATGGGCGAGTCAGTCTTGGGAGCGTCCGTCGTGGACGCCTGGGTCACCGGCCCCTGAGTGAGTGGCGCAGTCTCGGTTCTGGTCTCGGTTCTGGTCTCGGTTCTGGATTCGGTCCTGGGTTCGTTCCTGGGGGCAGCGGCGTTGTTCGCCCGCTGCGCGCCGACCGTGGCGCCGTTGCCCGACTGGGCGGCCTGGATGGCCTCGACCAGCTGGCTCTTGCGCATCCGGCCGGTGCCCTTGATGCCCAGTCCGCCAGCGATCTGCTGCAGCTCGGCCAGCACCTTGCCGGAAAGTCCACCACCGCTGGCTCGGCGCGGTGCCGCTGAACCCGCTTCTGCGGTCGCGGCCACGGGGTCGCCGGTGCTGGTGGTGAGGGTTGATGATTCGGTCACGTGAGGTCCTTCCCACGTCGGGGAGCCATCGACGGGCTCACCCCTTTGTTGGTCTGCCTGCTGGGTCTTCCAGCAAGGCGGGTACATCCCGTCCGCATCGGGCGGACGTGATGATGAATGCTGAGGGGTCCCCCACGGCAGCGTCGGGTTGCCCCACCGCGTGCTCCGATCGGGTCGGAGCGTGCCACGGGGTAGGTCTGACAACCGGAACAACCCGGCGTTGGTGGTGAGAGATGCAGCGGTCCTGCGTTTGACGTGACCCTGGTGTGACACCGAGGTGGTGCAACGCAGCAAGTGAAGTCAGCCGCGGACCGAATGCGTGGCGAGCGTAGCACCCCCGTGGCTCCCCTGTCCCCACGACGCCTACAACAGCCCGCACCCCTTACAACAGCCCGCACCGCTCGAGGATTCCCGACTCAGCCCAACCGATGCGCTCCCCCGGGCGCCACGCCCAGGGCCAGCGCCTTCCACCCTGGAGGTGCGAGCCCGACTACCTCGTCCTCGGCGGCCAGGACGGTCGACGCCGACGGTGACCCGCTCACGAACGCCAGCACGCTCGGTCCAGCTCCCGAGATCACTGCCGGAACCCGGCGCGACCGCAGCGACTCCAGCAGCTCGAGGGAGGCCGGCATGTCGTCGAGTCGGTACGCCTGGTGCAGCCGGTCCTCGGTACCGATCATCAGCAGATCGGTGCGCCGCCCGGTGAGGGCGGCGACCAGCAGGCCGGCACGTCCGGCGTTGTGCGCCGCATCGGCGTGGGACACCACCTCCGGCAACAGACCTCGCGCGTGCGTCGTGGCCACGGCATGGGGGGGCACGAAGACGACGACGTCGGCCTCGACGTCCAGCCGCGCCGCGTGGGCGCCCTCGGTGTCGATCCACGCCAGCGTGAGACCGCCGAGCAGGCATGCCGCCACGTTGTCCGGGTGCCCTTCCATCTCGTGGGCAAGGCGCAACGCGGCCGTCTCGTCCAGGAGATCGGCACCATGCTCGGTTAACGACCGGGCGGCGACGATGCCGCCGACGATGGCCGCCGACGACGAACCCAGTCCGCGCCCGTGCGGCAGCAGGTTGCGACACCGCAACGCCAGCCCGGGTGGCTGTCCACCCATCGCGTCGAAGGCCGCCCGCATGGCGCGTACGACGAGGTGCGACTCGTCGCGCGGAACGTCGCCGGCGCCCTCACCGACCACGTCGACGCCCAACCCCGCCGCGGTCACCTCCGCCTGCACCGTGTCGGCGATGGACAGCGCGAGTCCGAACGAGTCGAAGCCGGGTCCGAGGTTGGCGCTGGTGCCCGGCGCGATGACCGTGACGGGGCATTCGAGGTATCTCATGGACGACCTCAGTCCAGCCCGGCCGCATGGGCGGCCGCGCGTACGTCGACCTCGATCACGTCGTCGATGATCGGCCCCTGGACGGACAGGGCGGTCTCGGTGTCCTTGAGCCCATGACCGGTGACGGTCACGGCCACCCGCAGACCGGTGGGAACCTCACCCACCGCCCACAGTGCCAGCAGGCCGGCCACACCCGCGGCCGAGGCGGGTTCCACGAACACCCCGTCCTTGCGGGCGAGATCGGCCTGGGCGGCCAGGATCTGCTCGTCCGACACCGCGTCGATGCGACCGCCGGACTCGTCGCGGGCGGTGACCGCCTTCGCCCAGGACGCCGGATTGCCAACCCGGATCGCGGTGGCGACCGTCTCCGGTGCCGCCACCCGCACGCCGGAGACCAAGGGCGCGGCGCCCGCGGCCTGGAACCCCCACATCCTCGGCAGCCGACTCGCCGCCCCGGCATCCGCGTAGTCGCGATAGCCCGCCCAGTAGGCGGCGATGTTGCCGGCGTTGCCGACGGGGAGAACGTGCACGTCGGGGGCGTCGCCGAGCACGTCGACGATCTCGAACGCCGCGGTCTTCTGGCCCTCGATCCGGATCGGGTTGACCGAGTTGACCAGGGCGACCGGGTAGGTCTCGGCCAGCTCGCGGGCGAGCACCAGGCAGTCGTCGAACCCCCCGCGTACCGAGATCACCCGCGCACCGTGGATCACGGCCTGCGCCAGTTTGCCCGCAGCGATCTTGCCGTCGGGGACGAGTACGACGGGGTTGAGGCCGGCGCGAGAGGCGTAGGCGCTCATCGACGCCGAGGTGTTGCCGGTCGAGGCGCAGACACAGGCCTCGGCGCCCTGCTGGAGGGCAACCGAGATGGCAACCGTCATGCCTCTGTCCTTGAACGACCCGGTCGGGTTGTCCCCCTCGACCTTGAGCCACACCTCGCCGTGCACCACCTCGGACAGCCAGGAGGACAGCACCAGCGGCGTGCCGCCTTCGCGCAGCGTCACGACCGGGGTGGTCTCGTCGACGGGCAGCCAGTCGCGATACTCCTCGATCACGCCCCGCCACTGGTGGGCCATCAGTCGGACTCTCCCTCGACCCGCATCACCGACGACACCTCGCGCACCATGCCCATGCCTCGCAGGCCCCCGACCGTGGCCGCCAGCGCCGCGTCGGTGGCGCGATGCGTCACCACGACGAGCTGGGCGTCGTCACCGCGTCCCTCCTGCCGGACGGTCTGGATCGACACGCCGTGGGCGGAGAACTCCTGCGCGACCGCGGCCAGCACTCCGGTCTCGTCGTCCACGTCGACGGCAATGTGGTAGCGCGTCACAGCGTCACCCATCGGCAGGATCCGGCACTGCGCGTGGGTCGACTCCCCCGCGCCCGTGACGCCTTCGAGCCGGTGCCGGGCCACCGTGACAAGGTCGCCGAGAACCGCACTCGCAGTTGGGGCCCCGCCCGCACCAGGACCGTAGAACATCAGCTGGCCGGCCGCGTCGCTCTCCACGAAGACCGCGTTGTACGCCTCGCGCACGCTCGCGAGTGGGTGCGTGCTCGGGATCATCGCCGGGTGGACACGGGCCGACACCGCCGGCCCGTGCACGGTGTCGACCAGGTCGCAGATCGCCAGGAGCTTGACCACGCAGCCCATCTCTGCCGCCGACGCGACGTCGGTCGCGGATACGTCGGTGATGCCCTCACGGTGCACGTCGGCGACGGTGACCCGGGTGTGGAACGCCAGACTGGCCAGGATCGCGGCCTTCGCCGCTGCGTCGAAGCCCTCCACGTCGGCGGTCGGATCCGCCTCGGCATAACCGAGGTCCTGGGCCTCTTGCAACGCGTCGGAGAACCCCGCCCCCGTGGTCGTCATCTTGTCGAGGATGAAGTTGGTGGTGCCGTTGACGATGCCGAGCACCCGGCGTACCCGGTCACCGGCCAGGGACTCGCGCAACGGGCGCACGATCGGGATGGCGCCGGCCACGGAGGCCTCGTAGTAGAGGTCGCGATCGGCCTTCTCGGCGGCGGCGAACAGGGTGGCGCCGTCCTCGGCGAGTAGTGCCTTGTTGGCCGTCACCACCGAGGCACCGTTCTCGAGGGCGGCGAGGATGAGGCTCCGGGCCGGCTCGATGCCCCCGACCACCTCGACCACCAGATCCACGTCCGGACGGGTCACCAGCTCGTGAGCGTCGGTGGTCAACAGAGCGTGGTCGACGACGACGGAACGCGCCCGATCGGGGCGCCGAACCGCGATGCCGGCCAGCTCGAGCCGTGCGCCGGCGCGGGCGTGGAGCTCGTCGGCCTGCTCGGCCAGCAACCTCACCACCTCGGTGCCCACGACGCCGCAGCCGAGCAGCGCGACCTTGAGGCTGCGCTCAGTCATCGCTCCACCCTTCCAGAATCGTGACCTCGAACGGCATCGGCCTCAACCGACGTCGAGCCGCAGCAGGTCGTCCTCGGTCTCGCGCCGGACCAGCACGCACGACTGCCCGCCTCGCACCGCCACGACCACCGGACGTGGGACGTGGTTGTAGTTGCTGGCCATCGACCGGCAGTACGCACCGGTCCCGGGCACTGCCAACAGGTCGCCCGCGGCGATGTCGGCGGGGACGAACTCGTCCTTGACCACGATGTCGCCAGCCTCGCAGTGCTTCCCGACCACGCGGGCCAGCACCGGCTCGGCATCCGAGCGCCGTGACGCCAACGTGCACGAGTAGTCCGCGTCGTACAAGGCGGTGCGGATGTTGTCGCTCATGCCGCCGTCGACCGAGACGTAGGTACGGCTGGCGCCGGCGTCCAGGGCCACCTGCTTGACCGTGCCCACCTCGTACAGGGTGAACGTCGACGGACCGGCGATGGCTCGCCCCGGTTCGATGGACAGGCGTGGGACGTCGACACCGAGGGCCTGGCACTCGTGGTGGACGATGGCGATGATCGCGTCGGCCAGCCGCGACGGCACCTGCGGGTCGTCCTGCGTCGTGTAGGCGATGCCGAAGCCGCCACCGAGGTCGAGCTCCGGGGCGACGAAGCCGAGCTCCTTCGTGACCCGCGCGTGCAGGGACAGGACCCGCCGCGCGGCGACGTCGAACCCGGAGCTGTCGAAGATCTGTGAACCGATGTGCGAGTGCAGACCGAGCAGCTCGAGGTTGTCGCAGCGGAGAACTCGCCGCACCGCGTCGATGGCGTGATCCTCGGCGATCGAGAAGCCGAACTTCTGGTCCTCGTGGGCCGTCGCGATGTATTCGTGCGTGTGAGCCTCGACTCCCACGGTGACCCGCACGAGCACCCGCGCCGTGACCCCGAGGCCGCGGGCCATCTCGTCGAGCCGGTCGATCTCCTCGAACGAGTCGACGATGATCCGGCCGACACCCACGTCGAGCGCTCTGGCCAGCTCCGCCCGCGACTTGTTGTTGCCGTGCAGACCGATCCGCTCCGGTGGCACATCCGCACGCAGGGCGAGCGCGAGCTCACCGCCGGTGCACACGTCGAGGCTCAACCCCTCGTCGACGACCCATCGGGCCACCGATCGACACAGGAACGCCTTGCCTGCATAGAAGACCTCGACGCCGGCGAAGGCGTCGCGGAAGGCTCTGGCCCTCGCCCGGAAGTCGTCCTCGTCCACGATGTAGGCCGGGGTGCCGTGCTGATCGGCCAGGTCGAGGGCGCTGACCCCGGCCACCCGGAGCACGCCGTCCTCTCCCTTGACTGCGTTGGCCGGCCACAAGGACGTGACCAGGGCGTTGGAGTCCGCCGGCGGAGCGAGCCAGGGCGGACTGCGGTGCCCAGCCTGGCCGTGGAGGGCGCCGGCTTCGTGCGCGCGCATCGCTCACGTCCTCACATGCGGTCCGGGGCGCTGACACCGAGCAGGCCCAGCCCGTTGGCGATCACCGTCCTGGTGGCGGCCACGAGAAGGAGACGGGCCCGGTGCACGTCACCGGTCTCCTCGTCGCCCATCGGCAGCACCCGGCACTCGTCGTAGAACTTGTGGAAGCTGGCTGCGGTGTCCTCGAGGTAGCGCGCAACTCGGTGCGGTTCGCGCAGATCGGTCGCTCGCGCGACGACCCTGGGGTAGTCCCCGAGCCCGCGCAACAGGTCGCCCTCGCGCTCGTGTGTGAGCAGGCTCGTGTCGGCGCCGTCCGGATCGACGTCGATCCCGAGATCGGCAGCGTTGCGCAGGATCGAGGCGAGCCGGGCGTGGGCGTACTGCACGTAGTAGACGGGGTTGTCGCTGCTCTGGCGGGCCCACAGGTCGAGGTCGAGGTCGATGGTCGAGTCGGAGGTGTAGCGGGCCAGTGCATAGCGGGCCGCATCGACCCCGACCGCGTCGACCAGGTCGCCGATCGAGATGACCGTCCCGGCCCGCTTGGACATGCGCAGCGGTCTGCCGTCGCGCAGCAGGTTGACCATCTGGCCGATGATCACCTCCAGGTCCTTGCCGGGGGTGCCACCGAAGGCGAGGCAGGTGGCGTGCAGCCGGTCCACGTAGCCGTGGTGGTCAGCGCCGAGCAGGATCATCAGCTTGTTGAACCCGCGCTCGCGCTTGTCGAGGTAGTACGCAAGATCTCCGGAGATGTATGCCGGGTTGCCGTCCGACTTGATCACGACCCGGTCCTTGTCGTCACCGAAGTCCGTCGAGCGCAGCCACAGCGCGCCGTCCTTCTCGTACGTCTTGCCCAGCTCGTTCAGACGATCGATGGCCCTGCCCACGGCACCCGACTCGTGCAGCGAGTTCTCGTGGAAGTAGACGTCGAACTGGACCCCGAAGTCGGCCAGGCTCTGCTTGACCTCGTCGAACATCATGCCGACGCCGACCGCCCTGAACACCTCCCGCGCCTCGTCGTCGGGCAGGTCTCGCACTTCGGGGTTTGTGGCCACGACGCCGGCGGCGATGTCGTCGATGTACTCGCCGCCGTAGCCGTCCTCGGGTGGGGCCTCTCCCCGCGCCCGGGCGAGCAGGGAGCGGGCGAACCGGTCGATCTGCGCACCGTGGTCGTTGAAGTAGTACTCGCGCGTGACCTCGGCGCCCTGCGCGGTCAGGAGCCGTCCCAGCGCGTCTCCGACCGCGGCCCAGCGCACACTTCCGATGTGGATCGGGCCCGTCGGATTGGCGGAGACGAACTCGAGATTGATCCGCTGCGCGGCCAGGTGGTCGCTGGTCCCGTAGCGCTCGGCGGCCCGCACAATGTCGGCGGCCATGGCACCCTGGGACCCGGCCGCGACCCGGATGTTCAGGAACCCCGGCCCCGCGACCTCAACCGCACCGATCCCGTGGGTGGCCGCTAGCCGGCCCGCGATCAGCTGGGCCAGCGCGCGCGGGTCGAGCCCTGCCTTCTTGCCCAGCTGCATCGCCACGTTGGTGGCGTAGTCACCGTGCTCCTTGACCTTCGGGCGCTCCACGCGGACCTCGCTCGGTGCCCCGTCCGGCAGCGCGACGCTGCCGTCGTCGACCAGGGACGCGAGGACGCCGGCGAGCGCGCCGGAGAGTTGTTCGGGAGTCACCGGCCCAGCGTATCGGCGCGCCTACGAGCGGTTCGGCTCCGGCACCGAACCCAGCGCCTGGCGTACGACCGCGACGAGCTCGTCAGGGTCGAACGGCTTGCCGATGTAGGCGGTCACGCCGAGCTCGGAGCCACGCCGACGATCGGCTGCGTGGGCCTGGGTGGTGACCATCACTACCGGGATCCGCGCCGTGACCGGATCGGCCTTGAGCGCTCGCACGGTGCTGAACCCGTCTCGCTTCGGCATCACGACGTCGATCGTGATCAGGTCCGGCGCCAGCGCGGCCACCCGGTCGAGACAGTCCTGACCGTCGACGGCCTCGGCCACGTCGTACCCCTCCAGCTCGAGGTTCAGCCGGATCAGGGTGCGAATGGAGTCGGTGTCGTCCACGACGAGGATGCGGGGCACTGCCACGCGCGCAAGATACCGGCATGTCGGGCGTCGCACCGGCGACTCGACCGATCCGTGATGTCCGCCTCGTTGCGGGGCGGAGCGGGCTCCTCGCCGTCTGGGTCGAAGGCGGCGGGTCCCGGCGCCTCGGGTACGCTTTCGCGGCAGCCTTGAGCCCCCGTAGCTCAGGGGATAGAGCACCGCCCTCCGGAGGCGGGAGCGTAGGTTCGAATCCTACCGGGGGCGCTGTGTCCACTAATGCCGCCGCTGCCGCCACCGCCCCGGCGGCGCGTGGTCGGCGGTCGGGCTCTCGAACCCCTCTCGACTCACTCACAGCCGCGCTGGTTCTCAGGCTGCGAACTCGCCCCGCGGCGCTGTGGCGGCTCCGGACCGTACCGCTCGGAGCGGCGGCATCTGCTGCGTCGCGGGCTCAGCGTCGAGCAGCAGCGTCGAGCAGTTCAGCACCCTCCGTGGTTCGAGATCACACTTCGGGGCGACTGCGGCGACCTCGATCGGCTCGCAACTGTGATCTCGCTGCTCGGCCGCTGAGGTGCGGCACGAAAGAATCGACATTGCCGCCGTCCGGGCAGCGTCAATGTCGATTCTTGGGTGGGGCCGCCGGTCGTCCCGGTGCTCACGGGCCGTACGCCGTGAGGCCACCGGCGAAGCTCGCGACGTAGAGCAGGTTGCCGGCGAACACCGGCTGGGAGAACGCGCCGCCGGGCGCCGGGACCGAGCCGAGGATCGCACCGGTCGACGCGTTCACCAGCTCGATCACCGGCGTGACACCGGTCGGGCAGCTGTACATCGGCACCGCGACGACACCGCCGGGCTGGTCCAGCGTGGGGCTGCCGTCCACCTTGCACGGCAGCGCTGTCTGCCACAGATAGGCGCCGGTATCCGGGTTCACAGCGCGCAGTGACCCCTGCACGGACGTCCCGCCGATCGTGGTCCCGGGCGCGGCGATGTACAGCACGCGGTTCTGGAAGTCCCAAGCCGGTGACGTCAGGCACGCGCCTCCCGCCGGGTTAGCGACCTGGTCCTCCCAGACCGGCCCGTTGGCCAGCGCGTCCTCGTTCCACGCGTACATCACGCCGTTCTTGTTGCAGGCCGCGGCCATCGGAGTGCCCGTCGAGCTGGTGAACAGCACCGGGGAGGATCCGAAGTCGTCGTCGGACGCGGCCGTCAGGTTGACCGTCCACTTCCCCTGCTTGGCCATCGTGGACGCATTCAGCTTCACGATGGAGTACGAGTCGAACGTGCCGCCCGGACCCGGGTTGCCGGTGGTCACCCACACGGAGCCGTTCTTGTACGCCGCACTGGACCAGATGCTGCCGCCGACGTGATGGTTGGGCATGTCGTAGTAGGTGTGCAGGACGGCGCCGGTGTGCTGGCTGTACTCCACTTCACCGCCGCGGATCAGCGGCCGGTCGCACCGTGACGACAGTCCGACGTAGATGTGACCCTGCGCAACCGTCGGGGAGGACCAGTTGTAGTAGCTGGCGTTGGCCGTGGTTCCGGACGGACCGACCAGGCGCTTCCAGACCACTGCTCCGGTGCTGGCATTGAGGGCGTACAGGTAGCGCGCACCTTCGGCGTACACCGTGGGCCCCCCGGTGACAGGGTCGTTCGCAACAGTGGCCGTTGCCTCGATGCCCTTGCCAGCACACTGCCCCGTTCTGCCCACGTCGAGGGTCCGCGACCAGGCAAGGACACCGGTGCCGGCGTTGAGTGCATAGAACGTGCCACCACCGGTGCCGATGTAGACAAGGCCGTTGGCGACGGTCGGGCTGGCCTCGAGGTCCCCGGACGGCGGTGTCCAGTGCCAGACCTGATGCAGTGACCCGGCGTTGGCCGTGGTGATGGCAGCGGTGCCGAACGCGGCAGACGAATGCGCCACGTTGCGCTCGTACGCCGGCCAGTCACCCAGACCCGTCGACGCCGCGGTCTCCACCGAAGCACCGTTCGACGACGCAGTGTGCGATGCCGAGGCTCCGGCTGCGCTGCTGAGGACCCCGAACATGGCGAGAGAAATCACTGTCAGCAGGGCCGTGGTGCGAAGGGGGTGCGTCATCGCCACTCCTCGGAGTTGAAGGCGAGATGGTCGCGAGCGTACGTCCGTGCCCGCCGTTGCCGGACCCGAATCCGAAAGGTCCGAAACGCCATAGCCGGCTGCGCATCCCCGCACCTCAGGTGATCCACGTCGCATTCGGCGCTGGCGCGGTCACGGTGCGTCACCTTCGCTCGGCTTCCCCGTTAGACCCGGACGAGATACGGCGTCGACGTCTCGGCGCTGACGATCACCTTGCTGGCGGGTACGCCCGGCCACAGTGTCATCACGCTCGGCCATGCCTGGGCACGGATCAGGCCGCGCTGATCATCGGGCCGCGTTGATCATCTGAACGGCACGCCCTTCGCCTGCGGCCTGCAGGTTGCCAGAGCTCGCCGTGCCGCCAGCTGAGGCGGATGGCTCAGCCGCAGCCGTTCACCCGGGCATCGCTGCGGGCGCCGGCGACGATCCGGTGGGCTTGCGCCAAGTCGGGGTAGACCACGCTCTGGGCGCCCGCCATCCCGGTGCCGCCCTGGATGACGCAGTCGCGGACGAACCGCGGTTTGACCTGGAGCACCGCGTGCGCGAGCCGGTACAGGTCGCCCGGGGACAGGTCGATGGCCGTGTTCTGGCCGAACGACAGCAGGATCCGCTCCAGGCCCCCTGGGCTGTGCGCGTCCTGCAGTGCCTTCTTGAGCCCGGCGATGAGCATCTGTCCCTGGTCCGCGGAGCGGCCGAAGTCGCCGTTGGGCAGCTGGTGCCGTTCGCGTACGAACACGAGGGCTGAGTTGTTGGTGGTGAAGTTGAAGCCGGGGTGGAAGTGCCCGAGCCGCTCACTGAACCGGTACGGCGTGTAGACGCGGACGCCGCCGAGCGACCGGATCATGGCGCGAAAGCCCCAGAAGCTGGTGACGAAGACGTAGTCGGGCTGCAGCCCCAGCAGGTTGCCGATGGTGCGCGCCGCAAGCTGCGGCCCGCCGTAGACCATCGCCGCGTTTATCTTGCTGCGGCCGAAGCCGGGGATGTCGACGTAGGAGTCACGTGGCACACCGATGATCGTGGCGTGTCCTGTTCGGGTGTTGATCCCTACCATCTGGATCGCGTCGGAGCGGCTGTGCAGGACCGGTTCTCCGGGCCGGGCGTCGGAGCCGAGCGCGAGGATCCAGACGACGTGCGGATCGACGTCGAGGCCGTGGGCCACATCGACCTTCATCAGCGTGGCGTCTATCCGCGGGGCCGCCGCGTTGGGGACCAGAACGACGGTCACCGCAAGGATCAGGGCTAGGAGCACCGGTGTGGTGACACGCCGGTGGCCGCGCCGGGCCACGTCACGACCGAGTCCGGCGACGGCTCTGGTGGTCTTCATCGGGTGCCCCCCGAGTGATGGTGTCGGTGGTGCCGGTGGTGGCGGTGTTGATGCTGCCGGTGGAGTCGGCGCGCCCGGAGCTGCGCGCGGTGCCTCTGACGGGCCTTGGTGGCGGCATAGGTCCCTGGCGCCGCGGTCCCCTGCCTGAGGTCGAAGCCGAACACCCGCCAGCGGTGCTGGCGGTCACGAGTGAGGTCGAGCTGTCCGGTGACGGTGATCTCGACCCGCTTGCCGTCGGTCTTAGCGGCCTGCAGGACAAGCAGCACGTCGGCGGTTGCGCCGACCGCGTGGCCGTGAGGGGCGTAGGCGTAGACCCAGACGTTGCGACGCGTCGGCACGAGGGAGCCGATGGCGGTCCCGAGCGCAGCGTTGGTGGTCACCGCGGATTGGCGCTGCGCCAGCCGGGCGGCGCCGGCGGTGAAGCCGGAGAACGAGTGCGGGAACGAGTGCCGGGGATAGCTCCCCTTCACGAACGCGGCATCCATCCAGCCTCCCACCAGCCGACGGACACCGGAGGCCACCTGCGAGCGCGACTTCTTCGCCAGATGACCGGCGACGAGGGACACCTTCACCGTCAAAGGTGCGGCCCGGAGCCCGAGGGCGGCACCGGACCGTACCGTTGTCGGCGCAGTCGTGGCAGGGCTGTTCGAACCGCTGCCACTGCACCCAGCAACCAGCGTCAGGGCGGTGGCGGCGACCAGAACGGCAACGGTCCCTCGGCGGCGATCCCGAGACGATGCGGACATGGAAGTCATCGCGGACAGCATGAATCACACATCGGCCCCGGACAAACCGGCACGCCCAACGGAACGGGCGATCCCTCGTTCGCGCGCTTGCCGGGGGGACTAGCCTTAGAGGGCACGTGCGCAGGATCCGACTTGCGGGGTGCCCACAGCGACTTCACCTACGTGAACTTGAGCGGAAGAGGCGATCAGGGACGTGGCCGAGTCCTTCCACGACCAATCCTTGTCAGATTTCGGCACCAACCAGTGGCTCGTCGATGAGATGTACGAGCGCTACCAGCAAGACCCGGCATCGGTCGACGAGACCTGGGTGGAGTTCTTCGCCTCACATCCCGACGAGAGCGCACCGGAGAACGGCAAACCGGCCACCGGTTCGACCTCCAGCCCGACCGCCCCGGCGCCAACCCCATCTAAGGAGTCGCCGCAACCGCCGTCAGCGCGCGGCGCGGCTCGCCCGGTGCCAAAGGAGGCGCCCAAGGAGGCACCCAAGGAGGCACCCAAGGAGGCACCCAAGGCCAAGCCCACGGACGGGCCCATGGACGGGCCCAAGGTCGCACCCACGGACGCACCCAAGAACGCACCCGCCGTGGCCGAGCCCCAGCCAAGCGACGAGGCCACCAAGGTGACGCTCAAGGGGGTGGCGGCTCGCACCGTCGTCAACATGGACGCGAGCCTGTCGGTGCCGACGGCGACGAGTGTGCGTTCGGTGCCGGTCAAGTTGCTGATCGACAACCGGATCGTGATCAACAACCATCTCGCCCGGGCCCGCGGCGGCAAGGTGTCATTCACCCACCTCATCGGCTTCGCCTTGGTGAAGGCTCTCCGCACGATGCCGGAGATGAACGTCGGCTACGACGAGATCGACGGCAAGCCCACGCTGCTCAAGCCCCGGCACATCAACCTCGGGCTGGCCATCGACCTGGCGAAGGCCGACGGCACCCGCCAGCTCGTGGTGCCGTCGATCAAGGCGGCCGAGGCGATGGACTTCGCCGCCTTCTGGACCGCCTACGAGGAGGTGGTCGGCAAGGCGCGCAACAACAAGCTGACCGTCGAGGACTTCCAAGGCACCACGGTCACGCTCACCAACCCCGGCACGATCGGCACCAACCACTCGGTGCCACGGCTGATGAAGGGGCAAGGGGCGATCATCGGCGTCGGCTCGATGGACTATCCACCGGAGTTCCAGGGCGCGTCCGAGCGAGCCATCGCCGAGCTGGCGATCTCGAAGATGATGACGCTGACCTCGACGTACGACCACCGCGTGATCCAGGGCGCGCAGTCCGGCGACTTCCTCAAACGGGTCCATCATCTGCTGCTCGGCGACGAGGGGTTCTACGACGAGATCTTCGCGGCGCTGCGGATCCCCTACGAACCCGTCCGCTGGGCCCAGGACATCTCGGCGAGCCACGACGATGAGGTGCACAAGCAGGCAAGGGTTCTCGAGCTGATCCACGCCTACCGGGTACGCGGCCACATCATGGCCGACACCGACCCGCTGGAGTACAAGCAGCGCAGCCACCCCGACCTCGACGTGGTGAGCCACGGACTGACCCTGTGGGATCTCGAGCGCGAGTTCGCCACCGGCTCGTTCGGCGGCGGTCGCCGGTTCATGAAGCTGCGGGACATCCTCGGCATCCTGCGCGACTCCTACTGCCGCACGGTCGGCATCGAGTACATGCACATCCAGGATCCCGAGCAGCGACGGTGGATCCAGGAGCGCGTGGAGCGTCCGCACGAGAAGCCCCCTCGCGAGGAGCAGCTGCGGATCCTGCACAAGCTGAACCAGGCAGAGGCCTTCGAGACGTTCCTGCAGACGAAGTTCGTCGGGCAGAAGCGGTTCAGCCTCGAAGGCGCCGAGACCACGGTCCCCCTGCTCGACGAGATCTGTGAGGCCGCGGCCGCGGCGCGGCTCGACGAGGTCACCGTCGGCATGGCGCACCGGGGCCGGCTGAACGTCCTCGTCAACATCGTCGGCAAGGGCGTCGGGCAGGTCTTCCGCGAGTTCGAGGGCAACATCGACCCTCGCACCGTTCAAGGCTCGGGTGACGTGAAGTACCACCTCGGCGCCGAGGGTGAGTTCACCGCGGGCAACGGGGACCAGATCAAGGTGTCGGTGGCGGCGAACCCGTCGCACCTGGAGACCGTCGACCCAGTGCTCGAGGGCATCGCGCGGGCCAAGCAGGACCTGCTCAACAAGGGCGCCGACTACCCGGTCCTCCCGCTGCTCGTCCACGGCGACGCGGCGTTCGCGGGTCAAGGCGTCGTGGCCGAGACCCTCAACCTGTCCCAGCTGCGCGGCTACCGCACCGGCGGCACTATCCACGTGGTGGTCAACAACCAGGTCGGGTTCACCACCTCGCCATCCGCGTCTCGCTCGTCGTTGTACTGCACCGACGTGGCCCGGATGGTTCAGGCCCCGATCTTCCACGTCAACGGCGATGATCCCGAGGCCTGCATCCGGGTGGCCCAGCTCGCGTTCGAGTTCCGTCAGGCGTTCAAGAAGGACGTCGTGATCGACCTGGTCTGCTACCGCCGTCGCGGCCACAACGAGGGCGACGACCCCAGCTACACCCAGCCGCTGATGTACGACCTGATCGAGGCGAAGCGCTCGGTACGCAAGCTCTACACCGAGGCCCTGGTCGGACGCGGCGACATCACCGTCGACGAGGCGGAGAGCGCCCTGCGCGACTACCAGAGCCAGCTTGAGCGCGTGTTCGCCGAGGTGCGTGAGGCGACCAGCACCCCGGACCGCTACATCACCGTGCCGGCGTACCCGATCAAGCCCGACCACCAGGACGCGGGCACCGCGATCAGCACCGAGGTGCTCAAGGTCATCGCCGACTCCTACTCCAGCGCACCCGAGGGATTCACGATCCACCCCAAGGTGGCCCCTCAGTTGGCCAGGCGCTCCGCCGCGATCACCGGAGGTCCGATCGACTGGGGCACCGGCGAGATCGTCGCCCTCGGCTCGCTGCTGATGCAGGGGCGCCCGGTTCGGCTCTCGGGCCAGGACACCCGGCGTGGCACGTTCGTCTCCCGGTTCGCCACCATCATCGACCGCCACACCGCCGACGAGTGGACACCGCTGTCCCAGCTGTCCGACGACCAGGCCAACTTCTACGTCTACGACTCGCTGCTGAGCGAGTACGCCGCGATGGGCTTCGAGTACGGCTACTCGGTGGCCAGGCCGGAGGCGCTGGTCCTGTGGGAGGCGCAGTTCGGTGACTTCGCCAACGGCGCCCAGACCGTCATCGACGAATACATCACGTCGGGCGAAACCAAGTGGCAGCAGAAGTCCGGCGTCGTGCTGCTCCTGCCGCACGGCTATGAAGGCCAGGGACCGGACCACTCCTCGGCCCGGATCGAGAGGTTCCTGACCTTGGCCGCCGACGAGGCGTTCACCGTCGCGCAGCCGTCCACCCCGGCCAGCTACTTCCACCTCCTGCGCCGGCACTCACTGGGCAGCCGGCACCGGCCGATGATCGTGTTCACGCCCAAGTCGATGCTGCGGTCCAAGGCTGCCGTGTCGATGCCGGACGACTTCACCACCGGAACGTTCCAACCCGTTGTGCCCGACGACGTCGTCGACCGGGGCCGGGTCGAGCGAGTCCTGCTGTGCTCCGGCAAGATCCGCTGGGATCTGGTCGCCGAGAGGGCGAAGCGCGAGGGGGACGAGCCGCGCACAGCCATTCTGCCGCTGGAGCAGCTCTATCCGCGACCGCTCGCCGAGCTGCGGGCAGAGCTTGCGACGTTCCCGAACCTCGCCGAGATCCGTTGGGTGCAGGACGAACCGGCCAACATGGGGGCCTGGCCGCATTTGGCGCTGAACCTCACCGCCGAGCTGGACGGCATGCCCTTCTATCGCGTCTCACGTCCGGAGTCGTCCTCCCCGTCCGTCGGCGCCCTCAAGCGTCACGTCGAGGAGCAGCAGGCGCTCATCGCGCAGGCCTTCTCCTAGGGGATGGCGGGTGTACTTCACCGACCGCGGCATCGAGGAGCTGACCAGTCGACGCGGTGAGGAAGAGGTCTCCCTCGAGTGGGTCGCGGAGCGGCTGCAGGAGTTCTGCGACCTCCACCCGGAGTTCGAGACGCCGGTCGAGCGACTGGCGACCTGGCTGGCGCGCCTGGACGACGACGAGGAGTGAGCGGAGTCCTCGATGCCCGTCCGATCCGGCGCATCGCCTCTAACGGCCACGACCCCGAGACCGAGGCGGACCGGTGGTCGTTGGGCGTCTCCGCACCGGTGACGCGCTGGTTGACGCCGGTTCGCGTGGGCACGTCGCGAGGTCCTTCCGATCTCGCGCTCAGCAGGTGAAGACGACCTTGCCGAACACGTCGCCCTCGGACATCGCCACGAACCCGTCCCGCGCCTGGTCCATCGGCAGCACGCGGTCGATCAAGGGGCGGGCGCCAGTCACGTCGAGGAACTCAACCAACGCGGCGAGCTCGGACCGCGTACCCATCGTCGACCCCTGCACCCGCAGCTGCAGGAAGAAGATGCGGGTCAGCTCGGCCTGTACGGGGTTGTTGCCGGAGGTGGCGCCCGAGATGACGATGGTGCCGCCCGGTCGCAGTGACTTGACCGAGTGCGACCAGGTCGCCGCGCCGACCGTCTCCATCACCGCATCGACGCCCCCCGGCAGCCGGGCGCCCGGCTCGTACGCCTCGTGCGCGCCGATCTCGACGGCGCGACGGCGTTTCACCTCGTCGCGGCTGGTGGCATAGACCCGGATGCCGGCCGCCCTAGCCAGGGTGATCAAGGCGGTGGCGACGCCGCCACCCGCGCCCTGCACGAGCACGCTGTCGCCTGGACGGAGACCCGACTGCGTGAACAGCATCCGGTACGCCGTGAGCCACGCGGTCGGAAGGCAGGCCGCTTCCTCCCACGACAACGCCGCGGGCTTGGGCATCAGATTGCGCCGCGGCACCGCGACCTTGTCGGCGAAGCAGCCCTGATGGCGCTCCGACAGCAGCGACCGCTTCGGGTCGAGCGTCTCATCGCCGGTCCACGACGGGTCGGACAGCACCGCGTGCACGACCACCTCGTTGCCGTCCTCGTCGATGCCGGCGGCGTCGCACCCGAGGATCATCGGCAGGGCTTCCTCGCGCAGTCCCACACCACGTAGGGACCACAGGTCGTGCTGGTTCAACGAGGCAGCCTTGAGGCGCACGGTCGTCCAACCGTCCGGTACCTCGGGGTCGGGGCGCTCACCGAGCACGAGCCCGTCCAGGGGTTGGTCCGGGCTGAACGACGACGCATAGACCGCAAACATGACTCGACCCTAGTGCGACTCCTGCTCACCCCCCGCTCCCCTCCGCCATCCGACGGCTGCGCACCCGGCCCTCACCACCCCCCTCCGCCGATCCGACAGTTACGCACCCCACCTGCCGCACCCCCCTTCGCTGATCCGACAGTTACGCACATCGGCATTGCTACAAGATGGCCATTGGAGCAGCCTGCTCTCTGCAACGGCAGGCGTAACTGTCGGATCAGCTGCGGGGATGGAGGGGCATGCGGAACCAGCAGCGGGGACGGAGAGGCATGCGGATCAGCGCCCGGGGGGAGCCGAGCGGCCGGGCGCGCAACTGTCGGATGACCGCAGGGGTGGGTTCGGCCGGGCGCGCAACTGTCGGATGACCGCAGGGATGGGTTCGGCCGGGGGCGTAACTGTCGGATGAGCGCAGGGGGCGTGGTGGGCAGGTGCGTAACTGTCGGATTAGCGCAGGGGAGGTGCGGCCGGGGGAGCAGCCACCCCCATCAGCGGCTGGCGACCCCGTCGCTGCGAGCCGCCGCGGCTACGGCGTGCGCCACGGCGGCCGCGACCCGGTCGTCGAACGGCGACGGGATCACGTACTCCTCGGACAGGTCCCGGCCGACGAGAGCGGCCAAGGCCTGGGCTGCGGCCAGCTTCATGCCTTCGGTCACCCGGCGCGCGCGCACGTCAAGGGCTCCCCGGAAGATGCCCGGGAAGGCAAGGACGTTGTTGATCTGGTTCGGGTAGTCCGAGCGCCCCGTCGCGACGACTCGCGCATGCCGACGGGCGATGTCCGGGTGTACCTCCGGCTGGGGATTGGCCAACGCGAACACGATGGCGTCGTCCGCCATCGACTCGACCACCGGCTCGGGCACCGTCCCACCCGAGACGCCGATGAAGACGTCCGCGCCCCGCATCGCGTCGACCAGCCCGGTCAGCCGCCCGGTCTGCCCGGTGAAGGTGGCCAGGTCGACCTTCACCGGGGTCAGACCGGCCCGCTGGCTGTGCACAACACCCTGGCGATCGAGCACGGCGAGGTCGGTGATGCCGGCAGCCATCAGGATCCGCGCCACGGCGACACCGGCGGCACCCGCGCCGGAGATCACCACCCGGGTCGACGCGAACGTACGCCGGGTGAGACGCAACGCGTTCAGGAGCGCCGCCAGCGCGACCACGGCGGTGCCGTGCTGGTCGTCGTGGAACACCGGGATGTCCAGGCGCGCCTGCAGTCGTTGCTCGATCTCGAAGCAGCGGGGGGCCGAGATGTCCTCGAGGTTCACGCCACCGAAGCTGGGGGCGAGACGGACCACGGTCTCGATGATCTCGTCGACGTCGGTGGTTGCCAGGCAGAGCGGTACGGCATCCACACCCGCGAACTGCTTGAAGAGAACGGCCTTGCCCTCCATCACCGGCATCGCCGCCGCCGGACCGATGTCGCCGAGGCCGAGCACCGCAGTGCCGTCGGTCACGATCGCGACATTGTTGCCGGTCCACGTGAGGTCGGGCCCGACGTCGGGCTGCTCGGCGATGGCAGTGCACACCCTGGCGACGCCCGGCGTGTAGGCCAACGAGAGGTCGCCTGCGTCGCGCAACGGCACGGTGCTGGCCACCGCGAGCTTGCCGCCGCGGTGCAGCGCGAAGACCGGGTCCGAGCGCCCGTCGTCCGACGAGTACGGATCGAGCGGATGGGGCGGATGGGGTGGAGGGAGCGGATGGGGCGGATGGGGCGGATGGGGCGGCTGGAGCGGATGCGCAACCATGACGAGGCGTCCTCGCAGTCGGGAGCAGGTGCCAGGAGGGGTACGGAGGGGTACAGAGAGCCTCGTCCTGCCCATGGACCGATCAGGTCCGGCGGAGCGGCTCCACGGGGATCGCCCGCTGGCTTGAGTCTCTCACAGCGGATCCGGGTCGACAGGTGGTGGCCGTCACCGCCGAGGCCGCCAGGGCCACACCCGCAGAACGACGACGGCGACGACGTCACGGTCGGAGATGGCGCCGACGGTCCACGAGTCGACACCCTCGCCCGGATTGTCGCGCTCGACCCACCAGCCGTCGTGGTCGTGCCCGGTGACCCGCTTGACGGCCACCACCCCGTCGGGAAGGCGCACGACGGCCAGCCGGCCAACCCGCGGCGTCGTGCCGTGGCGCACCAGCAGCCGGTCGCCGTCGCGGAGCGTGGGGAGCATCGACCGACCGCGAACGACCGCTAGACCCCACACGCGTCCGACCTCCGCCTCCCGCGACCAGCGCCGCGGCGTACCCGACCGGCCGGATCCGCCGGCCCAGAGTAATGTCGCGAACGGTTCGATTCTGCGTTCCACCATCCACGTCCAACAGGAAGGATCCCGCCCATGCGTCCTCGTCTCTTCGCTCCGACGATCGAGGTTCAAGCCCACTGCGATCTGCCGTGCGGCGTGTACGACCCCGCACAGGCCAGGATCGAGGCCGAGTCCGTCAAGGCCATCATCGAGAAGATGGCCGACAACGACGACCCGGAGTTCCGTACCCGGGCGATCTTGATCAAGGAGCAGCGCTCCGAGCTCGTCAAGCACCACCTGTGGGTGCTGTGGACGGACTACTTCAAGCCCCCGCACTTCGAGAAGTACCCACAACTGCACCAGCTCGTGAACGAAGCCACCAAGCTCGCCGGCGCGGCCGGCACCAAGGGCGGCTCCGATCTCGGCAAGGCCGACGAGCTGCTGGCGAAGATCGACGAGATCGCCAACATCTTCGCCGAGACGAAGAAGGGCTGAGCCGTCGTCGCGTCTGGGCGGGCGCCTTGCGTTGCGTACGCCCCGTGATGTTTGACACGATCGCAGCAGGCTGACCCCCAGCCGCGATCCAGCAAGGAGCTCATCGCCGACGTGGATGCTTCCGCCGACACTCGCGGGCGACCCGCGATCGAGATGACCGTTCCGGCGGACAGCGCCTACCTGTCGGTCCTGCGCACAGCCGCCGCGGGGCTCGCTGCGCGGCTCAACTTCACCCTGGACGACATCGAGGATCTCCGGATCGCGGTCGACGAGGCCTGCTCGATGCTGCTGGCGCAGGCGGCCGGCGACTCACGAATGCACTGCTCGTTCGTGCTCACCGACGACTCGGTCACGGTCAGCGTCAGCGCGCATGCGCCCAACCCCAAGGTCCCGAGCCGAAACGGCTTCGCGTGGACCGTCTTGACCGCGCTGGCCACCAAGGTGGACTTCGAGGTACGCGGGGCACACGAGCTCGCCATCATTCTCACCCATCGACGTCCGACCTACGGTCGCGAGTGATCGACACGGTGGCCGCGGAACAGCGGCAGAACGACGCGAACCGTGTTCGGGCACGTACTCGGGCGGCGCTCGTCGCCCTGTCCGGATACGACCTCGATGACCCGCGCAGATCGCCGTTGCGTGAAGAGCTGGTGGGTCTGCACCTACCCCTCGTCGAGCACCTGGCTCGGCGTTTCCGCAACCGCGGAGAGCCTCTCGACGACTTGATCCAGGTCGGGACCATTGGGTTGCTGAAGGCGGTCGACCGGTTCGAGACCGATCGTGGAGTCGAGTTTTCGACGTACGCCACGCCGACCATCGTGGGTGAGATCAAACGCCACTTCCGGGATCGCGGTTGGTCGATCCGGGTGCCACGCCGCCTGCAGGAGATGCGGCTCGCGTTGGCCGGCGCCACCGCCGACCTGGGTCAGCAGCTCGGCCGCTCCCCCACTGTCGCCGAGCTCGCGGACCGGCTCGGCGTCAGCCAGGAGGCGGTCCTCGAGGGCCTGGAATCGGTCAACGCCTACGCCACCTTGTCGCTGGACGCCCCCGACTCCCGGGACGACCTCGGGGACTCCCACGCCGTGGTGGACTCCCTCGGGTTCGACGACGACGCGCTCGCACACGTGGACAACCGTGAGTCCCTCAAACCACTGCTGGCCGCCCTGGAGCCACGCGACCGCACCATCTTGGTGCTGCGCTTCTTCCACGGCATGACCCAGAGCCAGATCGCCAACGAGATCGGGCTCTCGCAGATGCACGTCTCGCGCCTGTTGGCGCGCACGCTCACCCAGCTGCGTCAGGGCCTGCTCGAGGACTGACGGATGTGGCCGCCCGCTCGCCGTCAGGCGTCCGGGGGCACGTCGGCGAGCGCTCGGGTGACCGGCGGAGACTCACGACCACGCCCGCGGCGGGCGTCAGGATGCGCGGAGGCGCGTGGTCTGGTGTGATCATCCCTGAAGGGTAGGCAAAGTGTCCGATCGGTGACATGTGAGGCAACAGACAAGCCGCCGGGGGTTGTGTGGGCACTCCTTTCTTGCAACGATCACAGTGCTGGTCAACGGCCGGGAGCGGTCAGCGCCCGAGGCCGGCAGCCCTGTACCACCGCGAACTCTGCGGCTACGTGGGAGTTCGTGAAAGCTTTCACAACGAAGGAGTCGTCGCCATGGATTGGCGTCACCGTTCCGCGTGCCTCGAGGAGGACCCGGAGCTGTTCTTCCCGATCGGCAACACCGGCCCGGCCATCCTGCAGATCGAGGAGGCCAAGCAAGTGTGCCGTCGCTGCGAGGTGCGCGAGGAGTGTCTCGCGTGGGCCTTGGAGTCCGGGCAGGACCACGGCGTCTGGGGCGGCCTCAGCGAGGACGAGCGACGCACGCTCAAGCGCCGCAACGCGAGGGCCCGGATCCGGACCGCCTGACCTCCCCCCACCACCTACCGACCGAGCCCCGCACCGTCGCACTGAGCGACGGGAGCGGGGCTTACCTCATGCCCGGGCGTGCGCGATCAGGCCCGGTCCAGCGTGGCGATCCCGGGCCCTGCCGGGAGATCGGGGTCCTCGCCGATCTCGGTCAGCGGCACCCGCAGCGACACCGCTGCACCGCCTCCGGACACTCCGTTTCCGAACTCGATGGTGCCCCCGAGCTCACCCTCCACCAGGGTGCGCACGATGGACAGGCCGAGGCTGGTCGACCCCCAGGGGTCGAAGCCGTCCGGCAGGCCCGCGCCGTCGTCCTCCACGTCGACGACAAGCTGGGACGGCGTACGCCGGGTCCGCAGACCGATGCGCCCGCCGCCACCGCGAAGCCCGTGCGTCACGGCGTTCTGGACGATCTCCGTGAGCACCATGGCCAACGGCGTGGCGATGGACGCCGGGAGCCGCCCGAACGACCCGCTCCGGTTGGTCCTCACGGTGCTGTCGCCGGCCGTGACTTCGGCGACCATCGAGACGAGTCGGTCGGCCACCTCGTCGAACGCCACCACCTCGTCGAACCCCTCTGAGAGGGTCTCGTGCACGATCGCGATCGTGCCGACGCGGCGTACCGCCTCCTCCAGGGCTGCATGCGCGTCCGGCGTCTGCGTGCGTCTGGCCTGGAGGCGGAGCAGCGCCGCCACGGTCTGCAGGTTGTTCTTCACCCGGTGGTGGATCTCCCGGATCGTGGCCTCCCGGGTGATCAGCTCGCGCTCGCGCAGCCTGAGCTCGGTGACGTCGCGGATCAAGGTCAGAGCGCCGGTCCGGCGGCCGTCTGCCAGCAACGGGATCGAGCGGACGACCAGCGAGGCGGCAGCGTTCTCCAGCTCTGCTTCCTTCGGCATCCGTCCGGACACTGCGATCCACACCGCCTCGGCGACTGGGGCCCGCGGCGCCGGTACGAGCTCGCGGGCGACCTCGGCGAGCTCGAGCCCCACGAGGTCCCCGGTGGCGCCGAGCCGGCGAAACGCGGAGATGGCGTTCGGGCTGGCGTATTCCACCCGTCCCTCGGGGTCGGTGCGGACGAACCCGTCGCCGACCCGCATCGCGTCGGCGAGGTCGGAGCGCTCCCCCGCGGTCGGGAACTGACCCTCGCTGATCATCTTGGTGAGGTCGACCGCAGTCTGGAGGTACGCCAGCTCCAGCCTGCTCGGGGTACGAACGCCCAGCAGGTTGGTGTTGCGGGCGATCACGCCGAGCACGTGCCCGGACCGGCGTACCGGGATCGTCTCGACCCGGACCGGGACGTGGTCGCGCCACTCGGGGTCGCCCTCGCGGCAGATCCGGCCCTCACTCCACGCGGCGTCGATCATGGGCCGGCGACCGGTGGGTACGAACGCGCCGACCAGGTCGTCGACGTAGGCGGTCGGCCCAGTGGTCGGACGCATCTGCGCACCAGCCCAAAACCCCCGGCCGCCGGCGTCGGGCAGCCACAGAACAAGGTCCGCGAAGGACAGGTCGGCGATGATCTGCCAGTCGGCGACCAGTCGGTGCAACCACTCCAGATCGGCCGGGGCCAACCGCGTCTGGGCACGACCGACATCGTCCAACGAGGGCACCGGATCAGCCTACCGACGCCGCCTCAGGCGTTTCGCGGCGAGCGACCCGGGACCGTCGGCTCGTGATCGCGTGCGACGATGAGTTCGTGTCGGAGACGTACTGGGAATCGGTGATGGCCAGCGGCCTCGAGGTCCCCGGCAGCCGGTCGTTGGACGACCTGACCACGGAGCTGGTGACCTGGCTGGGCGACCCGAATCCGCACAGGCGCGACGACCTGGCGTACCCGATCCTCGCGACCTGGATCAGCCACGGCGTCTATGACGAGCTGCTCGCCGGCATCGGCGACGGCATCACCGTGGGGCTCGCCTCCGGTCTGGGCAACAACGGTGACGAGACGGTGCTGCGGCGGTCATTCAGCGCGCTCGTGCTCGCCGAGATCATCGGTCGCGACAACGAGTCGCGAAGGCTGGATCCCGATGTCGTGATCCGGTGGGGCGACCGAGCGACGTCGTGGTACGTACGAGAACGCGACCTGCGGGGCTGGATCCCGCACCACGGATGGGCGCACGCCGTGGCACATGGTGCCGACCTCGTCGGTCAGCTCGCCCGGTCGCGGCACTTCGGGGCTCTCGAGCTCACCGTGCTGCTGGACGTCGTCGCCGACCGGCTGCTGCAGCCCACGACCTACGCCTGGCGGCATGGTGAGGACGACCGGCTTGCCTATGCCGTGATGACGATCCTGCATCGCAACCTCGTGTCCATGTCGATCCTCGAACCGTGGATCGCGCGGCTCGGCCAGGGAATGCGCGAGCCGTTGACCCGCGGTCAGAGCACGGGTGAGTGGCCGAGCCCTGCCGCGGCCAACACCGGCGGCTTCCTGCGCGCGCTGCATCTTCAGCTCGCGCTGGGGGTGCACGGCCGACCGGACGTCACCGACGACGCGATGCTGTTCGGCATGCCGCCACAGGGGCGGACCGACCTGATCCTCGCCGTCCTGGAGCAGCTTCGCAGCGGAAACCAGTGGCTGTTCCGCAAGCGCTCGGACGTCGCACCGGTGCCAGCCAGTCGAGGCTGAGCCGCCGCTGCCCCTTCCCGCCCTCGCCCCATTAGTCCTAGTGTGTCGGCGGTCCCCTGCCGAAGAGGTGAGCTATGTCCGCGAACGCCCCGACCCGCTCCCGACCGCCGAACCGCATCCTGCTGATCCCCGCGGGAGTGCTGCTCGCCGTCGCCATCGTTGTCCCGCTCCTCGTCTCCACCTACGCCAAGGCGACGCCCGATCTCGATGGCATCCCGTTCTTCTTCTGGTACCAGTTCCTGCTGATCCCGATCGCCGCGGTGCTCACCGTCTCGGCGTACCTCCTGGTCGAGCGGCACGACCGCCCCAGGCCGGTTGACCCGTCCGACGAGGACGCAGCATGAGTGGCGTGGACGGCGTCGCGCTCGCCGTCTTCATCGCGCTCTTCCTGGTCGTCACGGTCATGGGCTTCCTGGCCGCGCGCTGGCAGCGTGCTCCGCACCTGGACAGCCTCGACGAGTGGGGTCTGGGCGGTCGCGGCTTCGGCAGCTTCATCGCGTGGTTCCTGATCGGTGGCGACCTCTACACGGCGTACACCTTCGTCGCGGTTCCCGCTCTGTTGTACGCCGGCAACTCCATCGGGTTCTTCGCGGTGCCCTACACGATCATCGTGTACCCGATCATCTTCGTGTTCATGCCGCGGCTGTGGTCGGTGTCGCACCGACACGGCTATGTGACGCCGGCCGACTTCGTGCAGGGCCGCTACGGCTCGAGAGGCCTGTCGCTGGCGGTCGCGTTCACCGGGATCCTCGCCACGATGCCCTACATCGCCCTGCAGCTGGTCGGGATCCAGGTGGTGCTCCAGGTGATGGGGATCGGCAACTCGTCCAGCTCGTCGTTCGTGGCCACGGACCTGCCGCTGCTGATCGCGTTCGCCATCCTGGCGGCCTACACCTACTCGTCGGGGTTGCGCGCGCCGGCTCTCATCGCGTTCGTCAAGGACACGCTGATCTACCTGGTGATCATCGTCGCGGTGATCTACCTTCCGATCCACCTCGGCGGCTGGGACCACATCTTCGGAGCCGCCCAGACGAAGATCAACTCCGCCAACACGGCGGCGGGCAAGCCGGTCGCCGGACTGTTCCCCGGCCCCACGTCCGAGTGGGCGTACGGGTCGTTGGCGCTCGGCTCGGCGCTTGCGCTGTTCATGTACCCGCACTCGGTGACCGGCGTCCTGTCCACCAAGAGCCGCCGTGTGATCCGCCGCAACGCGGCGATGCTGCCGGCGTACTCCTTCCTGCTCGGGCTGCTCGCGCTGCTGGGCTACGTCGCGATCGCCGCCGGTGTGAACGTCACCAACGCGAACCAGGCCATCCCGGCGTTGTTCCGGCTGGAGTTCCCGAGCTGGTTCGCCGGCATCGCGTTCGCGGCGATCGCGATCGGGGCCCTGGTGCCGGCGGCGATCATGTCGATCGCGGCGGCGAACCTGTGGACCCGCAACGTCTACCGGGCATTCATCCGGCCCGACGCGACCCCCAAGCAGGAGGCCCAGCAGGCCAAGATCGCGTCGCTGCTGGTCAAGCTCGGCGCTTTGATCTTCATCATCGCGCTGCCCAAGGAGTTCGCGATCAACCTGCAGCTGCTGGGCGGGGTGTGGATCCTGCAGACGTTGCCGACGCTCGTGATCGGGCTCTACACCCGCTGGCTGCACCGCTGGGCGCTGCTCGCCGGGTGGGCGGTCGGGATGGTCTACGGCACCGTCGTGGCGTACCAGCAGCCGAGCCCGACCAAGGCGGACGTCCATCACTTCGGCAGCTCGGTGGCGACCCCGAACCTGTTCGGTTGGACGCTCACGCAGGACAAGGTCTACATCGCGGTGACGGCGGTGGTGCTGAACCTGATCGTGTGCCTGGTGGCCACTCTGCTGCTGCGTTCGGGCAACGTGTCTGGTGGCACCGACGAGACCTCGCCCGGGGACTACGTCGTCGACAGCGGCGACCCGCGCGTCGCGACGACGCCCGAGCAGGCAGCGGGAGTCGTCGCAGGCTGAATGCTACCGGCCGGTAGGGTTGTGGCATGACGACAGACGAGGGCCACGGTGGCGACCACGCGCTCGCGGTGGCGAAGGCCCACGGCGTGGACACGATGTTCACGTTGTCCGGCGCCCACGTGTTTCCGATGTACGACGCGGCGGTTCGGTCCGAGCCACCCGTCCGCCTCGTCGACGTGCGGCACGAGTCGACCGCGGTGTTCGCCGCCGAGGCGACCGGCAAGCTCAGCCGTACCCCTGGGATGGCGGTGCTGACGGCCGGCCCCGGCGTCACCAACGGCGTCAGTCCGATCGCGCAGGCGCAGTTCGCCGGCTCCCCACTGGTCGTCCTGGGTGGCCGCGCGCCGACCCAGCGGTGGGGCACCGGCAGCCTGCAGGAGCTGGACCATCCCCCGATCCTTTCGCCCGTGACGAAGTACGCCGCCACCGCCGCCACCGTGGACGCCATCGCGAGCACGGTCGACCAGGCCTTCAGGGCCGCCGGCAGCTCCCACCGTGGGCCGGCGTTCGTCGACGTACCGATGGACCAGCTGTTCAGCCGCGCCGCGCTGCCGTCTGCGCCCTCGCGTGACGCCAGCGTGGTCGAACCGGACGAGGAGGCGCTCGGAGCGATCGCTGGGCTGCTCGCTGCGGCGGAGCGCCCCGTCATGGTGCTGGGCACCGACGTGTGGGCCGACCGCGCCGACGAGGCTGCCCGCCGCTTCGTCGGCGCGGTCGGAGTCCCCGTCGTGGCCAACGGCATGGGCCGCGGACTCGTGCCCCGCGGGCACCCGCTGCTGGCGACCAAGGCGCGTTCGACGGCGTTCGGCCAGTGCGACCTTGTCGTGGTCGTGGGAGCACCGCTCGACTTCCGGCTCGGTTACGGCTCGTTCGGGGGCAAGGACGACGCTCCGCAGGCAGCGGTCGTGCACATCGCGGACTCACGGGACCAGCTGGCCGGGCACGTTGCGCTCGCCGGGTCGGGCGCCGGCGACCTGACGCGGTGCCTCGACACCGTGCAGGCAGCCTTCGAACGAGCACCGAGTCGACCGGACTGGAAGCCTTGGGTGGCACGCCTTCAGGCCGAGGTCGCCGCCGCCGCGGCCCGTGACGCCGAGCTGCTGGCCTCCGACGCCGACCCCATCCACCCGGCCCGCATCTACGGTGAGCTGCTGCCCCGGTTGGCTGAGGACGCGATCGTGATCGGGGACGGAGGCGACTTCGTGTCGTTCGCCGGCAAATACGTCGAACCCAGTCGACCCGGCGGATGGCTCGACCCTGGCCCGTACGGCTGCCTCGGGGCCGGCATGGGCGCAGCCATCGCGGCCCGGGTCGCCCGGCCCAGCAGTCAGGTCGTCGTGCTGTTCGGCGACGGTGCCGTCGGGATGTCGCTGATGGACGTCGACAGCCTGGTGCGACACAAGCTGCCCGTCGTCATGGTCGTCGGCAACAACTCCTCTTGGGCGTTGGAGAAGCACCCGATGCAGTTTCTGTACGGCTACGACGTGGTAGCCGACCTCGCGCCGCAGACCCGCTACGACCAGGTGGTCCAGGCGCTCGGCGGGGACGGCGAGATGGTCAGCGACCCTCGAGAGATCGGCCCGGCGCTCGACCGCGCGTTCGCCTCCGACCTGCCGTACCTCGTCAATGTGATGACCGACCCCGCCGTGGCGTACCCCCGCAGCACGACGGGTGTCTGACCCGCGCGCCACAGTGATCGGCAGTGATCCACGGTGATCCACAATGACCCACAATGACCCACAATGACGTGGTGACGACCTCGATGACGCTCCGGCTGGCCGAGCCGGCCGAGTTCGGCGCTGCCGGCGAGGTCACCGAGGCGGCGTACCGTGCCGACGGTGTCCTCGGCCATGACGACTACGCCGAGACCCTGCGCAACGCCGCCGATCGGGCGAAGCGTGCCGAGCTGATCGTGGCGGTCGACGGTGGGAAGGTGCTCGGCACCGTCACGTTCTGCCCGCCGGGGTCGCCTTACCGTGAGCTCGCGCACGATGACTCCGAAGGCGAGTTCCGGATGCTCGCGGTGGCGCCGTCGGCGCGTCGGCAGGGCGTGGCACGGGCCCTCGTCGAGTGCTGTTTGGACCGGTCACGTGCGCTCGGCCAGACGTCGATGGTCCTGTGCAGCGCTGCCTCGATGTCCGGTGCGCACGCGCTGTACGCGTCGATGGGCTTCACCCGGGTCCCCGAGCTCGACTGGTGCCCGGTCCCCTCGGTCGAGCTGCTCGGCTTCCATCTCGCCCTCTGACCATCCGCGGGTTTCGGACCGCCCATCCGCGGGTTTCGGTCCGCCCATCCGCGGGTTTCGGACCGCTCATCCGCGGGTTTCGGACCGCCCATCCGCGGGTTTCGGACCGCTCGAGAAGGAGTAGCAACCATGCCCCTGATCTCCGCAGCGACGTTGCACTTCACCGTCGGCGACGCTGACACCGCCATATCTGTCGGAAGCGGCGACCTGCCGGTGCTGGCGACGCCACGCTTGTTGGCCTGGTGCGAAGCCGCCACCTGCGTGGCCGTGCACGGGCAGGTGCCCGCCGGATCAGCCACAGTCGGCACGCGAATCGTGCTCGAACACCTCGCCGCGAGTGCGGTCGGTCGGGAGCTCACCGTCACCGCTTCACTCGTGCACACGGACGGCCGGCTGTTGCGCTTTGAGGTAGTCGCCACGCACAGCGCGGGCCCCGACGCGGGCACGGTCGTGTGCCACGGCGAAGTGACGCGGGTCGCCGTCGATCGACAGCGCTTCATGACGCGGCTCAACTGACGAGGCGACGCGGTGCGACGCAGGCGGAGGATTCGGGTGCAGCGCAGAGACCTGCGAGAATGCCGGCATACCGACGTGTCGAGGAGGATCAATGAGCAAGAAGGGCCGCAAGCGCAGCGCCCGCCGCAAGAACAAGGCGAACCACGGCAAGCGCCCAAACGCGTGAGTCGGCACCACCGGGGCCCCGACCTGGAACGGTCCGGGGCACCTGTCGCGTACCGGGGCGGCAGCAGGCCCCACTGATCGGCAGGCAGAAACCCGCGGACCGGCGCGCCAAAACCCGCGGACCGCCGGGCCAGAACCCGCGGACCGCCGGGCCAGAACCCGCGGATCGCCGGGCCAGAACCCGCGGATCGGCGGTTAGCGGGAGGTGTCGAGGTCGGTGATGGTGACTTGGACCTGACGGATCGACAGGAGTACGCGGTCGCGCAGCGGCTGCGGCGCCGACTCGGAGCAGGACCGGGCCACCAGGTCCTTGACCATCCGCTCGAGGTCGAACTTCGTCAGGCACGGCGCACACTCGTCGAGGTGCTGCCGGATCTCCGCGCAGCTCGCGTCGTCGATCTCCTGGTCGATGAAGAGGTAGAGGTCGCCGAGGATCTCGGCACAGTCATGCTTGTGGGGCTTCCCGCAGCTCATGATCCAGAACCTCCGGCGGTGCCGACGAGTCCCCGGCCACGCGCGTAGTCCGACAACAGCTCCCGCAGCTGCCGCCGACCCCGGTGCAGGCGCGACATCACGGTGCCGATGGGCGTACCCATGATCTCCGCGATGTCCTTGTAGGGGAATCCCTCCACGTCGGCCAGATAGACCGCGAGCCGGAAGTCCTCCGGGAGCTGTTGGAGCGCGTCCTTGACGTCGCTGTCGGGAAGGTGCTCCAGCGCCTCCATCTCGGCGGACTTGAGGCCGACCGACGTGTGCGACTCGGCGGACGCGATCTGCCAGTCCTCGATCTCCTCGGTCATGTGCTGCTGGGGCTGGCGTTGCTTCTTGCGGTACGTGTTGATGTAGGTGTTGGTGAGAATGCGGTAGAGCCAGGCCTTCAGGTTGGTACCCGGCTTGAACTGGTGGAAGGCGCTGAACGCCTTGGCGTAGGTCTCCTGAACCAGGTCCTCAGCGTCCTGCGGGCTTCGCGTCATGCGCAGGCCCGCGGAGTAGAGCTGGTCGATCATCGGGAGGGCGTCGCGCTCGAACCGTGCGGCGCGCTGCTCTGGTGTCTCGGCGGCCAGCAGCTCGGCGCCCTCAAGCACGGCACCGTCCGGCTCCGAACCGTCGAGCTCCGAACCGTCGGTCTCGGCTCGCGAAACGTTCTTCGTGTCCTCACTCATCGCCACCCAGCCTACCGGGGCAGTGCGACGGTCCCGCCGGCTCCCGCGGTCCGTGAGCCAGCCGTACGTCACGGCACCCGGTCGATCGAGGCGCATCGTCAGCACGAACATCCTCCATCGCTCCGAAACGGTGCCGGCTGCCCGCTGCCGGCTTACGGAGACCACAACCTCTGCACCCAGCCGGATGTTCCCCTACCGGCGGAGGCGGCGCCTGATCCACGCGGCCACTGCCTCGACCACGACGTGGTATGCCTCGACCTGGCTGAGGCCGGCACCAGCGGGGACCGAGAAGGAGTGATCCGCCTGCGGCACCGTGACCAGCGGGAGATGCAGCGGGAACTCGGCCGGCGTCCCGAACGTGTCGCGCTCGCCTTGCACGACCAGGGTGCGCAAGGACGTCCCGAGCAGCTCGTCGACCCGCGAGCGTTCCGGACGCCCGGGTGGATGCAGTGGGAAGGCCAACGTGACCACGCCGACGCCACCGAGGCCGCGTGCCGTGCGGCAGGCGACTCGGGCACCGGCACTGCGACCCCCGACGAACATCGGGGTCTGCGGCCGGATCTTGTTGACGACGGCGCAGAAGCCCTCGTCGAGGATCCGTGGGGACGGCGCGATCCGCTTGCCGGCAAGGCGCCACGGCTGTTCGACCAGCGCGACGGAGATGCCCTGAGGTGGCAGCACTCGCGAGAGCAGGTCGAGCTCCGGGGCATCGATCCCGCCACCGGCCCCGTGGGTGAGCACGAGGGTCGCCCACGGGTTGACGGAGCGGCGCTGCAGCAGCCTCCCCGGCCCGTGTGGTGTGTCGATGATCCGACGATCAGGCATGTGTGCTCATGCGTGGCCCGATTCGTCCATCGGCAGCGGCTCACGAAGCTGCGGCCCGGCGTTGCGCACGTTGTTGACCTCCGTGGAGACCGGGTACGCCTCGAGCCGGCCGGGAGCTGCCGGGATCAGCAGCCCGAGCAGCCTGTCGCGATCCGACTCGGCGGGGTCGAGCCACGCGGCGTACCGCTTCCGCTCGACGAGCAGAGGCATCCGGTCATGGATGTGCCCGAGGTCGTCCTCCGCGGACGTCGTCAGGACCGTGCACGTCCACCGGAACGCCTCGGGGTCGTCGTCCTCGCGGGTCTTGTCCCGCCAGATCTCGTACAACCCCGCCATCGCGAGCACACCACCGTCACGGGGATGGATGTAGAACGGCTGCTTCACGGGCTTGCCGTTCTTGCCCAGCTGCTCGGTGGGGTACCACTCGTAGTAGCCGTCGGCCGGGATCAGGCACCGGCGTGCGGCGAACGCCCGACGGTACGCCGGCTTGTCGGCCACCGTCTCCATCCGCGCGTTGATCATCTTGTTCCCGATCGAGGGGTTCTTCGCCCATGAGGGGACAAGACCCCAGCGAGTAAGGACCAGCCGGCGTACCGGTGCGGCGGCTCGATCGCCCCGTGGCGGCCGCTGCACGATCGTCGGGACCTCCTTGGTCGGGGCCACGTTGTAGTCCGGCTCCAACCGCTCCTTCACGTCGTCGATGTCGACCTCGAACTCCTCGACGAGGTCGTCAGCCGACCTGCTCGCCGCATAGCGCCCGCACATGGAGTCAGCCTTCCACATCGGCACCGCTAGACTCGGCCCGATCGGCGCCGACGAAGACGAGTAGGCGCTCGACCCCGGGGCACAGAGATCCGCCGTTGCTGTGAAGGCGGAGCCCGGCCGAGCGGCGAAGACACTTCCGAGCCAGGTAAGTCAACGAGGTCGCACTCCCACGCGGGCAGACCCGCACGGGCACAGGGCGACGAAGGTGTGGTGGCACCGCGAGTTCCCGCTCGCCCACACCTCCCGGGTGCAGCTCGACCGAGGAGGTGCCGCTCATGTCAACCACGTCCGCGCTCCCGCGCACGCTCGCCCGGGACTTGGCGTCCGCGGTCGGACGACCCGTGCTGGTGGAGGGATGGGTCCATCGTCGCAGGCGCCTGTCGGCCGTGACGTTCCTGATCGTCCGCGACCGCACCGGCCTGGCCCAGGCCGTGATCAAGGACCCGGCGGTTCTCGCCGGTCTGGACTCGTGGCCGGAGGAGACCGCGGTGTCCGTCACCGGGACCGTGGCTGCCAACGCGCAGGCGCCCGGCGGCGCGGAGATCGTGGACCCGGCCGTACGCCCCCTGAGCGGCCCGTCGGACACCCCGGTGGTCGAGCTGTGGAGACCGAACCTGGACGCCAGCCTGCCCGTGCTCCTCGACCACGCGCCGGTCACCTGGCGGCATCCCCGGAGGCAGGCGGTGTGGCAGATCGCGGCCGCGTCGCTCAAGGGGTTCCGCGACACGCTGGCCGCAGCCGAGTTCACCGAGGTGCAGACGCCGAAGATCGTCGGCAGCTCCACCGAGTCGGGTGCCAACGTGTTCCGGCTGGACTACTTCGGCCGTCCGGCCTACCTCGCGCAGTCACCCCAGCTGTACAAGCAGACGCTCGTCGGGGTCTTCGAGCGCGTCTTCGAGGTCGGCCCGGTCTTCCGCGCCGAGCCGCACGACACCGTGCGGCACCTGGCGGAGTACGTCAGCCTCGACGTCGAGCTGGGCTTCATCCGCGACCACCACGACGTGATCGCGGTGCTGCGCGACGTGTTCGCCGGCATGGTCGACTCCGCACGCGCGCACGCTGCCGACGCGGTGGAGCTGCTCGACCTCCAGCTGCCGACCGTGCCCGACGAGTTCCCGGTGATCCACTTCCGCGACGCACTCGCCAAGCTGGGCGTCGACCCGGACGAGCCCGACTTCGCCCCGGAGCACGAACGCGCGCTGGGCGCGTGGGCCCGTGAGACGCACGGCACGGACTTCATCGTGGTCGAGGGCTACCCCACCGCCAAGCGCGCGTTCTACACCCACCCCGACCCCCACGAGCCGCGTTGGTCACGGTCGTTCGACTTGCTGTTCCGCGGTCTCGAGTTGGTGAGCGGTGCGCAGCGGCTGCACCGGTACGAGGACTACGTCGCCACGCTGACCGAACGGGGCGAGTCGCTCGAGCCCTATGCCGACTACGTCGAGACGTTCCGCTTCGGTATCCCGCCGCATGGCGGCTTCGCCATCGGCCTCGAACGATGGGTGGCACGGGTGGTCGAGGCGGACAACATTCGGACCACCACGTTGTTCCCCCGCGACCTGCACCGACTGACACCCTGAGGCGTACCGGCTGAGCCCCGTCTCGGCAGGTCGGGGCAAACTCGGTAACAATGGGGCCATGACGCTGCTGCGAGCTGTTGCCCGACCGATGCTGGCCTCGATGTTCGTCGTGGGGGGCCTCAACTCCGTGAAGAACGCCAAAGCGATGGCTCCCCGCGCCAAGCCGATCACCGACAAGCTGACCGCTCTGGCGCAGTCGGTGGCGCCTCAGTTTCCGCTGCCCGACAACGCCGAGATGTTCGTGCGGGTCAACGGTGCCGTGCACATCGCGGCGGGGGCGGCGCTCGCCACCGGTCGGGTGCCGCGGCTCAGCGCCATGGTCCTGGCCGGGACCATGGTCCCGACGACCCTGGCCGGCCACCCGTTCTGGGCTGAGTCCGACCCGACGGCTCGCGCCAACCAGCGCACGCACTTCTTCAAGAACGTGTCGATGATCGGCGGGCTGCTGATGGCCATGCTGGATCCCGACCCGCACAAGAAGATCTTGGTGGCCCGCGCCAAGGACAAGATCGTCGAGATCGCGCCGACGTCGTCCTGATCGTTCGCACTACGCTCGGCGTCGATGACGTCGATCTCACCGGCCCCGACCGCGCCCTGGGCAGCCCCGCGCGTACGCACGCCGGTGGATGCATCGGTGAGGTTGCCTGGGTCGAAGTCGCTGACCAACCGGGTGCTGCTGCTCGCGGCCCTGTCGGACGGGCCCTCAACGCTGACGGGCCCGCTGCGCGCCCGCGACACCACGCTGATGGCGGACGGACTGCGCTCCCTCGGCGTGGGAGTCGAGAGCGTCGGCGACGACTGGCGGGTCGTGCCCCGGGCGTTGCGGGGCCCGGCGGTCGTCGACTGCGGACTGGCCGGCACCGTCATGCGTTTCCTGCCCCCTGTAGCGGCTCTGGCCCACGGCCGCGTCGACTTCGACGGTGACCCGCGAGCGCGGGAGCGACCGATGGGCGAGGTGGTCACGGCGCTCCGCGTGCTCGGGGTCGAGGTCGACGACCACGGGCGAGGCGCGCTGCCGCTGAGCGTTCTCGGTCGCGGCACGGTGCCCGGCGGAGTGGTCACCGTCGACGCCTCCGGATCCAGCCAGTTCGTGTCGGCCCTGCTGCTCGCCGGCGCCGCGTACCGGCACGGTGTCGACGTGCGCCACGTGGGCAAGCCCGTCCCGTCTCTGCCGCACATCGACATGACGGTCACCCAGCTGCGGCTGCGCGGCGTCGAGGTGGACGATTCCGAGCCGAACCGGTGGGTCGTCCATCCCGGCGCAGTCCACGCGCTCGACTGCGCGGTCGAACCGGACCTGTCGAACGCGGCGCCGTTCGTCGCCGCCGCCCTGACCACAGGCGGCCGGGTGCGTGTACGCGACTGGCCCGAGCGCACCGACCAGGCGGGCGATCGCCTGCGCGAGATCGTTTCTGTGATGGGCGGACACGCCGTACGCGATGGGGCTGACCTCGTGGTCACCGGGTCGGGGGACGGGATCCACGGTGTGGTGCTCGACCTCCACGACGTGGGTGAGCTGACCCCGGTGGTGGCCACGTTGTGCGCGCTGGCGCGGTCGACGTCGACGCTGCACGGGATCGCGCACCTGCGCGGTCACGAGACCGACCGGCTGGCCGCACTCGCCACCGAGATCAACCGGCTCGGGGGGTCGGTGACCGAGCTCGACGACGGGCTGCGGATCGAACCGACGCCCCTGCACGGCGGCGAGTTCGGCACCTACGCCGACCACCGGATGGCTCATGCCGGCACGGTGCTCGCGCTTGCGGTCGACGGCGTCTCGGTAGCGGACGCGGCAACGACGTCGAAGACGTTCCCTGGTTTCGTCGACGCGTGGGAGCGGTTCGTTCGCAGGCAGGACACAGCGTGAGACAGCCCCACACCCCCACCCCGCGATCCGACAGTTACGCACGCGTGCGTAAC
>JBOHDX010000069.1:0-6496 GCA_050700835.1 Nocardioidaceae bacterium
CTCGCCGGCCTGCCAGGCCGCCCAGAACGGCTGATACAACTCGGGAACCAGCTGGTTGGAGAAGCGCACAGTCATCAACACCCTCACAGGATCGATCAGGTGTTGCGACGACCGCACGAACCCGGGGAACCGCTTGCGGGCAGCCGGTGCGCACGCCATGACATGAGCGGACGTCCAGGGGGCGGCGACAGTCTCGTCCTGCCGTTCACCGATCATGTATCTCATGGAGGACCAGCAGGCGCCGCAGTCGCCCGAGGGCGAGGCGAAAGTCATCACGCTCTGCGGCTCGACCAAATTTGAGGTTGAATTCGCGGAGGTCAACCAGCGGCTCACGATGGAAGGTTGCGTCGTGATCAGCCTCGGAATGTTCAGCCTCCCCGATTTGCCGGACTACGACTGCTCAGCGGACAGTTCGGACCTGAAGGGGCGACTCGGCGGCGTGCACTTCCAAAAGATTCGCATGGCGGATGAGGTGTACATCGTGGATCGGGGCGGCTACGTAGGTGCGTCAACCCGACGGGAGATTGCCTACGCGGAGTCGCTCGGCAAACCAGTTCGGTATCTGAGTCGCGAGCGGTTGGCTCGAAGGGGAGACGGCCCCCAAGAGTGAGTCCGACCGGACGGGTCCGCTCATCGGCTGCTTCCGGGGGGTTCCGCAAGGCGAACCGCCCACGGCGACGATTGGCGGCCGCCCGGTTGATCGCAAGCGATCACCGCAAGCGGATCCCCTGTGGGACAAGCGGCCAACAGCTGCGCCGGCGTGGGCGTCACCGGGGGCGGTTCGGCTTCTGGGACGTCCGGGTCAGCCGATGTCCGCGCATGCCTCATGAGCTCCGGTCCAAGCCATCTTCGGCCACGAACGTGCGCAAGAGACGTGCATGACAGATTGCTTTGTCCTATGACAAACTGGAGCAGTGATTCAGGGGCGGACGGCTGCGGAGATCGCAACGAGCGTGCGCGATCTCGTGGCCTCCGGTGCCCTGCTCCCCGGGGGCGAGTTGCCGACCGTCAGGGTGCTGGCCGACCGGTTGGGGGTGAACCGGAACACCGTCGCCTCGGGCGTACGCGGTGCTGGTCAAGGCCGGCGTCGCTGAGACTGGCGGGCGACGTGGGACGCGCATCGCGGGTATCCCACAGGTTCCGCGCGAGATCGACTGGACGACCGGACGGTCGACGACCGATGGCGCGGCCGACACCGGACAACAATCGGTTGCCGACCCAGGTGCCCGTCCGGGCCTAGGTCGTGCCTGTGGCTTGGTCGATCTGGCGAGCGGGAACCCCGACCCGGCGTTGTTGCCGAGCCTGACCACGCCTGCCTCTGTCGGCCGGTACGAGACGGTGCTGTACGGCGACCCGGCGATTGACCCGGGCTTGTTCGCATGGGCAGTCGAGCATGTATCGCCGCTGCTTCCTGCCGCTCATGGGCTAATTGTCGCGCACGGCGCCGTGGACGCGATCGATCGTGTCCTGGGCGCGTACCTGACCCGCGGGGACGCGGTAGCGGTGGAGGACCCGTGCTTCTTGGCCAGCATCGGGGTGCTTAGGGTCAATGGCTACCGGACCGCACCGGTGGCCACGGATGCGCACGGCATGGTCCCCGCCTCGCTGGCCGAGGCCATCAGCGGTGGCGCGCGTGCCGTGGTCTGCACCATGCGCGCCCTGAACCCGACCGGTGCGAGCGTCACCGCGCAGCGAGCCGTCGAACTGCGCGCCGTGCTGGCGGAGCACCCGCACGTACTGGTCATCGAGGACGACCACTTCGCCGGAATCGCCACCACTGACTACCACCGGGTCACTCCGCCGGAGCATCCGCGTTGGGCGCTGGTCCGATCGTTCTCGAAGTTCCTCGGCCCGGACCTACGTCTTGCCGTGGTCGCCGCCGACCCGGACACCATCAAGCGCCTTGAGACTCGGCTCGCGGTCGGCGCTACCTGGGTCAGTCGTCTGCTCCAACACATAGCCCACCAGCTGCTAACCGACCCAACTATCAGCGAGCTGTTGGCGCGGGCCGCTGACGCCTACCGCGAACGCCGCCATCTGCTGCTCGACACCCTTCGGCGACGCGGCACACCGGCTTCTGCGATGGGAACCGATGGCCTCAACGTCTGGATCGAGCTCAACCAGCCAGCAGATCCGGTGGTCGCCCGCCTGGCCGCGCGCGGCTGGGCGGTCAGCGACGGCGCCACCTACTCCCTAACCGACAACCCGACGCCCGCCCTCCGGGTCACCGTCTCGACCATCACCCCGAGCCAAGCCACCGCATTCGCCGCCGACCTCGCCGACCTCATCACCGGCGCCGACGATGAAACCCACGCCCAAGCCGCAAACCAGCCTCAGGAGCGCCGATGAGCACACCTACTGACAGCCAGCGCAACACGACCGGAGCCCGGCCGGACAAGCATGACTACGCCACCCTGGCCGAGGACTCCTGGTTCGTGCACGGCGGCAACCGCGCCGACGACACCACCGGCGCGATCCGCACCCCGATCGTCATGGCGAACAGCTACCTGCTCCCCGAGGACCCGACCAGCATCGACGACCCCGCCTATCAGGGGTTCGTCTACACCCGGGAGCACGGCGCCAACCAGCGCGGGCTCGAGCAGAAACTGGCCCGGCTGGACCACGGTGAGGCAGCCGCCGTCTTCGGCACCGGCATGGCCGCTCTGTCCGCCGCGTTCTTCACTCTGCTCGACCCTGGTGACCACGCGATCGTCTCCAACGTCGTCTACATGCGGGTCTGGGGACTCTTCGACTCGGTGCTGCCGAAGAAGCTCGGGGTCGAGGTCGACTTCGTCGACATCACCGACCTCGACGCGGTCCGCGCAGCGGTGCGCCCCAACACCCGGCTCATCCACACCGAGGCGATCGCCAACCCCGACCTGCGGGTCGCCGACATCACGGCCCTGGCTGACATCGCCCACGATGCCGGCGCCTGCCTGACCGTCGACTCCACCTTCACCCCACCACCTCTGCTCCGACCCCTGGACCTCGGCGCCGACCTCACCCTCCACTCGCTGACCAAGTACTTCAACGGCCACGGCGATGCGATGGGTGGCGCCGTCATCGGCGCAGCCGAGCTGGTCGAGGAGATCCGGACCGGTGCCCTGCACCACATCGGCGGCGCGATCTCGCCGTTCAACGCCTGGCTGATCATGCGCGGCTCTGTAACCCTGCCACTCCGTCTTCAACGGCAGTGCCAGACCTCCCAGCAGGTCGCCGCGTTCCTCGCCTCCGACCCCCGCATCACCCATGTGGCCTACCCCGGACTGCCCGGTGACCCGCAGCACGAGCGCGCCGTAGCCCAGCTGCACGGCGGCTTCGGCGCAGTCGTCTCCTTCGCCATCGCCGGCGCCCACCAAGACCGCGTCCGGTTCGTCAACGACCTGCGGGTGATCACCTCAGCCGTCTCCCTCGGCCACGACGAGACCCTCATCGCCTACGAGGAGTACCCCCAGGCCCGCGCCGCCGCTTTCGACGCACCGTTCCGGGAGCATGGCCTGATCCGACTCGCCCTCGGACTTGAGTCCGCCCAAGACCTCATCGCCGACCTCGACTCCGCACTCAGCACCGTCTACGGCACCCACCAATGACCCCGCAGGGCAAGCGACCCTGACCCGACGTGCGGGCCTCGGCCACGCCACACGCACAACGACACGTCCCGGCGCCCGGCGCCGCAGACCAGCAAGGAGGATGCAACCATGATCGAAGTTGACCTGCCCGAGGGCTACGGAGTTCCCGAGCTCGTTCGCTCCTTCGCCGCCTGCTTGGCTTCGGTGACCGAAACGCCGATCGACCAGGTGCCTCTGCCACAAGCCGACCTGCAGGGAGCCTTCGCCGATTGGCGCAGCTGGTTCGCGGGCCGGGGCGCGGGACTGGTGGCCATCGCAAAGCCGGCCTCCTTCAACTGGCCGGGGTACTGGCCGGCCGTGCTGGGCGAACCTCGCCGCCCCGGTCCGCCCGCTGACGACGCCACCGCGGTGCTGATGTTCGGCACCCCCTCAGGGGTCGTGCTGAGCCCCCAGGACCCGAACCTCCTCGGCCGTGCCGCCATCGACCTGCCCATCAGGGAAGGTTACGTCCTCAGCGGCCTCGACCCAGCCACTATCACCGCCACCAGCTCCCCGCTGCCAAAGCTGAGCGGCACGGTCGAGCTGATCGCCCTCGGCGAACAGGCCACCAGCGACATGTACGTCGTCGAGCACGCCAAAGCCCTGGCCAAGCGGGGCCTGGAAGGCGATCGCTACGCCGCCAAGGCGGGCACCTTCACCCCTGCCAAGGACAGCGCCCGCGGCTACGACCTCACCCTGATCGAGGCAGAAGTCCTCGACAGCCTCACACTGCCCGACAGCAACCGACTCGCCTACGCCGACGCACGACGCAACATCGTCACCCGCGGAGTCGACCTCAACGCCCTCGTCGGACGACGCTTTCGAATCGGCAACGTCGAGTGCCTGGGTCAACGACTCTGCGAACCCTGCTCACACCTGGAGCTCCTCACCACCAAAGGCGCACTGCGAGCCCTCATCCACCGCGGCGGCCTCCGCGCCGACGTCCTCAGCGACGGAGAGATCACCACCGGCGCCTTCATCGAGACCCTCGACTAAGCGCCGAGGGGACGGTGGACGTGTACCGCATTAGCCGCCGCCCGCTCGTTCGATGGCGTCGGCGTGTGCATCATTTTGGCGCAAGCAACGCAATCCCGAGTTGGCGATGTCGATCACCGCAAGGCTTGCGGACGACCGGCGCTCTGAACGAGGCATGGGCGGTCGTATCCACAAGGGCTACTCCCCAGTGGCGCCGTCGATGCGTTCCCGGAGGAGATCCGCGTGGCCGTTGTGGCGCGCGTACTCCTCGACCATGTGCAGGTAGATCCAACGGAGCGTGTAGTCCTCGCCCGGCATCGCTTCGTCGAGATCGCGTTCCCGGACGGCCTGACGCGACCGTGCGACGCTTGCTTGATAGCTGGCCAGATCATCGGCGGCACGATTCACGCTGATGTCGCCGAAGCCGTCCGTTGCGCCTGGGACGTAGTTCCAGAAAAACATCTGGTCTGGTTCCCCGTCGTAGGAGTGGAACCACGCCTCGACTCCAGACATGTGGCGGACCAGGCCGAGCAGCGAGAGGTTCGATGGCGGCACGGAGGGCTTCGCCAACTGCTCGGGCGTGAGCCCACCACACTTGAGCAGCAGCGTGGTGCGTTGGTACTCCAGACGGTCTTCGAGAGCTGCGCGCTCGTCTACCGGGTTGTTCGGTGGCTCGGCTCGCTCAGGCGTACTCCATATCGGCATTCCGCGACCGTACACACCCCGGCGCACGCTCTTGCCATGTTCGGCCCGGAAGCCGACCGACGTCGCGTGGTCGCCGTAGACGGATCGTCATGCGGCGCGTGACCAGTGGGGGCTCCTCAATGCAACAGGATGGGGTCGTGGTCGCCGTCGAGCATGGTCACCACTCTTCCTGAGAGTGAGTCGTCGCAAAGCAAGCGAGCGACCTGCTCGGCGATCATCTCCGGCCGTACGAGGGCAGGCGTGGCTGCCCGTTCGCTAACCGGCATCGCTGCCAGCTCGTCACGTGCTCGCTCAAGACCGACCCATCCTGGGACGACGCAGTTCACTCGCACGCCGTATCGCTCGTGCCAATCGCCAACCGACGTAGTGAACCGGATCAGCCCTGCCTTGGCCGCACCATACTCCGGTGACCCATAGGGGGTCATCTCGACGCCGGCGCTGGACGCGACATTCACGACCGCCCCGCGTCCACGTAGCAGACCAGGCATCAGCAGCTGAATCAATGCCATGGGCGCCAACAGGTCCAGTTCGATCGCGGCCCGCCACCTGGCTGGTTCGGCGTCGGGGAACTGCGCGCCGCCAGCGCTCCAGCTCCCTGCGTTGTTCACGAGCACGTCGGCACCCCCTGCGGCCTCAGCGGCCTGCAGGACGCCGGCGCGGCCGCCTTCGTTGGCGACGTCGGCAGTGGTGATGCCTTCACCCGGAACAATGGCGACAGCGATAACGGTTGCACCCGCAGCTCGCAAGGCCTCGGCGATGAACCATCCGAGACCGGACCCTGCCCCGGTGACCACTGCGACCTTCCCGTAAAGTTCCATGGCCACGACGCTAGACGCTGACTACGACAGCGCTCCGATCGAGGAACCTCGACCGACAAAGGCTGGGACCCAGAGGGCGGATTCAACCTGCCAGCGCAACACCGTCTGTGTCTGTGGGGTGCGAGAGTAGCTCGCGCAGGGCTTCCTTTGGGGTCCGCCAGCCCAGTCGCTTGCGGGGGCGGTCGTTGAGTTCGTTGGCGACGAAGCTGAGGTAGTCGGGGTGGTAGCCGGATAGGTCGGTGCCTTTGGGGAAGTACTGGCGCAGTAGCCAGTTGGTGTTCTCGTTGATGGCTCGCTGCCAGGGCGAGCCGGGGTCGCAGAAGTAGGTCTTCACGTCGGTGGCCAGGGTGATCTGTAGGTGGTTGGCCATCTCGCTGCCCTGGTCCCAGG
>JBOHDX010000070.1:0-6878 GCA_050700835.1 Nocardioidaceae bacterium
CCGGCGGGAAACGAGAGTCAACCGGCTGATGCCGGTTACTTCCCGGGTACGCCACCAGACGAAGCATGGAACTGGTCGGCAATGCCGGTCGCCGGGTGCCAGGTGATGTCCGGGAACCGGGCGCAGAGCGCGGTCGCGTCCGCGGTCATGTCCATGGTGTCCATGACGACAGCTGCGCGCGCCTGCCGAGCGAAGGCCGGTGCTACCGGAGTGAGGACGGCGGAGAGGAACCGGAGGGCGCCGCGTGGGATCCGGCGGAACTTCTTGGCGCCGAGGCGCTGCGCCAACTGCTCCATCGTCAGATTGTCGAGGCCAGGGACATCGATGGCCTGGCCGCGCAGCGCCGAATCGGTGATCGCACGTTCGGTGAGGGTCGCGACGTCCTGGATCGAGACGAAGTTGATCGGGTTGTCGGCTCGACCGAAGACGAGCGCCGGTCCACCCGCCGCCAGCTTGCTGCCGACGATGTCGATCCACGTCTCGACGTACGAGGACGGCCGCAGGACAGTCCACGAGAGCTCGCTGGTCCCGAGCTGTTGCTCGGCGGCGTACTTCGCGCGGTGCAGCGACATGGGGTGGTCCGGGCGGGCGTCGAGGACGGAAAGCAGGACGAAGTGCTCGACGCCGGCGTCGCGGGCGACACGCAGGAGATTACGGTTGCCCAGGCGGTCGACCTCCTCCGGGCCGGCCCCCCGGCCCCCCACGAAGCCGTGCACTGCCGAGACCACGACCGAGCACCCCCTGGTCGCGGCGGCCAGGTTGGACAGATCTCGCACATCACCGATCGAGACCGCGACATCGAGCCCTTCGGCACGAGCGGCGTGCCTGGTCAGCACCCGCACGTCGAGGCCCGAAGCGGTCAGCCTGGTGACGACCTCGCGACCCAGTCTTCCGGTGCCGCCGGCGACGAGGATCATGGCGTGCGTCCCTCCATGGCTCGCTCGACTGCTGCGTTCACGTCACCGCTCGTCACCTCGACCGGCTCCAGGTAGAACCGGGCAGAGACGATGTGGTCGTCGCGAACGTCGAAGATGATGACGCCGGCCATGGCGTGGGGCGCACCGTCGCGCCGAGTCCCGCCCATCTCCCACTCGGTCCAGACCCAGCTCCCGTCGATGGCGCTCGCCTTCACCCGAGCAGTGATGTCTGGTACGCCGGCGAAGATCGCCGTCCAGTTCCGGCGGACCTGGTCGCGTCCGCCGAAGCCGCGTTGCGGATGGGCCGGGGTCTCGTTGACGTAGTCCGAAGCGAAGCACTCCACGAGTGCGTCGATGTCGTGTTCGCTGGTCGCAGCCAGGAGCCGCTCGACCACCTTCACCGTGTTTGACATGTGCCCTCATCGTCAACTGATACAGTCGCCTATATTTGATCCACAACGATGGAACGGAATGTCGTGGAAGTCAAGACCAAGCGGCGGTACGACGCCAGCCGTCGCCGCGCCCAAGCGGCGCAGACACAGAGCATGATCCTCGACACCGCGGGACGAGAGTTCCTCGAACACGGCTATGCGGCAACCACGGTGGCGCGGATCGCCAGCGGGGCCGGGACGTCCGTCGAAACCGTCTACAAGGCGTTTGGGGGGAAGTCGGGCATCGTGCGCGCTCTGTGGGAACGCGGGCTGGGCGGCCGCGGCCCGGTCCCCGCCCCAGAGCGTTCGGACCTGCTCAGCTCGACCGAGACCGACCCGGTCCGCGTGCTGCGAGGGTGGGGAACGTTCACCACCGAGGTCGCGCCCGAGGTGGCTCCCATCCTGCTGCTCGTCCGGGGAGCTGCGGCCACCGATCCAGACATGGCTGTGCTGCTCGCGGACGCCGAAGCCCAGCACCGCACCCGGATGCGCCACAACGCCCGCCGCCTGCAGCAACGCGGCTGGCTGCGACCAGGAATCGGCCTCGCCCGGGCCACCGACATCCTCTGGACCTACAGCTCGGCGGAGCTCTATGACCTGCTCGTCGTCAAATCCCGCTGGTCCGTCAAGCGCTACGGCGAGTTCATCGGGGACGCCCTGATCGCAGCCCTGCTTCCCTCGTCGAACCAGGTGTAGGCGCGGACGACCTCGAGGGCACGTCGCGCACCGCCCCGATCGTGACCCGGCGGCGGCGCAACAGCCACGCGCCCAGCAGGAAGAACAGGCCGAACGCAACCGCCCCTTCCGGGAAGCTGTCCTTGTAGTTCTCCTTCATGATGACAACCGTGTCGGCGATCTCAGCGACGCCGAGCACGACGCTCAGTGTGACGAGGGCCTTGAGTGATCGATCGGGCATGTCCGTCTCCAGGACGTGAGTGTTCCAGTGCAGACACACCATGTGGTCGCACCATTCCTGGTAACGAGGGGCGCCTTCCCGATCACGTCGGGAGGATCTCCCAGGTCGTCGGGCTGCTGGTGGGTTTCGAACGCCGCGGCGTCGTCATGAGTCAGGACTGGTGCCGGTGTCGATGTGCGGCTTGGGTGAAGGCGTCGCTGGTCTGCACGGCGGCCTGGATGCCCGCACGCGTGGGGATGGTGCGGGCTTCGGGTTCACCCACACGGCGTAGCCGTTTGCGGACCCGGTCGGCCTGTTTGATGAAGTCGACGTAGTAGGCCGGGACGTGCCCTCCGCCCGCGAGGACCGGTGACGGTTCCCCTGACGATGTCGCCGGCGCCGGGCCGGAGGGGGCTGCAGACCTCGCGCGAAGATGGCTCGACAGGTCGGGCAGGTCGGTACGTGGGGTGTCTCGGGTGGCCGACTGGTGGAACGGGGCGGACCAGGCGTCGCGTCGGGTCAGCGGCGCGGCTTGGGGGGCGAACAGGTGCCGCAGGGTGGCCGGCACGCTGGCGTGGTCGTGGACCTGGTGGATCACGGTGCCCGGCTCGATCAGCGGCGACACGATCACCGCGGGCACCCGCGGGCCCAGCATGGTGAAGTCGAACCGGTGCGCCCGCCGATGCCACAAGGCATCCGCCAGCCGACCGAGCAGGCCGCTGCCCCCGCCGGGGGCCGGCACACCACTCGGCGGCGCCACATGGTCGTACAGGCCGCCGTGCTCGTCGTAGGTGATCAGCAGCATCGTGGTGGCGAACAGCCTCCGATTCGCTCGCAACGCCTCGTAGACCTGCGCGATCAGGCCCTCACCGCGGGCGAAGTCGGTGTCGGTGCCAGCGTCGAAGCCGTCGTAGCCGGCGTCCGAGACCAGGTTGTTCTCCGGATGCTGACTGTTGCTCACATCCGGGCTGCCGCCCAGGCCGGCCGTGTGGTCCAGCGTGTGCAGCGCGGGTCGGTGGTTGGGTTCGATGAACGAGTAGCTGGCCAGGTCACCAGCCGCCACGTGTGTCGCGAACCGGGAGAACGGGAACCAGTTGCCGTGCCGCTCGGGGGTGTCCCACAGCCGCGGAAACGCCCACACCTGCGGGGTGTCGTCGTGGTAGATGCGCCAGCGCGCGCCGTGTGCCTCCAGCAGCTCGAAGATCGTCCGGTTGGTGTAGGGGCGGATCTCGATGTCAGTCTCGCCGTCGGAGGTGGCGGCGTGCAGATAGTTGCGGTTCGGCCACGTCTCACCCGGCACCGAGCAGAACCACCGGTCGCAGACGGCGAACTCCAACGCCAACCGGCTCAGCACCGGAACCTGCCCGGGGCTCTGGCAGCGCATCACCAACGGTCCCCGCCCATCCGCGACCACCGGTGCCGACGGCTTCCCGCGCAGCCGGTCCACGAACGCGCCCAGCAGGCCGCCACGACCGGGCGGGGCGAGCCCACGCCCGGTCCGCTCATAGCTGGTCACGAACCCCTGGTTCGGTGGCCCCTCGGCCCCGCCGGCACCGGTGCCGGCGAGCTGGCCCATCACCGCATCGTGGGAGTGGTCCGGCCCAAACGGCAGCACCGGCTTCGCATCCGAGCTCGCGGGTACCCGAGGCCCGCCGTCCCAACCAGGATTGTCGAACCCGCCGCCCCGCAGCCCGTCAAAGCTGGGATCGGGATGGGCAAGAAAACCCAACATGTGATCGAACGAGCGGTTCTCCAGGCACAGCACGACGACATGCTCGATAGTCACAAACCCACACTCCCGAGCCACCCAAACACCACGCGCGCCCAGCACAACATGCACCCAGCGCCGCGAGATGCACCCAGACGGTGACTGACCGCCCCCGCCCGGACCCAGCCAACCCCGGCGACCGCCCCCCGTCAACACATGGACGACCCGGCGAAGGCGTACCTGATCAGCGTCCAGCTCATCAAACCCGGTGCCGGCCCATGACCGGAGCCCCCGCCGCGGCAAGCCGGTCGCCACCACGTCAGCTCGGAGGGCGCCACCTTGTCTGGGCCGATGCGCCCCACGTACGAAAGCCCGGTGCCGGTGGTGACGAGTGCGAGAGTCCGGTCGCCGTCCACCGGGAACCACTTCGGACCGGTCTTGCGGGACGCGCGGAACAGATCGCGCCGGCGAACCAGCGGCGTTCCCGTTGCAGTTCGTCATACGGGATGGTTCCGGCGCAGGCGAAGCGAGGCCCCGCCGCTGCATAGCCCACAAAGACGCAGGGCAGAACGTGCGATCTGCGCGGCTGAAATGCGCAGTTCCGCGCCCTTACGCGATGGCGCCGTGGCCGATCAGGTGTTGAAGTCTGTCAGGAGTGCGGCAAAAGACTCTCGCCACAGGTGTTCGGGATCGAGGTCGGCTGAGACGCGGCCGCGAAGCTCGACGCCGGCGAGACCCTCGCACATGCCATGGAAGGCCACGACGGCCTCGCGTAGGGACCGATGCGGCAACAGCCGAGCCTCGATCACGCTCATCGCCATGCCGTTCAGGCACAACAACGCGATGGTTTCGAACACAGCCAGTTCGCGGGCCTCTGGACCGCGCATACCCTCGGACGCCGAACCCTCCACTGCGCGCACTGTCGCCACATGGTGGTTGCACCAGCCGAAAAGTGCCCCAACTGCCAGGCCGACCTGGATGACACCTTTCTCCTTGACCCCACACCGGCCGCGGTGGACTAACGATTCGAAGATCGGACGCACGGAGCTCGACCCAGCGGACACTGGGTGCGGATGAGAGTTGGATACGTCCCTTGCCTGCTACACGGCGCTGACCTAAACACAGCGGATCTCGAGGTGACGCGATGACCCTGGCCTTGGCCTAATTTGCGGCGGCGGGGCGTCCAACGATCATCGACTCGAGGATGTCCGGCGTGAACGCTGCGGCCGTCTCAACGTCGAGCAGCGCACCGAGCCCGTCCAGGACACGGGTGAAGAAGCACCGGGCGGCCGCTGCGAAGACGACGTCCGCGACGTCGCCGTCACTGAGCCCGTGGTCGCGCAGCAGGTCGACATCGCTCTGCTCGATCGATGTTGCGTCCTCCGCCACGCGCGCCGCGAACTCATAGACAACCCGGTCCTGATCGCTCAGGCCTGCCCCGCTCGGGTCCTCGGCGATCGCGATCATGGTGGCCTCGTCGTCACACGCCTCCCGGAGGAACTTCGAGTGCGCAGCGGTGCAGTAAGTCGAACGCAGCGCCCTGGCTGCGCCGATCGTAGCGATCTCGAAACGGCGGCGATCCATCCCGTCGCGCACAGACGTGTTCAAGACACTCCAGGCCATCGCAACCTCTGGCCGCGTCGAGAAAGCGGCCGCGTAGTTCGGAAGGAAGCCCCACGCACCTCTCTGCAGCTGGTAGAACTCGGCCAGGAGGCCCTCGGCGTCCGGTTCGGAGATCGTGTCGATGAACATGTTCCTCATCCTGTCGTTCCCAGCGTGACCTGACCACCGTCCGAACGGAATCGTTTTGAGGTAGGCGCGCGCAGAACCCGTCGAGGATGGCCACTCCAGGTCCCGCTCGCCACACCTCCGAACGACGTCGACCGAAGGCACGTCATATCGGCTCCCGCATGACTGTCAAGCGCAAGGCCCCGTGCGCCCGATGCTCGTGTCCATCGCTGTCCCATCCGCCGTACGGGCACGCTCCGCGATCCCATCGTCACGTCGGGAATCGCTTCCACACACCCTCCGAAACGACGTCCACGGCGCCCTCGACGACCCTGAGGGCCGTCTCGTCGTCGATGGCGTACGCCGGACCCGCGATCTCGGCGGCCCACGGATCTGCCTGCGCGAGGGTGTTGGTCGGGAAGACGTCCAGGTGCGGAAAGATCGAGAAGTCGACGAGACCCAACGCCCGGTCATCCGGCGCGGACGGCCAGTTCACGAAGTCGGCACCGATGCGGGGAGTCATGACCATGCTGCCGGCGCTCACTCCCACCCAGACCGTCTCCGTCAATGACGAGAGGAGATCTGCCAGTCCGGACTGCCGCATCCAATGGCACAGGTAGGTCGCATCGCCGCCGTCGACCAGCAGGACATCGGCCTCCCGCACCCACGGAACCCACCGCTCCTCGCCGATGCTGGGTAGCGCGGTGAGCTCGAGGACACCCAGGGACTTCCACTCCAGCGAGGTCATGCCACCCCAAGGCGGCAGACCGGCGACGAAGCCGCGCACCGAGGTTGGCCCACACATCGGATGACCCCATTGCGCCGTGGGGATGCACAGGGCTGAGGAATCAGCAATCGGCTTGCCCAGCAGGTCGACCAGCGCAGCGCGGATGCTGGAATTGGTGATGCCACCGGACGTGAGAAGGAACTTCAACGTCTCTCCTGTTCGGGTTGAGGTGAACTGGCATGACGAGGCAACTCCGGGACGACACGATCATCATCGCTGCTGAGCGACCATGACTGCGCGCCGAGCAGGACCGCAGCGCCAGGTGCAAACGCCCCGCAAGCCGAACGGCGGATTCTGGCGGTCATCGCAACAGCAGTGGTCCGATCATCTCGATCGGCTTCTTGAACTGTAGGCGTTTGCGGGGCCGGTCGTTGAGCTCCTCGGCGACGGCGTCGAGGTGCTCTTCGGTGTG
>JBOHDX010000071.1:0-30796 GCA_050700835.1 Nocardioidaceae bacterium
CAGCTCCTGGTCGACGTCGACCAGGAGCTGGGGGCCGTGCACGAGCAGATCCTGGAGGCACTGAACGCCGGCGGCGCCTATTTCTTCCGGCAGCTGTCCGACGCGATCGGCTCGACCGATGACCGGCAGCTGCACGCGGCACTGTGGGATCTGGTGTGGGCCGGCCGTCTCACGAACGACACCCTAGGCCCGCTGCGTACCCTCACCCGATCGGGCCGGTCCGCACACCGCGCCCGAGTGCCGACGCCGCGTGGTCGTAGCGCGCGGCGCTCGGGGCTGGGCCGGGCCTCAACCGGTCGCGCACCGCTGCCCAGTCGTATGCCCAGTCGTATGCCCAGTCGTACCGGCCCGGCCACCGCAGCGGGCCGGTGGTCGCTGCTGCCGGTGCGCGACACCGATCCCACCCGACGGGCCACCGCCACGGCAGAGCTGCTGCTGGGACGGCACGGCGTAGTCACCCGTGGGGCGGTCGCCGCCGAACGGATCGTCGGCGGCTTCGCCGGTGTCTACAAGGTGCTGACCGCCTTCGAGGACGCGGGTCGGTGCCGCCGCGGTTACTTCGTCGGCGCGCTCGGCGCTGCCCAGTTCGGTACGAGCGGCTCCGTGGACCGGCTGCGGACGTTCGCCCGGGCCGAGGACCCGCCGGCCAAGTCACCGGCGGTGGTCACGCTGGCCGCGACCGACCCGGCCAACCCGTACGGCGCCGCGCTTGCGTGGCCGGACCGCCCGGACCCGTCGTCGCCGACCGCGTCGGCTGGCCACCGGCCTGGGCGCAAGGCAGGCGCGTTGGTGGTGCTCGTGGAGGGCGCGTTGACGCTCTACGTCGAGCGAGGGGGGCGCACACTGCTGACGTTCACCGACGACGCGCAGACCCTGCGCCCGGCAGCCGATGCGCTGGCTGCGGCCGTACGCGCAGGCGCGCTGGGCAAGCTGACGGTCGAGCGGGTCGACGGTGCCGACGTGCGGGCGAGTGCGCTCGCCCAGGCACTGGCCGATGCCGGATTCCACGCCACCCCACGCGGGCTGCGTCTGCGTTCCTGACCGGCGCGGGCGCGACCCCGCGGGGGCCTGGGTCCGATCGGGATGGGACCCGGTTCTGGCTTATGGTGGGCGCGCCCCCCGCTTCACCCGCCAGCGGTACCAATCCGCGCCCGATATGCCCGATTCCGCGGTACCTTCGGCGTGTGAAGCCGGGAGACGGTCGCCGATAGCGCGAGCCGGGCGGGGCTGTGGTCAGGCAGCAGCGACGTCGCACGTCAGCAGCGGTGACGTCACGCGTAGCAGCGCCGACGTCACGCGTAGCAGCGCCGACGTCACGCGTCGGCCAGCGGTGACATCAAGTGTCGACCAGCGGTGACGTCGAGTGTCAGGCCGCGGCGACGACGTCGGTGTCGACGCGCACCGGAAGTGGCACTGCGGCCAGTCCACCCGCGGCCAGGCCCGTGGCAAGGGGAGTGTCGACTCCAGCCGCTCGCTCGTGCACGGCCATCCGCTCGCTGACCTCGGACAGCACCCGTGACATCGGCACCTCCAGGGCCTCGCAGATCGCGGCGAGCAGCTCGGAGCTGGCCTCCTTCTGACCTCGCTCGACCTCGGAGATGTAGCCCAGGCTGACGCGCGCGTCCGCGGACACTTGCCGCAGGGTCCGGCCCTGGCGCATGCGCTGGCCGCGCAGCACCTCACCGATCAGTGTGCGCAACGCGATCATGGACTGCACCTCCACTCGGTACGCCTCGTCGGTCGGCGCCAGTGGCCCACCCACGGGCGCCCGTGACGGCAACGGTACCCCGGCGGCAGGCCGCAGGGGGTCCAACACTGCCGATCCGGGATTGCTTCCATCGCCCGGCGACCCCGCACCGTCACGTCGTCAGCCTAGGCAGGAGCACCGACAAGGCCTGCGCCACCGTCTCCGCCCTGATACGGGCGCGGTCCCCGGACAACGACAGGGCCGTCGCGGACACCCCGTCAGGGCCGGCGACCGCCACGAACACCGTGCCCACGTCCTTGCCCTCCGACCGGTCGGGACCGGCGACTCCCGTCGTGCTGACCCCCCAGGTGGCGTCGAACCGGTCCCGCGCCGCGACAGCCATGGCCGCCGCGGTCTCCGCCGCCACCGTGCCGTGCCGCTCGACGACCCCGCCGTCCACACCGAGCACCGAGACCTTGACGTCCGCCGCGTACGCCACGACGCCGCCGCGTACCACCTCGGACGCGCCGGGCACGCAGATCAGCGCGGAGCACAACAGGCCCCCGGTGAGCGACTCGGCGGTGGCGACCGTGCCCCCACCCCTGCGGAGTGTGTCAACGACAGCGGCGGCCACAGGCGCGGCCACAGGGTCGGACAGAGGGTCGGACAGAGGGTCGGACAGAGGGTCGGACACAGGGTCGGACACAGAGCCGGCGGTCACGCCTGGGCGTCCTTGCGGCGCAGGGCCAGGGCGCGGAACACGTAGTCGACGCCGGTGACGACCGTCACGACGACGGCAACGGCCATCACCGCCTCGGCGACGTCGTGCAACCACCATGGCAACGGCAGGACGTACGCCCCCAGGGCCAGGCTCTGCAGCCCGGTCTTGAACTTGCCTCCGCGGCTTGCGGGGATCACGCCGTACCTGATCACCCAGAACCGCAGGGCGGTGACGCCCCACTCCCGCACGAGCACCACGATCGTGACCCACCAGGCGAGCTCACCGAGGATCGACAACCCGATGAACGCCATGCCGGTCAGCGCCTTGTCGGCGATCGGGTCGACCAGCTTGCCCACGTCCGTCACAAGGTTGCGCCGGCGAGCGATGTCACCGTCGATCCGGTCGGTGAAGGCGGCCACGGCGAAGACGACGAAGGCAGCAATGCGCAGGACGTCCGAGTCGCCGCCGTCCTCGAGCAGCAGCCACCCGAAGATCGGAACCAGAAGCAGGCGCAGCAGCGTCAGCCCGTTGGCGATGTTGAAGTTGCTCGGGGCGGAGTCAGTGGTGGGATCGGAGCCCATGTCGGGTCAGACCGCCACAGACGCGTCGTGGTCGGCAACCAGGTCGACGCCGTCGCTGCCGGTGACCCGGCCGCGCACGAGATCGCCTACCGCCACCGAGTGCGGCAGACCGGTGACGAGGGTGGTGCCGTCGACGTCCGGCCCCTGGTGCGCCGCACGACCGTGTGCCCCGTCGTCGTCAACGCGTTCGACGAGTACGTCCACGACCTCGCCGTGTCGTTGCTCGGCGCGTTGGCTGACCAGCTCGTCGGCTAGTCCGGCGACCTGCTCGACCCTCGCCCGGATCTCATCCGCGGCCAGCTTGCCCGGCAGGGCGGCCGCTTCGGTGCCGTCCTCGTCGGAGTAACCGAAGACCCCGATCGCGTCCAGTCCGGCCGCGGACAGGAAGTCGAGCAGCGTCGCGACGTCGCTCTCGGTCTCGCCCGGGAAGCCCACGATGACGTTGCTGCGTACACCGGCGGTCGGGGCAAGGGCACGGACGGACATGACCAGGTCGAGGAAGCGCTCGGCATCACCGAACCGTCGCATCCACCGCAGCACCGGGGCGGACGCGTGCTGGAAGGACAGGTCGAAGTACGGCACCACGCCGGGGGTCGACGTCATCGCCTCGACCAGGCTCGGCCTCGTCTCGGCCGGCTGGAGGTACGACAGGCGGACGCGCTCGATGCCGTCCACCGCCGCCAATGCGGGGAGCAGCGACTCCATCAGCCGCACGTCGCCGAGGTCTTTGCCGTAGGACGTGGAGTTCTCGCTGACGCCGAACAGCTCGCGTACGCCCTGCGAGGCGAGCCACCGTGCGTCGGTGAGCACATCGGCCGGGCGACGGGAGACGAACGATCCCCGGAAGGACGGGATCGCGCAGAACGTGCAGCGGCGGTCGCAACCGGATGCCAGCTTCAGCGGTGCTACCGGCGAGCTGCCGAGGCGTCTGCGCGCCGCTGGGGGGCCCGAAGCCGGGCGTACCCGCTCCGGGAGGTCGGGCTGCGCGACCCGGTGACCGGGCACGGGCCGGGTCGAGGCGCCGCGGTCGACCGGGGAGATCGGCAGCAGGGTGCGCCGGTCCCGCGGCACATGCGCGATATGCGGCGTGCCGGCGAGGATCGAAGTCAGACGGCCGGCGATGTCGGGGTAGTCGTCGAACCCGAGCACGGCGTCGGCCTCGGGTAGCGAGGTGGCCAGATCTGTGCCGTAACGCTCGGCCAGGCAGCCGACAGCGACCACCGCGCGGGTGGCCCCGTCGCCCTTGAGGTCGGCGGCGGCCAGCAGGGTGTCGATCGAGTCCTTCTTGGCGGCCTCGACGAAACCGCAGGTGTTGACGAGGACGGCACCGGCGTCGACCGGGTCCTCGACCAGACGGAAGCCGCCTTGCTCGAGCCTCGCGGCAAGCTCCTCCGAGTCGACCTCGTTGCGTGCGCACCCCAGCGTCACCAGCGCGACGCTGGTCGCGCCGGGGTCGGGGGGGACGGATCGGGGAGTCATGGCGGTGAGTCAGTCTAGGGCGCGCAGCTCGGCCGTACCGCGGCGCGGATGCCGCCGCCGATCTCCTGCGATCCGATAGGCTCTCGTGCGTTTCGAGGTGAGATGCCGGGTCGAACCCGGGCGATCCCGTCGGTCAGCGGCGGCCGAGCGACGCGACTGCGCGGTGCGGTCCCGGACCGAGCGGCCCGCGCTGCGTACCGTCCACGGCGGCGCTCACGGCGGCACCGTGGGCGGCCACGACTCTGACCGGCCCGGGCGCCGACCAGTGCCGACTCTGGCCGGCGCGGATCACACCGCGCCAGACCAGGCTCCCGTCGGCAGCCGTGACAACGACCCGGCTGTCGGCGGTCGCGTGCAGGGTGACCGCCACGTCCCGACCCCCGCCGAGCCCGGCGAACCGGCCCGGATCGATCGGTGCGACGCCCGCGCGGGCGCCGGGGTGTCCAGTCGCGGGGAGTCCGGTGCCGCCCGACGTGGAGGTCATCACCCTGGCTACCCCCCAGAGGAGAGCCAGCACCAGCACGACGCCGATCAACGCGGCCCAGTTGGGTCCCCCTCGCGCCAAGCGGACGGTAGACGACCGACCCTGGGCCAGCTCGGCCTCGAACACCTGCCGTGCGTTGATCGGCTCGGCGGCGAAGCTCCGGTCGTACACCGCGACCAGGTCGGTCCCGTCGATGCCAAGGGTGCGGGCAACGGCCCTCAGATGGCCACGTGCGTAGAAGTCTCCCCCGCAGGCACTGAAGTCGTCCGCCTCCATCGCCTCGATCACGTGCGGCCGGATCCGGGTACGTTCGGCCAGGGCGTCGACGTCGAGACGGAGCCGCTGGCGTGCCATGGCCAGGGTGTCGCCGATCAGCCGCGGCGCCGGTTCGACGGGTTCCTGCATGGGCTCGGCCGCCGTGAGTTCGGCCGCCGTGGGTTCGGCCGCCGTGGGTTCGGCCGCCGGATCTGTCGAGATTCCGACCTGGGACTTGTCGAGGGGTGTGGCGATCTGCTCGATCACCAGGCCGACCCGGCCCTGCGTGCCGCGCAGCTCCTTGACCTCCGGCAGCTCGGCCGGGTCGCCTTGCAGCGCCAGCATCCCGAACGTCGCCGGCCCGTCCCGACGCACCTGGGCGCGGGTGGCGCGTCCGGCGGACGCCACTGGTGTGGTCACCGCCCGGGTGGCGCGGCGCAGCGCAGCCAGCTGAGGACGCGCCGGGATGAAGCTCGGTTGGTCCACGCCGCCTTCGTTGTCCACGCCTCCGGCCGCGCGAGCGACTGGCGCGTAGACTCCGTCGGGAGGTGGATCGGGCTCCGGCTCCGGTTCGCGCGGGGCGTCCCCGGGTGAACAGTCAGGCACGGGTTCATCGTCAAGGGCGGCCACATCGTCAGGCATCGGCCCAAGCTCAGGCGCCGCGGCGGCCAGGTCCGTTCGAACCTCTGCGCGCCCGTCGGCCAACGATTGCAGGGTCCCCGCCGGGTCGTCGGCAGAAGCCGCGGCCGCCAGACCCAGGGGCAGCATGAACGATCGGCCAGCTGTCCTGACCGTCAACGCGCCGTCGCGGAGCAACCCCCGTCTCGGCAGGATCACGAGCTCGTCGATCTCGGTCCAGGGCAGACCCACCCACGTGTGCCCACGCCGCAGCCGCAGGCCGTGCTCATCGGCCACCAGCAGGGGCGTACGGGCGAGCGCCCACGCGCGCAGGTTCGCAACGGCGACGACAGCGAGAACGGCAGCGACCAGCCATCCCACCGTGCTGACGTTCGTGCCGCTCCGCCAGGCGTAGGCCACCGCAGTCGCGGTCGCCGCCAAGCCGACGAAGCCGAACAGCCCGCCCTGTCGTCGTACCTCGAAGTTCGCCGCTGGCTCGGTCTGCGAAGGCGCCACGGGCCTCACTCCCCCTGCAACGTCGCCAGGACCTCGTCGAGGTCGTCGGGCTTGATGAGTACGTCACGGGCCTTGGAGCCCTCGCTCGGACCGACGATGCCGCGGGACTCGAGGATGTCCATCAACCTTCCTGCCTTGGCGAATCCGACCCGCAGCTTGCGCTGGAGCATCGACGTGGACCCGAACTGCGTGGACACCACCAACTCGACCGCAGCGACGACAAGGTCGAGGTCGTCGCCGATGTCGTCGTCGAGCTCACGCCTCGCCTGCTGCGGAGCGGTTACGTCGTCGCGGTAGATCGGCGTCAGCTGGTCCTTACAGTGCTTGACCAACGCATGCACCTCGGCCTCGGTGATCCACGCTCCCTGCAGGCGCATCGGCTTGGACGCCCCCATCGGCAGGAACAGCCCGTCACCCTGTCCGACCAGCTTCTCGGCGCCCGGCTGGTCGAGGATCACCCGGCTGTCGGCCAGCGACGAGGTCGCGAATGCCAACCTGCTGGGCACATTGGCCTTGATCAAGCCGGTGACGACGTCGACGCTCGGCCGCTGGGTGGCGAGCACGAGGTGGATCCCGGCTGCCCGCGCGAGTTGGGTGATGCGGACGATGGCGTCCTCCACGTCACGGGGCGCGATCATCATGAGGTCGGCGAGCTCGTCGACCACGACGAGCAGATAGGGGTACGGCGACAGCACGCGCTCGCTGCCCGGGGGGACGGTCACCTTCCCGGCGCGTACCGCCTTGTTGAAGTCGTCGACGTGCCGGAACCCGAACTGCGCGAGGTCGTCGTAGCGAAGGTCCATCTCACGTACGACCCACGCCAGCGCCTCGGCGGCCTTCTTGGGGCTGGTGATGATCGGCGTGATCAGGTGCGGGATGCCTTCGTAAGCGGTGAGCTCGACCCGCTTCGGGTCCACCATGATCATCCGCACGTCGTCGGGCGTGGAGCGCATCAGCAACGACGAGACCATCGAGTTGATGAAGCTGGACTTGCCGGAGCCGGTGGCGCCGGCGACGAGCAGGTGCGGCATCTTGGCGAGGTTGGCGATGACGAAGCGGCCCTCGACGTCCTTGCCGAGGCCCACCACCATGGGGTGGTGATCGCCGCGCATCTGCGGCGAGCGCAGCACGTCGCCGAGCGACACCATCTCCTTGTCCACGTTGGGGATCTCGATGCCGATCGCGGACTTGCCCGGGATGGGCGACAGGATCCGCACCTCCGCGGAGGCGACCGCGTACGAGATGTTCTTGCTCAGCGCGGTGACCTTCTCCACCTTCACCGCCAGGCCCAGCTCGACCTCGTACCTCGTCACGGTGGGGCCGCGGGTGTAGCCGGTCACCTGCGCGTCGATGGCGAACTGCTCGAGCACTTCGGTGAGGGACTCCACCACGGCGTCCGAGGCGGCAGAGCGCGGCTTGTGCGGGCTGCCCTGCTTGAGCACGTCACCACTGGGCAACGTGTAGACGACGTCTCCGGACAGCGCCAACTGCTCGGCTCGACCGGGCAGCGGCGAGTGGGGCGGCGGCTGGACCGCCGCGTCGCCGGCCGCGTCCGCGGACCCGTCGCCCAAGTGAGCCGCCGGCGTCCCGTCCGCGGTCAGCACCGGCGAGTCGTACGGCGTGTCGCCGCTGGTGGGCTCGTCGTCGGTCAATGAGCCGACGCGACGGCGAGGACGCCTGCTATTGAGAGGTTCGAGGGGCTGCGACGCGTCGGCCTCGGGGTCCGCCTCGCCGCCGGTGGTGGACCGACCGAGCAGCCGGTCGCGCGCCCTGTGCAGGCGCTCGGGGATCGCGTGGACCGGCGTCGCCGTCACCACCAGCAGGCCGAAGCAGCTGAGCAGCGCCAACAGCGGGATCGCGACCACATCGGTGCGGAACAGTCCAACGAGCACGGCCGAGACGACGTACCCGATGGCGCCTCCGGCCTGCCGCATCGCCTCCTCGCCGCCCGACGGACGCGGCAGCCCGTGGGCGAGATGCACCAGGCCCAGGACGCCGGCGGCGAGTGCCAGCCAGCCGATGACCTGCCGCCCCGGGGGACCGTTTCGGTCTGGGTGGCGCAGCGTCCGCCAGGCGAGCACGAGCATCAGCAACGGCACGGACCAGCCCAGGACGCCTACGGACCCGGCCACGACGGTACGAATCCCGCGACCGACGGCGGTCGGCATGTCCCACCAGACGGCAGCCGCCACGATGACGCCGATGCCGATGTAGGCGAGCCCCAGCCCGTCTCGGCGCTGCTGCGGGTCGAGGTCACGCGCGACGCCACCGAGCCTTCGTGCGAGGTAGCCGAGGCCGTGGGCGATCCCGAGCCACACAGCGGCGATCCCGTGGCCGAGGGCGGCGACGGCGCGACCGATCAGGCCAGGACCGGTGCGCGGCCGCCGAGCGGGCCGACGCCGTGAGGACGATCGACTCCGACTCGACGTGGATCGTCGGGCCTGGCTACCGGACGACCGCGAACGCGTGCTCTTAGAGCCGCGCGACCGCGGTGGGGAAGACGTGCGGGTCGCCATGCCGTGAGGCTAACCGTTTGTCCCATCCGCCACACGTGTCCCACGCCGAACACCCGTGGCGGGCCCGCCACGAAAGAATCGACAACGGGGTCGCCCCGGCCGCGGCAATGTCGATTGTTTCGTCGGCCGCCGGCCGGGCAGGACCACACCCAGAACCACCCACGGGGCCCGGGCCGCCGCGGGGCCCGCTGCGGCTCGACCTGCGACTTTGCGCTATCAGGTGATACTGGAAGCGACGGGTCGGATCGTCCTGGTCCGGCACGGTAGCGCGAAGTGAGATGGTCACAATGACTACCACAAGTCACACGGGCTTCCACGTCGGCATGTGGGAGCGAACGCATGTCCCGCGTACCAAGGGGGCCTTCAGCGGGATCGTGCTCGTTCTGCTCGGCATCTGGGGCGGGATCATCCCGTTCGTGGGGCCGGAGTTCGGGTACGCCTACACACCGGACACGGCGTGGCACTACACCGTGGGCCGGTTGTGGTTGGAGATCCTTCCGGCCGCCGCCGTCATCCTCGGCGGGTTGTGCCTGCTCGGCAGCGCGAACCGCATGGTCGCGGTGTTCGGCGGCTGGCTGGCCGCGGTCGCGGGCGCCTGGTTCGCCATCGGGCCGGCTGTCAGCATGCTGTGGAACGGCGGCGTACCGGCAGCGGGCGCGCCAGCCGGCAGTAGCACGTTGGACGTGACGGTGGAGCAGATCGGGTTCTTCACCGGGCTGGGAGTCGTCGTGGTCTTCCTCGCGGCGCTCGCACTCGGCCGCATGACGGTGGTCGGGGTCCGCGACCTGCGTGAGCCGGTACGCATGCCCCCTGCCGAGCCGACCATGGACGAGCGGTCAGCCGAGCTGGGCAACCGCGCCTGAACAACCGGCGGGCCGAAGCCCGCGGACCGGCGGACCAAAACCCGCGGACCGGCAGGCCAAAACCCGCGGACGGGCGGGCCACAAACCGCGGACCGCCGGGCCAAAACCCGCGGACCGGCGGATGGGGTCAGGCTTCGAGGACGACCGGGATGATCATGGGGCGCCGGCGGATCTTGCCGGACACCCAGCGACCGACTGTGCGCCGGATGATCTGCTGCAGTTGATAGCTGTCGGTGACCCCGTCGCGAACGGCGACGTTCAGCGCGTCCTCGAGCTGTGGCCGGATGGTGTCGAAGACCCCCTCGTCCTCGGCGAAGCCGCGGGCATGGATCTCGGGCCCACTGACGATCTTGGCGGTGACCGAGTCGACGACGACGATGACGGAGATGAAGCCTTCCTCGCCGAGGATGCGACGGTCCTTCAGCTCCGACTCGGTGATGTCTCCGACCGACGAGCCGTCGACGAAGACGTACCCGCAGTCGACCTTGCCCGACACCCGCGCCTTGCCGTTGGCGAGGTCAACGCAGACGCCGTCCTCGGCCACGACGACCCGCTTCGGAGGTACGCCGGTCGCCAGTGCGAGGGCCGCGTTCGCGTGCAGGTGGCGGATCTCGCCGTGCACCGGCATCACATTGCGCGGCCGCACGATGTTGTAGCAGTACAGCAGCTCGCCGGCGCTCGCATGCCCGGACACGTGCACCAACGCGTTGCCCTTATGCACGACTCGCGCACCCCAGCGAGTCAGCCCGTTGATCACGCGGTAGACGGCGTTCTCGTTGCCGGGGATTAGGCTGGACGCGAGCACCACCGTGTCACCAGGCTGGATCCGGACGGAGTCGTGGGTCCCAGCGGCGATCCGGGACAGAGCGGCCATCGGCTCGCCCTGCGAACCGGTCGACACGAGCACGATCTCCTCGGGCTTGTAGTTGCCGATCTCCCGACCATCCACGAGTACGCCCGGCGGCACCCGCAGGTAGCCGAGGTCGTGCGCGATCGCCATGTTGCGGATCATCGAGCGTCCGATGTAGGCCACCTTGCGTCCGTGCGCGACCGCGGCGTCCATGACCTGCTGGACGCGGTGCACGTGGGAGGCGAAGCAGGCCACCACCACGCGCTGCTCGCTCGAGGCGAAGACGCGGTCCAGCATCGGCGCGATGTCGCGTTCCGCCGTGGTGAACCCCGGCACGTCGGCGTTGGTCGAGTCGACCATGAACAGGTCGACACCGGCTTCGCCGAGCCTGGCGAACGCACGCAGGTCGGTGATGCGTCCGTCGAGTGGCAACTGGTCCATCTTGAAGTCGCCGGTGTGCAGCACGGTGCCCGCGTCCGTGCGGATGGCCACCGCGAGGGCGTCCGGGATCGAGTGGTTCACCGCGACGAACTCGAGGTCGAACGGCCCGAGCGTCAATCGCTCCCCCTCGGCCACGACGGTGCGCGGCACCTCCTTGAGCCGGTGCTCCCGCAGCTTCGCGTCGAGCAGGGCCAGTGTCAGCCGGGAACCGATCAGCCCGATGTCGCCGCGTTCGCGCAGGAGGTACGGCACGCCGCCGATGTGGTCCTCGTGCCCGTGCGTCAACACGATGCCGACGATGTCTGCGAGCCGGTCCCGGATCGACTCGAAGTCGGGCAAGATCAGGTCGACCCCCGGTTGGTGATCCTCCGGGAACAACACTCCGCAGTCCACGACGAGCAGCTTGCCGGCGTACTCGAAGACGGTCATGTTGCGGCCGACGTCACCGAGCCCACCGAGCGGCGTGACCCGCAGCGTCCCCTTGGCCAGCTTGGGCGGGGCCGACAGCTCAGGATGCGCGTGACTCATCGGACGGGTTCCTCCATGACGTAGGCGTGCTCGGTCATCGGTTGGTCACAACAGGCCGGCCGCCGCCAGGTCCTGGCGCAGCAGCGCCACCTCGTCCTCGCCAGCCTCGGTCAGCGGCGCCCGCGTGGTGCGGTTCGACAGGACGCCGAGCAGCTGCAGCCCTGCCTTGGCGGTGATGGCGCCCTGGGTGCGCGTCATCACGCCGCGCACGGCCGGCAACAGCGACTGGTGGATCTCGCGCGCCGCGGCGATGTCACCGGACACCGCGGCGCGGACCATCGCCGCGTACTCCCGGGGAGCGACGTGCGCCACCACGGAGACGATGCCGACGGCGCCGTGGGCCAGCCATGCCAGGTTGAGGGCGTCGTCACCGGAGTAGAAGACGAGCCCGGTCTCGCGCATCACCCACGAGCCGGCGTACAGGTCGCCTGACGCCTCCTTGACCGCGACGATCCGCGGGTGCGCATCGAGGGCGAGCAGGGTGTCATGGCTGAGCTTGGTGCCGGTACGCCCAGGGATGTCGTAGACCATGACCGGCAGATCGCTCACGTCCGCGCAGGCCCGCATGTGCGCGACGATCCCGGCCTGCGGCGGCTTGGAGTAGTAGGGCGTGACCACCAGAGCGCCGTTGGCGCCGAGCTTGGCGGCCTGCTGGGCAAGGTGCACCGAGTGCGCCGTGTCGTTGGTACCCACTCCGGCCACCACATGGGCGCGGTGCCCGACCGCCTCGACCACCGCGGACAGCAGCCGACCCATCTCGTCGTCGGTGGTGGTCGGGCTCTCGCCGGTGGTGCCGCTCACCACCAGTCCGTCGTTGCCGTTGTCAACGAGGTACGTCGCGACCCGCGCGGCCGCGTCCAGGTCGAGGCTGCCGTCGGCGGCGAACGGTGTGACCATGGCGGTCAGCACTCGACCGAAGGGCGCTGCCGACTCATTCATTCCTCAAACCCACATCTCCCCCGACTCCCTCGCCGCGATCCGACAGTTACGCACGCCACGGCCCCCGCGACTCCCTCGCCGCGATCCGACAGTTACGCACGCCACGGCCCCCGGGGGCGCGCGGCAGGAGGCAACGCGGTGTCCGGTTCATGCCGCCACGCTACCGGCTCGCCACCTCACGATGGGGACGCGCGTCCCGCGCCGAGGTCTGCCACCTGCGCGCGCACCGTCAGCACCGGGCGTACGTCACCCAGGCGAAGCCGTCGCGCTGCTCGCGGGCGGTCTCGCGCCAGACCAATGCGTCGATCCGAGGAAAGTGCACGTCGCCCTCGAGGTCGGCGTCGACATGGGTGATCTCGAGCCGGGTCGCGTGCTCCAGCGCACCGGCATAGACCTCGCCCCCACCGGCGACGAACACCTCGTGGTCGATCACAGCCGCGCGGGCAAGGGCGTCCTCGACCGACCCTGCCACCAGCACGCCGACGGCGGCCCAGTCCGACTGCCGGGTGACGACCACGGTGGTACGCCCGGGCAGCGCTCGGCCGATCGAGTCATACGTCTTGCGGCCCATCACCAGCACGTGGCCCAGCGTCAACGCCTTGAACCGCCTCAGGTCCTCGCTCGACCGCCAGGCCAGGTCGCCGTCGCGCCCGATGACTCCGTTGGCCGCCACCGCGGCGATCAGCGTGACGCGGCGCGCATCGGACCCGCTCACGCCCGGGTCATACGGCGATCGGCGCCTTGATGCCCGGATGTGGGTCGTACCCGGCAAGCTTGATCGAGTCGAGGGTGAAGCCGTCGATGCCGTGCACACCGGGGTCGAGCCAGAGCTCCGGCAGCGCCCGCGGCTCCCGGGTCAGCTGCAGGCGGGCCTGGTCGATGTGGTTGACGTACAGATGCGCGTCCCCGAGCGTGTGCACGAAGTCGCCGACACCCAGGTCACAGACCTGAGCGACCATGTGGGTGAGCAGGGCGTACGACGCGATGTTGAACGGAACGCCGAGGAACACGTCGGCTGAGCGTTGGTACAGCTGGCACGACATTCGGCCGTCCGCGACGTAGAACTGGAACATCGTGTGGCACGGCGGCAGCGCCATGTCGGGTACGTCGGCGACGTTCCAGGCGCTGACCAGGTGTCGTCGCGAGTCAGGATTGGCCTTGATCTGGTCGATCACGTGCGCGATCTGGTCGACGTTTCGACCGTCCGGCGTTGGCCAGGACCGCCACTGGTGCCCATAGACCGGACCGAGGTCGCCCTGCTCGTCGGCCCACTCGTCCCAGATGGACACCCCGTGCTCCTGCAGCCAAGCGACGTTGGTGTCGCCGCGCAGGAACCACAGCAGCTCGGCGAACACCGAGCGGGTGTGGACCTTCTTGGTCGTGACCAACGGGAAGCCCGCGGACAAGTCGAACCGCATCTGGTGCCCGAACACGCTCAGCGTGCCGGTGCCCGTCCGGTCGTCCTTGCGCACGCCCTGGGCCAGAACGGTGTCGAGGAGGTGGAGGTACTGCCGCATGAACCGACCATAACCGCGCCGGGCGACAACCGCGCCGGGCGACAACACCGCGGCGCGGCGACCACCGGGCTCCGGTCAGCCGCCTGGCTCGCAATCGGCGCGAAACGGCGGCCAAACCCGACCGACGGCCGCCACTTCGCGCCGATTGCTGGGGACGGCGCTGACTGAGGCGTCAGGCGTCGTAGTCGAGGGTGACCGTGTCACTGGTCGGGTGGGACTGGCAGGTGAGCACGTAACCGTCCTCGACCTCGTCGGGCTCCAACGCGTAGTTGGTTTCCATCCGCACGCTGCCGTCGAGCAGCTTCGCCCGGCAGGTGCCGCACACGCCACCTTTGCAGGCGTACGGCGCGTCCGGCCGCACCTCGAGGGCGTACTCGATGATCGGCGGACCGTCGGGCGCCACCCGGATCGTGGAGCGTCGCCCGTCGAGCACGAACGTGACCTCGGCGGCGTCGGAGTCGTCGACGACGTCCTCCGGCACCGGAGGCGGTGGGGCGGTGTCGACGTGGAACAGCTCGGAGTGGACGTGCGCCCTGTCGGCACCCCGCTGCTCGAGTACGCCGCGCAGCTCGGTGACCATGGCGTACGGCCCGCACAGGAACCACTCGTCGACCGAGTCGAGCGGCACGATGGTGTCGAGGATGCGGCCCAGACGCTCGCCGTCGAGGCGGCCGGAGAACAGCTCGACCTCGACCGGCTCTCGGCTGAGCAGGTGCACGAGGTGGAATCGCTCCGGGTAGCGGTCTTTCAGGTCCTCCAGGTCCTCGACGAACATCACCGAGCCGGTGCGCCGGTTGCCGTACAACAAGGTGACCCGGCTGTGTGGCTCGGCGGCGACGGTGGACGCGACCAGGCTGAGCACCGGCGTGATGCCCGAGCCGGCCGCCAGGAACGCGTAGTGCTTGGCGTTGGCCGGATCGAGCGGCGTGAAGAACCGCCCGCTGGGCGTCATCACCTCGAGCTCGTCACCCGGCTGGAGCCGCTCGAACACGTAGTCGCTGAACGCGCCGCCAGGCAGTCGTTTCACTCCGATCCGCAGCCGCCCCGACCCGGCCGGGGAGCAGATGGAGTAGTTGCGTCGTACCTGGTCCCCGGTGACGTCGGTACGCACGGTCAGGTGCTGGCCCGCGGTGAAGGCATAGTCACCGGCCAGCGGATCGGGCACCTCAAACGTGAGTGCGACCGAGTCGTCGGTGAGGCGTTCGACGTCGGCCACCCGCAGTGCGTGGAAGACGGAGTGCCCAACCACCTAGAGCGCCTTGAAGTGGTCGAAGGGCTCGGCGCACGCTCGGCAACGCCACAGCGACTTGCACGCGGTCGAGCCGAACCGGGACAGCTCGGTGGTGTCCAACGAGCCGCACTGGGGGCAGCGCACGGCCAGCGCCACCGGCACCGGACCGGACCGGACCGCGCTGGTGCCGGTCGGCGGCGCGACGCCGTAGTCGCGCAGTTTCGCCTTCCCTGCTTCGCTGATCGCGTCCGTTGTCCATGCCGGACTGAGCACCAGGCGTACCTCGACGTCGTCGTAGCCGGCAGCCTCCAGCCGCTGGCGCACGTCGGTGCGGATCGCGTCCATCGCCGGGCAGCCGGAGTAGGTCGGGGTGATGTCGACCTCGACCCGACGACCCGACTGGCGGACGTCGCGCAGGATCCCTAGGTCGTCGATCGTGACGACCGGGATCTCCGGGTCGGGGACGTCGGCGACGATGGCCCGCACGTCGGTGGCCACAGCGGTCACCATGTCGCCCCCGGGTGGGAGCGCGCCAGGTGCTGCAGCTCGGCAAGCAGGTAGCCCATGTGCTCGGTGTGGACGCCACGTCGGCCGCCGCTGTGGCGCACGTGGGTGTCCGGCCTTGCCAGCGTGGCCCGGTCGAGGACGTCGCCCACGTACGCCAGCACCGGCTCGCGCAGCGTGGCCGGGTCGACGGCCGTCCCCGCCGCGGACAGCTCGCCGGTCAACGAGTCGGCGTCGAACAGCTCGCCGACGTAGGGCCACACGGCGTCAAGCCCGGACTGCATGCGGGCGTGAGAGTCGTCGGTGCCGTCGCCGAGCCGCAGCACCCATTGCGTCGCGTGGTCGCGGTGGTAGTCGACCTCCTTGACGGCCTTGGCTGCCACCGCGGCGAGCGTCTCGTCGCTCGAACCGGACAGCCGCGCGTAGAGCTCGCGCTGGTAGCTGGCGAACACCAGCAGCCGGGCCATTGACGCCGCGAAGTCGGTGTTGGGCAGCTCGACCAGCTGGCAGTTGAGGAAGTCGCGCTCGTCGCGCAGGTAGGCCAGGTCGTCCTCGGTGCGCCCGGTGCCGTCCGCCTGGCCGGCGTAGCTGAGCAGCGTGCGCGCCTGGCCCAGCAGGTCCAGGCCGATGTTGGCCAGCGCAACGTCCTCCTCCAACTGCGGAGCAGCCGCGATCCACTGGCCCATGCGCTGCGCGAGCACGAGCGCGTCGTCACCGAGGCGCATCGCGTATGTCGCGCGTGCTGCGCTCGGGCCGTCGGTCGACCGGTGCGGGTTCGTCGGACGGCTCACCGACGACGGTGCGGACGTGCTGGAGTCGGTCACAGGTGCTCGACCCCCTCGGGAATCTCGTAGAACGTGGGGTGCCGATAGACCTTGTCACCGGCGGGGTCGAAGAACGAGTCCTTCTCGTCCGGGCTCGACGCGGTGATCTGCGCGGCTTGCACGACCCAGATCGACACGCCTTCCTGACGACGGGTGTAGACGTCGCGCGCGTTGCGCACGGCCATCGCCGCATCCGGTGCGTGCAGGCTGCCGACGTGCACGTGCGACAGACCCCTCTTGGCGCGGACGAATACCTCCCACAGCGGCCACTCCCGGGTGCTCATGCCGCGCTGTCCTGTGCCCGAGCCGCCTGCTTGGCGGCATGGGCCGCGGCCGCCTCGCGTACCCAGGCGCCGTTCTCGTGGGCACCCCGCCGGTGCGCCATCCGCTCGGCGTTGCAGGGTCCGTTGCCCTTGATCACCTCGAACAGCTCGGCATAGTCGATCTCGCCGTACGACCAGTGACCGGTCTCCTCGTCGAGAGCGAGGTCCGGGTCCGGCACGGACAGTCCGAGCGCGTGCGCCTGCGGGACCGTCATGTCGACGAACCGCTGACGCAGGTCGTCGTTGCTGAACCGCTTGACGCCCCACGCCATCGACTGCGCGGAGTTGGGCGACGCGTCGTCGGGTGGGCCGAACATCATCAGGCTTGGCCACCACCACCGGTCGACCGCATCCTGCGCCATGGCGTGCTGTGCGGGCGTCCCGTGGGACAGCGTGTGGAGGATCTCGAATCCCTGCCGCTGGTGGAACGACTCCTCCTTGCAGACCCGGATCATCGCCCGGGCATACGGCCCGTAGGAGCAGCGGCACAGCGGCACCTGGTTCACGATCGCGGCGCCGTCGACCAGCCAGCCGATCGCGCCCATGTCGGCCCACGTCAGGGTCGGGTAGTTGAAGATCGAGGAGTACTTCTGCTTGCCGGAGTGCAGCAGGTCGAGCAGATCGGCACGGTCGGCGCCCAGCGTCTCGGCGGCGGCGTAGAGGTAGAGACCATGCCCGGCCTCGTCCTGCACCTTGGCCATCAGGATCGCCTTGCGGCGAAGGCTCGGGGCGCGGGTGATCCAGTTGCCCTCCGGCTGCATGCCGATGATCTCGGAGTGGGCGTGCTGGGCGATCTGCCGGATCAGTGACCTGCGGTAGGCCTCGGGCATCTCATCACGCGGCTCGACCCGGCCGTCGGACTCGACAACGGCCCAGAACGACGGGTGAGCGGCACGCTCCTCATCATTGGTGAGGGCCGGTGAGAGCGCGGCGCCGCCAGTCGGCTGGGGAGTCTCTGCGCTGAAGTCGTTGCCGTACACGGAGCACCTCCGGGCGCGCCTCGATGGGGTCACTCCAGCGTACCAGCGTTGTGACAGATTCCCGCATCGGTGTGCACTCGGTGTCACATCGACGTTCGGTCGCGGACCGGCGGATGCCACGTCCCGGCGGACCTATCCGCTGCGCCCCATCCCGGCTTCACACGCCGCAGCGTCCGAAAGGCGCCCAAAATGTCCGCTTCGGCGGTACGCGGGGCGTGTGAAGCGCGGGGTCTCACGGTCGCGGATGACCCGCGCGAGCACCGGCGGATGCCACCGGCCCGGCGGATAGCCTGATGCCATGTGCCGAAACATCCGGACCCTGCACAACTTCGCCCCGCCGGCCGACCGGGACGAGATCGCCGCAGCGAGCCTGCAGTACGTACGCAAGATCAGCGGGATGCGCGCGCCCTCACAGGCCAACCACGAGGCGTTCGACCTGGCGGTCGCGGCCGTGGCGCAGGCGACCGAGCAGCTGCTGGACTCCCTCGTCACGTCGGCTCCGCCACGCGACCGCGAGGTGGAGGCCGCCAAGGCGCGTGCCCGCAGCGCCGCCCGCTACGCCTGACCCGGGACGAAGCAATCGACATTGGTGTTGCCAGGGCTACCGCGATGTCGATTCTTCGGTCGGTCGGGGCCAGCCGCACAGGGCCTAGCCGACGAAGGAATCGACATTGACGTTGTCAGGCCTACCGAAATGTCGATTCCTTCGTCGGGTTGGCACAATCGCGGCATGAGTCCCACCCCCACGGCCGACGTGAGCGTCCGAGTCGCCTGGTCGGCCGACGCCGCCCGCATCGCCGAGGTACAGATCCGGGGCTGGCGCCGCGCCTACGCCGACCTGCTGCCGGCCCCCGTGCTCGAATCGCTCGAGCCGGAGGCGTTCACCGCCCAGTGGCAGGCGGCGCTCGACAAGCCCAGGGATGCCCGCCACCGGGCGCTCGTCGCGCTCGAGCGCGCCAGAGTCGTCGGGTTCGCCGCGACGGCACCGAGCGAGGACCCCGACTCCAGCCCCGTCGAGGACGGCGAGATCGTCGAGTGGGTCATCGACCCGGAGGAAGGGCGGCGTGGCCACGGGTCGCGCCTGCTGCACGCGTGCGTGGACACATTGCGCTCGGACCACTTCACCAGGGCGACCATCTGGCTCACCAGCACCGACGACGTGCTGCGCGACTTTCTCACCCAGGCCGGCTGGGCCGCCGACGGCGCCCACCGGTCCCTCGACCTCAACGGCGACGGCACGGTGACCGTCAAGCAGGTACGCCTGCACACCGACCTGCACGCGGACTGATGCCGGCCGGCGACGCACCGGCCCGCCGGTCGGTGATCCACAACTCGCTCGGTGTCTCGGTCGCGACCGGGGCGTACGGCATCTCCTTCGGCGCCATCGGCGTTGCCACCGGTCTGAGCGTGCTGCAGACGTGCGTACTGTCCCTGCTGGTGTTCTCCGGTGGCTCGCAGTTCGCCCTCGTCGGCGTGATCGGATCCGGCGGCGCACCGCTGCTCGGTGCGCTCAGCGGACTGCTGCTGGGGCTGCGCAACACGTTGTACGGCCTCCGGCTGGCGCCGCTCCTCGGCTTCCGCGGTACCCGACGCGCGGCCGCGGCGCAGATCGTGATCGACGAGTCGACCGCGATGTCGATCAGTCAGCCCACCCCAGCGCTGGCGCGAGTGGGCTTCCTGACCACCGGCGTCGGGATCTTCGTGCTGTGGAACCTCGCCACCTTCATCGGCGCGCTCGGCGGGTCGGCGCTCGGGGACCCGCGGACCTACGGTCTCGACGCCGCGGTCGGGGCCGCGTTCCTCGCCCTCGTCTGGCCGCGGCTCGACTCCACGCAGACCCGCGCGATTGCCATGGTCGCCGCCGCCGTCGCGCTCGGCGTCGTGCCGCTCACCACCCCGGGCGTGCCCGTCCTCGTCGCCGGCCTGGTCGCCTTCGCCGCGGCCGCGAGGACCCGCTCATGACCTGGGCGGCCATCCTGGTCACCGGCGTCGGGTGCTACCTGCTCAAGCTGGCCGGTCTGTCCGTGCCCGAGCGGCTGCTGGAGCACCCGTACGTGCGCCGCGTCGCCGACCTCATCCCGGTGGCGTTGCTGGCCGCGCTCGTCGCCGTGCAGGTCTTCGCCGACGGCACCCGGCTGGTCGTCGACGCCCGCCTCGCCGGGCTGGCCGCGGCGGTCGTGGCGCTGCTGGCACGCGCCCCGTTCCTCGTCGTGGTCGCGGTCGGCGCCGCCACCGCAGCACTGGTACGCCTGGCCTGATCGACTCGCACGAATGAGGTCGCCCGGCCGGCCGCACGCCATGCACGTAGAGCCTCCGGCACGAACCGTTTCACCAGCCGGAGCCGAAGCACATGAACGGCACCACGTGCTCGGGGTCGCTCGCGGTCACGGCGTCGACGAGCGCCACCGACGGGGTACGCCCGGCAGCCAGCCCCTCGTGGGTCCGGGCCAGCACCTCGCAGGCGGCGTCGTCACCGACCCGGCCCGGTGAGGCGACGACGCTGACCGCACCCGCGTGCAACCAGGCCTGTGTCATGCCGAGGGTCTCCTCACCCCAGCGCACCGCCGACCGGCCGAGCTCGCAGGCGGACAGCAGGACGTGCGAGGGCACCGACGCCAGTGTGTCGATGTCGTAGCCGAACCACGGCCCGTCCGCCAGCTCCAACCCCGAGAACAGCGGGTTGTCCGAGGAGTGCCGGCCGTGCGCGGCCACATGCAGCACCGCCACCTCGGCGGCCAGGTCCCGCACCGCCGCCGCGGTGGCCGACTCGCGCTCCAACGTGGTGGCCCGCATCCATGCCTTGGCGGCCAGATGGACCTCCTCACCGGCTCGTGGGACGTCCGGACCGGCGACGAACCCCGCGCTCTGCGGCACGGTTTCCGGCCTGGTCAGCAGCCACGACGAGGCGGAGCGGGCCACCGTCAGCGGCCGCGACCGCAGGGGCGGCAGCAGTGACCACGGCACGCCGGCCAGGGCACCCGACGGCACGATCACCACCGGTCCCTCGCCGCTCGCGTCGGCGATGGGCGACCACAACAGCGTCTCGAGCCGGCGCAGCCGGTCGTCGAGGCCGGCTCGGACCGCCTGACGCAGCGCCGCTGGGATCTGTGCCGACGACAGGTCGATGTCGGCCTGCAACCCGGCGCGTACTCGCTCGACGCCGGCGAGCGCACAGACCCGTCGCAGCGTCGGTGCCGCCCCATCGGCCACCAGCGCGTGAATGTCGCCGCCGGCGAACACGTACGTGACCAGCGTGCCGCCGGTGTCACGCAGAACGGCGAGGACGTCCACCAGCGGAACCGGGTCGAGCACGACACCCGGCCCCGGCGGGTACCACGCGTGCGACCGTACCCGCCGTCGCAGCTGCGCGAGCCGGCGCTCGATCGCCGGGTCGCGCACCCCTTCGGACTCCTGCTCCGCCTCGGTCCGCTGCAGCTGACGGAGCTCGGCCAGCGCCGCCTGGGCGCGTTCGTCGGTCGGGGGACGGACCGGCTGCACCCGGCTGGCCAGCGCCCGCGCCCGTTCCGACCACTCGAACACCACGTCGGGCCGACCGGTGGCGATCGCGAGCCCGATCCCCTGAAGGGCCATGTCCACGCCGTGACCGACGACGGACGTCTGCAGATCGAGCGAGCCGAACGACGACTGCCACGCGTGCAGGTCCTCCAACCCCGACCGGACGTGCCGGAGCGCCGCGCCCGACCGCCCCACCTGCGCGGCCATCTCAGCGCGCACGGCGTGGTTCAGCAGGCGTACGCCGACGGGTGCGTCCTCGGGCAGGCGCACACCGGCGAGCAGGCGGCGCGCACGGTCGACGTCGCCGCGGCGCACCATGCCCCGTGCGCCGTGCAGGACCGCGTCCCGGGCGGGACCCCTCAGCCCGCGCGCGCGGAACTCGGCCGCCAAGGCGACGGCGCGGTCACCGACCCCGACCCGACCCGCCTGGGCGTCGGCCGCGAGCACGACGATGTCGGCCTGCAGGGCCCAGCCGGCGCTGCCGCGGCGACGGAACCGGTCGCGCGCGCGGCGTGCCGCCTGCCGCGCTCCCGCCGGGTCCCTGGAGAACAGCAGCAGACGGCCGAGCGCGAGCTCGGCCTCTGCTTGCGACTGTCGAAGCCGCAGTGCCCCGAAGGTCAGCGCAGCCGCTCGCAGGACGACCGACGCCTCGGTCACCAGGCCCGCTGCGGCGAGCACCTCGGCGCGGTCGACGTCGCAGGACACCCCGAGGGCGGGTGCCAGCGGCTCGTACGCCGGACGGATCTGGTCCATCCGCTGCAGGGCGAGTGGGAGATCACCTTCCAGCAGGTCGACGTACGCGATGTTCTGGCACGCCTTGGCGTACTGCACGTCGAGGCCGTGCCGCCCGGACACCTCGGCGCACCACGCGAAGTCGGCGCGGGCCTCGGCCAATGAACCGGTCAAGAGATGGACGTTCCCCCGGTTCAGCGAGACGCGCGCCAACGACAGGGGGTCGCTCTCGTCGAGGGCGGACAGCGCGGCGTCGAACTCGGTGATCGCTGCGCGGCTCTCACCGGCCCGCATCCACAGCAGTGCCCGCTGGCTGGCGACCAGCGCCCGGGTTTGCCTCCCCAGCCCAGTTGTCCGGGAGACCTCGTCCAGCAGCGTCATGCCCGCGTCGACCGAGCGGTGCTCGGCCTCCTGGTAGGCCAACGAGATCTTGATCCGGGCCTGCAGGTCGGGCGTCGACGGCTGGTCGAGCGCCCTCAGGAGCAGCTGACGCGCCTGCTGGTGTCGCCCCGACGACGCCTGTTCGGCCGCGCGCGCGTACAACTCCTCCGCAGTCTGCACGCCCCCATCATGGGGCCAGGGCGCCGGCCTGTTCCACGGCCCGGTCGGCCCGCGCCACCGCGGCCGCCGGGATAGACACGGACAGACACGACGCGTCGGTGTCGTCGCCGCACGCCTCCGAATCCGTCCACAGCCGTTGCGCCACCCGTCCCGCCACGACCGGTGCCGAGAAGGACGTGCCGCTCCACACGCCGAAGCCCTGGACGAAGCTGTCGGGGTCGAGGGAGGCGCGCTCCTGACCCAGTGCGACGGTTCGGGCCTGCGGCTCGTACCCGCCCTGGAACGGCGGCATGGTGGTCACGACGGCGGCGCCGGTGGCCCACGAGGTCACCCAGTCGCCACAGTTGCTGAACAACGCGACCGTGCCGTCCGGGTTGTTCGCGCCCACGCTCAGCAGTGGCGCGCAGCCCGGCTCCGGCGAGGTGACGAACCCGCCGGGGTGCGGCGTGAACGCCGCGGGGTACTGCTCCCCTGAGGTCGCGTCGTTGCCAGCCGAGGTCACGACGACCGTTCCGCACTCGCGCAGGGCGCGGAGCAGGTCGTACATCGTCGGGTCGAACAAGGCGTCGGCAGGGGTCTCGTGGTAGTAGCCCATCGACATGTTCAGCACATCCACGCGCACACCGTCGGTGCCGCCCGACGCGCCGCGCTGGACAGCCTCCCCCAGCCGCTGCAACGCCAGGACGAGGTCCGACTCGACGATGACGCCGTCGGAGTGGACCACCCGCAGGGACAGGATGTCCGCGTCCGGACACTCCTGCCGGACCAGTCCGGCGATGAACGTCCCGTGCCCGGCGACCGCGTCGATCGCCCCGTCGTGGGGGCCGCTGATGTCGCCGGTGATCTCCGGATCCGTCGCCGGGTCGGTCGCCCACCAGGCCGACGTTGGCGAACACGAGATGGTCGAGCCCGATACCGCGCAGCGACTCGAGTCCCTCGTTGGCGCGGGCCTGCTGCAGCAGCGCGAACCCGTCGACCACGACCGCGTGGCGGGCCTCGGGGCTCACCGCGAGCCGGACCACACCGAGGCCGTTCTCGCCCCGGCTCAGCGGGTACGTCTCGTCGACGCCGACCTGCATGCCGAGCGGGGCACCGGCCTTGTCGAGCAGGCCGAGGGTGCTCGCGAGCTCGCGGCGGTTGGACACCAGGAGCCGATCGGCGACGTACACGGTCGAGCGCAGCGGCGGCATGCCCGCGACGACGGGTGCTGTCGCGGGGTCGAGCACCCGGGCGTTGTAGGAGGCGAGCAGCTGGGTGGACGGCAGACCCGGCTCGACGTCGCGGACATCTCGCGCGGCTTGCGCGGCACCGGCCGCGGGTTGAGCACGGACACCTACAGCTCCACGGTCGGTGTGACGAAGGCCGGCTCGCCCGCCAACGCTCCGGCATCGACCGGCGAGAGCGCGAAGCGGGTCATGCCCGCGGGCAGGTCGTCGAAGGCGAACCGGCCGGACTCCTCGACCTCGCTGAGGGTGGAGCCGTTGCGCCCGATCGCGGCAACCTGGAGAGGCCGCATCGGCGCGACCCACCCGTCGACACGACGACGCCCGCCGTCCAGTGGCGCGACGTGGATCATCACGGTGATCTCCTGACCGGAGAACGTCATCGTCACCGTGTCGGTGCGGGCTCCGCGAGTGCCGGCGAGCTCACCCGACGACTCGAGCATCCGCAGCAGCTCGTACTCGATGTCGAGGTCGCGGGTCTCGATGGCAACCAGGGTGCGTTCCACCAGGCCGTCCGGGACCGGGTCGTTCCGCTCCCACTCCGCACGGAGCAGGCCGAGCAGTCGTTCGTCGTTCATAGGGTCCTCCCCGAGTCGGTGGCAAGCAGCGCACGCAGCTTGCCGAGGCATCTCCCCCTGGTCGGACCGATGCTGCCCACCGGCATGCCGAGATCCTCCGACAAGGTGGAGTAGTCGGGACGCTCGTCGAAGGCCACCACCCGCAGCAACCGCTGACAGCGCGGGTCGAGCTGTCCCACGCACGCCCACAGCAGGCTCCGCTGGAACGCGTCGACCGCGTCCTGCTCGGCTGACGCGACCGGCTCGACGTCGCGATGCAGCACCTCGTCCTCGACCGGCTGCTGCCGCTGCGCGACCCGCGACTGCCGCCACGCCTCACGGCGCGCCGCCGTGGTCAGCCAGCGAGTCACCGCCTGCGGCTCCTTGACGTCGTCCCGCTTGCGGACGAGCTTGAGCCACGTCTCCTGGACCACGTCCTCGGCGCACTGCGCGTCGAGGACGTACGCTCGCACGACGTTCCAGAGCACCGGGGTGAGCGCGCGTACCAAGTCGTCGAGCGCTCCCTGGTCTCCCCGGCACCAGGCGCGGAAGTGCTCGGCGGCGCGGGACCAGAGCGGCGTGGAGTCGCTGCGCCGCGGTGAGCGCATGCCGCCCATCAGGACTCCCAGTGGCTCCGGCCTGTCAACAGTGGTCACGTACACAGGAGCGCGCGATCGGCTGCGCTGATACACGCGGGGTACGTCACGCCCATGCTGGCCTAGGCGCTGGGAGCGTGTCGACCGCCCAAAACACCATATTGCCCGCTAATTCGCGCACCAGTCTGGAAGCCGGCCCGGCCGGCCGTCACGGCGTACTGCCGGCTGGGTCCACGCTGGTTGACCCGGGCCTGAAGCCAGGCCGCCCGGCGGGCGCGGCTGGTCAACCAGCCCATCACGCCGTCGGGGTCCTCGATCGTGTCCCGGCCGCGCAGCAGCGACAGCCAGGTGTTCTGGACGATGTCGTCCACCTGATGGCGCGGCAGCCCGTACGACCGAGCGATAGCGCACAGGATCGGGGTCAGCGTGCAGACCAGGTCGTCGAGCCCTCGCACGTCCCCGTCCAGCCAGCGGGTGAACGCCTCGGCCGAACGCAGCCACGGTGGCACGTCGTCTCGAGAGTTCATGGTGCTCCCCCTCCCGCTCACCGGCGTGCGCTGCGCCGTCGATCGCGTCGTGGTCATGCCGGAAGGAGCATCGTGCCCCCGTGCTGATACCGCCGTCAGGACGTTGCGTCCAGAACGCGGCATCACATGTGGTCGGGGCGCGCCCGGAGCACGGGCGCCGACAGCGGCTAGGACAGGCTAGGACAGGTGGGAACTCGGGTCCTGCCGGGCGTTCGTGGAGGGGCGCGCGGGCTCGGCCACCAGGACCTGGCGCAGTCCGGGGAGTCCGCGCAGCCACCGTGCCACCACGGTCAGCGGTCGGCGCACAAGAAGCCAGCCGAGCCAGCTGATCGCGGCTCCGAGCGCGAGCCCGGCGATCACGTCGCCGGGGTAGTGCGCACCGACGTACACCCGGGCGAAGGCCAGCAGCACTGCCAGCACCGTGGCGATCCATCCGAGCCGACGCGACACGAGGAACAGCCCGGCCGCGACCGCGCCTGCCATGACGGAGTGGTCGGACGGGAATGCGAAGTCGCTGGTACGGGCGACGAGGACGAGGGCGTGGGGATACGCGGTGTAGGGACGCGCCTCCGCGACCGCCCGGCCGATCGGCTGGTTCACCGCGACCGCGATCAGGGTGGCCAGAGCCGCCCATCCAGCAGCCGCCAGTGTCGCCGGTCCGCGGCGGCGAGACACCACGACGCCGGCGACCAGCATGGCTGCGAACAGCACCACGCCGTAGGTCGCGTAGTCCGCGCCCAGCGTGTTGAGCCACCCGGTGTGGCGGGCGAACGAGTTGACGTCGAGAAACGCGCGGTCGTTCAGGTGGTGGAGCCAGGTCATCGAGCCTCCGATCGGTCTGTCGAGGCTAGGGCCCGCATCGTCAACGCTCGGTTAAGCCGCGCCGCGGAGCCTCCCGCGGTGATGTCTGAGCGCTGTCTGCATGATTCACTGTCCGACGGCCGATCTGTGCGGAACCGGAAGGAGGACACCCGTGGGTGACGTGCTCCTCGTGCTCGCGGTGTTCGCCGCCAGCGTCGTGGAGTCGGTCGAGGCGCTCACCATCGTCCTGGCCGTCGGTCTGAGCCGCGGCTGGTCGTCGGCGATGCGAGGGGTAGCCGCCGGACTGGTGGCACTGGCCGTGATCACCGCGGTCCTCGGTCCGGCCTTGACCCAGATCCCCCTCGACGCGCTTCGGGTCGCGGTCGGTGGCCTGCTGCTGGTGTTCGGGCTCGGCTGGCTGCGCAAGGCGATCCTGCGCGGCTCGGGCTACAAAGCCCTGCACGACGAGGACGCCATCTATGCCCGCCAGCGTGCCGCTGCCGAGCAGGCCGGTACGTCTCGGTCCTCCCTCATCGGCGACCCCTACGCCTTCACGTTGGCGTTCAAGGGCGTACTGCTGGAGGGGCTCGAGGTGATCTTCATCGTGCTCACCTTCGGGGCCAACCAGGGCAACATCCCGCTCGCGAGCGTCGGAGCGCTGGCGGCCGTGGTCCTGATCGCCGGCCTGGGCGCCGCGATCCGCACGCCGCTGGCTCGGGTTCCGGAGAACACGCTGAAGTTCGCGGTCGGCGTGATGCTGACGGCGTTCGGGATCTTCTGGGGCACCGAGGGTGCCGGGGCCCACTGGCCGGGCTCCGACGCCGCCCTGCTCGCCGTGATCGCGTTCGTCGCGGCGGTGGCGGTGACCGCCACCTGGTTCTTGCGCCGCAAGCACGACCACCTGCTCCAGCCGGCCGCTGGGGGTGCGGTCTGATGTCTCGGCTGCGAGCGTTCGGCGCGTTCCTGTGGGACTTCATCGTCGGTGACGACTGGCGGATCGCCGTGGGCGTGATCGTCACGCTCGGCGTCGTGGCCCTGCTGGTGCACGCGGACGTGAACGTGTGGTGGCTGACCCCGATCGCCGTCGTCGTGATCCTGGCCGAGTCCTTGCGCCGCGGCACCCGGTCCTCCGGCTGACCCATCTGACCCGAGGCGCGCACTCCAACCCGCTTCACACGCCTGCGGTACCAGTGAACTGGACATATCGGGCACTTTTCGGTACCTCCGACGTGTGAAGCGGATCTGGAGGGCGACGGGCGTGCGCGATGGGCCGACCCGGGACCGTCGGGACTGTCGCCGACTCAGCGATCGAATTGAGCGTCGGGACCGTCGGGACCGTCGGCACCTTCCAGGCGGAGCACGCGTTCGAGGCCGACCGAGACCCCGGGTAGCCGACGGACCGCTCGTACGGCGGCCAGCAGACCAGGCATGGCGGCGGCCCGGTCGAGCATGTCGTGGCGAATGGTGAGCGTCTCACCGCTGTTGCCGAGGATGACCTCCTGGTGGGCGACGAGCCCGCGGACGCGCAGACTGTGCACCGGGATGTCGTCGACGGTGGCCCCCCGTGCCCCGGGCAGCTGGCTCGAGGTCTCATCCGGAAGCGGGCCGAGACCGGACTCGCGCCGGGCCTGTGCGACCTGCACCGCCGTTCGTTGGGCGGTCCCCGAGGGGGCGTCGACCTTGTCGGGGTGGTGCATCTCGATGATCTCGACCGACTCCATGTAACGGGCGGCTTGCGCGGCGAAGCGCATCATGAGAACCGCGCCGACCGAGAAGTTGGGTACGACCAGGACGCCGAGGGCAATCTGATCGCCGACCAACCCGCGCAGCGACTCGACCCGGCCGGTCGTGAACCCGGACGTGCCGGCGACCACGCTGATGCCGTGCTCCACGCACCAGGCGATGTTGTCCATCACAGCATCCGGGCGGGTCAGATCGACCACGACGTCGGCGCCGGACGCGTGAGCCAGGTCGTCGCCGGACCCGATCCGCGCGACCAGTTCGAGGTCGTCGGCTGCTTCGACGGCCGCGCACGCGAGGATGCCCATCCGACCGTAGGCACCGATCACGGCGACCTTGACCGGGCCGCTGCTCACGCGGACCGTCCGCCCCGGTCGGCAAACAGGTGCGGCCCTGGGGCCTCCACGCCGAGAGAGCCGGTGGGCCTTGGGATCCGGGAGCGACTCACGGCGCGATGATCCCACGCATGATCGACAGTGCCGTGGCCACCTCGGCGAAGGACGTGGTGAGCGGCGACAGCCCGAGGCGTACCAGATCGGGGTTGCGGAAGTCGGGGACGACACCCGACCGCATCAGCTCGTCGGCCACACCGGCCGCATCGTGGCCACGGACGACGATGTGGCCCCCGCGCTCGTCGGCGTCGCGTGGCGAGGCGACGGACCAGCCGTGCGGGGCGAGCCAGGCGTCGGTGAGCTCGATCGCGAACCCCGTCAGGGCCGCGGCCTTGCCCCGGATGCGGCTCAGCCCCGCCTCGGCGACCATGCCCACCCCCTCGTCGACCGCGACGACGCCCACGATGCTCGGCGTGCCGGAGAGCATCCGGCGGATCCCGGTCGCGGGTTTGTACGCCGGGGCCATCGCGAACACGTCCTCGGCCCCGAACCAGCCCTCGATCGGCTGGCGCACCGCCTCGAGATGACCAGCCGCGACGTACAGGAATGCCGGCGCCCCTGGTCCGGCGTTGAGGTACTTGTAGGTGCACCCCACCGCGAAGTCCGCCCCGACGTCGTCGAGGCGGACGGGGACCACACCAGCGGAGTGGCACAGGTCCCAGACGACGACGGCCCCGGCGTCGTGGGTGAGCGTCGTCAGCCCGGCGATGTCGGCGAGGTACGCCGAGCGGTAGTCCACGTGGCTGAGTAGCACGACCGCGGTGCGCGACCCCAGTACCCTCGCCAAGAGGTCGACCGTCACCCCGCTCTCCGGGTCGGGCCGCAGCCATCGGACGGTCAAGCCTCGCGACGCTGCCACCGACTCGACGACGTAACGGTCTGTGGGGAAGTTGGCGGCGTCGACGACGATCTCGTCCCGGTCCGGACGGAGCCCGCACGCCGCGTGCAGCACCTTGAACAGGTTCACCGTCGTGGAGTCCGCGATCACCGTCTGACCTGCGGCCGCGCCGATCACCACTGCCCCGAGCCGGTCGCCAACCTCGACCGGCAGGTCGACCCAACGCTCGTCCCAGCTGCGGATCAGCCGCTCACCCCACTCGTACTCGAGCAGTCGGGCGACCCGCTGCAAAGTCGGCTTGGGCGGGCGGCCCAGCGAGTTGCCGTCGAGATAGGCGACCGGGTCCTCATGGCGTACGAACTTGGCACGGAAGTGCGACAACGGGTCTTCGGCGTCCAATCGCGCGGCTTCGTGCATCGCGTTCTCGAGGTTCACCCTCACGCGCCGATCTCGGTACGTACGGCCAGCAGCTCGGGGAAGAACGTGAGGTCCAGTGCCTTGCGCAGGAAGCCGACCCCGGACGAGCCGCCGGTGCCGCGCTTGTAGCCGATCACCCGCTCCACCGTCTTCACGTGCCGGAACCGCCACAGCTGGAAGCTCTCCTCGACGTCGATGAGCTCCTCGCTGGTCTCGTACACCGCCCAGTCGTGCTCGGGGTCGGCGTACACGCGCCGGATGGCCTCCACGACACCGGGGTTGAACTGGTACGGCTGGGACCAGTCCCGGTCGATGACCTCGGTCGGAACGTCGTGACCGGAACGGGCGAGATACCGCAGGAACTCGTCGTAGAGGCTGGGTGCCGCGAGGTCCGCCGCGAGCTGGGCCTGGCCCTGGGGGTCGTGGGCGAACACCTTCACCATGCCGGCGTTCTTGTTGCCGAGCAGGAACTCCACCGTGCGGTACTGCAGCGACTGGAAGCCGGAGGCCGACCCTAGGTCACCGCGGAACTGGGCGTACTCGACCGGTGTCAGGGTGGCCAGCACCGCCCACTGCTCGAACATCTGACGCTGGATGTGCTTCACGCGAGCGAGTCGTTTCAGCGCCGGCGGCAGATCGTCGGCGGCGAACAACGCCATCGCCGAGCGCAGCTCGTGGATCAGCAGCTTGAGCCACAGCTCGGTGACGTGGTGCTGGATGATGAACAGCATCTCGTCGTGGTGCCCGCTCACCGGGTGCTGGGCGTCGAGCAGCGTGTCGAGCCGAAGGTAGGCGGAGTAGGTCAGCCGACCGGCGAGATCGGTGGTGACCCCCTCCTCGATCGGCCGGAACCCCGGTCCCTCGCTCACACGTGCCGCCACCCTTCGTCGTCTGGCCTGCCCGGCCGTCCCGCCGGTGCTCACGCCCGGACTCTACGGTCCCACCTGCCCCATAGCCGTCACCCACCCACCTGCCCCATAACCGTCACCCCACCACCTGCCCCATAGCCGTGATCCGACAGTTACGCACGCGTGCGTAA
>JBOHDX010000072.1:0-1685 GCA_050700835.1 Nocardioidaceae bacterium
CCCCGCTGCCACGGTGGTGCTCGCCATCATCGTGCTGCGCGAGCACGTCCATCGGGCGCAGGGCGTCGGTCTCATGCTCGCAGCCCTCGCCGTAGCCCTCGTTGCCGCGAGCTGATGGATATGCCGCCGACGGGCGGGCCAGAACCCGCGGATGGGCGGGCCAGAACCCGCGGATGGTGGCTCTTCGGATCTCAGGTGGGGATGACTTGGTCGAGTCCTCCTCCGATGAGGAGCATGCGTAGTCGGTAGTTGTCACGGTTGCGGAAGCCGCGGGCGATGCGGCGGTGGAGTTCGATAAGGCCGTTGATGGCTTCGGTGCCGCCGTTGTTGGCGCGGCCGGTCTCGAAGTAGGCCAGGAACGCCTCGCGCCACTGCTTGAGGGTTCGGCCGAGTCGCTTGATCTCGGGGATCGGGCAAGTCGGCAGGGACGCGAGGACCTGCTCAGCGATCTGCCGCCCTTCGGTCAGGGACTCGGCTCGGTAGGCGTCGCGGAGCTGCTGGGCACACCGCCAGGCCACGTACACCTCCTCATGTCTTTCGTCGGCCAGGATCGCCCGCTCGAGGCGGGCCTGCTGCTTGTCGGTGAGCCGCTCCTGACCGCAGCGCAGGATCATCCTGATCCCGTACAGCGGGTCGTCCTTGCGGCCGCGGTGGCCGTGGATCTCCTGCTGCACCCGTCTCCTGACTTCATCGACGGCTTGGGTGCCGAGCTTGACGACGTGGAAGGCGTCGAGGACCGCGACGGCGTCGTCGAGTTGGTCGTCGATGGCGTTCTTGTAGCCGTGGAACGGGTCGAGGGTTGCGACCTCGATGCCGTTGCGGAACGCGTCGTTGCGGGCCTTGAGCCACTCGGTGTAGGCAGCGCCGGATCGTCCGGGGACCAGGTCCAGCAGCCGGGCTCGGACCTTGCCGTTGGCGTCGCGTGTGAGGTCGACCATGCCGGTGAGCTCCTTGGGGCCACGGCCGCCGTCGGCTTCGGGCTTGGTCGAGACGTGGTGCCACACGTGCTCGTCGACCCCTAAGGTCGTGACGCCGTCGAAGCGTGTCTCCTCGGCCGCCATGGTCTCCAGCAGCGGCTGGACCGAGGTCCACACCGTGCGCCACGCGGTGCCCAGCTGCCGGGCCAGGCCTTGGACCGAGGCGTGCTCGCGGCGCAGCTGGCCGATGGCCCACCAGCACGCCCGCCTGGTCAGCAGTGCCCGCGGCGGCGCGAGGTCCTCGTCCTGCTCGGTGAACACCCCCGCTCCGCACGCCGGTTCGGCGCACCGCCAGGTCCGCTTGCGCCACACCAGCTCGACCGGCCGGCCGAAGCAGGGCGTGTCGACCAGACGCACCCAGCGGCGGCCGTGACTGTGTGCGACTACCCCGCACGACCGGCACGCCTCGACCCGCGCGGGCGACTCCACGACCACACGAAGGAACGGGCCGCGCTTGCCGCGATGCTCGCTGACGGCGATGACGTGGAACCCGTCCAGGCCGACGAGCAAGTCACAGCGAGAGCAGTAGCAAGAACCAGAGCAGGCGCGAGCACACGCCGTAGGCTCGGACAACGTCGAGGCCTTCCGATCGGTCAGCTTGGTCGCTACCGATCCTCGGGAGGCCTCGACACATCTCCCCTCAGCCCGTCACGGCGAGTCGCTCACACCCACCGCAGGTACGAAGAGCCGGCAATCCCGGCTGCGTTG
>JBOHDX010000073.1:0-2572 GCA_050700835.1 Nocardioidaceae bacterium
CCACGCGGGTGGCGTGTGCCTCGTCGGTGAGCCACTCACCCACCCGACGAGACACTTGCGCATCCGCGACGCGGGTACGCACCACACCCTCGGTGAGAAAGTTGGAGGTGACGAACTCCTGGAGGCTGCGGGCCAAGGCGTCCTTGCGAGTCGGGATGATCGCCGTGTGCGGGATCGGCAGGCCCAACGGGTGCCGGAACAACGCCGTCACCGCGAACCAGTCGGCGATCGCGCCGACCATCGCCGCCTCCGAGCCCGCATGGACGTACTCCCAGAACCCGCGGTGGCCCTGCGTCACCACGAAGACCAACGCCGCGAGCAGCAGGAGGCTGAGCGCCAGGCCACGCATCCGACGCAGCCCCCTGCGACGGGCGAGGTCGGCCGGCGGCAGCAGGGGCCCCGAGGCGGCAGGATCGACTGGCCCGGCGGAGCCGACGGCACCGACAGGGTCGACTGAGCCGACCGGGTCGACGCGACCAGCGGAGTCGACTGAGTCGGCGGGGTCGACTGGGGAGCCGGAGGGGGTGGCCACGGGCATCAGTCTGCCCGTCGATCCAGCCGGCGCCCGATTTGTCGGGCATCGACGGGTCCGGGGAAGTGCGCGGGCCCAGATTCGTTGTGAGTTCGGACCAACGGACCACCCATGAGCCCCCGGATTCGGGTACGCTCGCATAACTGGAACGTCGACTTGGGTCCGTTCCTCGAAACCGGAGGATGAACATGATCAAGCGCGCGTTGGCGTGTGCGGCGGCAACCGCCGTTGCCTCCCTAGCCCTGATCGGCGGTTCGTCCTCGGCCCAGGCTGCTAACGGCAACACGTGGGACGCGCACTCGCCAGCCGTTTCGGGCAACACCTGGGACGCCATGACCCCGGCGATGTTTGGCAACACTTGGGACGACGCGGCAGTCGCACCTAGCGGCAACACCTGGGATTGAAGGCCCGGTAGGGCCTAGGAGTGAGTGACAGCCAGCCGCGTAGGACAACTGGAGCGCCGGATCTCCGAGCCGATCGCTTCGCGTGGCGCACCTTGATGAGCCCCATTCGCTGCTATGTGCTCGTCCTAGCCGTTCTCACTTGCACGGCCGCAGCGATCGGCGGCTTCCGGCATTTCGAGATACCCGGCAACCCCACGTGGTGGGCGATCCCATTCGTACTGGTCGCCTACATCGTGGCCGAGCATCTGCGGGTTCGGTTTAGACGCGGCGATGATGCCGACGCTTGGACCCTTTCGGAGTCGATTCTGGCCCCGTTGATCTTCTACTTCCCGACGCCCGCGGTCGTCGGGATCGTCGCGCTGGCCCACGCGGCTCTAGCGGTTCAGCGCCGGTACCAACCCGTCAAGGGCGCGTTCAATGCGGCCCAATGGGGACTTGCCGCCGGGGTCGGCAGCCTCGCGTTGAGCCTGATGGCGGAGGAGGACGGCGTCACAATCGCCACGCTCGGGGCGCTCGTGGTTGCCATGGCTGTCGTCGCCCTGATTAACAACATCGCGTTCACATTGGTGATGGCTCTGTCGGGGCACAAAAGCATCGCGCAGGTGCTCAAGGAGCTGTCCCCGATCATCCTGCCGGGGTGGGTCGGGGGGTGGGTGGTCAACCTGCTCATGGGCCTGCTGTTCGTGATGGCCGCTGCCGGTGATCCGATCGCGGTCGTCCTGTTCCCCGTCCCGCTCGTCGTCTTGTTCTTCGCCTACCGCGGCTACGCCGCAGCGCGCGCCGACCGTCAACGACTCACCGGTCTACGGCAGGCGGCGCAGGTGCTGTCCGAGCCGCTGCACCCGAGGCACGCCATCGACGACTACCTGCGGGAGGTGGCCACCTGCTTCGAGTCGCAGGCGGCCACGCTTGTTCTGCTCACCGAAACGGGTGGCTACGAGATCCACGCTCTGCAGCCCGGCCCGGAGGGCGGAGTCACCGAGCGGATCGAGCCGTCCGGCTCCGACTCGTTCGAGTCGCGCCTCGCCGCGGTCCCCGAGCCCCGCCGGATCACTGCCGGCGAGGACGACGAGATGGCCCAGGCGCTGGCGGCCGCCGGGTGGCGCGACTGCATCTGCGCCCCGCTGGTCGACGAGCACCGGGAGCTGGGCGTACTCGCGGTCTTCGACCAGAGCGGCCTGGAGGGTACGGCGACGTCCGACCTCGCGGTGCTCGACGCGCTCGGCCGCGAGACCGCCCACACCATCGCCCGCGGCAGGTTGTTCGAGACCGTGGTCGAGGAGCGGCGCAAGTTCGCCCAGATCCTCGGCACCACGTCGGACGGCATCTTCACGCTCGCCCAGGACGGCAGCGTGCTGAGCTGGAACGCCGCGTGCGAGCACATCACCGGACTCGCCGAGAAGGACGTGCTGGGCCGCAAGGATGTGCTGGTACGCCTGGAGGCCCGGACCGCGGCCGGCTCCCCGGTCGACTTCCACGGATGGTCCGCCGGCGAGGCGCTCCCCCGCGAGATCCTGCTGACCCACCCCAACGGCTCGCACCGGCGGCTGTCGGTGTCCTCGAGCCCGGCCGTCGACTTCGAGGACCAGGCCGAGACGCTGGTGGTCGTCGCCCGTGACATCACACCGGCCGACGA
>JBOHDX010000074.1:0-1009 GCA_050700835.1 Nocardioidaceae bacterium
GGTGGGGCCGGTCCGCCGGCCCCACCCCTCGGAGGTGCTCCCATGTCCACGTCCACGGCTCCCCCTGCATCCCCGGCCCTCCCGGCCTCCCAGTCCCGCGTCACGCAGTCCCCGACGACCGCACGGCCGGTGGGACATCCGGTACGCCGCCGGCTCACCATCGCCGGGGCTTCCCTCGCGGGAGCTGCGACCGTCGCCGTCGGGACGCTACTGGTGTGGCTGTCGACCTTCCAGGGCCTGCTGTCGGCCCGCGGCATCGACGCCCAGCACGGCCAGCGGCTGATGGCCGGCGCCGTCCTTACCGCCTTGATCGCCGCCGCATATGCCGTGACCGGCCGTGCCCTGCTGCGCTGGGCCCTCGGGCTGGCCGGATTCGCACTCACCGGCTTCGCCGCGTACTGGTTGATCCAGCTCTACTCCGTGGCCGGTGGCAGCGGCTCGATGTACTTCGTCAGCAAGGGCCCCGGGCTGTACGTGTGCACCGCCGGTGGCTTCGTCGTGCTCGCGACCCTTCTGCTCCCGTCGCCGGACGCGCGGGTCGAACCGGTGCCCTCCGGCGCAGTGGCCGACGGCCGGCTGCTCGACCGGCCGATGTTGCGCGCCGTGGGCTCGTGGTTGCGCTACCCGGCGGCGATCCTGGCCCTCGTCGCCGCCACCGCCCACGTGCCGGTGACGCCCGCGCACCTGAAGGAGGCGCCGTACATCGGTGTGCTGTTCATCGTGCTCACCGTGGCCTGCATCCTGCTGGCCACCGCCCTGCTGCTGCGGGACGCGCCGGTCGTGTGGCTGCTGCTGGCCGTGACGTGCGGCCTCGCGGTGCTCGCCTACGTCTACAGCCGCGTGTTCGGGCTGCCGATGATGGCCGACGACATCGGGCACTGGCTCGAGCCTCTCGGCATCGTCTCGATCGTCACCGAGGCGCTGGCCACGATCGTGGCCGTCACAGCCCTGCGTCACCGCCACAATCGGTGAGCCTTACGTTTGGGTGCGACACGCCGGGGCGTGTCGC
>JBOHDX010000075.1:0-48106 GCA_050700835.1 Nocardioidaceae bacterium
CCCCCACGCCAGCGGGCCGACTACGAGACGACGATGATCCTGGAGATGGGCTTCCCGGCCTACTTCCTGGTCGTGGCGGACCTGATCGGCTGGGCGCGCGGCGAAGGAATCCGGGTCGGCCCTGGGCGGGGCTCGGCCGTCGGATCGCTGGTCGCCTACGCCTTGGGGATCACTGAGCTCGACCCGCTCGAGCACGGGTTGCTGTTCGAGCGGTTCCTCAACCCAGAGCGCGTGTCCATGCCCGACATCGACATCGACTTCGACGAGCGCCGGCGCGGTGACGTGATGCGTTACGTCACCGACAAGTACGGCGACGACCGGGTCGCCCAGGTCGTGACCTACGGCACGATCAAGGCCAAGCAGGCGCTCAAGGACGCCTCTCGAGTGCTCGGCTACCCGTTCGCGATGGGGGAGCGGATCACCAAGGCGATGCCACCGGCGGTGATGGCCAAGGACGTGCCGTTGGTGAAGCTCTACGACGACACCCATCCCAGGTACGCCGAAGGCGGCGAGCTTCGCAGCCTCGTGGACTCCGACCCCGACGTTCGCAAGGTGTTCGAGACGGCCAAGGGCCTCGAAGGCCTCAAGCGGCAGTGGGGGGTCCACGCGTGCGCCGTGATCATGTCGAGCGAGCCGTTGCTCGACCTGATCCCGATCATGCGCCGCGAGCAGGACGGCGCGATCATCACGCAGTTCGACTACCCGACGTGCGAGACCCTCGGCCTGCTCAAGATGGACTTCCTCGGGCTGCGCAACCTCACCGTGATCCAGGACGCCTTGGTCAACATCGAGGGCAACCGCAGCGAGCGGGTCGTCGTGGAAGACCTCGCATTCGACGACCCCGCCACCTTCGACCTGCTCGCCCGCGGTGAGACGCTCGGCGTCTTCCAGCTCGACGGCGGGCCGATCCGGTCGCTGTTGCGCAGCATGAAGCCTGACAGCTTCGACGACATCACGGCCGTCATCGCGTTGTACCGGCCGGGGCCTATGGGCACCAACGCACACAACGAGTACGCCGACCGCAAGAACGGTCGACGCCCGGTGACGGCGATCCACCGTGAGCTGGCGGAGCCCCTGCTCGAGGTGCTCGGCGAGACGTACGGTCTGATCGTCTACCAGGAGCAGGTGATGGCGATCGCCCAGCGCGTTGCCGGCTACTCCCTGGCGAGTGCGGACCTGCTGCGTCGTGCCATGGGCAAGAAGAAGAAGAAGGAGCTGGAGCAGCAGTACGAGTCGTTCTCGCAAGGGATGGCCGACCGCGGATTCTCCGCCGGCGCCGTCAAGGCGCTGTGGGACACCCTGCTGCCCTTCTGCGACTACGGCTTCAACAAGAGCCACGGCGCCGGCTACGCCGTGGTGTCGTACTGGACCGCGTACCTGAAGGCCAACTACCCGGCCGAGTACATGGCGGCGCTGCTGACCAGCGTCAAGGACGACAAGGACAAGTCGGCGATCTATCTCAACGAGTGTCGCCGGATGGGCATCAAGGTGCTGCCGCCCGATGTCAACGAGTCGGTCGGGACCTTCACGCCGGTCGGGTCGGACATCCGGTTCGGGCTCAACGCAATTCGCAACGTCGGGCACAACGTGGTCACGGCGATCGTCTCGGCACGCGACGACAAGGGCAAGTTCACCGACTTCGCCGACTTCATGGACAAGGTCTCCGCCCTGGTCTGCAACAAGCGAGTCGTCGAGTCCCTGATCAAGGCCGGCGCGTTCGACTCGCTCGGGCACCACCGCCGGGCCCTGGTCGTGGTGCACGAGGAGGCGGTCGACCAGTACGCCGACATCAAGCGCAACGAGGCGATCGGGCAGGACTCGCTGTTCGGCGGCCTCGACGACGACGCGTTCGGTGCCACGACCGTGGTCGTCCCCGACGTCGACGAGTGGGACAAGCAGAGCCTGCTCGGCTACGAGCGCGAGATGCTCGGGTTGTACGTCTCGGACCACCCTCTGCTCGGGCTCGAGCACGTGCTCGCCGCCAGCGCCGACTGCACGATCGGGGCGCTGCTGACCGACGAGTCGCGGGCCGACAACACCTCGGTGACCGTGGCCGGCATGGTCACCGCGGTCCAGCGGAAGCTGACCAAGAAGGGCGACACCTGGGCGCTGGTGACGTTGGAGGACCTCGAGGGCGCGGTGGACGTGATGACGTTCCCGTCGACGTACCAGCTGGCCGCGCCGCTGTTGGTCGAGGACCAGATCCTGGTGGTCAAGGGCAAGCTGCGGCGCAAGGACGACGTACCCGAGATCTCGGCCACCGAGATCACCGTCCCCGAGCTCTCCCGCGCCGCCGGGCCGGTCGTGATCACGCTGCCGGCGGTGCGATGCACCCCTCCGACGGTGGAGCAGCTGAAGGAGGTGCTGGGCGCCCACCCGGGCGTCACCGAGGTCCGGCTTCGGCTGACCTCGTCGGCCAGCACCAAGGTGATGCGCCTCGACGAGCACCTGCGGGTCACCGCCGACCCCGCGCTGATGGCCGACCTGAAGGCGCTGCTCGGTGCCGGTTGTCTGGCTGGCTGAGACCCGCGACGTAGGATCTGCCAGCGTGAGTCTTCCCCCGCCGGAGCCGGCGCCGACGCCGCCCGCGACTTCTGGGCCGACGTCGGCGACGGGTCCGCGGCCTCCGGCGGCGCCCATGACGTGGGAATACGCGCAGACCGCCCACACCCCACCGGTCGAGGCCACTCCCAACCCGCGACAGCGTTTGATGTGGGTTGCGATCACCCTTCTCGTGTTCGTCGCGGGTGGCGTCCTCGCGGCGTACGCCTGGTCTCGGCTCGCGCATCCTCCGGGCTTCACGGTGAGCGCCGGCGGTGCGTCGATGGATGAGCAGGCCGCGGGGCAGCAGTTCGGGATCGAGGTGACGTACGCCTGGATCTGTGCTGTCGGGGGCCTCGTGCTCGGCTCCGTGCTCGCCGTCTTCTACCACCGGCTGGGGTGGCTGCAGGTGGCGGCGACCGCGGTCGGCTCCGGCCTGGCCGCCCTCCTCACCTCGGTGCTCGGCAAGGCGTGGGGCCCACCCGATCCGGGCGGCCAGCTTGCCCACGCGGTCAACGGTCAGGTGATCCCCATCCAGCTGAGCGTCAAGGCTGAGGGATTCTGGCTGATGTGGTCGATCTCGGCGCTGATCGGCCTGATCGCCGTGGTCGCCACCCACCGGCAGGCGACGGCGGCACCGCTGGCTGCCCCCGCCGACGAGCACCATCCCGCGGCGCCGGCACACCCGGCCCGTGATTCTGCCTGAGTCGCCCGATTCCGGCGCCACCCGCCCCTGCCCTGGCTACGCTGAGCGCGACGTCAGTGAGGCAGCCGAGGGGGAGCCGCATGTCCGAGTCACAACCGCCCGCAGAGGGCCCAGGGCCCGTCCCGCCACCGCGGCAGGAGTGGGGCACGCCGCCCGGCGCGGACCAGCCGCCCGGCGGCTCCACGGAGTGGTTGGCCGGTGGCCCGGGACGACCTGACGGCGAGGGTCACGTCGGTCGGCGCCGGGGATTCGTGATCGGAGCCGTCGTCGCCGTGCTCGCCGTCATCATCGGCAGCGGCAGCGTGCTGGCGTTCCGCGCGCTCAACGGTGGAGGGCCGCAGCCGGCGGACGCGCTGCCGGGCAACGCAATCGGCTACGTGCGCGTCGACCTCGACCCCAGTGCCGCGGAGAAGGTCGCGGCCCTCCAGCTGCTGCGCAAGTTTCCGCAGTTCGGCCGGGCCACCGGCATCTCCAGCAACACCGACGACCTTCGGGCCCGGATGATCGACGCGATCGTGGCGCAGACGTCGTGCAACCTGACGTACGCCAAGGACTTCAAGCCGTGGATCGGGAGCCGGGTCGGGGTGGCGGCGGTGCCCGAGGGCGGCTCCGTCGAGCCCGTGGTCGCGGTGGCTGTCGACGACCGCAGCGCCGCCGAGGCAACGGTGAAGAAGCTCGACGCCTGCGACTCCAGCGGCGCGCACCCGGGTGACTCGTTCGTCAACGGCTATCTGCTGCTGGCCAAGAACCAGTCGCTCGCCGACAGGTACGCCACCGAGGCAGCGTCGTCGTCGCTGGCCGACAACCCGCGGTTCAGGGCCGACATGAGCAAGCTCGGCGACCAGGGACTGATCTCGGTGTGGGTGGACATGGACCGGGCGCGTGGGCTGATCCAGAAGCTCACCGACGCCGGTTCGCCGTTCGTCGGGTCGTCCCTCGGAACGCTGCCGAGCCCGGCGGACGTCTTCAAGGGCGTGCATTCCTATGCCGCCGCGGTGCGCGCGAGCGGTGACTACGTCGAGCTGGCCTTCCAGGCCGATGGGGGCAGCTCTGCCGCGGGGACCACCACGCCGGTCAGGACGCTGCCGGACAGCACTGTCATGGCGTTGTCGTTCTCCGGGGGCGGCGAAAATTTCACGAAGGCCTGGGACCGAATGCGCAGTGCGATCGACCAGATGCAGCCGGGAGCGTTCGAGCAGGCGATCGCCAGGACGCAGGCCCAGACCGGACTCGTGCTGCCGGCGGACATGACCACGCTGCTCGGCGACAACCTCACCCTGACGGTGGACGGTGAGGGCCTCGACCCGCAGGTGCTGCAGGGCTCGACGGGGCCGCAGGACGCGATGTCCAAGATCGGCGTCGGAGTGCGTCTCACCACCGACCAGGCGGCCGCCAAGGATCTGCTGTCCAGGATCCAGGCTGCGCTCGACTCGCACGGTGTCGGGATCAAGCTGGCGTCCGCCGACGTGAGTGATGGTCTCGTGATCGCCAGCAACCAGGCGTACGCCGACAAGCTGGCGGCGAACGGCTCACTTGGCGACTCTTCGGTGTTCACGTCGGCGGTGAGCAATGCCGACAAGGCATCGGCGATCTTCTACCTCAACGTCGACACGACCTCGCAGATCGTCAAGAAGTTCATCGTGTCGGCCGGCGGCGACACGTCTCAGCTCGACAAGATTGCCCCGATCAAGGCGGTGGGGCTGAGCGCGTGGCCAGCCGGCGGCGGCTACACCGAGGCGTCGTTGCGGGTCACGTTCAACTGACCGTGCCAGGCGACCTTGGATCGCACCCGGGCAGCGACAAGGAGGTCAGTTCGGCGACCAGCGGCTTCGGGCGATCTCCGTCGCCGGCAGGCTTGGGATCGCGCGGATCGCGGCCATCTCGGCGTGGATCAGCTCCGTCGTCAGGCGCAGCCGGGTCTCGGCGTCCGGCGCCTCGAGCAGCGCCTGACGATCCTGGCCGGTGAGCAGGACGGTCGCCGCCAGGGCGTACGACAACGCCCGCGGTTCGGTCGGCAGCTCACCGATCACCACGTCGTCGCCGCGCTGTCGTGCCAGCAGCGAGCGGTACTCCTCGAAGGCCTGGAGGGCTCCCACCGCGACCGCCTCGGCTCCCTCTCCGGCCGGGTCGTCGAGGAAGACGACGTCGCCGACCATGAACGGCCCGGTGGTGTCCATCTCGTCGAGCCGCAGCCGGCGGCGTCCGACGACCTCGATGTCGAACCGCCCGTCGGGATAGCCCTCGGCCTCCACCAGCACGGCCTCGCAGCCGACGCGGTGCGCGGACTGCATGGCGTGGCCGCCCATGTCGTACCCCTCGCGGATGGAGACGATCCCGAACCGTCGCTGCGAGAGATCTGACTGGTCGAGCAGGTGCCGGACCATGGCCGTGTAGCGGTCCTCGAACACGTGCAGAGGCAGAGTGAGACCCGGGAACAGCACCGTGTCCAGCGCGAACATGGGGATCGACGTGCCCACCCGCTCACGCTACCGCCGCGTCGCGCCCGGAGCGTGGACGCGGCGATCACGACCGCGCCCGATTCGTACACTGGCACGATGATCCGGCGAATCGATGTCCGCGGGGACGCCGCGCCTGCGGACGCCGCGGGCTACCGTGCGATCGTGCCGCGGGCGGACGTCGACGTCGACGCCGCGGTCGCCGAGATCCGGGCAGTGTGTGACGGGGTCGCGCGTCGCGGGCTGGACGCGATCCGAGAGGCCTCGGCCCGGTTCGACGGCGTGAGCGTCGACGAGCCCCGGGTCTCGTCCGCCGACGTCTCCGCGGCGCTGTCGAGGCTCGACGCGGACGTCCGCGCCGGCCTCGAGGAGTCGATCCGGCGACTGCGCCTCACCTGCGAGGCGGAGCGCGGCACTGACACGGTCACCCAGGTGGTGCCAGGTGGCACCGTCGTGCGGCGACTGGTGCCGATCGACCGGGTCGGGCTGTACGTCCCCGGTGGCCTGGCCCCACTGGTCAGCAGCGTGGTGATGAACGTGGTCCCGGCACAGGTAGCCGGCGTTCGCTCGCTGGCCATGTCGTCGCCACCGCAGCGCGACCACGGCGGGCTTCCCCACCCCACGATCCTCGCCGCCTGTGCGCTGCTCGGTGTCGAGGAGGTGTACGCCGTCGGCGGAGCGCAGGCGATCGCGATGTTCGCCTACGGTGCCGGGCAGTGCGCGCCCGTCGACCTTGTCACCGGCCCCGGCAACATCTATGTGGTCGCCGCCAAGAGACTCCTCAAGGGCCGCGTCGGCATCGACTCGGAGGCCGGCCCCACCGAGGTCGCCATCCTCGCCGATGACAGCGCCGATCCGGCGTACGTCGCCGCGGACCTGATCAGCCAGTCCGAGCACGACCCGCTGGCGGCCTCAGTCCTCGTCACCGACTCCGAGCGGCTGGTCGACGAGGTCGACGCGGAGCTGGACCGGCAAGCCGCCAGCGCCAAGCACGCCGCCAGGATCACGGCGTCACTGACCGGGCGCCAGTCGGCGGCGGTGCTCGTCGACGACACCGATCAGGCGCTCGACGTGGTCAACGCCTATGCCGCCGAGCACCTCGAGATCCACACGCGTGACGCCGCCGGGATCGCCCGCCGGGTCCGCAACGCCGGCGCGGTGTTCGTCGGCGCCCACTCCCCGGTGTCGCTGGGAGACTACGCAGCCGGGTCCAACCACGTGCTGCCGACGGGTGGTTGCGCCTGCCACTCGTCGGGGCTGTCGGTTCGCTCGTTTCTGCGCACCCTGCACGAGGTGACCTACGACGAGGCTGCGCTGCGCGAGGTGTCCGCGCACGTGCTCGCCCTGGCGGACGCCGAGGATCTGCCGGCGCATGGCGCCGCGGTGTCGGTGCGGCTGCACGACGATGGCTGACGAGTGGCTCCCGGTCCGTGAGGAGCTGCGCGCCGCGCGCCCCTATGGAGCACCGCAGCTCGACGTCCGGGTCCGGCTGAACACCAACGAGAATCCGTACCCTCCGGACGAGTCGGTGGTGGCCGACATCGCGGCGGCGGTGGCACTCGTGGCGGGGGGCTTGAACCGCTATCCGGACCGGGAGGTGTGGTCACTGCGCACGGCGCTGGCGGGATACCTGGGCCACGGCCTCGGCCCGGCCAACATCTGGGCGGCCAACGGGTCGAACGAGGTGATGGTCCAGCTGCTGCAGGCGTTCGGGGGTCCCGGGCGTACCGCGCTGTCGTTCGCCCCGACGTACTCGATGTATCCCGAGTACGCCCGCAACACCCACACCCGATGGGTCACCGGCCGGCGTACCGAGGACTTCGACCTCGACATTCCGCACGTGCTGGCCACGTTGGAGCAGGAACAGCCCGACGTGGTGCTGCTCACCTCGCCCAACAACCCCACCGGCACCGCGCTCGCGTACGACGCCCTCGAGCAGGTTGCCGAGGCGGCGCCCAGGATGGTGGTCGTCGACGAGGCGTATGCGGAGTTCCGTCGGGACGGGACTCCGAGCGCGCTCGCCCTGCTGCCTCGTCACCCGCGCCTGGTCGTTGCCCGGACCATGAGCAAGGCGTTCGCCTTGGCCGGCGGACGCGTCGGGTACGTCGCGGCGCATCCCGCGGTGGTCGATGCCCTCAGGGTCGTCCGGCTGCCATACCACCTGTCGACCGTGAGTCAAGTGGTCGCCGAGGTGGCGTTGCGCCATACGAGTGCCTTGCTCGCGAGGGTGGACGACCTGCGCAAGGAACGCGACATGCTCGTCGACACGCTTCGGGGACATGGTCTGCGGGTCGCGGACTCCGACGCCAACTTCGTGTTGTTCGGTGAGTTCGCGGACCGGCACGTGGTCTGGCAGGGACTGCTCGACCGCGGCGTGCTGGTCCGCGAGACTGGGCCGGACGGCTGGCTGCGAGTCTCGATCGGCACGCCAGTCGAGATGATCGCCTTCACCAACGCCCTCTGGGAGGTGCTCGACGCATGACCGAGCCACGCCGCGCCCGCATCGAACGGTCGACCACGGAGTCCAAGGTGCTCGTCGAGGTCGACCTCGACGGCAGCGGCCACGCCGACGTCTCCACCGGTGTGGGGTTCTACGACCACATGCTGACGTCGTTCGCGCGACACGCGCTGGTCGACCTCACTGTCTCCGCACACGGCGACACGGACGTGGACGCCCATCACACCGTCGAGGACACCGCGATCGCACTCGGTCAGGCCTTGCGCGCAGCGTTGGGGGACAAGATCGGCATCCGCCGGTTCGGCGATTCGTTGGTCCCGTTGGACGAGGCGCTCGTGCAGTGCGCGGTCGACGTGTCCGGCCGGCCCTACTGCGTGCACACCGGTGAGCCGGCCGGCCAGGAATATGTCGTCATCGGAGCCGACTACGCCGGCTCCCTGACCTGGCATGTGTTCGAGTCGCTTGCCTTCCAGGCGCAGATCGCCCTGCACGTACGAGTCCTGTCGGGCAGGGACCCGCACCACATCGTCGAGGCGCAGTTCAAGGCTCTCGCGCGTGCGCTGCGCGACGCGATCGCGATCGACCCGCGCGAGAACGGTGTGCCCAGCACCAAGGGAAGTCTGTGACCCAGCCCCGCGTGGTGGTGCTCGACCACGGCTCGGGCAACGTGCACTCGGTGGTGCGCGCCGCCGAACGCGCCGGTGCCAGAGTCGAGCTGACTGCGGACCCTCATTCCGCGGTCGAGGCCGACGGGCTCGTCGTCCCCGGCGTAGGCGCCTTCGCCGCGTGCATGGCCGGGATGGAAGCCGTCGCCGGCCGGCGCATCATCGACCGTCGGCTGGCCGGTGGCCGGCCGGTGCTCGGCATCTGCGTCGGCATGCAGGTGCTGTTCCACCGGGGTGTCGAGCACGGCGTCACCACCGCCGGGTGCGGACAGTGGCCGGGCGTGGTGGAGCCCCTCGAGGCCCCGATCGTCCCGCACATGGGATGGAACACGGTGCAGCCCGCACCGGGCAGCGACATGTTCGAAGGCGTCGAGGACGCCCGGTTCTACTTCGTGCACTCCTACGCGGTGCGGCGGTGGGAGCTGCCGGCGCAGACCCGGATGCGGGAGCCCGGGGTCACCTGGACCGAGTACGCCGGTGATCGGTTCGTCTCCGCCGTCGAGAACGGCCCGCTGTGGGCCACGCAGTTCCACCCCGAGAAGTCCGGCGACGCGGGCGCCGTGCTCTGGGCCAACTGGCTGGCCACCCTGCGCTGACCCTGCCCCACGGCCCCCCGGCCCCCCGGCGCGCCCCCTTCCCTGCCCGCGATCCGACAGTTGCGCCCGCCGTATCCGGGGCGCGCCCCCCCTCCCTGCCCGCGATCCGACAGTTGCGCACGCTGTTGCTGGGGCGCGTGGTCCCCCTCCCTCCCGTGATCCGACAGTTGCGCACGCCGGACCACTTCCCTGCCCTGTCAGTTGGGTGCGTAACTGTCGGATCACGGGGGAGGGTGGGGGTGGTGGGGTGCGTAACTGTCGGATCGCGAGGAGAGGGGGAGGACCGCTGTGAGGATGGGCGGAACCTCGGCGTGGCGGGAGGCGTCCCACACATATGACCAGGCATTGCCGTTCCCTGCTCCCGAGGAGTCTGGTGGCCGCCGTCGTCGCCGCCGTGGCCGTGACGGCTTGTGGCAGCGCCAACCCGCAGGACCAGACCGGGGGTCGCAGCCCGTCCACCGATAGCAGCAGGCCTCGCACCCCGCCGAGCGCCGTGAAGGCCACGCAGGTCACCGTGGTGCGCAGCGGCGGCATGTCCGGCCGCACCGTGCAGTTCAAGCTCACCGCCGAGTCGCCGCAGTCCGGCAGGGCGATGAAGACGGCGCTGCAGCTCCGCCGCGTCGCCCAACCCGATCATGTGGTCGCCACTCCACCGTGCTGCGACATCTTTGTCTTCGCCGTCACGATCGCCTACAGCGACGGGTCGACAGCCAACTTCCGGTCGTTCCAGGGCGATCACACGACCCCGGGGTTGCAGGACCTGATCAGCCAGGTCGTCACTGTCGGCAAGCCGGTCACCGCGTCCTGACCCGTCCACCCGCGGTACGCCGGTAGCGGACACCGAACGCCCGTGTCCGGACCGGCATCTAGTGTCCTCTCATGCCCCCCTTGCAGCTGCTGCCCGCGGTCGACGTCGCGGCCGGGCAGGCGGTCCAGCTGGTGCAGGGGATCGCAGGCAGCGAGCGTGACTTCGGTGACCCGGTCGACGCCGCGTTGCGCTGGCAGGAGGAGGGCGCGTCCTGGATCCACCTGGTGGATCTGGATGCGGCCTTCGGGCGTGGCGACAACCATGCACTGCTGGCCGAGGTCGTCGGACGGCTCGACGTCGACGTCGAGCTGTCGGGAGGCATCCGTGACGACGACTCGCTGGCAGCCGCGCTGGCCACCGGCTGTCGCCGGGTCAACATCGGCACCGCCGCCCTCGAGCAGCCCGACTGGTGTGACAAGGTCATCGCCGAGCACGGTGACCGGGTCGCGATCGGCCTCGACGTCCGTGGCACCACGCTGTCCGCCCGAGGCTGGACGCAGGACGGCGGCGAGCTCTTCGACGTCCTGTCCCGCCTCGACGGTGCCGGCTGCCGCCGCTACGTCGTGACCGACGTCGACAAGGACGGCATGCTGCAGGGACCCAATGTCGAGCTGCTGCGCAGCGTGTGCGAGCGCACACCGGCGCCGGTCATCGCGTCCGGTGGCATCGCCACGCTCGACAACCTGCGTACCCTCGCCCGACTCGCCAGCACCGGCGTTGAGGGCGCGATCATCGGCACCGCGCTCTACACCGGCGCCTTCACCCTCACCGAGGCGCTGTCGTGCGTACGCGAGGGGGGCGGATGACCGCGGAAGGCCTCGCCGTCCGGGTGATCCCGTGCCTCGACGTCGACGCCGGGAGAGTCGTCAAGGGCGTCAACTTCGCCGATCTGCAGGACGCGGGAGACCCGGTCGAGCTGGCGAAGGCCTACGACGCGGCCGGCGCCGACGAGCTGACCTTCCTCGACGTGACGGCCTCGTCGCAGGACCGGGCGACGACGTTCGGCGTCGTGGCCCGCACCGCTGAGCAGGTGTTCATCCCCCTGACCGTCGGCGGCGGCGTCCGCAGCGTCGAGGACGTCCGGGCGCTGCTCCGGGCGGGCGCCGACAAGGTTGGCATCAACACCGCGGCCGTCGCGCGCCCCGACCTCGTCAGCGAGATCGCAGCCAGCTTCGGCCGCCAGGTCCTCGTGTTGAGCATCGACGCGCGCCGCAACCCGGCCGAACCATCCGGCTTCGAGGTCACCACCCACGGTGGCCGCCGCTCGGCCGGTCTGGACGCGGTCCAATGGGCCCGGCTCGCGGGCGAGCGCGGGGTCGGGGAGATCCTGCTCAACTCGATGGATGCCGACGGCACCAGATCCGGCTTCGACGTCGAGATGATCGCCGCCGTACGCGCGGTGTGCAGTGTCCCGCTCATCGCCAGCGGCGGGGCCGGCCGGGCGGCCGACTTCCCGGCCGCCGTCGAGGCCGGTGCCGATGCCGTGCTCGCGGCCAGCGTCTTCCACTTCGGTCAGCTGTCGGTGGGCGACGTCAAGAGGGCACTGCATGACGCCGGGCATCCGGTCCGATGAGCACCACACGGGCCGGCTTGTCCATCCTCGGCCGCGGTGCCCGCGAACAGCGCGCGATGTTCTCCCTCGCCGTGGTGGGCAGCGTGCTGTACGGCGCGCTCACGGTGGCGGACGCGTGGGTGCTGGGCTGGGCGACCGACCACGTGATCGTTCCGTCCTTCCGGGACGGCCACCTCGCCCGCGGCGGCGCGGCGGTCGTGGTGGCGTTGTTCCTCGGGGTGGCGGTGCTGCGCGCCCTCGGCATCATCGGTCGTCGGCTGATCGGCGGCATCGTCTACTTCCGGCTGATGGCCGACTACCGGCGCCGGGTCACCCGCCGCTATCTGGCGCTGCCCATGGCCTGGCACCACCGACATCCGACCGGGCAACTGCTGTCCAATGCCAACGCCGACGTCGAGGCGACCTGGAACGCCATGATGCCGCTCCCGATGGCCGTCGGCGTGGTCGCGATGCTTGTCGTGGGTGTCGTGGCGATGGCGACGGCCGACCCGGTGCTGACGATCGTCGGTCTCGTCGTATTCCCGCTGCTGTTCGTGATCAACATCGGCTACCAGCGGTTCCTGTCCCCCCGCATCACCCGCGCCCAGGCCCTGCGCGCCAAGGTCAGCGCCGTGGCGCACGAGTCGTTCGACGGTGCACTCGTGGTGAAGACGTTGGGTCGTGAGGCGGAGGAGACCGACCGGTTCCGCCATGCCGCACACGAGCTGCGGGACGCCAACATCGCGGCCGGCATCATCCGGTCGATGTTCGACCCGATCCTCGAGGCGCTGCCCAACATCGGGATCCTCCTGGTGGTGGTCGTGGGCGTCGACCGGGTGCTGTCCGGCGCCGCGCAGGCCGGTGACGTCGTCCAGGTCGCCTATCTGTTCACCGTGATCGCGTTCCCGGTCCGGGCGATCGGCTGGGTGCTGGGCGAGCTGCCGCGCAGCGTCGTCGGTTGGCAGCGGGTCAACGGCGTGCTCGAGGCGACCGGGTCGATGGACTACGGAGGCGAGGAGCCCACCGGTGGTGCGGTCTCACTCTCGTTGCACGACGTCCGGGTCGGGTACGCCGGGGGACCTCCCGTGCTGACCGGCGTCGACGTATCGGTCGCGCCCGGACGTACCGTCGCACTGGTCGGGCTGACCGGGTCGGGCAAGAGCACGTTGGCATCCCTGCTGGTCCGCCTGTTCGACCCAGCCGACGGCGCCATCGTGTTCGACGGGCTCGACGTGCGCCGGCTGAGCCAGCGGGCACTGGCCCGCCGGTCGGCGCTGGTGCCGCAGCAGACGTTCATGTTCGACGACACCGTGCGCGACAACGTGACCCTCGGCGCCGAGTTCGACGACGACGCGGTGTGGGCGGCGTTGCGGGTCGCTCAGGCAGATGGCTTCGTCACGGCGTTGCCGCACGGCCTCGACACCGAGATCGGCGAGCGGGGCACCACTCTGTCCGGCGGGCAACGACAGCGACTGGCCCTGGCCCGCGCGTTGGTACGCCGGCCGGGGCTGCTGGTGCTCGACGACGCGACCAGTGCGGTCGACCCCGACGTCGAGGCGCGGATCCTGGCGGCCCTTCGCGCCGATGGCGACGACTCCACCGTGGTCGTCGTGGCCTACCGCAAGGCGACGATCTCGCTGGCCGACGAGGTGCTCTTCCTGGCCGACGGCCGGATCGTCGACCGTGGAACCCACACCGATCTGGTGGCCCGGTCGGCCGCCTACCGCGACCTCGTCGACGCCTACGACCAGGCCCGCGCGTCCGAGGTCGTCGGCGGGCCGGGTCGAGCTGATCCGGCGGACGACGCCGCGGAGATGGCCTCGTCGGGGTCGGCGCGCCCATGACGGCCACGCAGCTGACCGACCGGCGCGCCGCAGGCGTCGAGAGCGGCGAGGCGGCGGGTGCCTGGGAGACCCTCAGGCGCGGATTCGAGCTGGCACCCGCCCTGCGCCGTGGCCTCGGTGTCACGTTGACCCTGGCCGTCGTCTCCACGGTGGGTGGCGCGGTCGTGCCGGTCGTCATCCAGCACGCCATCGACAACGGCCTCGGAGGCTCGACCGTCGATCGCGCGGCGGTGCTGCGGTTCAGTGCACTGGCCGCCGTCGTGGTCGTGCTCACCGCCATCAGCGCGTTTGTGATGAAGGTGCGGGTGTTCCGCGCGTCCGAGACGGGTCTGGCGGACCTGCGGGTGCGCGCCTTCCGGCACGTCCACGACCTCTCGATGCTGACCCAGAACTCCGAACGACGCGGCGGACTCGTCTCCCGGGTCACGTCCGACCTCGACCAGGTGAGCCTGTTCCTGCAGTTCAGCGGTCTGCTCATGGTGGTCAGTGCCGGCCAGATCGTGGTGGCCACGGTGGTGATGGCGTTCTACTCGTGGCAGCTCACCATCGTCGTCTGGGTCTGCTTCATCCCGCTGATGGCCAGCCTGCGCTTCTTCGCCGCACGCATGTCCACCGCCTACGCGTTGGTACGCCGCACCGTCGGCGACCTGCTGTCGGTCATCGCCGAGCCGGTCGTCGGTGCCTCGGTCGTCCGCGCGCACGCCATCGAGGCGCGTACGCAGACCCGGATCGACGCCGCGATCGAGGCCAACTACGTCGCCAACGTCAAGGCGCAGAGGTTGGTGGCCGTGACGTTCGCATCCGCGGGCGTGGCGGGCGGGCTGGCCAACGCCGGGGTCATCGTGATCGGCATCCTGCTCGGTTTGGCCGGCCACCTGTCGATCGGCTCCGTGGTCGCGTTCGCATTCCTCGTGTCGTTGTTCGTCGGTCCGGTCACGATGGCGACGCAGGTCCTGACTGAGGCACAGAACGCCGTCGCCTCGTGGCGCCGGGTGATCGGCATCCTCGACACGCACGCCGACGTGGTCGATCCGGGCCGGACCGGGGTGGATCTCCCACACGAGGCGCTGTCGATCGACTTCGAACACGTGGACTTCGCCTATCCCACCGGCGGTCTGGTGCTGCGTGACGTGACGGTCGGGTTGCCCGCGCGTCGGCGCATCGCCGTCGTGGGTGAGACCGGCTCGGGCAAGACCACGTTCGCCAAGCTGCTCACCCGGCTGATGGATCCCACCGGGGGGCACGTATGTCTTGGCGGGATCGACGCGTCGACCGTGCGCTTCGAGTCGCTTCGCCGGCGGGTGGTGATGGTGCCGCAGGAGGGGTTCCTGTTCGACTCCACCCTGGCCGACAACCTGCGCTACGGCGCTCCCGGCGCCACGGACGCCGAGCTCATCGACGCGGTCGCCGAGCTTGGCCTGGCCGACTGGTACTCCGCGCTCCCCGACGGCGTGCACACCAGGGTCGGACAGCGGGGCGAGTCCCTGTCGGCCGGGGAGCGGCAGCTGGTGGCCCTCGTGCGCGCCTACCTCGCCAACCCCGACCTGCTGGTGCTCGACGAGGCCACGAGCGCCGTCGACCCACAGACCGAGCTGCGTGCGACCCGCGCCCTCGAACGGTTGCTAGAGGGCCGCACATCCGTGACGATCGCGCACCGCCTCTCCACAGCCGAGGGCGCCGACGAGATCCTGGTCTTCGACGCCGGACGCCTCGTCCAACGAGGCCGCCACGACACGCTGGTGTCTCAACAAGGTGTCTATGCACGGCTGCACAAGAGCTGGGTCGCCCAGTCACATCTCGGCGCCGACTGACCCACCTCGGTCGTCGTGGCGCAAGCCCTACGCGACAATGAGGGCATGGACCACTTCGCCCAGGTCGCCACCGGCTCCCTGGACCCAGCCATCGCGGCGCGCCTGCGGCGCGATTCGGCGGGGCTGGTGCCCGCGGTGGTCCAGGACACCCGTACCCGTGCGGTGCTGATGGTCGGTTGGATGGACGACGTCGCCCTGCATCGCACCCTCACGTCCGGCCGCGCCACCTACTGGAGCCGCAGCCGGCAGGCCTACTGGGTCAAGGGTGAGACGTCCGGTCACCGGCAATGGGTACGCGAGGTACGTCTCGACTGTGACGGTGACACGGTGCTGGTCCTGGTCGACCAGGACGGTCCCGCCTGCCACACCGGCGCGGTGACCTGCTTTGAGGCAGACACGCTGCCGGTCGGCACGATCGATGCCGACCGTCGTCGTGAGTGACCGTCCCGGGCGTACCCTCGCGGCCGTCGTCGTGGGCGGACTGGTCACCGGCGGACTGACCGCGTGGTCGGCGACCAAGACCTGGGCCAGTGTCGAGGTGTCCACGGCGGGCATGCCGCACGACGTCGTGTCCGTCTCCGGAAGCACGGCCACCCCGCTTGTGGCGTCGCTGGGACTGGTCGTGATGGCCGGCAGCGCTGCCCTGCTGGCCACGTCGGGGCGGCTTCGTCGTGCCCTCGGGGTACTCATCGTGGTGGTGGCGCTCGGCGCCGCGATCGCCGCCGCAACCGCCGGCGACGCCGTCGACGCGGCCCTGTCGTCGGCTGCGGAGCGCTCGGCGTCGCTGCCCGGAGCACTGTCGTCGGCCCAGCTGGCCGCCGCCGACCATCCTTGGTGGCGATGGTTGTCGGTGCTCGGCGCGCTGCTCAGCGTGGCGCCTGGCGCGCTCGCCGCCGGGCGGGGAGTGGCCTGGCCGGCGATGGGTCGACGCTTCGAGCGCGACCGCAGTCCGGCTGGCGGCCGCGCAGATGCGCCGAGTGTGGGACGCCGGCATCGACCGGCCCGGGCGGGTGTCGACGACGCGATCGACGTGTGGAAGAGCCTCGACGAGGGCCACGACCCGACGCAGGACACGCCCAGCACGGACCCGTGACGCCACCCCCGCGGGCGACTCGTCACAATGGTGTCGCCGCCACCGAGCACGCTGGATCATGAACAGCCGACAGGAGAGCTCACGATGTCCGCGCATCACGGAAACACCCCCGCAGCCTGGACCGCTGTCGTGATCGCCCTGCTGGCCTTCACCGTCGGTGGTGTCGGCCTGGCCATCGGTCCCACCTGGTGGCTGTTCTGGGTGGGGGTGGCGATGCTTCCGGTCGCGGTGATCGTCGGCAAGGTCATGTCGATGGCGGGCCTCGGCGACACTCCCTGACCTGCTCGGTCAACCGCCGAAACCGGCTCGCCGGGCTCACGCGGCACTAGGCTCGTGCCGACAACTCCCGCCGCCCGGAGGTGAATCGCCATGTCCGACCAAGGGGGCCTGCCCCAGGAGGGCTCGTACGGTCAACCTCCACCCGGCCAGCAGCCCGCGCGGCAGACGTTCGCGGACAAGATCATGTCGACCGTCGTGGTGCCGGCACCGAGGAGCTGACATGGTGGCTTCCCGTACCCAGGTGCCGACGTCTTCGCCGACGGCACCTGGGTGGTCACGCGCAAGCCTGCTGCGCCAGCCGTTAGCGACCGCCGCGGTCCTTGCCGGCGCGGTGACATTGTTGCGCTTCCACGACCCGCACCAGAGCGGTAGCTACGGCTACTGCCCGCTGAAGTACCTCACCGGCATCAACTGCCCGGGTTGCGGAGGGCTCAGGGCGGTCAACGACCTCGCCCACGGTCAGTGGGTGGCCGCCGCCTCCAGCAACCTGCTGCTGGTCGTCGCGGTCCCAGTGGTGGCCGGCCTATGGCTGCGGTGGATGGTTCGACGAAGTCGTGGCCAGGACGCGGCGATGGCGACCCTCGGTCCCCGAGCACTGAAGATGCTCGTGACGGTGGCGCTGTTGTTCATGGTCGTCCGCAACCTGCCGTTCGGGGCCTGGTTGGCTCCCTGAACGACCGGGGCATAGTCCCGTGCGGTCAGCCAGTGTGCCCGTTGATGGACACGGTTCCGGCCGAGAACAAGATGACGGAGATGACGAGAAGGACGATGTCGATGATGCCGAGGATCAACCCGGCCTGCGCCATTCCGTCACCGGTCTGTGCGCCCTGGCTGGCCCGGATCTCAGACCTTGCCTGATAGCCCATGATCAGGGCCGCGATTCCCAACGGCGAGCAGCAGCCGAGCCCGACGATGCCCAAGATCATCGACCACAGGGCCTTGTTGCTTCGCGCCGGCTGGAACGGCGCACCGTATCCCATTCCGCCGTAGCCTTGCGGTGGTGGTGGTGGTGGTGGATAGCTCACTGTCGTTCCCTTCGTCCAGCGTCGGTGGCCGAGCCTAGTGGGCCCGACCGTCCGGGCCCTTCATCCAGCCGCGCCAGCCCGAGGCCCTGCCCGTCTTCCCCCGGGTCATCCGCCCGGACCGGTCGTCGCTACGCTGGGGCGGACCACTCACTTCGCTGGGGGAGTCCCGTGTCCGTGCTTGACGAGATCATCGCCGGGGTCCGGCTCGATCTAGCCGAGCGCGAGAACGCCAAGCCTCTCGACGAGATCAAGCTTGAAGCACAGCGCCAGCGCAGTGCCCTGGATCCGATGCCGGTGTTTCGCGCGAGCGGCATCTCGATCATCGCCGAAGTCAAGCGCGCGAGCCCGAGCGGTGGCTCGCTGGCGCCGATCGCCGATCCGGCCGCGCTGGCGGCCGACTACGAGGCCGGCGGCGCGGCCGCGATCAGCGTTCTCACCGAGCAGCGCCGCTTCGGCGGCACCATCGACGACCTGCGTGCGGTACGCAACCGCGTCGACGTCCCCGTGCTCCGCAAGGACTTCATCGTCACCTCGTACCAGCTGTGGGAGGCCCGCGCCGCCGGTGCCGACCTGGCGTTGCTGATCGTCGCGGCGCTCGACCAGAACGCCCTCGTCTGCCTCGTCGAACGCGCGGTCTCCATCGGGCTGACGCCGTTGGTCGAGGTGCACGACGAGCTCGAGCTCGAACGCGCGGTGGACGCCGGCGCCAACCTCGTCGGCGTCAACGCACGCAACCTCCGCACCCTCGAGGTGGACCGCAGCCTGTTCGCGCGCCTGGCGCCACACGTGCCGGACGGCGTGGTGTGCGTTGCCGAGTCGGGGGTCCGCGGGGCCCACGACGTGATCGAGTACGCCCGCGCAGGTGCCGACGTGGTGCTGGTCGGCGAGACACTGGTGACGGGGGGCAACCCGCGTTCCTCGGTCGCCGACCTGGTCGCCGCAGGCGCGCACCCTGCTCTCAAGCAGTGGCACTGACCCTGCGCCGCTCCGCCCTGCCCGTGCGTACCCCTTGTCGAGGATCATGCCCATGACGACCACCCCGCACCCTGGTACCAGCCCCGGACCCGATGCCACCGGTCACTTCGGCGTCTTCGGCGGACGATTCATGCCCGAGGCGCTGATGGCGCCGTTGGACGCGCTGGACGGGGCATGGCGCGACGCCATGGCCGATGACGAGTTCACCTCGACGTTCCAGGCGATGCTGCGCGAGTACGCCGGGGTGCCCAGTTTGCTCTATGACGCGGCCCGGTTGTCCGAGACCGCCGGGGCCCGCATCCTGCTCAAGCGGGAGGATCTCAACCACACCGGTGCGCACAAGGTGCGCAACGTACTCGGTCAGGCCTTGTTGGCGAAGCGAATGGGCAAGAGCCGGATCATCGCCGAGACGGGGGCGGGGCAGCACGGTGTCGCGACGGCGACCGCCTGCGCCTACCTCGACCTGGAGTGCGTGGTCTACATGGGCGAGGTCGACACCCGGCGGCAGGCGCTCAACGTCGCCCGGATGCGGATGCTGGGTGCCGACGTCGTCCCGGTCACGACCGGGAGCCAAACCCTCAAGGACGCCATCAACGAGGCGTTGCGCGACTGGGTGGCCAACGTGGACGACACCCACTACCTGTTGGGCACAGCCGCCGGAGCGCACCCGTTCCCGGCGATGGTGCGCGACTTCACCCGCGGCATCGGTGACGAGACCCGGGCACAGTGCCTCGACCTGCTCGGACGACTGCCGGACATGGTGTGCGCCTGCGTGGGCGGCGGATCAAACGCGATCGGGATGTTCACCGCGTTCGTGCCGGATGCGTCGGTGCGGCTCTTCGGTTTCGAGGCCGGCGGTGAGGGCGTCGCCACCGGGCGTCACGCGGCGACCATCACGGCCGGCAACGTCGGAGTGCTGCACGGTGCCAGGTCGTATCTGCTGCAGGACGAGGACGGCCAGACGATCGAGTCACACTCGATCTCGGCCGGCCTCGACTATCCCGGTGTCGGGCCGGAGCACGCCTATCTCGCACAGACGGGTCGAGCGACGTACGCGCCGATCGACGACCGAGAGGCCATGGACGCGTTCGCGCTGCTGTGCCGTACCGAAGGGATCATCCCGGCCATCGAGTCCGCGCACGCGATCGCCGGGGCCTTGAAGTCGGCGGCTGACCTCGGATCCGACGCGGTGATCGTGGTGAACCTGTCCGGCCGCGGCGACAAGGACATGCACACCGCCGCGGAGTGGTTCGGCCTCCTCGACCAGGCGAGCGGATGAGCACCCTGTCCGACCGGCTGACGACCCTCGCCGGCGAGGGACGTCCGGCGTTGGTCGGCTATCTGCCCGCCGGATTCCCCGACGTCGACACGTCGATCGCCGCGATGCGTGCGATGGTCGATGCCGGCGTCGACGTGGTCGAGGTCGGCCTGCCCTACTCCGACCCGGTGATGGACGGCCCCACCATCCAGCAGGCAGCTCAGATCGCGCTGGCGGCCGGCATGCGTACCCGCGATGTGCTGCGTGTCGTCGAGGCGGTTGCGAAGACGGCGACACCGACGCTGGTGATGACGTACTGGAACCCGGTCGAGCGGTTCGGCGTCGACCGGTTCGCGACCGCCTTGGCCGCCGCCGGCGGTGACGGCCTGATCACCCCCGACCTCGTTCCGGACGAGGGCGCGGAATGGATCGCCGCCGCCGACGAGCACGACCTGGACAAGGTGTTCCTGGTGGCCCCGTCGTCCTCCGACGCGCGCCTGGCCGCCACGGTCGCCGCCTGCCGCGGCTTCGTCTACGCGACGTCGGTGATGGGTGTGACCGGTTCGCGGGCGCAGATCAGCAGCCTCGCGCCGACCCTCGTCGACCGGGTACGCCACGTCACCGATCTCCCGGTGGGTGTCGGACTCGGGGTCAGCGACGGCGACCAGGCCGCGGAGCTCGGTGCCTACGCCGACCTGGTGATCGTCGGGTCCGCGCTCGTCCGCCGGTTGCTCGACGCGGGGGACGACCATGCGGCTGGAGTCGACGCGGTGCGCGCACTGACGGAGGATCTCGCCGACGGAGTTCGCCGTGCCCGCAGCTGACCTGGCTGCGGCCCACCCGAGGTCGTGACGGTACCGTCGAGCGCGATGGACGTCGCATACATCCCCAGCCCCAGCCAAGGCGTGTGGCAGCTCGGCCCGCTGCCGATCCGGGCGTACGCGCTGTGCATCATCGCCGGTGTCATCGTCGCGATCTGGCTGGGGGAGCGGCGCTGGCGGGCCCGGGGGGGCGTGCCCGGCACCATCAGCGACATCGCGGTCTGGGCGGTGCCGTTCGGGTTGGTGGGTGCCCGGGCGTACCACGTCGCGACGAACCCCGAGCTCTACTTCGGTGAGGGACGCAGCCCGATTGAGGCGTTGTACGTCTGGCAGGGCGGCCTCGGCATCTGGGGGGCGATCGCGTTCGGTGCGCTCGGTGGCTACTTCGCGGCGCGACGGGCCGGTGCGAGGTTTCCGGCGATCGCGGACGCGGTGGCACCCGGGATCGTGCTGGCCGAGGCGATCGGCCGCTGGGGCAACTATTTCAACCAGGAGCTGTTCGGTCGTCCCACGACGCTGCCGTGGGGGTTGAAGATCGACCCGTTGAACCGGCCGCCGGGCTATGAGCAGTACTCGACCTTCCAGCCCACGTTCTTGTACGAGTCGCTGTGGGATGTCGGGGTGGCGGTCCTGGTGATCTGGGCGGACCGGCGGTTCCGGTTGGGTCACGGACGCGCGTTCGCGACCTACGTCGCGGCCTACACCGTCGGCCGGTTCTGGATCGAGTACCTCCGGATCGACGACGCGCACCGGTTCTTCGGCCTGCGGCTCAACGACTACGTCTCGATCGCGGTGTTCCTGCTGGCCGCGGCGTACATCGTCGTCGTCGGCCGGCGCCATCCTGGCCGCGAGGAGGTGGTCCAGACCCGCGCCGAGCCGGTGGACGCCAGCCCCGCCGCCGACTCGGATCCCACCCCCGCCGACCCCACCCCCGCCGATCCGCGGGTTTCGGACCGCTGATCCGCGGGTTTCGGTCCGCCGGTCCGCGGGTTTCGGACCGCTGATCCGCGGGTTTCGGTCCGCCGGTCCGCGGGTTTCGGTCCGCCGGTCCGCGGGTTTCGGTCCGCCGGTCCGCGGGTTTCGGTGCGTGGCAGCCGGAAGTCTTGGCGGATCAGCGGGCCAGAAGCCGCGGATGGGCCGGCCAGAAGCCGCGGATGGGCCGGCCAGAAGCCGCGGATGGGCTTACCAGAAGCCGCGGATGGGCTTACCAGAAGCCGCGGATCGCGGGAAGGGGTCCGGATGGTGGACGCGTGTCTCAGAGGAGTCGCACTGTTGCTCATATAGTCTGCGACGAAGAAGGCTGCGACGAAGAAGAGTCTGCGGCGAAGAACCGGGCCAGTGTCGTCCCGCGCGTACCCCTTGCTCCACCGGACCCCGCGAGACGACGGGAGATGGCCGATGCGCACGACCCCCCCGCCCCAAGGCTTGTATGACGGGCAGCACGAGCACGATGCCTGCGGAGTGGCGTTCGTCGCCACGCTGACCGGCGTTCCCGGCCACGACATCGTGGCCAAGGCCCTGACCGCCCTGCGCAACCTCGACCACCGCGGAGCCTCCGGGTCCGAAGCCGACTCCGGCGACGGCGCCGGGATCCTGCTGGGCATGCCGGACGAGTTCCTGCGCGGCGTGACCGACTTCGACCTTCCGCAAGCCGGCGCGTACGCCGCGGGCCTGGCCTTCCTGCCAGGCGACCAGGACGAAGCCGCGAAGGTCCGTGACGGCATCGCGGCGATCGCGGAGGAGGAGGGGCTCCGAGTCCTCGGCTGGCGTGATGTCCCGGTGTCGCCAGACCTGCTCGGGACCACCGCACGCGACACCATGCCCGAGTTCGCCCAGCTGTTCGTCGAGGGCAACGGATTGCGCGTGCGAGGTGTGGCCCTGGACCGGAAGGCGTTCTGCCTGCGCAAGCGCGCAGAGCACGACCTGGACGTCTACTTCCCGACGCTGTCGTCGCGGACACTTGGCTACAAGGGCATGCTGACGACCGAACAGCTGGACACCTTCTTCCCGGACCTGACGGACGAGCGGATGGCCGCAGCGCTCGCTGTGGTGCACAGCAGGTTCTCCACGAACACGTTTCCGAGCTGGCCATTGGCGCATCCCTACCGCTACATCGCGCACAACGGCGAGATCAACACCGTCAAAGGCAACCGCAACTGGATGCGCGCCCGGGAGGCGTTGCTGGAGAGCGACCTGCTGGCCGGCCCGGGCGGAGACGTCGGCCGGCTGTTCCCCATCTGCGACCCACGCGCATCCGACTCGGCGTCGTTCGACGAGGTGCTCGAGCTGCTGCATTTGGGCGGCCGGACCCTGCCCCATGCGGTGCTGATGATGATCCCCGAAGCGTGGGAGAACAACGAGGAGATGGATGCGGTCCGCCGGGGGTTCTACGAGTTCCACTCGGCCCTGATGGAGCCGTGGGACGGGCCCGCGTGTGTGGTCTTCACCGACGGCGCCCAGATCGGCGCCGTGCTTGACCGCAACGGCCTGCGCCCTGGCAGGTTCTGGGTGACCGACGACGGCCTCGTCGTACTGGCGTCCGAGGTCGGAGTGCTCGATCTCGACGCTGCCACAGTCGTCCGGAAGGGCCGGCTGCAGCCGGGACGGATGTTCCTCGTCGACACCACCGAGCACCGCATCATCGAGGACGACGAGGTCAAGGCGGGTCTCGCTGCCCAGGAGCCTTATGACGAGTGGCTGCATGCGGGCCTGATCCGGCTGCCTGACCTGCCCGAGCGCGAGCACATCCTGCACACCCATGCGTCGGTGACGAGGCGCCAGCAGATCTTCGGCTACACCGAGGAGGAGCTACGGCTGATCATCGCACCGATGGCCGGGGCGGGCGCCGAGCCGATCGGCTCGATGGGCACCGACACACCGGTCGCCGTGCTGTCGCAGCGGTCCCGACTGTTGTTCGACTACTTCAGCCAGCTGTTCGCGCAGGTCACCAACCCACCACTCGACGCCATTCGCGAAGAGCTGGTGACGTCGCTGTCGGGGACCATCGGACCCGAAAGGAACCTGCTAGAACCCGGACCGGCGTCGTGCCGCCAGGTGCTGCTGCCGTTCCCGGTGATCACCAACGACGAGCTCGCCAAGGTCATCCACATCAACCGGGACGGCGACCTGCCGGGCTTCGACTCGCATGTCGTCAGGGGGTTGTACGACGTCGACGGTCGAGGCGAGGCGCTTCGGTCACGACTCGACGCGATCTGCGGCGAGGTGTCGCAGGCCATTGACGCCGGGGCGCGTGTCGTCGTGCTCTCGGACCGGCACGCCACTCCTGACCTCGCGCCGATCCCGACGCTGCTTCTCACGGCGGCCGTCCACCACCACTTGGTACGCGAGAAGTCCCGTACCCGCGTGGGGCTCGTCGTCGAAGCCGGCGACGTGCGCGAGGTGCACCACGTCGCGCTGTTGATCGGCTACGGCGCGGCCGCGGTCAACCCCTACCTCGCCATGGAGACCGCCGAGGACCTGGCGCGCTCCGGTGTGTTTCTGCCCGGCCTTGAGCCCGAGAAGGCCGTGACCAACCTGGTCACGTCGCTGGGCAAGGGCGTGCTGAAGGTGATGAGCAAGATGGGGGTCTCCACAGTCGCGTCCTACACCGGCGCCCAGATCTTCGAGGCGCTGGGCCTCCACCAGGATCTCGTCGAGCACTACTTCACCGGCACCAGCAGCCGACTCGGGGGCGTGGGCCTCGACGTGATCGCCGAGGAGGTACGCCGAAGGCACGCGCTTGCCTACCCCACGCACGGAATCCCCACCGGCCCCCGTCAGCTCGACGTGGGCGGAGAGTACCAATGGCGGCGCGGGGGTGAGGCGCACCTCTTCGACCCGGAGACGGTGTTCAGGCTGCAACACGCGACCCGGTCCGGTCGCTACGACGTCTTCAAGCAGTACGCCGCGATCGTCGACGAGCAGTCGGAGCGCCTGATGACCCTGCGCGGACTGTTCCGCTTCAGGGCCGGTCAGCGCGCTCCGGTGCCCCTCGACGAGGTCGAACCGGTCGAGTCGATCGTCAGGAGATTCTCCACCGGCGCGATGTCGTACGGCTCGATCAGCAAGGAAGCGCACGAGACGCTGGCGATAGCGATGAACCGGCTGGGTGGCAAGTCCAACACCGGCGAGGGCGGGGAGGACTCCGACCGGCTGCACGATCCTGAACGACGCAGTGCGATCAAGCAGGTCGCATCCGGACGGTTCGGGGTGACCTCGGAGTACCTCACCAATGCCACCGACCTGCAGATCAAGATGGCGCAGGGGGCCAAGCCCGGCGAGGGTGGCCAGCTGCCCGCGCACAAGGTGTATCCGTGGATCGCCGGGACCCGTCACTCGACGCCGGGCGTCGGCCTCATCTCACCGCCGCCGCACCACGACATCTACTCGATCGAGGATCTCAAGCAGCTCATCCACGACCTGAAGAACGCCAACCCCGAGGCGCGGGTGCACGTCAAGCTCGTCGCCGAGGTCGGTGTCGGGACCGTGGCCGCGGGCGTGTCCAAGGCCCATGCCGACGTGGTGCTCATCTCCGGCCACGACGGCGGCACGGGGGCGGCGCCGCTCACGTCGCTCAAGCACGCCGGCGGGCCGTGGGAGCTCGGCTTGGCCGAGACCCAGCAGACGCTGTTGCTCAACGGGCTGCGTGACCGGATCACGGTCCAGGTGGACGGCCAGCTGAAAACCGGACGGGACGTCGTCGTTGCGGCGCTGCTGGGGGCCGAGGAGTACGGCTTCGCAACCGCGCCCCTCGTGGTCAGTGGCTGCGTCATGATGCGGGTGTGCCACCTCGACACCTGTCCGGTGGGAGTGGCGACCCAGAGCCCCGACTTGCGAGCAAAGTTCTCCGGCAAGCCTGAATTCGTCGTCAACTTCTTCGAGTTCATCGCCGAGCAGGTACGCGAACACCTTGCTGCGTTGGGATTCCGCACCCTCGCGGAAGCGATCGGCCATGCTGACGTACTCGACACCAGCGACGCGGTCACCCACTGGAAGGCCGGTGGGCTCGATCTGTCGCCGATCCTGCATGTGCCGGACCTCCCGCCTGGGGCAGCGCTGGTGCGCACCACAACGCAGGATCACCGTCTCGACAAGGCGCTGGACAACGACCTCATCGCCTTGTCCGCCGACGCTCTGGAGCGGGCCGAGCCGGTGCGTGCCCAGGTCGCGATCCGCAACGTGAACCGGACCGTGGGCACGATGCTCGGCCACGAGGTGACCAAGCGCTACCGAGCCGAGGGCTTGCCGGACGAGACCATCGACATCACGTTCACCGGATCGGCTGGGCAGTCGTTCGGCGCGTTCGTTCCCCGCGGAGTCACCATGCGGCTCGAGGGGGATGCCAACGACTACCTGGGCAAGGGTCTGTCGGGTGGCCGGATCGTGCTGCGCCCGCCACGCACGGCACCGTTCGAGGCCGAGCAGCAGATCATTGCCGGCAACGTGATCTGCTACGGCGCCACGTCCGGGGAAGTGTTCATCCGCGGTCAGGTGGGCGAGCGCTTCTGCGTTCGCAACTCCGGTGTCACCGCGATCGTCGAAGGCGTCGGGGACCACGGTTGCGAGTACATGACCGGCGGGACTGTCGTCGTGCTCGGGGCCACCGGCCGCAACTTCGCCGCCGGCATGAGTGGCGGCGTCGCGTACGTGCTCGACCTCAACCCCACCCTGGTCAACCCCGCGATGGTGGAACTTTCACCCTTGTCCGGTGATGGCGCCGACACCCTGCACGCGATCGTGCGCCGGCATGCCGAGCAGACCGGGTCGACGGTCGCGGAGAAGCTGCTGGCGGACTGGACCGCCACGGCGGCGCGGTTCACCGAGGTCATCCCGGTCAACTTCCGCAAGGTCGTGCAGGCTCGGGCGGCGGCCGAGCAGTCCGGGCTCGACGAGCAGGCGACCACCACGGCGATGATGGAGGCCGCCAATGGCTGACCCCCGAGGCTTCATCACGACTCCTCGCGAGGTGCCCGCGCGCCGACCGGTCCAGGAGCGGGTGCAGGACTGGAACGAGGTCTATCCAGGTGGCATCGGTCGGGCCTTGCTGCCGATCATCACCGAGCAGGCCGGACGCTGCATGGACTGCGGCATCCCGTTCTGTCACAGCGGCTGCCCCCTGGGCAACCTCATCCCGGACTGGAACGACCTCGTGTGGCGCGGCGACTGGGACGCCGCGATCGACCGTCTGCACGCCACCAACAACTTCCCGGAGTTCACCGGACGGCTCTGCCCGGCGCCGTGCGAGACCGCATGCGTGGTCGGCATCAACCGGGATCCGGTGACGATCAAGAACGTCGAGGTCGCGATCATCGACAAGGCTTGGGATTCGGGCAACGTACGCCCGCAGCCGCCGGAGTGGCTGACCGGCAAGACGGTGGCGGTCGTCGGATCCGGCCCCGCAGGGCTGGCGGTCGCGCAGCAGCTGACCCGGACCGGACACACTGTGGCGGTCTACGAACGCGCCGACCGACCGGGTGGCCTGCTCCGCTACGGGATACCCGAGTTCAAGATGGAGAAGATCCACCTCGACCGGCGGATCGAGCAGATGCGCCGGGAGGGAACCGTCTTTCGCTGCAACGTGACCGCGGGGGACGGTGCCGGTACGACGGGTCGGGCGTTGCGTGAGAGGTACGACGCGGTGGTGCTCGCGGTCGGCGCCACGGCCGCACGTGACCTCCCAGTGCGCGGACGCGAGCTCGGCGGCATCCACCAGGCGATGGAGTATCTGCCGCAGGCCAACCGAGTTGCTCTCGGCGCTGAGGTCGAGGAGCAGATCTCCGCCGTGGACAAGGACGTCGTGATCATCGGCGGGGGGGACACCGGCGCTGACTGTCTCGGCACCACGATCCGCCAGCAAGCACGGTCGGTCACGCAGCTGGAGATCCTTCCCCGACCGGGCGACGAGCGGCCCCCACACCAACCGTGGCCGACGTACCCGATGGTCTATCGGGTATCCGCGGCGCACGAGGAGTCCGGAGAGCGCGTCTATGCCGTGTCCACGCAGGCGTTCCTAGGAGACGAGAACGGCGACGTACGTGCGCTGCGCCTGGTCGAGGTGGCGATGGACGACGGCCGGTTCACCGAGGTGGAGGGGACCGAGAAGGAGATCCCGGCCCAGCTTGTCCTGCTGGCGATGGGCTTCACCGGGCCGCAGCCGGCCGGGCTGCTGGAACAGCTCGGCGTCGAGCTGGACGACCGCGGCACCATCGTGCGCGACGCGTCCTACATGTCTACGGTGCCTGGCGTGTTCGTCGCCGGCGATGCAGGTCGGGGCCAGTCCTTGATCGTGTGGGCGATCGCGGAGGGTCGCGCCGCGGCGGCCGGCGTGGACGCCTTCCTCGGCGGCGGTACCAACCTGCCGGCACCGATCCCGCCCACCGCCAGGTCGCTGACGGCTTGACCGCGCGTGTCGCGGCGCGGACCCAGCGCCGAGGCATGGAGCCGGGTCCTAGGGTGGAAGGGTGCGGAGAGCAAAGATCGTGTGCACCCTCGGCCCGGCGACCTCGTCGAGGGAGCGGATCCACCAGTTGGTCGACGCGGGCATGGACGTTGCACGACTCAATCTGAGCCACGGCTCGTACGCCGACCACGATGCGGCCTACCGGCTCGTCCGGGAGGCCTCCGATGCGGCGGGTCACGCCATCGGGATCCTGGTCGACCTCCAAGGGCCGAAGATCCGCCTCGGCGACTTCGCCGACGGTCCCCACATCTTGAAAGCGGGCGACGAGTTCACCATCACCACGCGCGCCATCACCGGTGACGCCACGATCTGCTCCACCACGTACTCGGGGCTGCCCGCCGACGTCCAGGAGGGAGACGAGGTACTCATCGACGACGGCAACGTGCGCCTGCGAGTGGTCTCGTCGGACAGCAAGGACGTCCAGACCGTGGTGGAGGTCGGCGGCAAGGTCAGCAACCACAAGGGCATCAACCTGCCCGGCGTGCAGGTGAGCGTGCCGGCGATGTCGGAGAAGGACGTCGCCGACCTCCGGTGGGCGCTCGAGATCGGCGCGGACATGGTCGCGTTGTCCTTCGTCCGCAGCGCCGGCGATGCCGAGGACGTCCTGCGGGTCATGACTGAGGTGGGGCGCCGGATCCCGATCATCGCCAAGATCGAGAAGCCGCAGGCGGTGGAGAACCTCGACGAGATCGTCGACGCCTTCGACGCCTTCATGGTGGCGCGCGGGGACCTCGGCGTGGAGCTGCCGTTGGAGAACGTCCCCCTGGTGCAGAAGCAGGTCGTGGACAAGGCGAGGCGCAATGCCAAGCCGGTGATCGTGGCGACCCAGATGCTCGAGTCGATGATCACCGCGCCTCGACCCACGCGCGCCGAGGCCTCGGACGTCGCCAACGCCGTGCTCGACGGTGCTGACGCGGTCATGCTGTCCGGCGAGACGAGTGTGGGCGAGCATCCGATCCTGACGGTACGCACGATGGCGCGGATCATCGAGGCCACCGAGGACCACGGCCTCAACGAGATGGCCGCCATCAACTGGGAGCCGCGCACCCGCAGCGGTGTGATCTGCAAGGCGGCGGCGCAGGTGGCGGAGTCGGTCGACGCGCGATACCTGGTGGCGTTCACTCAGTCCGGCGACTCGGCCCGACGGATGTCGCGCTACCGGTCCCGTGTTCCAGTGCTCGCGTTCACCCCCGAGCCGGCGGTGCGCTCGCAGCTGGCCCTGACCTGGGGAGTGGAGACGTTCCTCGCCCCGAACGTCGAACACACCGACGAGATGGTCATGCAGGTGGACAAGAGCCTGCTCGACATCGGTCGCTGCCGCGAGGGCGAGCAGGTCGTGATCGTGGCCGGCAGCCCTCCGGGCATCCCCGGGTCGACCAACGCGTTGCGCATCCATCGCATGGGCGACGCGATCCACGAGGTCGCGCCGGCGTACAAGCGCGTCTGACCCCCCCGCACCCCACACCCGCCGTACCCGCAATTGCGGGAAAGTGGCTGGGATCGCGCCGGAATCGAGCCACTTTCCCGCAATTGGGAGGGTTTCGGGTGCACGTACGCTTGGCGCCGTGAGAACACACGGGGGCCGCCGCCGTACCGCAGCGATCCGTGGGTACGCCGCCGCGACGATCGTCGTGGCGGCGTCGTCGGTGCTGGCCGGGTCGAGCGGCTCCGATGCCTCCGCGAGCATCGCGTCAATGGTGCGTCCGCAAGCGCCACACCCAACATCCAGACCCACCCCGCTGCTCGATCGCGTCCGCGCGATGAGTCTGGACCGCCTCCTTCATCAGGTCCTGGTGGTGCAGGTCGCCGGCCGACGTCCGCACGTGGTGAGTGCCGGAGCAGCCAGCTACAACGACCGGCTCTACGGCGTTCCCAGCCCCGCCGGCGTGGTCCGGACGTTCCACCCCGGCGGCATCATCTACTTCTCCGGCAACGTTTCGTCCGTGCGCCAGGTGACCCGGCTGTCGCAGAGCCTGCAGTACGCCGCCGAACGCCGGTCCGGCGTACCCCTGCTGCTGATGACCGACCAGGAGGGCGGCCGGGTGTCCCGGCTTCCCGGGCCGGTGATCGCAGCCCAGCCGTCGGCGCGCAGCTTCGAAGGCAACACGACGGCGGGGCGGCGCAGCGCACTCGCAGTCGGCCAGGCGATGCGGGCGATGGGGGTGCTCGTCAACCTCGCCCCTGACGCCGACGTCGACACCGTTGGCGACGCGGGGGTGATCGGCGACCGGTCCTTCGGGTCGACAGCTGGGCGCGTCTCCGCGATGGTCGGTGCCCAGATCTGCGGCTACCACCGCAGCCGGATCGCTACGACCATCAAGCACTGGCCGGGCCACGGGTCCACCCGCGTGGACAGCCACGAGGCGTTGCCCCACTTGCACCTGACCCTGCCGACCTGGCGCCGGGTGCATGAGCCACCGTTCCGCGCCGGTATCGCCGCAGGCACTGACCTGCTCATGGTCGGGCACCTGGCGTACGCGCGACTCGACCCCTCCGGACGGCCGGCGTCACTGTCCAGGATCATGGACCACCGCTGGTTGCGCGATCGACTGCACTTTCGCGGTGTCGTGATCACCGACGCACTCACGATGGGTGCACTCAAGACGTTCGGCAACGATGGTCGCCTCGCAGTGACGGCGTTCCGGGCCGGTGCCGACCTGCTGTTGCTGGACCGTTCGCCCAGGGCCGCGGTAGCGGCGTTGAAGGCAGCGGTGGCCGCCGGACAGATCACGCGGGCGCAACTCGAGTCGTCGGTGCTGCGCGTGCTGAGACTTGAGGACCGCCTCGGCCTGCTGCCCGGACCGCGTACCCTCGCGCGCTGCCCTTGACCGGCCGCACCGCGCCCCGGCTGAACCGTCTCGGTGCCTTCGGTGCCCTGAGTGGTGTGCCCTGGGTGGTGTGCCCTGGGTGGGATTCGAACCCACACTGTCGGTGGTTTGAGCACCGTGTCTCTGCCGTTGGACTACCAGGGCCCGGGCGCCAACGGTAGCGAACCACCGCGACCTCGATAGTGTCTGGGCCGTGACTGACAGCGTCGGCAGCCGCGACCAGCCAGCCGCGCGCGTCGTGATCGCTGAGGACGAGTCCCTGATCCGCCTCGACCTTGCCGAGATGCTCGGTGAGGAGGGCTATGACGTGGTGGGGCAGGCCGCGGACGGCGAGCAGGCGGTCGCGCTGGTCGAGAGCCTGCTGCCTGACCTGGTCGTGCTCGACATCAAGATGCCCAAGCTGGACGGCATCACCGCAGCCGAGCGGATCGCGTCGAAGCGGTTGGCCCCGGTCGTCATCCTGACGGCTTTCAGCCAGCGGGATCTGGTCGACCGTGCCCGCGAGGCCGGTGCCATGGCGTACCTCGTGAAGCCGTTCGGCAAAGCGGATCTGGTGCCCGCGATCGAGATGGCGCTGAGCCGGTACGCCGAGCTCACGGCTCTCGAGGCGGAAGTCCAGGATCTCACCGAGCGGCTCGTGACGCGCAAGCTCGTGGAGCGAGCCAAGAGCGTGCTGGAGGAGGCCCTTGGCCTGAGCGAGCCAGCGGCCTTCCGCTGGATCCAGAAGACGGCGATGGACCTGCGGCTGTCGATGCGCGCCGTGGCGGAGGGTGTCATCGCACACGGACCGGACCTGGGCGACCGAGCGCCCGACAATTGACGGAAAACCGCAGGAACGGGGCACGTTCCGCTCCCGGATCGTGCTTCCAGCCGCCTCCCAACCGCGGCATATCGCGCTCTTTTGGTAACAAGATGGCAACGACGACCCGCCCATGCTGGCGGGTGCGGCCCCAACCCGGCAGTTCGCACACTAGATTCAGGCAACCCCCGGGGTGGTGGGACCCCTTCTTTGGACTTTCGGAGGATTCATGCGCCTTACCTCTCGCACCGCGCGAGCCGCTGTGGTGGTGGCAGGCACCGCACTTACGCTCGCCGCCTGCGGCAGCAGCAGCCCCTCGACGACAAGCCCCTCGACGACCACGACCACGGGCAGCTCCGGCGGCGGATCAGGCAGCACGTCTCCGCTGATCATCGGCACGCTGCTCCCGCAGACCGGCGACCTCGCCTTCCTGGGACCCCCGGAGTTCGCCGGTGTGGGTCTCGCGATCAAGGACATCAACAAGGCCGGCGGCGTTCTCGGCAAGCCGGTGCAGGAGAAGAAGGCCGACTCCGGAGACGGCACGCCCAACATCGCGCCGGGCAACACCACAGACCTGCTCGACGCGGGCTCACAGGTGATCGTCGGCGCGGCCTCGTCGAGCGTCTCGCTGAGCGTGATCGACCAGATCACCGGCGCCGGTGTCGTGCAGATCTCGCCGGCGAACACCTCGACGGCGTTCGACACCTACAACGACCACGGCCTCTACTTCCGGACCGCTCCGTCAGACGTGCTCCAAGGAGCCGTGATGGCCAACCTCATCGCGTCCGACGGGCACAGCAACATCGCCATCCTGGCCCGGCAGGACTCCTACGGTGAGGCGCTTGCAACGCAGGTTGACAAGGTCTTCACCCAGAACGGCGGCACCGTCGTCCAGAAGGTGTTGTACCAAGCGGACGCGGCAACGTTCGGCTCCGAGGTCCAGAAGATCGCCTCGTCCCACCCGGACGCGATCCTTGCGATCTCGTTCGACGAGATCAAGAAGATCATTCCCCAGATGATCCAGGACGGCATCGGACCCAAGAACGTCCAGATCTACTTCACCGACGGCGACACCGCTGACTACTCGAAGGACTTCCCGAAGGGCACGCTCACTGGTGTCCGGGCGACGTACCCAGGTGCGGAGCTGACGAACGACTTCAAGCAGAGGCTGTTGACCCAGGACCCGTCGCTGACCAGCTTCACCTACGGTCCCGAGTCGTACGACGCGGTGGTGCTGGCGGCGCTCGCTGCCGACGCTGCCGGCAGCACGAAGGGCACCGACATCTCCAAGAACCTCCAAGCCGTGAGCGAGGGGGGCACAAAGTGCACCGACTACGCCACCTGCGCCCAGATGATCAAGGCCGGCAAGGACATCAACTACGAGGGTGTCTCCGGCCCGATCGACTTCAACTCCACGGGCAGCCCGTCCGCGGCCACCATCGGCATCTTCCAGTACGCCGCCGACAACAATTTCCACAACGTCAAGTACGTGACGGGTCAGATCGCCCAGTGACGGACTGACGATCCACCCAGCAGGTCGAGGGCCTCGGCGGAAACCAGCCGCCGGGGCCCTCAACCCTGCTTTCCGCAGCTGCGACCACGCCGGTGCTACCACGGCCAACGCAGCCAGCCCCTAAGAACCTCCCGGTCGCACGGTGGAACCTGCACACCCACAGTCAACGTCATACATCATGATCAAGCCGTACGATCGGCGCATTGCTGAGAGTGGCTAAGCAGGATGTGCGATATGCGTGGACTGTCGGGAAAGATCAGAAATAGAGCCCCGAGGGAGGAGACCGCCTCGTCCCGCGCCGACAGAGGCCGCTGATTGTGGCGCTGGCAATGCTTGGAGTCGCCGCTGTCGTCGTAGCGAGTTGGTCGTTGTCGAAAGCGGTACCTGATCGTCAAGCATCCGGCGCTAGTCAGGTCGTCGAACCCCAAGAACCCAGCGTTGCACCCTCGGCACAGCCAGCTCCCTATGCCACGACCAGGACTGCATATCCGCAAACGGGCGTCGACAACGCTGTGGCGCTTACTCTTTCGGGAATGCCGAAAGCCGACTTCAAGGAGTTGAGCGTTCAACCAAACGTCAACGGGGATGGTTCTTCACAATACTTGATGCACGCAACTGTTGCCACTAACTCTGCGAAACGGACCGACCGAAGCGATCAACGGACGACTCGAACACCTCCGCGGCTCTGCCTTGGGGTTCCGCAACCTCGCCAACTACATCGCCCGGTCGCTCTTGGAAACCGGAGGGTTCAGGCCGCGACTACACCCCGGATTGTGAAGAGCCGGTTTCCCTATGAAGGCACCTATCTCGAGGTGGTTGGTCCGGACGGATCGACGCTCGTCGTGACCGCGACGGCCTTCAGGGCCGGCACGAGCATCAGCGCGCACGTCTCCGGCCAGGACGGTATTGTGACGAGTGGTGGTTCTCTGCCGCGATTCCGGCACAAGGCTCACGGCTAACGAAGCGGTGCTACGACGCCTTGCCGAGGGTGCCGAGATAGAGCTCGATCACCTTCGGGTCGTTGATCAGGTCGCGGCCTGAGGCGGTGTACGCGTTGCGGCCCTGGTCGAGGACGTACCCGCGGTCACAGATCTGCAGGCACCGCCGGGCGTTCTGCTCCACCATGACCACAGACACGCCGGCCTTGTTGATCTTGCGAGTCTGGACGAACACCTCGTCCTGCATCACCGGGGACAGCCCCGCGGACGGCTCGTCCAGCAACAGCACGTGCGGCTCCATCATCAGGGCACGCCCCATGGCCACCATCTGCCGCTCGCCGCCGGACAGCGACCCAGCCCGCTGCTTGCGCCGGTCGGCCAGCGCCGGGAACAGCTCGGCCACGAACGTGAAGCGCTTGTTGAAGCTCTTGGGCCGCTGGTACGAGCCCATCTGGAGGTTCTCCTCGATCGTCAGGCTCGGGAACACGTTGTTCGTCTGCGGGACGAAGCCGATTCCCTTGTGCACCAGCACGTCCGCACGCAGATTGGTGATCTCAACGCCCGCCAGCAGCACCTCGCCCTCCTGCACCTTGACCAGACCGAAGAGCGCCTTCAGCAAGGTGGACTTGCCCGCGCCGTTGGGGCCGATGATGCCGACCAGCTCCCCCTCGTGGCAGTACAGGTCGCAGCTGTTGAGGATGTTGACGCCGGGGATGTAGCCGGCGACGAGGTTGTCGGCGCGCAGAATGGCGCCGTCGGCGGCGGCGAGGTGCGCGCGACGCTGGTCGGTCATCGGCTGGTCGTCACGTGGCGCGACCGAGGCGGTCACGTCGGGAACCTTCGGCCCGATGGGCTGCGTCGCGTCGCTCATGCGCTGCCTTCCTCCGCGGGGTCTGCGGCCTGCGCGGCCTCCTGACGGGCTTCCTCGTGCGCGAGAGTCTCCTCCAGCCGGGCCTCCTCCTGTTCGAGGGTCAGGTCGGAGTCGTGGTGCGCACCGAGGTAGGCGTCGATGACCGCCTGGTTCCGCATCACCGAGTCCGGAGGACCTTCGGCGACGATCTTGCCGGCGGCCATCACGACCACCCAGTCGGAGATGTCGCGCACCATGTCCATGTCGTGCTCGACGAAGAGTACGGAACGCCCTTCGTCGCGCAGTGACTTCACGTGGCTGAGCAGGGACTGCTTCAACGCCGGGTTCACGCCGGCCATGGGCTCGTCGAGCATGATCAGTTCCGGGTCGACCATCAGGGCCCGGGCCATCTCCAGCAGCTTGCGCTGCCCACCCGACAGCGACCCGGCGTAGTCCTCGCGCTTGGTGTCGAGCTTGAACCGTGCCAACAGGTCATCGGCCCGCCGGGTGTTCTGGTCCTCCTCCGACCGCCATAGCGCCCCGAACATGGCCCGCAGGAACTTCTCGCCACTCTGGTCGGTGGCGCCCAGGCGCATGTTCTCGATCACGGTCAGCTTGCTGAGCACCTTGGTCAGCTGGAAGGTGCGCACCATGCCTTGACGGGCCACCTTGTACGGCGGGAGGCGCTTGAGGCTCCGGCCGTTGAACGACCAGTCACCACTGTTCGGCTGGTCGAACCCCGTCAGCAGGTTGAAGAACGTCGTCTTGCCCGCACCGTTGGGCCCGATCAGCGCAGTGATCACGCCGCGCTGGAACTCCACGTGGTCGACGTCGACCGCCGTGAGGCCACCGAACTGGCGGGTCACGTTGTCTGCAACGACGATCGGGTCAGGTTTCGCCGCCCCAGGCTCATGCGGTACGCCGGCGAGGCCGACTCTCCCTGTGCTGGTCGCCACGGTCTCAGCGCTCATCGAGAGCCAGCTCCTTGCGGTCTCCGAAGATGCCTTGCGGCCGGTACACCATCAGCAGCATCAGTGCCGCGCCGACCAGGATGAACTGCATGACGCCGGCCTGGATGCTGGTCATCACCCAGCTCGGGATCAACGGGCCGTTGCCGGCGGTCGCCTGGGTGAAGAAGTTGGTCGCGAAGGAGATAAGGAACCAGAAGATGATGGCTCCGACGACCGGCCCGAGCACCCGTGCCGCGCCGCCGATCAGCAGCACCGTGTAGGCGAAGAAGGTCGTGTCGGTTGCGAAGTTGTCCGGGTTGATCGCGGCCTGCCGCGCGCACAGCAGGAACCCTGCGAGCGCACCGAACAGGCCGCCGAGGATCAGCGACTGCATCTTGTAGGCATAGACGTTCTTGCCGAGCGACCGTACCGCGTCCTCGTCCTCGCGGATCGACTTCAGCACCCGTCCCCATGGGCTGCGCATCAGCAGCCAGACCATGACGCACGCCAGCGCGACCAGGATCCAGCCGACGGTGACCGTCCACGCATCGGTGGGTCTCAGGCTGAACAGTCCCAGGTTGATGGTGGAGTGGTAGGGGTTGAGCGAGAAGAAGCTGCCCATGAACTGCTGCAGGCCGTCTCGGCCGCCGAACTGGTCGTGCAGCGTCACCGAGCCCACCAGGATGCGTAATATCTCCGCCGCGGCGATGGTCACGATGGCGAGGTAGTCGGCCCGCAACCGCAGCGTCGGGATCCCCAGCAGCAGCGCCAGCACAACCGACGCCAGGAGGCCGATGATCAGACCGAGCCAGAACGGCAGTCCCCAGGTGGTGACACTGGCAGCCAACCCGTACGACGCGACCAGCATGAAGCCGGCCTGGCCGAAGTTCAGCAGACCGGTGTAGCCGAAGTGGACGTTGAGGCCGATCGCCGCCATCGCGTAGACGACGGCGTCGGGGCCGAACGCCGAGCGCAACGAGTTGTGCATGATCGCCAACCAGTCCATACCGGGTCCTTTCTGCCGGTGCTGCGTGCTGCTCGATCGGGGTCAGCCGACGCGTTGGGCGCGCCCGAGCAATCCCTGTGGACGGATGACGAGGATGACGACGAGGACGCCCAGAGCGCCGATGTACTTGAGCTCGTCGGGGATGATCAAGGTGGACATCTCGATCCCGATCCCGACGATGAGGCTGCCGGCCATCGCACCCCAGATGGTTCCCAGCCCGCCGAGAGTGACCGCCGCGAACACCAGCAGCAGGATGTGGAAACCCATCTGGTAGTCGACCTGCTGGTCGACGCCCAGCAACACCCCGGACAACGCGGCGAGGCCGGTGCCGAACACCCACACCATCGACACGATCCCGTTGACGTTGATGCCGGACGAGGCGGCGAGCGAGGCGTTGTCGGAGACCGCGCGGGTCGCCTTGCCGAGGCGGGTACGTGCCAGCGCGATCGACACGAGCACCAGCACGACGATCGCCACGATCATCAGCACAAGCTCCTTGTCGGCGAGCTCGATCGGGCCGTAGTGGCGCGACGTCTGGTCGACGTACTGGCTGTAGGACTTGCTCTCGCCGCCGAAGATGTACTGGTAGAGGTTGCGTAGCAGCAGACCCATGCCGATCGAGATGATCATCATCGCCAGGTTGCCCGTGCCCCGGCGACGGAGTTGACGCCAGAACCCGACGTCCTGGAACCAGCCGAGTCCGGCGCAGACCACGACCGCGACGACGCCGGCCGCGATCACACTCAGGTGACCGCCGACCACCAGCAACGGCACGCTGCTGACCCCGATGGGCAGCACCTGGTTGAAGAAGTACGCCGCGAGGCCGCCCAGAGTGACCAGCTCGCCGTGAGCGAAGTTGACCAGTCCGGTGGTGCCGAAGATGAGAGACAGGCCGAGCGAGGCCAGGGCGATGATCAGACCGAACTTCAACCCCGAGACGGCCAGGGCGATGGCCTGGTCGAGCTCCGACGTCGTCTTGCGGGTATCCGGCCCGATCGGGAACAGGACGTTGGAGTCGAAGCCGAACATCTGGACGGTGTGCTCGACGTCTTTGGCGTTGGTCAGGAACGTCCCCTTGGGCAGCGTCGACACATCGATCTTGGTGACGAACGTGCCGCTCGACGGGACCGCGATCGACACCTTGCCCTGCGCGTTGGTGACGCCGCTCCCGATCTCCTTGCCGTCCTGCGCCGTCACGGTGATCTTGACCCCGGGCACCGGCGTCCCCCGGGGGTTGGCCTTGGTGGCCTTGGACGTGTTGACCAGGGTGACGTTGATGTGCGCCCCCTGGCCGGCGCGGGCAACGGCCGAGGACGAGGACGAGTCGGGAGCGTGTGCCGAGGCGGGGGCCGCCAGACACAGCAGCCCGAAGGCCAGGAATCCGACAATCGCCATGAACCGGACGCGCACTGCTGGACTCCTGTCGTGTCGGCCGGGCGCAGGGGTCTGCGGACGACATGTCGACGTGGCACACGGACGGATCCGCGCCCTTTCGAGCGGCGTGGCCGGGAGCATAGCAACGTGGGCGTACCACCGTGGCCGCTGACACATGAGCGTTACCGCGTGTCCGTTCCGCCGTGTTCGGGTGGGTCAGCGGAACGCGATGACCGCTGCCGTCAGCACGGGGGCGACCGCCAACGCGGGCAGCAGGTCGCCGACGGGGATCTGCCGGATCCGCAGCAGCCGCAGACCGACTCCTGCCAGCAGCAGACCGCCGGCGGCGGTCAATGCGAGCAGGTGCGGCTCCGGGAGGAAGCCCCCGAGGGCGACTCCGACCAGGGTGAGACTCCCCTGCACGACGAACACCGCCAGCGCGGACGCGACGACGCCGGCACCGAGGGAGGCGGCGAACGCGATCGCCGCGAAGCCGTCGAGAACTGACTTGAGGACCAGTTGCTGTGAGCCCTCGCCGAGGCCGTCCTGCAACGAGCCGAGGATGGTGAGGGGGCCGACGCAGAACACCAGCGATGCGGTCACGAAGCCCTCGATGAACCGCTGTCGTGTCTCGCCGCCGCCCCTGGCCAGGTGCGCTTGCAGGAACCCCCCGAAGCCCTCGAGCCGATCCTCGATGCGCAACAGCGAGCCGCAGATCCCGCCGATCAGCAGCGAGCCCAGGACGATCAGGACGGGTGCGTCCGCTCCGACCGCGTCGCTGAGTCGCCGGTCGCCGACGGCGGACGCGCTGAGAGCGGCGATCAGCAACGTCACGAGACCGAGGGCATCGGTCACGACGTCGCGAGTACGTTGCGGCAGCCGGTGGCCCAGCCCGAGTCCGAGGCTCGAGCCAACCAGCACGGTCGCCACGTTGATCGTCGTACCGGCGCCGATGAACACGCAGGCTCCTCACACTGGGGTACGACGGGCTCCGGGCATCTCGACAGGTGTCTCGACCGGGCTGCGGATATCCGGCGTAGTGTGTCACCGCCCGCGCGATCTCGTCGTCGAGAGGCCGGTGCAGCGACGAAAGGAGCACCGCGTTGTCGCGAGCCACCGTCACCGTTCGCAGCGCGACCACTGACGACGCCGAGGCCCTGGTGGTGGTCTGGGGCGACTCCTCCTCCAAAGCGGCCCATCCCCGGATCGGTGCCGAAGCGCTCGGTCCCGAGCCGCTCGGTGCCGAGAGTGACGACTCGTGGCTCAGCCCGCAGGTTCAAGAGGCGACCGCCGCGATCGGACGGGTCGCCGCGGACCCGAGTGAGCGCCTCCTGGTGGCCGAGGTCGAGGGAACCATCGTGGGGGCCGTGCACCTGCGACGTGGGCCGATCTCACCCGTGAGCCTGCTGGAGGCTGTGTTCGTGTCACACCTGCACGTGCTGCCGCTCCACCGCCGTCGCGGTGTGGCCTCCGCGCTCCTCGGTCACGCGACGGCCTGGGCGGACGAGAAGGACACGCCGCACCTGATGGCCGGCGCGCCGGCCAACGCGCGTGAGGCGAACCGGTTCCTTGCCCGCCTCGGCTTCTGCCAGGTCGCGGTGATCCGGGGGACGCCGGTCAGCTCGCTTCGCGGTCGCCTCGCCGGACTGGCGACCGGATCGCCGTCGACGGGCCGGCTGATCGCGCGGCGTCGTTCGCTGCGGCGGCGCGACTCGGTTGTCGGGGCCGCTGACTAGAGTCGTGGGGTGAGTTCACCCACCGAGCCGCCACATCCACGGTTGTTGCTGCTCGACGGCCACTCGCTGGCCTATCGCGCGTTCTTCGCGCTGCCGGTGGAGAACTTCTCGACCACCACCGGGCAACCGACCAACGCCGTTTATGGCTTCACCTCGATGCTGATCAACGTCTTGCGCGACGAGGAGCCCACCCACGTCGGCGTGGCGTTCGACATCTCACGAGACACGTTCCGGCTCGCCGAATACTCCGACTACAAGGGCAACCGCTCCGCGTCACCCCCGGAGTTCAAGGGACAGGTGTCGTTGATCAAGGAGGTCCTGGGCGCGCTGCGCATCCCCTATGTCGACAAGGAGGGCTACGAGGCCGATGACATCATCGCCACGCTCTCCACCCGCGCCGGCGAGCAGGGCTTCGACGTGCTGATCTGCACCGGCGACCGCGATGCCTTCCAGCTGGTCACCGACCGCACCACCGTGCTCTATCCCCGCAAGGGCGTCTCCGACTTGGCCCGGATGACTCCCGTGGCGGTCGAGGACAAGTACGGCGTGACGCCGGACCACTACCCGGACCTGGCCGCTCTGGTCGGAGAGACCAGCGACAACCTGCCAGGAGTGCCAGGGGTCGGACCCAAGACCGCGGCCAAGTGGATCAGTCAGTTCGGGACCCTCGACACGCTGATCGCCGACGTCGACCAGGTGACCGGCAAGGCGGGGGAGTCCCTTCGTGAGCATCTCGCGGACGTGATCCGCAACCGCCGGATCAACGAGCTGGTCCGCGACCTCGACCTTCCGGTCGACCCAGAGACGCTGGAGTTGCAGCCGTGGGACCGGGACGCGGTTCACCAGGTGTTCGACGGCCTCGAGTTCAAGGTCTTGCGTGACCGGCTGTTCGCCACACTGACCGTCGAGGAGGAGCAGGCGGAGTCCGGTTTCGTCGTGGACGGACGACGGCTCGAGCCCGGCAGTGTCAGTGCGTGGTTGGACGAGTACGCCGCTGGCGCGCAGCGGATCGGACTGCACGTCCAGGGCCAGTGGGCCAGTGGCACCGGCGACGTCGACGCCCTGGCCCTCGCGAGCACCGCGGGGCCTGCTGCCTGGATCGACGTCACCGCTCTCGACCCGGCCGACGACGCGGCGCTCGCGCGCTGGTTGGCAGACCCGGGTCGGCCGAAGGCGATGCACGACGCCAAGGGCCCGTCGCTGGCGCTGGCGGCCCGGGGGTGGAGCCTCGCCGGGCTGGCCGCGGACACCGCCCTGTCCGCCTATCTCGCGCGACCCGACCAACGGTCCTACGACCTGGCCGACCTGACCTTGCGCTACCTGCACCGAGAGCTCCGCGCGGACGAGAGCGAGTCCGGCCAGCTCAGTTTCGACGCCGTGGACGGTGCGGACGCCGACGCCGCCATGGTGAGGGCGCGGGCAGTGCTCGACCTCGCCGCTGCGCTCGACGACGAGGTCGAGGAGCGCAGCGGCGCCGCGCTGATGACGACGGTCGAGCTGCCTCTGATTGGGGTGCTCGCTGCGATGGAGCACACCGGCATCGCGGTCGACGACGACCACCTGGCCGCGCTCGAGGCGGACTTCGCCACCCAGGTCCGAGCGGCGGCCGACGAGGCCTACGAGGTGATCGGCAAGGAGATCAACCTCGGGTCACCCAAGCAGCTCCAGGTCGTCCTGTTCGACGAGCTGGGCATGCCCAAGACGAAGCGCACCAAGACGGGCTACACCACTGATGCGGACGCGTTGCAGGGGTTGCTGCTCAAGACCGAGCACCCGTTCCTGGCCCACCTGCTCGCCCACCGCGACGCGAGCCGCCTGCGCTCGACCGTGGAGAGCCTGCGCAAGACGGTCGCGCCGGACGGCCGCATCCACACCACGTTCAACCAGATGATCGCGGCCACCGGACGGTTGAGCTCGACCGATCCCAACCTGCAGAACATCCCGATCCGCACCGAGTCGGGGCGGCGGATCCGCGCCGCGTTCGTGGTGGGTGAGGCGTACCAAACTCTGCTGACCGCCGACTACAGCCAGATCGAGATGCGGATCATGGCGCACTTGTCCCGAGACGACGGGCTGATCGCGGCGTTCAAGTCGGGTGAGGACTTCCACACGGTGATGGCCGGACGGGTCTTCGGCGTGGCTGCCCAGGACGTGATGCCGGCGATGCGCAGCAAGATCAAGGCCATGAACTACGGCCTCGCCTACGGACTCTCGTCCTACGGCCTGTCCCAACAGCTCGGCATCGAGACGCGCGAGGCGCAGGGACTGATGGACGAGTACTTCGAGCGATTCGGTGGGGTGCGTGACTACCTCCACGGCGTCGTCGCCGAGGCGCGGCGCAGCGGCTTCACCGAGACCATCATGGGCCGCCGGCGCTACCTGCCCGACCTCACCAGTGATAACCGGCAGCGCCGCGAGATGGCCGAGCGGATGGCGCTGAACGCCCCGATCCAGGGCTCCGCGGCCGACATCATCAAGGTGGCCATGCTCGGGGTCCATGCCGCGCTTGCCGCACAGGGGTACGCCTCGCGGATTTTGCTGCAGGTGCACGACGAGCTCGTGCTCGAGGTAGCCGCTGGTGAGCAGGACAAGGTGGAGGCCCTCGTCCGCGCAGAGATGGCCGGTGCCGCGGACCTGCAGGTGCCGCTCGACGTGTCTGTCGGTGTCGGTCAGACGTGGCACGAGGCGGGTCACTGACGCGGCGTCGGTCAGACGTGGCACGAGACGGGTCACCGAGGGACGACTGCGCAAGAACGATCAAGCCGCGGACTCTCCGGGCGCCCAGACTGGGCGGACCCAGCGAACCACTGACAGGGAGACCGGCGATGACGGACCCGCAGACACTGCCGCGCAGCGATCCGAGGCGGCACACCATCAAGACGCGCACCCGCTTGACCGAGCTCGCCGAACACCTGCGCAGCGACGTGACCAAAGTGGACGACCCTCGCGCCAAGGCGTTGTTCGAGACGGCAGCCGAGGTGCTACTGGGCCTTGAGCGGGCGTTCGCCGACTTCGAGGCTGGCACCGAGGCCGCCTGGCGCTGACCGTCCCACACCGCGCCGCAATTGCGGGCGATCCGACAGTTACGCACGCACGGCGCGGAAGTTGCGCAGTTGAGCACCTGCGCACCGCCGCAGAGCGGTGCCGAAGTGTGCACCATCGCCAAGCACGGCGGCGGCGTGGTGCCGAAGTGCGCACCACTACCGCTGAATCGGTCCGACCGGCGATCCCACCCGGATGCCGTGACCGGGGACGAGCCGTCCGCACCCACAAGAGTGCGCAACTGTCGGATCACGGAGTGGGGACGGTAGCTGCGGCGACGGCACTCCTCGATCGGGAGGCAAAGCCCCGTACGCTACGAGGAATCACCTACTCAGACGGCACAAGCCGCCTAACCGCGTGTCCGCCATTCGGGGTGAAGCTCAGATGGGGGACGGGGTATGGGGGAGGGGTATGGGGGATGGGATGGGGGACGATTAACGCAGGAGTCAGCGGCGGCGGGTGACGAACACGGCCGTGCCGGGGACGAGGGCCCCGCGTTCGGGGCCCCACCCGCCCCACGCCCGGTCGTGGCCAGTCGGCCACTCGGGTTCGACCAGGTCCTCGAGGTCGAACCCGGTTGCCCGCAGCGCGCGCACCCAGTCGCCGATGGTCCGGTGGTGCTCCACGTACGTCGGCAGGCCCTGGTCGTCGAGCTCGACGTACGCTGTCCGGTCGAAGTAGGACCGGATCACGGTCGTCCCTGACGGCGTCGGGTCGTCGGGGAACATCCACCTCGCCGGATGCGTGACGCTGAACGCCCAGCGTCCCCCTGGCCGGAGCACCCGGGCCACCTCGCCGAACGCCGCGTGGACGTCGCGGATGAACGGCAAGGCTCCGAATGCCGAACAAGCTGCGTCGAAGGACGTGTCCGCAAAGGGAATCGCGGTCGCGGTCGCGCACAGGCTCGGAACACTGACACCGGTGGCGCCGTCGAGCCGTCGAGAGTGCTGCAGCTGACGCACTGACAGGTCGAGGCCGATCGCGTGAGCACCCTGCGTACGCAACCATCGGGCGCACTGGCCCGCGCCGCAACCGACCTCAAGAACGCGAAGACCTCGCACGTCCCCGAGCAGCCGCACGACGGACTCGTCGAGCCCTTCAGGACTCCAGATGAAGCCGGAGTCGCCGAGGAATGCCCCGTGCTCGGCTTGGTACCAGTCGGCGGTCGAGTCCCAGTCGGCTCGGTTGGCCCGCTGGGTGTCGAGGTCGGACACGTCGCGGTGCATCGCGGGTCGTGGGTCGGTCACGCGTCTCAGTTTGCCGGATGGCCACAGGCCCGAGCCCACGCCCGGACCTGTGGCAGGGTCGGTCGCATGCGACCACCAGACCAGCCGGACGCAGCCCTTGAGCTGAGGCCGTCCGAGGCACCAGTCGCAGAGCCGATGGCGCGGCCGTTGTCCGGCGGCTACAGCGGCGAGGTGTTCCTCGTGGAGTACGCCGGGGAGCGCGCGGTGCTGAGGGTCTACGGCTCCACGCCAGAACGTGCCGCGGTCGACGCAGGGCTGCTGCGGCTGGTGCACGGGCTCGTGCCGGTGCCCCGGGTGCTCGACCTGCGGCACAACGACCCGGCACAGCCTGGTCCGGCGCACCTGCTCACCAGCTTCGAGCCAGGGGAGCGCCTCGACCTGGTGCTGACCGACGGCGATGCGGTCGAGCGGTCTCGGCTGGCGTCTGGAGTCGTGGACGTGCTCGTCGCCCTGTCCGGCGTCGCATTCTTGCGGCCGGGCATGTTCGTCGACGCGGACCTGACGTTGAGCGACTCGCACGCGCCGGCGGCAGGACTGGTCGAGTGGCTCGATCTCCACGTCGGTGGCAGCGCTCTGGGTGGCTGGGATGCCGGCCTGCTGCGATCGCTGGCGCAGGTGTGTCAGTACGCGGACGTGTTGCTCGACGGCATCGACCGGACGTGTCTGGTGCACAGTGACTTCAACGGCAAGAACATCTTGGTGGACAGGCGTACCGGTGCAGTGACCGCGGTCCTCGACTGGGAGTTCGCGCACGCAGGCTCGCCCTACGCCGACCTCGGCAACCTCGTCCGCTTCGACCGTGGCACCGCTTGGGCCGACGACGTGGTGGCGGGTTTCGTGGACCGCGCGCGCGGTCTCGCTCCCGATCCGCTCACGCTGGCCTACGCCAGCGACCTGTGGGCACTCATCGATCTCGCCGGGCGAGCCTGCCAACACGACGTCGGCGCGAAGGCCGCGCTGTTGCTGACCGAGATCGCCAGGGCGCAGGACCTGCACGCATCCCCGCCGACCGTAACCTTCGGTGACACCGCGCGTTGTTCCGTCCGATCAGCGATCGTGCCGAAGCTCGGGCGGCGCGACCGACGATCCAGCAACGGTGGCGGGAGCGCCGGTGGCTAGGCTCCCCGGCATGGCCCCCGACGTTCCGGCACCGTTCTCGCGCGCCACTTCCTCACCGACCTCCGTCGATGACAGCGCGCGTGAACACGCCCGTGGGCTCTGCGCGTTCGTCGACGCGTCGCCGTCACCGTTCCACGCCGTCGCCGAGGCCGCCCGGGTGCTCGACGGAGCGGGCTTTGCCCGCTTGTGCGAGCGTGACGCGTGGACCCATGGGCCGGGGCGCTTCTACATCGAACGAGCCGGCACACTCGTGGCCTGGGCGGAGCCCGAGGAAGCGGAACCGACCACTCGGTTCCGGGTCGTCGGTGCTCATACCGACAGCCCCAACCTTCGGGTCAAGCAGCATCCCGACCTGGTCCGTGCGGGCTGGCAGGTGGTGGGGCTCGAACCGTACGGCGGGGCTTGGATCCACACGTGGCTCGACCGGGACCTGGGGCTGTCGGGGCGCTTGGCGGTGAGGCATGGCACCACGGTGCGCGAGGTGCTCCTCCGGGTCGATGAACCCGTCCTGCGGGTCCCGAGCCTGGCGATCCACCTGTCGGAGGACCGCAAGGGGGTCGAGCTCAACCCGCAGCGGCAGCTCGACGCGGTGCTGGGTGCCGGCAGTGAGAAGGCGTCGCTGGTCGACCTCGTGGCGGCGCGGGCCGACGTGGCCGCGACCGACATCGTCGGCTGGGACCTGATGACCCATGACCTGACGCCCAGTCGCCTGGCCGGTCCGGCCCAGGACCTGCTCAGTGCCCCGCGGCTGGACAACCAGGGCACCTGCTGGTCCGGCCTGCAGGCAATGGTCGGTGCCGTCGACGACCTGGATCGGGCCGGCACGGTCGTGCGCCCGGTGCTGGTCCTGTTCGACCACGAGGAGGTCGGCAGCATGTCGGAGCGCGGCGCCTTCTCCGACGTGCTCAGCAGCGTGCTCGAGCGGATCGTACTGATCGCCGGCGGCGGTCGTGAGGACGTGCTCCGTGCCCTGGCCGGCTCGGTCCTCGCGTCGGGGGACATGGCGCATGCGACGCATCCCAACCACGTCGATCGGCACGAGCCCGCCCACCAGATCCAGGTCAACGGCGGCCCGGTGCTCAAGGTCAACGTGGGCCTGCGCTACGCCACAGACTCGGTGGGGGCCGGCACGTTCACCCTCGCGTGCGAGCAGGCCGGCGTGCCCCTGCAGCGGTACGTCCACCGAGCCGACCTGCCGTGCGGGTCGACGATCGGACCGATCGCCTCGGCGCGGGCCGGTCTCCGAACGGTCGACGTCGGCGCTCCGCAGCTGGCGATGCACTCGGCCCGGGAGCTGATGGGGGCCGCCGACCCGGCGATGTACACCGCCGCGCTCGCCGCGTTCCTGCGACCGCGCGGCTGATCGCCCGGGCCATCGCGGAGTGGTCAATGCGCGCCCCGTCGTCATTTCGCGCCTGCGGATGATGACCGTCCACTGACTGCCGGGGGAGCGGGTCGCGTTGACCCCTTCCGCTGCGGCCACGTACCCTGAGAGGTGCGCTGTGGGCCTGCGCGACCTCTGACATGCAGGCTCGTGCTCGCAGCCTGTCGGTTTTTCGGCTGTGTGTCCGCACTAGACGGACGCCGGCGGTTCCCTCGGCACACCGCGATCAAGGCTCGCTGCGCGCCCGCGGTACCCGACCAGACAACTGCATCCACCCTGTCAGCCCACTACAAACATCCCGACGGAGCCCATTTCCCTATGACGAGCAGCATCGAGGCACCTCCCGCCACCGCGTCCTCCTCGCAGACACCGCAGGTCGCGGTCAACGACATCGGTTCGCAGGAGGACTTCCTCGCCGCGATCGACGAGACCATCAAGTACTTCAACGACGGCGACATCGTCGAGGGCACCATCGTCAAGGTGGACCGCGACGAGGTCCTGCTCGACATCGGCTACAAGACCGAGGGCGTGATCCCGTCCCGCGAGCTGTCGATCAAGCACGACGTGGACCCGCACGAGGTCGTCTCCGTCGGGGACAAGGTCGAGGCCCTCGTCCTGCAGAAGGAGGACAAGGAAGGCCGACTCATCCTGTCCAAGAAGCGCGCACAGTACGAGCGCGCCTGGGGCACCATCGAGCAGATCAAGGAAGAGGACGGGGTCGTCAACGGCACCGTCATCGAGGTCGTCAAGGGTGGTCTGATCCTCGATATCGGGCTGCGTGGCTTCCTGCCCGCCTCGCTGGTCGAGATGCGCCGGGTTCGTGACCTGCAACCTTATGTGGGTCGTGAGCTCGAGGCCAAGATCATCGAGCTGGACAAGAACCGCAACAACGTGGTGCTCTCCCGTCGCGCCTGGCTGGAGCAGACCCAGTCCGAGGTGCGCAGCGAGTTCCTCAACCAGCTGGCCAAGGGTC
>JBOHDX010000076.1:0-1865 GCA_050700835.1 Nocardioidaceae bacterium
CGACCGACCTGCTGGCCGCCTACGAGGCGGATGCGCGGACCCGCTGGCAGAACGTGGCCGTCGACCATGATGGGGGGCACGACCCGGGCCCGGGCGGCGACCAGGGCGACACTCATCGGCCACCACATCTGAGCGGAGCCTGACATGGCGATCAGCATCCTGGCGCAGAGGAACGCTATGGCGACCGCGTATGGTGCCGCCGCCCCGAACGGGTCCCTGTTCACCGGAGCGGGGCCGGGCACGTCGGGGTCGGCCACCAACGAAGTGTCGGGCGGGACGCCGGCGTTTGCGCGGAAGGCGCTCGGGTGGGGTGCCGCCGCCGCGTCGGCGACCACCGGAGGCGCCACGTTCGATGTGCCGTCCGGTACCACGGTCACGTGGTTCGGGGTGTGCGTGTCGGCGACGCTGGCCACCGCCGACGTCCGTGACGCGGTCACGGTCACGTCGCAGGCGTTCGCGTCGCAGGGCACGTATGCGGTGACCGCCACCTACACCCAGACCTGACCCGGCCGCCGTCGGAGGCCTGGAGGCGGGCAGTGGCGATCACAGCCGATGCGTATGGCAGCGGCGCGAACATCACCTCCGACGTTACCGTCAACGTCGACATCACCCCTGCGTCGGTCGGTGCCGACGTTTTCCTGTGGGTCGCGTGGGCGCGGCCTAACTCGACGTTCACCTCCCCCGGCTGGACCGAGGTGGTCCGCGGCGGCCCGTCGGCGGCGCTGACGTGTGTGTTGCTGCACCGGGTCAAGGCGTCCGGTGAGACCACGCTGACGGTGACCGCGTCGGGGTCGTCGAAGGGGTCCCACGTGTGGGTCTCCTACACCGGCCTGGACTTCACCACCCCGTTCCAGGTGGCGACGTCGGCGGCGAACTTCTTGGCGAAGACGTCGGCGTCGACGGATGTGTCGACCCCGTCGGTGACGAATAGTGACGGGGCGGCGTGGGCGCTCGGTTTCTTCGCGTCGCGGACGGCGACGTCGGGGAACCAGGACATCACGTTCACGGCGCCGCCGGAGCTGGTCGAGGTCGTCGAGCAGAACAACTCGGCGTCCCCGTCGGGGGTGTGGACCGGCTGCGAGATCTCCCACTCGGCCGCACCTGTCACCGCTGCTGCGCACACCTATACGGCGGTCGCGTCGTTCTCTGAGACGTACGGCGGCGCCGCGCTGCTGTACCTGACCGGCGCCGCGTCGGGAGGCGGCGCCACCGGCACCGCGGCCCTGTCCGGGACGGGGCTCCTGACAGTCTCCGGCTCCCCACGGGCCGCCGCTGCTGCCACGCTGGCCGGTGCCGGGTCACTCGCCGCCACAGGCAAACCCGTCCTCGCCGCGACAGCCACCCTGGCCGGTGCCGGGACACTGGCCGGGGCAGGCACGCCGCGCCCGGTCATCACTGCCGCTCTGGCTGGGGCCGGGACACTGTCGGCGACCGGGGTCGCCACCTCGTCCGGGGCCGCCGCGCTGACGGGGGCGGGCAGCCTCACCGTGACAGCCGCACCGGTCTTCGCCACCACCGCGACCCTGACCGGATCCGGTGCCCTGACCACCACCGGCGGGCAAGCAGCCACCGGCACCGCGACCCTGTCCGGGTCCGGCACCCTGACCGTCGCCACCATCCCGGCCGACACGGCCACAATCGCCCTGTCCGGGGCCGGAACACTCACGACGGCAGGAACCCCCACCGGTGTAGTTACAGGCACGTTAGACGGCGCGGGGACGCTGACCGCCGCCGCACCCCCGACCATCGCCGAGCCCGTCGAGCTCGACGGCGGCGGCACCCTGTCCGCCGGCGGCGGCGGCGCCGGGGCAGGCGCCGGCACCCTGACCGGCGACGGGGTCCTCGAGGCCACCTCGAGCCCAGCC
>JBOHDX010000077.1:0-1777 GCA_050700835.1 Nocardioidaceae bacterium
CGACCGACCTGCTGGCCGCCTACGAGGCGGATGCGCGGACCCGCTGGCAGAACGTGGCCGTCGACCATGATGGGGGGCACGACCCGGGCCCGGGCGGCGACCAGGGCGACACTCATCGGCCACCACACCTGAGCGGAGCCTGACATGGCGATCAGCATCCTGGCGCAGCGGAACGCGATGGCGACCGCGTACGGTGCCGCCGCCCCGAACGGGTCCCTGTTTACCGGGGCGGGGCCGGGCACGTCGGGGTCGGCAACCAACGAAGTGTCGGGCGGGACGCCGGCGTTTGCGCGGAAGGCGCTCGGGTGGGGTGCAGCCGCCGCGTCGGCGACCACCGGCGGCGCAACGTTCGACGTGCCGTCCGGTACCACGGTCACATACTTCGGGGTGTGCGTGTCGGCGACGCTGGCCACCGCCGACGTCCGTGACGCGGTCACGGTCACGTCGCAGGCGTTCGCGTCGCAAGGCACGTATGCGGTGACCGCCACCTACACCCAGACCTGACCCGCCCGCCGTCGGAGGAGGCGCTGAGTGGCGATCACAGCCGATGCGCATGGCAGCGGCGCGAACGTCGCCGCCGACGTCACCGTCAACGTCGACATCACCGCCGCGACTGTCGGCGCCGACGTTTTCCTGTGGGTCGCGTGGGTGGCGAACTCGACGTTCACCGCCCCCGGCTGGACCGAGGTGGCCATCGGCGGCGGCCCGCCGCCGTCGCTGAGGTGTGTGTTGCTGCACCGGGTCAAAGCGTCCGGTGAGACCACGCTGACGGTGACCGCGTCGGGGTCGTCGAAGGGGTCCTGGGTGTGGGGCTCCTACACCGGCCTCGACACCACCACCCCGTTCCAGGCGGCGACGTCGGCGGCGAACTTCTTGGCGAAGACGTCGGCGTCGGCGGATGTGTCGACCCCGTCGGTCACGAACAGCGACGCCGGCGCGTGGGCGCTCGGTTTCTTCGCGTCGCGGACGGCGGTGACGGGGGACCAAGACATCACGTTCACGGCGCCGCCGGAGCTGGTCGAGGTCGTCGAGGGCAACAACTCGGCGTCTCCGTCGGCGGCGTGGACCGGCTGCGAGATCTCACACTCGGCCGCACCTGTCACCGCTGCCGCGCACACCTATACGGCGGTCGCGTCGTTCTCTGAGACGTATGGCGGCGCCGCGCTGCTGTACCTGACCGGCGCCGCGTCGGGGGGCGGTGCTACCGGCACCGCGGCCCTGTCCGGGGCGGGGCTCCTGACAGTTTCCGGTTCCCCACGGGCCGCCGCTGCTGCCACCTTGGCCGGTGCCGGGTCACTCGCCGCCACGGGCAAACCCGTCCTCGCCGCGACAGCCACCCTGGCCGGGGCGGGAACCCTGGCCGGGGCAGGCACGCCGCGCCCGGCCACCACTGCCGCTCTGGCTGGGGCCGGGACACTGTCGGCGACCGGGGTCGCCACCTCGTCCGGGGCCGCCGCGCTGTCCGGGGCGGGCACCCTGGCGGCCGCCGGAACCCCCCACCCGGCGGCCACCGTCGCCCTGGCCGGTGCGGGCACCCTCACCGTGACAGCCTCACCGGTCTTCGCCACCACGGCGACCCTGACCGGATCCGGTGCCCTGACCACCACCGGCGGGCAAGCAGCCACCGGCACCGCGACGCTGTCCGGGTCCGGCACCCTGACCGTCGCCACCATCCCCCACGACACGGCCACAATCGCCCTGTCCGGGGCCGGAACACTCACGACGGCAGGAACCCCCACCGGTGTAGTTACAGGCACGTTAGACGGCGCAGGGACGC
>JBOHDX010000078.1:0-34146 GCA_050700835.1 Nocardioidaceae bacterium
GGCGACGAGATCCGCGACGTCGCCGCCACCTAGGCCGTCCAGCACGCGGGCGACCGACGTTCCCAGTGCCGAGGCCCGGTCGCGATGGCGCCAGGGGTAGGCCACCACTACCTGATCGGCGCTGATACCGGGTCGCACCCGGAGCCCGAGCCGGGTGGTGCCGGCCGCCGCGGCGACCCGGCGTACCAGCCGCGCGACGGCGCGAGTTGCGAAGCGCTGGCGGAAGCCGCTGTGCGGCGCTCCGGGTCGGGCGCCGGACAGCCCTATGCCGGTGGCGAACCGGCGGGCTGCGTCCTCGCTCAGCCCGGTCAGGGCGGCCAGGTCGAGGGTGAGCTTGATCGCCGCCCGCGGGAAGTACAGGTTCGGGCCCTCCAGGACCCGCAGCTCCAGCAGCGAGGCACTCGCGTCGGGGGGCGCGTCCGGATCAGTCACGATCGTCATTGTGGCAACCCGTCACCGTCCGCTGGCGGACGAGACCCCGAGGTCGTCGGCGAGAACCTCCGCGATTGCGAGCGACGCCGTGGCTGCCGGCGACGGTGCGTTGCGCACCCACAGCACTGGACCGCGGCGTTGCAGGACGAAGTCGTCGGCCATCGCGCCGTCGGGCAGGAGGGCCTGCGCGCGTACGCCGGCCCACGACTCCCCCAGGTCGGCCGCGGTGACGCCGGGCAGGTACCTCGCGACCGCGGCGGCGTAGCGGCGCAGCGACAGCGACGACGCCGCCTCGCGCAACCCCGCTCTCCAGTGCCGGGCAGCGAACCGGCCGAGCCCGGGCACCCGCGCAATCTCGGCGAGGTCGCCGAACCGGACCGCGCCGCGCCGACAGCCCTCGTAGGCGAAGCCGACCACCGCGTTCGGGCCGGCTTCGACGTGACCGTGCACGCCACGCGTCAGATGCACTCCCAGGAAGGGGTAGCGCGGGTCGGGGACCGGGTAGACCAGCCCGCGCACGCGTAGCGCCGCCGTCCGCGACAGTCGGTGGTACTGGCCGCGGAAGGGCACCAGCATTCGCGGCAGCCCCGCGCCGACCGCGAGCCGGTCTCCGGTCAGACCGGCACACACCACGGCCTGGCGGGCGACGTGCTCGCCGTGGTCGGTGACCACCCGCACCTGCGTCTCGCCGGCCTCGCAGCGCACGGCGTCGACCCGTTCCCCGAGCAACACCGATCCCTCCCGGCGCCGGATGTCGTCGGCGAGCGCGCGGGCGACGTCGCCGAAGTCGACCACCGCCGTGTGCGGGGAGTGCACCGCCGCGACTCCGGAGATCCCCGGCTCGACCTCGGCCAGTTGCGCCGGATCAAGCCAGCCGAGGTCCGGTACGCCGTTGGCGGCGGCACGACGCTCGATCTCCCGCAATGGTCCGACCTCGTCGTCGGTGACCGCGACGACAACCTTGCCGTGCTCGAGCAGGACGATCCCCTGCGCGTACGCGAACTCCCGCAGCAACTGACCGCCTCGGCGGCACAGCACCGCCTTGCGTGATCCGACCGGGTAGTAGAGGCCGGCGTGCACGACGCCGGAGTTGTGGCTCGACTGGTGCGCGCCGACGCGGTCCTCCTTGTCGACGACGGTCACCGATGCGCCCGGCTGTCGACGCAGGATCTCGCGCGCCGTGGCGAGTCCGACGATGCCGGCTCCCACGACGATCGTCGTGTCCGGCGCGCTCATGGGCGTCCGGCGACCGTTGCGTACCGGACTCGTCAGGCCCCCATCGCGTGGTAGCCGCCGTCGACGTGCACGATCTCGCCGGTCGTCGCGGGGAAGAAGTCGCTCAGCAGCGCGACCACCGAACGGGCCGTGGGCACCAGGTCGTTCAAGTCCCATCCCAGCGGCGCCCGCGTCGTCCACTCCTCCTCGAACCGCGCGAAACCGGGGATCGCCTTGGCCGCCAGGGTCTTCAGCGCACCGGCGCTGACCAGGTTGCAACGGATGCCCAGCGGCCCCAGATCACGCGCGAGGTAGCGGTTGCACGACTCCAGCGCTCCCTTCGCGAAGCCCATCCAGTCATAGCCGGGCCAGGCGACGGACGCGTCGAACGTCATGCCGACCACGCTCGAGCCGGTGCCCATGAGGGGCAGGCACGCCGTCGTCAGAGACTTCAGCGAGTACGCCGACACCTGAACCGCCTGGGCGACGTCGGGCCACGGGCCGCTCAGGAACTTGCCGCCGAGCAGAGTCTCCGGGTTGCCGTAGGCGATCGAGTGCACCACCCCGTCGAGGCCGTCGACGTGCTCGCGTACCTGTGCCTCCAGGCCGGCGAGGTGGTCGTCGTCGGTCACGTCGAGCTCGAGGACCGGCGGCTCGTTCGGCAGCCGCTTCGCGATCCGCTTGGTGATGGACAGCGCGCGGCCGAAGTTGGAGATGAGCACCTCGGCACCCTCCTCCTGCGCCACCCGCGCCACGGCGAAGCCAATGGACGTGTCCATCGTGACGCCCGCAACGAGGATTCGCTTGCCCTGCAGGATGCCCACGGTCGTGTCCCTTCGGTCGGCTGGTGCGGGGTGCTGGTCAAGGTCGCGAGTCGTCAGTGCCCCATCCCGAGGCCTCCGTCGACGGGCAGGACTGCGCCGGTGACGTACGCACCCCCGTCGCCGGCCAGGAAGCGTACCGCCGCGGCGACCTCGTCCACATGGGCGTAGCGGCCCAGCGGGATCTGTGCTTTGTACTCCGCCTTCTTGTCCTCGGGCAGCTGCGCGGTCATGTCGGTCTCGACGAAGCCGGGCGCCACCACGTTGGCGGTGATGCCGCGGCTCCCCAGCTCGCGGGCGAGCGAGCGTGCCATGCCGACCAGGCCGGCCTTGCTGGCGGCGTAGTTGACCTGCCCGGCGCTGCCGAGGAGCCCGACGACCGACGAGATGAAGATGATCCGTCCCCGTCGCTGCCGAAGCATCCCGCGGGCGGCCCGCTTCGCCACCCTGAACGAGCCGGTGAGGTTCGTCGCGATGACGTCGGACCAGTCGTCCTCGCTCATGCGCAGCACCAGCGTGTCCCGGGTGACGCCGGCGTTGGCCACCAACACCTCGACCAGCCCTTGATGCTCTTCGATCTCGGTGAAGGCGGCGTCCACCTGAGCCTGGTCGGTGATGTCGCACCGCACCCCGAAGAGTCCTTCGGGCGGTTCGCCGCTGCGGTACGTCACGGCCACCTGATCGCCGTCGGCGGTCATCGCCCGGGCGATGGCGAGCCCGATTCCGCGGCTGCCGCCGGTGACGAGGACCGATCTGCCCACGAGGCTCCTCCTTGCCGTTCTGGTTCTGGCCGCGGGGCGGAACCCTCGCCTCAGGCGCCGGCCCGCATCGCCGCCGACGCTATCGGCTACCGGCAAGTACCCCGAAGGCGGACCGCCGGGCATTCCGGACGGGCGAGGCGTAGCGTGAGAGACATGGTGCAGGCAGATCCGAACCCGGTCAGCATCACCACCGCGCGCCGAGGCAGAAGTGCCGACATCCACTCGCGCGAGGTCCGCTACCTGGTCTCGATGGGGATCCGCACCGTCTGCTTCCTGTGCGCCGTCGTCGTCGGCGGTCCGCTGCGCTGGGTGTTCATCGCCGCCGCCCTGATCCTGCCCTACATCGCGGTCGTCTTCGCGAACGCGGCCGGCGGACGTTCGGCACAGGACGACGCCGAGCCCTACACGCCCACGTTCGGTGAGCTGGAGCAGGGCGGCAGCGCCCTTCCGGAGGGCCACGAGGAGTCCGGCGAAGATCCGCGGGGGTGACGCGCCTCGACACGGTTCGGCCGGCTTTCCCCCCATTGAGCTCGGCGTTTTCCGGCTGGCTCACCGAGGGGTTCCGGTGGCCGCAGACCTGCCTCCGTGTCATGATCTGCCTAGCGCTTCGCCTCCCCCGTCGAAGCGCGTGGTGCCGGACGGCCTCCCCCGTGGCTGTCCGGCACCCCCCTTTTCCCGGGGAGTGGACAGCGCGTGAACGACTCAGATCCAGACGCCGACTGCGATTCCGACTCAGGCTCCGACTCAGGCTCCGGCTCCGGCTCCGGCTCGGAGCTGATCTGCTCCGCCAAGGGCTGTCATCGCCGCGCGACCTGGGCACATCTGTGGAACAACCCGCGCCTGCACACGCCGGAGCGACGCAAGACGTGGCTGGCCTGCGACGAGCACAAAGCGACGCTCGCGGCATTCTTGGGGGCGCGAGGTTTCCTGCGCGAAACCCGGCCCCTGCCGCTCGACGACTGACGTCGACGCCGGTCGAGGACCGTCACCGCCGGCAAATCTCAGCGGTCAGCCGCCGATGGCCGACATCGGGCGGGTGGGCTGCAAGAACGACGGGTCGTCGATGCCGTGACCTGGACGCTTGCCCCATAGGGCGGCCCGCCAGCGGTCGGCGATCTCGTCGTCACCGGCGCCGCCGCGCAGCGCCGCACGCAGGTCGGACTCCTCGCGCGCGAACAAGCAGTTGCGCACCTGACCATCCGCGGTCAGCCGGACCCGGTCGCAGTCACCACAGAACGGCCTGGTCACCGAGGCGATGATGCCGATGGTCTCGGGGCCACCGTCGACTTTGAACAGCTCCGCGGGCGCGGAGCCACGTGGCTGCTCCGCCGGGGTCAGGTCGACGTGCGGGGCGAGCAGATCGAAGACCTCCTCCGCGGTCACCATCGCCTCACGGCTCCAGCCGTGCTGCGCGTCGAGCGGCATCTGCTCGATGAACCGCAGCTGGTAGCCACGCTCGAGACACCAACGGACCAGCTCGGGAGCCTGGTCGTCGTTGATCCCGCGCAGGAGCACGGCATTGACCTTGACCGGACGCAGTCCGGCCGCGTCGGCGGCGGCCAGGCCCTCGACAACGTCGTGCAGCCGAGCCCGTCGGGTGATCTGCTCGAACGTGTCCGGCCGCACGGTGTCGAGGCTGACGTTCACCCGGTCGAGCCCGGCCCCGGCCAGCGCGGGCGCCGTGCGGCTCAGGCCCATCCCGTTGGTCGTAAGGGCCAGGGTGGGTCTTGGCTGGAGTGCGGCCGCGGCGGCGACCAGACCTGCCAGCCCCCGGCGCAGCAGGGGCTCGCCACCGGTAAACCGGATCTGGCGTACGCCCAGCCGCTCGACCGCGATGGTCATCAACCGGACGACTTCGTCGTCGGTCAGCGTCTCCTCGGTGGGCAGCCAGTCGAGTCCCTCGGCAGGCATGCAGTATTGGCAGCGCAGGTTGCACCGGTCGGTCAACGAGACGCGCAAGTCGGTGGCCACGCGGCCGAACTGGTCCCGCAGGGCCAGGTCGCCGGCCACAGGTGGCGGCAGTTCGTTGACGGTCATCTGCTCAGTCTAGGGGGCGGGTCGGACAACCCGGCGCTGTCCGGACCACCCCGCTTGGCGCACGGCCGCTTCGGCGGGACTACCGTCATCTGCGTGTACAGGTTCGTGCTGAGTCGGCGCTGGATCGGCTTCGCGCTGTTCGTGGCCGTGCTCGGTCTGGTGTGCGTACGCCTGGGGATCTGGCAGCTCGATCGTCTGCACGAGAGACTCGCCAACAACTTGGTGGTCACGACCAACGAGGCAGCCCAGCCGGCGCCGGTGACCGCCGTCGCGCCGCTGGGGACCCAGGTGAGCCCCGCGCAGCAATGGCGGCGCGTCACCGCGACCGGCACGTACGACGTGGCACACCAGATCCTCCTCAAGTACCAGACCCACGGCTCCAGTCAGGGAGTCAACGTGGTCACGCCACTGGTCGAGACCGGCGGGACCATCGTCCTGGTGGACCGTGGCTGGACACCCAGCGTGAACAATCCCACCCATGCGCCCTCGGTGCCGGCACCCAGCACCGGCCAGGTGACGGTGACCGGGTGGCTGCAGCCGGACAGTACCGCGGGCAGCGACGCGGTCGTGCCCCACGACGGCATGGTGCGCGCGATCTCCGCCGCGTCGATCGCGCCCACGCTGGCCGCGTCCCCCGGCAGGGTGACCGACGGCTACGTCCAGATGCTCTCGCAGAGTCCGTCCCCGGCCGCACCGCTGTTGGGGCCGAGCAAGCCCGAGCTGGGCCAGGGGCCGCACCTGTTCTATGCGCTGCAGTGGTTCTTCTTCGCGATGCTGGCGATCTGCGGCTGGTTCTACTTCGCCTGGACCGAGGCGCACCCGCGTACCGGCCCGAAGCGGGCCAGGTTCGGAGCGGACAAGGAGGACTACGACGACGTCGAGTCCGGCACGAACGGGAACCATCAGCCAGACCCGGTGGGACGTGGCGACCCGGCGTCGATCACCCGCTAGCGCTTCACCGCTTCACCGCTTCACTCGCCCCTTCGCCGCTTCACTCGCCCCCCGCACCGCCGAACGGGGCCACGCTTCAGCGCTTCACTCGCCCGCCGTACCGCCGAACCGGGCATTTCGGACGGATAACGGTACCTCCGGCGTGTGAAGCGGCGGCAGGAGGCAGGCGACACCCAGACCGAGACCCAGACCCAGACCCAGACCCAGACCCAGACCCAGACCCGACGCACGGACCCGGACCCGGACCCGGACCCGGACACAGACCCCAGAGCCAGGGCGGGGCACCCGCGGCCACGCGGTCTCGGCTAGAACTGTCCCATGGCCGGACGCATCGAGGACTACGCACTGATCGGCGACTTCCAGACCGTGGCCCTGGTAGGCCGCGACGGGAGCATCGACTGGCTGTGCATGCCGCGCTTCGACTCACCGGCCTGTTTCGCCGCGCTGCTCGGCGACGACGGCAACGGGCACTGGCGGATCGCCCCGTCCGGTGCCGGCGCCGCCACGTCGCGGCGCTACGTCGGCTATTCGCTGGTGCTCGAGTCCACCTGGGAAACCGGCTCCGGTGCGGTCAAGGTGATCGACTTCATGCCGCGCCGTGACGAGGCGCCCGACATCGTGCGGATCGTCGAGGGCGTGTCCGGCCGGGTGGAGATGCACGCCGAGCTGCGGCTGCGGTTCGACTACGGCCGGCGAATCCCGTGGGTACGCCGGGTGGACGACGGTCAGATCGCCGGGGTCGCCGGCCCGGACGCGATCTATCTGCGCAGTGATGTCGACACCTACGGCGAGGACATGGCGACCAAGTCGCACTTCACGATTGCGGCCGGCGAACGCGCCCGCTTCGTGCTCACCTGGCATGCGTCCCACCTGGCTCCGCCTCAGGCGTGTGACCCGGACAGGGCGCTTGACGACACAGTGGCCTACTGGGAGGACTGGGCGGCGCACGGCCAGCAGCGCGGCGCCTACGCGGACGCGGTCACCCGGTCGTTGATCACGGTCAAGGCGCTCACCTTCGAGCCGACCGGCGGGATCGTGGCCGCGGCCACGACGTCACTACCAGAGGACGTCGGGGGTGTCCGCAACTGGGACTACAGGTTCTGCTGGTTGCGCGACGCCAGCCTGTCGCTGACCGCGCTGCTGCGAGCGGGCTACACCGAGGAGGCCGCCGCGTGGCGCGGGTGGCTGCTGCGCGCCATCGCCGGCTCGCCGGACGACCTGCAGATCATGTACGGCCTGGGCGGTGAGACCCGCCTGGACGAGTACACCTGCGACTGGCTGCGCGGCTACGAGTCGTCCGCACCCGTCCGGGTCGGCAACGCCGCTGCGGGGCAGTTGCAGCTGGACGTCTACGGCGAGGTCGTGGACGCGATGCGGATCGCCGCGCAGCACGGCGTGGGCGGTGTGGACATCGCGTGGCCTCTGATGCAGTCGGTCATTGGACATCTCGAGTCGATCTGGGAGGGACCCGACGAGGGACTGTGGGAGGTGCGCGGCCCCAGGCAGCACTTCACCCACTCCAAGCTGATGTGCTGGGTTGCGTTCGACCGGATGGCCCGTGCGGTGGAGCGGGCCGGCATGACCGGTCCGGGCCAGAAGTGGCGGGCCCTCGCCGACACCATCCACGCTCAGGTGTGCGAACGCGCCTGGAACGACAAGGTCGGCGCGTTCACCCAGGCGTACGGCAGCGACAAGCTCGACGCGGCGGTGCTGATGATGCCGCGGCTGGGGTTCCTGCCCGGCAGCGACCCGCGCCTGGTGTCGACCGTGGAGGTGATCGCCAAGGAGCTGGCACCTGACGGGCTGGTGCAGCGCTACCAGCTCGACGACGGCTCCGGCACCGGCAATGTCGACGGCCTGCCGGGCACGGAGGGCAGCTTCTTGGCGTGCTCGTTCTGGCTCGCGGACGCGTGGTGCCGGATCGGGCGTACCGAGCAGGGGACGGTGCTCTTCGAGCGACTGCTGTCGCTACGAAACGATGTCGGGCTATTGGCCGAGGAGTACGACACCCGGCTCGGCCGTCAGGTGGGAAACTTCCCGCAGGCGTTCAGCCACCTGGGCTTGGTCAACACCGCGTTCACCCTCGCCGATCACTGAGTCGAGTTCGTGCGTTCGAGTTCGTGCGTTCGACGTTGCCGGCGCGACCGGCGTGCTCATCACGCAATGGTTCTTGCCCTTGGGGCGGGTGTAGGTGAACCCGCCTGCTCGGAGAGGCTGCGGGTGCCGTTGGTCCAACGCGACGGCAGCTCGTCGGGAGTGCCGTACTCGCACCAGCCGAAGGCGTCCCAGGCGTCGGAGGTCAGCGGTCGGGTCGTGAGCTCGCCAGGCGCCTCCTTGGTCTTGGTCATGGACAGCAGGGAAGGCATGAGGACGGTGTCCGTCCGGATCGTGGAGCATCCATTGGTCCCCGCGGCCCGCGGACGCCCGACGACCCTGGGCCGCGTACGCGCTTAAAGGGCGCGGAGCATGCCACCGTCGATGGGGAGCATCGCGCCACTGATGAACGACGCCGCCGGTGACAGCAGGAACGCGGCCGCGGCGCCGAACTCGTCCGGCCTGCCGTAACGCCGCAGCGGGATCGAGCGTTCGGCCGCGGCTCGGGCAGCGTCCGGGTCGTCAGACAGGGCGTCGAGATGCTGCACGCGGGCGGTCTCGACCCTGCCGGGCAGCAGACCGTTGACCCGGATGCCGCGCGGGCCTAGCTCGTCGGCGAGGGTCTTGGCGACCATCGCCAGCCCTGGGCGCAGCCCGTTGGACACCGCAAGACCAGCGATCGGGCTGAGTACCGACGACGAGAGCACGAACGCGATCGAGCCGCCGTCGGACAGCTGCTCCGCGACCGTACGCGCGATCCGCACCGCGCCCAGGAACACCGCCTCGAAGGCGTCGCGCCACTGCTCGTCGCTGATCGAGGCGACCGAACCGGCGGGCGGTCCGCCGACGCTGATCAGGGCACCGTCCAGACGTCCCCACCGGGACAGGGCCGCGTCGACCAGTCGCGACGCCGCCGCCGGGTCGGCGTTGTCCGCGACCACGCCGACGCAGTCGTCGACCCCCAGCGCACCGACCGCGGACTCCACGTCGGCACGGTCACGGGCCGACACCACGACATGAGCGCCGTCGGCGACCAGCGCCTCGGCAGCGGCCCGGCCGAGTCCGCCCGCTCCCCCGCTGACGACGAAGACGCGGTCGGTCAGTCCGAGATCCATCTGGCTCCCCTCACACCCGGTCGGGCACCGGGTCCTGCAGCCGGTCGGGCGCCGGATCGGCGAACTGGGTGAGGTAGAGGTCGGCGTAGGCACCGCCGCGCTCCAGCAGCTCCTCGTGCCGGCCGCGCTCGATGATCCGGCCCTTCTCAACCACCAGGATCTGGTCGGCGTTGCGTACCGTCGACAGGCGGTGCGCGATCACGATGGAAGTACGCCCGGACAACGCGGTGTCGAGGGCCTTCTGCACCGCAACCTCCGACTCGGAGTCGAGGTGCGCCGTCGCCTCGTCGAGGACCACGACGCGCGGCGCTTTGAGCAGCAGCCGCGCAATCGCGAGCCGCTGCCGCTCGCCGCCGGACAACCGGTAGCCCCGGTCCCCGACCACGGTGTCAAGACCGCTCGGCAGGCTGTCGACCAGCTCGAGGATCTGCGCGGCGGACAACGCGTCGCGCAACTGCGCCTCGGTCGCCTCCGGGCGGGCGTAGCGCAGGTTCGCGGCGATGGTGTCGTGGAACATGTGCGCGTCCTGGGTGACGTAGCCGACCAGCGACCGGAGCGACTCCTGTGCGACGTCGCGCACGTCGACGCCACCGACCCGGACCGCTCCGGAGTCGACGTCGTAGAGCCGGGTGACCAGATGGGTGATCGTCGACTTGCCGGCACCGGAGTGGCCGACGAGGGCGACCATCTGCCCCGGCTCGACGGTGAAGCTGACGTCGTGCAGCACCTCGCCGGACGCGGCGACGTCGGTGCGCGCCACGGTCTCCAGACTGGCCAGCGACACCTCGTCGGCGCCGGGGTAGTGAAAGCGGACCTGGTCGAACTCGACCCGCGCGGGCGCCGCGCCCGACATGGCCGGCGCACCGGGCTGGTCGGACACGGCCGACGGAAGGTCAAGCACCTCGAAGACCCGCTCGAAGCTGACCAGGGCGGTCATCACGTCGACGCGGACGTTGGACAGTCCCGTGATCGGGCCGTACAACCGACCCATCAGCGCTGCCAGTGCGAGCAGGGTGCCGAGGGTCAGCGCGCTGTGCACCACCATCACGCCACCGACGCCGTACACCAGCGCGGTGGCCAACGAGGCGACCAAGGTCAACGCGGAGAAGAAGATCCGGCTGTTCATCGCGATGCTGACGCCCAGGTCGCGCACCTTGGCTGCGCGGTCGGTAAAGACCTCGTCCTCGGCGTCTGCGCGGCCGAACAGCTTGACCAGCATGGCGCCACCGACGTGGAAGCGTTCGGTCATGGAGTTGCCGAGCTCGGCGTTGACCTGCATCTGCTCGCGGGTCAGCCCGGCCAGCTTGCGACCCGCCCACCGGGCCGGGAACACGAACAACGGGATCAGCGCGAGCGCCACCAGGGTCACCTGCCACGACAGCAGCAGCATGGTGCCGAGCACCATCGCCAGGCTGACCACGTTGGAGACCACCCCGGACAGGATCGAGGTGAACGCGCGCTGCGCCCCGATCACGTCGTTGTTGAGCCGCGACACCAACGCGCCGGTCTGCGTACGGGTGAAGAACGCCAACGGGAGTCGCTGCACGTGCGCGAACACGCGGGTACGCAGGTCGAAGATGAGTCCCTCACCGATGCGCGCGGAATACCACCGCATGGCCAGCGTCAACGCGACCTCGACGAACGCCAGCGCCCCGATCACCAGCGACAAAGTGACCACGACGCTTACGTTGCCGCGGGTGACACCGTCGTCGATCACGCTCTTGAACAGCAGCGGTGTCGCCACGACCATGCCCGCGTCGGCGACGATGAGCACCAGGAACGCGAGGATCTGCTTGGAGTACGGGCGGGCGAACTTCGTCACCCGGGCGAGCGTGCCTCGGGTCAACGGCCGGTTGGCCACCGAGGGGTCGGTGGCCATGGCGCGGTAGGCCCTGCCGTGGGCCGCCATCGGGTTCATCGGTGACGACAACACCCGTACTCGGCGGGTTCTTCCCATGCCTCGCAAGCGGGCTGGTGCCGAACTGTCGGATCACCACTGAGGGGCTGCGGTCGGCAGGCGACGCGAGCCCCCCAGGAGTGCCTAACTGTCGGATCACCGCTGAGGAGCTGCGGCCACCGGCAGCTCACACCCCTTGGCGCGATCCGATCGTGGGGCCTTACACCTGGCGCGATCCGACCGTGGGGCCCTACACCTGGCGCGATCCGACAGTTACGCATCCGATCGGCCGTTCACGGGTGCCGAACCGACATCAGGGCGCGCAGCCGGCGTACCTGGGCGGTCCGTTCGGCGCGGCGTTGCTCTTCGGAGTCGCGCTCGGAGGCGTCACGCAGCAGGGCCTTCGTGTCCTTCACCGCGCCGTAGTTCGCTGCGGTGAGGGACGTGACGTAGGCCGCGAGTGTCTCGTCCATGGCGTCCGGCGTCACCACCGCCGTGGCCAGCCCGATCGACAGCGCCTCGTCGCCATCCACCCATCGAGACGTCGCGCAGATCTCGAGGGCACGGGAGTAGCCGACGAGTTCGACGAGGGGCTTGGTGCCGCCGAGGTCGGGGACGAGCCCGAGTGCCGGTTCTCGCATGCACAGCCGGGCGTCGTCGGCGAGGATCCGGAGGTCGCAGGCCAGCGCCAGCTGGAACCCGGCGCCGACGGCGTGACCCTGGACCACCGCGATGCTGACGAACTGCTCGTGCCCCAGCCAGGCGAACGCTGCCTGGTAACTCGCGATCAGCTGCTTGCACTCGGCCGACGGCATCGCGGCCATGTCGGCGAACGACGCCTCCCCTGGTACGCCATCGGCCGCCATCATCGCGCGGTCGAGCCCGGCCGAGAACGACGGGCCACTGCCGCGGACCGCGACCACCCGCACGTCCGACGGCACCGCGGCGCCGATGGCCGCGAGGCACCGCCACATGGCCGGGGTCTGCGCATTGCGTACCTCCGGCCGGTCGAGCGTGACCGTGAGCAGCGGTGCGGCAATGCCGAGGCGCAGACCTGCCTCGCCCAGCTCATCGGTGGAGGGGTACGCCATGCTCGCGAGCCTAATCGGACGGTGGCGGCCGTAGGGTCCCGGGCGTCCGCGCCGTCGTCGCCCAGTCCGTAGGCTCGGCTCCCCTGCCACAATCGGAGTGAAGTGGTGGGCCAGGCGGCCGATGCTCAGCCACTTCACGCCAAATCGCGCACCGACGGGGGTGCCCCACCCGGCGCACCGACGGGGTGCCCCACGCGGCGCACCGACGGGGTGCCCCACCCGGCGCACAGAGGCGGTACCGCACCGAGGGGGCGCCCCACCCGGCGCACCGAGGCGCCGCACAGGAGTGGCGGGGGCGCGAGTCCTTTGCGCCATCCAGTCAGGCGAGGGCCACCAGGTCGACGTAGTCGTCGTTCCAGAGGTCCTCCTCGGCATCGGGGAGCAGCAGCACACGATCCGGCTGCAAGGCACGCACGGCACCCTCGTCGTGGGTGACGAGCACGATGGCGCCTTCGTACCTCTGGATGGCGTTGAGCACCTCCTCCCGCGACGCGGGGTCGAGGTTGTTGGTCGGCTCGTCGAGCAGCAGGACGTTGGCACTCGACACGACCAGGGTCGCCAATGCCAGCCGAGTCTTCTCCCCACCGGACAGCACCCGGGCCGGCTTGGCTGCATCGTCGCCGCTGAACAGGAACGAACCCAGCACGCTGCGAACCTGGGTCTGCGTGAGGTCAGGGGCCGCGGACTGGAGGTTCTCCAGCACGGTGCGCTCGATGTCGAGGGTGTCGTGCTCCTGGGCGTAGTAGCCGAGCTTGAGCCCGTGACCGGGCACCACGCTGCCGGTGTCCGCATCCTCGATGCCGGAGATGAGTCGCAAGAGGGTGGTCTTGCCGGCGCCGTTGAGCCCGAGCACGACGACACGGCTGCCCTTGTCGATCGCGAGGTCGACGTCGGTGAAGACCTCCAGGGAGCCGTACGACTTGGACAGACCCTCGGCGCGCAAGGGCGTCTTGCCGCATGACGCGGGCGACGGGAACCGGATCTTGGCCACCTTGTCGTTCTTCCGGGTCGCCTCCAGGTCGCCCAGCAGGCGTTCGGCACGGCGCGCCATGTTCTGCGCCGCGGTCGCCTTGGTCGCCTTGGCCCGCATCTTGTCGGCTTGGGCCATCAGGGCCCCGGCCTTGCGTTCGGCGTTCGCCCGCTCGCGACGGCGACGCCGCTCATCGGTCTCGCGCTGCGCGAGGTAGGTCTTCCACCCCATGTTGTAGACATCGATCTCGGCCCGGTTGGCGTCCAGGTGCAGCACCTTGGTGACGGTCTGGTCGAGCAGCCCCACGTCGTGGCTGATCACCACGAGGCCGCCCTTGTGCACGCGCAGGAAGTCGCGCAGCCAGATGATCGAGTCGGCGTCGAGGTGGTTGGTGGGCTCGTCCAGCAGCAACGTCTCGGCGCCGGAGAAGAGGATCCGGGACAGCTCCACCCGTCGGCGCTGCCCACCCGACAGGGTGCCCAGTGGTTGACCTAGCACGCGTTCGGGCAGGCCGAGGCTCGCCGCGATCCCGGCTGCCTCCGCCTCTGCCGCGTAGCCGCCGTTGGCGTGCAGGTCTGCGTCGGCACGGGCGTAGCGCCGCATCGCGCGCTCACGGACGTCGTCCTTCGGTGACGCCATCTCGGCTTCGGAGGCGCGGAGCCGGCGTACGACGTCGTCGAGTCCTCGGGCGGACAGGATCCGGTCCCGGGCGTTGACCTCGAGATCACCGGTACGCGGATCCTGTGGCAGGTAGCCGACCGAACCGGTCCGCAGCACCCGGCCGCCCGCCGGCTGGGCGTCGCCGGCCATGATCCGGGTCAGGGTCGTCTTGCCGGCGCCGTTGCGCCCGACCAGACCGACCTTGTCGCCGGGGGCAACGCGAAAGGTCACGCCGGACATCAGCAGTCGGGCGCCGACGCGAACCTCGAGGTCGTGGACGCTGAGCATGACGAAGGACTCTTCCGCGGTGGGGTCCGCGCACGCGCTGGACCAGGACTGGGACGTGGACTGGGACTGGGACTGGGAGGGACTCGGGCGGCACCGGACGGCAGCCGCGCCATGGTCGCACCTGCGCCGATCCGACGGCACCAGGTTTTGCGACGGCAGGGTGAAGCGTCTAGCCCATGGGTCCGGTCACGGGGCCCAGTCTACGCGGCCCGCGGTGGCCGCCGCGGTTTACCACGTTCTCGTGGTACTCCAGCACTTCTCATGGCTCGCAGCCCATGAGAAGTGCCAACTCACCATGAGAAGTGAGGACGGTCCGCCCTCACGCGAGCTCGTTGAGGCTCACCCGCGCCGAACGTGCCTGACGCACGGCAGCGCCGAGGACGGCCTTGCGCGGGTCGTGCACCGGCAGCCAACGCCCGGCCAGCCGTCCCGGAGCGCCCGGCACGGCGCTGGCGTCCAGCGCCTGCTCGACCATGGCACGGTCGCCTCCGCCGACCAGGGGCCACCGCCCCGACCCCAGATGGGCTCCGATCACGTCATGGACAGCGCCCCCGGCGGCCTGTGCCAGTGCGTCGGCTTGGTTGGCGCGCCGGCGGGCGTAACGCTGCTGACTCCATCCACCGGCCTTCGTCGTGCCTTGTACGTACCGGGTGCCCACCCGGGAGGCGACGAGCTCGTCCACGCGCACCCAGCCCACCGCGAAACCGCCGCGGCGTACGAGAACCAGCCCGAACTGTGACGGCTCCGCCAGCCGCGCGTCCAGGCTCGCCCAGTCTGTGACCACGGCACCGGCAAACGCGAACCGTACCTGCGCCACGGCACCGTCCGGTGCGTTGAATCGAAGCCCCGACTCCTCGGTGGCGTCCCAAGTGAGGGAGCCATGCCGACGCTCGAACCTGGTCACCCACCCAGGGAGCCGGTCCGCAGGCACGTCCACGACGCGCCACTGTGCCGGGGTCTCGGCGCTGTCGTCCACTCGTCTCCGTCCTGCCGCTGTCGATGACCGAGTCGTGTCACGTCCCCTCGCGACGGTATCCCGGCACTATCTGCTCGACGAGAACGTAAGTGGTTGCCACGGCGCCCAGCTGCGAGCCGTGCCGTGCGCTCAGCGAGGCGGCGACACCGGACTCGTGCTGCTGGCGTGACCTGCGCCGGCGCCCGACGGCTTAGCCCGCCCTCAGACGTTGAAGCCGAGCGCGCGAAGCATCTCGCGTCCGTCGTCGGTGATCTTGTCCGGCCCCCACGGTGGCATCCACACCCAGTTGATCCGGAACTCGTTGACGAGTCCCTCCAAGGCCTGGCGGGTCTGATCCTCGATCACGTCCGTCAGCGGACACGCCGCCGACGTCAGGGTCATGTCGAGCACGGCGTTCGTCGACTCGTCGACGTGTACGCCGTAGACCAGCCCGAGGTCGACGACGTTGATGCCAAGCTCGGGGTCGACGACGTCCTTCATCGCCTCGGTCACGTCCTCGACCGTGGCCGGCCTTGGCCCGGACAGGTCCACGTCCGGCAGGTCGGTCGTGTCGGTCGTGTCGGTGGTGTGGGTCGTCTCAGTCATCTCGGTCGCCTTCCGTCGTCCTCGCACCGACCGCCTGCGCGGCCGCGGTGTCCGATGCGACCGCCTGCGCGGTCGCGTCCTTCCACGCCATCCAGCCCAGCAGCGCGCACTTCACCCGCGCCGGGAACTTCGCGACTCCGGCAAACGCCACGCCGTCCTCGAGACGGTCCTCGTCGGGCTCGACCTGCCCCCGACTCAGCATCAGCTCCGAGAACTCGTCCTGCAGGCTCATGGCCTCGTCCACCGACCTGCCGATCACGAGGTCGGTCATCACCGACGCCGACGCCTGAGAGATGGAGCACCCGAGCGCGTCGTAGGACACGTCGACGACCTTCCCGTCCTGGACGTCGACCCGCAAGGTGATCTCGTCACCGCACGTCGGGTTCACATGATGAACCTCGGTTTGGTACGGCTCGCGAAGCCCCTTGTGGTGCGGGTTCTTGTAGTGGTCCAGGATGATCTCCTGGTACAGCGCGTCGAGATCCATTCAGGCCACCTTGAAGTACGTCTGGGTGAACTCGAGCGCCTCGACGAGGGCATCGATCTCGGACCGGGTCGTGTAGAGGTACGACGACGCGCGGACCGAAGACTGCACGCCGAAACGCTGATGCGCCGGCTTTGCGCAATGGTGACCGGCCCGAACCGCGACACCACGCGAGTCGAGCACCTGGCTCACATCGTGCGGATGCACGCCGGCCAGCTCGAAGCTGATCGCGCCCCCGCGGTCCACCGCCTCCCGCGGCCCGAGAATCGTCAGACCGGGCATCCCGCCGAGCTGCTCCAGTGCGTACGACGTGATGTCGTGCTCATGGTCGGCGATCGCCTGCATGCCGATGCCCGACAGGTAGGCACACGCCGCACCCAACCCGACGGCCTCGACGATCGGCGGGGTGCCCGCCTCGAACCGGTGCGGGGGCGGAGCGAACGTCGACCGCTCCATGGTGACCGTCTCGATCATCTCGCCGCCACCGAGGAACGGCGGCAGCTGCGCCAGCAGGTCGTACCGACCCCACAGCACACCGATTCCGGTGGGACCCACCATCTTGTGCCCGGTGAACGCCACGAAGTCGGCACCGAGGGCCGCCACGTCGACCGGCATGTGAGGCACCGCCTGCGAGGCGTCGACGACGACGAGGGCACCAACCTCGTGGGCGCGACGCGCGATGTCGGAGATCGGGTTCACCGTGCCCAGCATGTTGGACACCCAGGTCAAGGCGACCACCTTGGTCCGCTCGTTGACCAGGTCGTCGAGCGTTGACAGGTCGAGGCGGCCGTCCTCGGTGACGTCGAACCAGCGCAGCGTCGCGCCGGTGCGGTCACGCGCCAACTGCCACGGGACGATGTTGGAGTGATGCTCCATCACCGAGATGACCACCTCGTCACCCTCACCGAGCGCTCGCGGCCAGGCGCTGTCGCTGAGCACCCGCGCCACCAGATTGAGCGCCTCGGACGAGTTCTTGGTGAACACCACCTCGTCCCGGGAGGGGGCCCCGATGAACGCCGCCACGGTGTCGCGGGCGGACTCGAACGCCTCGGTCGACTCCGAGCCGAGCTGATGCATCGCCCTTGCCACGTTGGCATTGTGCATCGCGTAGTGCTCACTCACTGCGTCGATGACCTGTCGCGGCTTCTGCGACGTGTTGGCGCTGTCGAGGTAGACGAGCGGACGGTCGTCGGCCAGCCGCCGCCACAGGATCGGGAAGTCGGCCCGGATCCGGTCGACGTCGAACGAGACCATCGCATCAGCCGTGCGCAACGACATCAGCTCGCCTCCGCTCCCGCCTTCACGTACCGGTCGTAGCCTTCGGCCTCCAGTCGTTCGGCCAGCTCGGCACCGCCCTGCTCGGCGATCCGGCCGGCCACGAAGACGTGCACGTAGTCGGGGTGGATGTAACGCAGGATCCGGGTGTAGTGCGTGATCAGCAAGACGGCGCGGTCGCCCTGGGAGCGGAACCGGTTGACGCCTTCGGCGACGACCTTGAGGGCGTCGATGTCGAGCCCCGAGTCGGTCTCGTCGAGAATCGCGAACTTCGGGTTGAGCAACTCGAGCTGGACGATCTCGTGTCGCTTCTTCTCACCGCCGGAGAAGCCCTCGTTGACGTTGCGGGTGGCGAAGTCGCGGTCCATCGAGACTCTGTCGAGCGCCTCGTTGACGTCCTTGACCCAGGTCCGAAGCTTCGGCGACTCACCGTCGAGCGCGGTCTTGGCGGTACGCAGGAAGTTCGACACGGAAACGCCGGGCACCTCGACGGGATACTGCATGGCGAGGAACAGGCCGGCGCGGGCCCGGGCGTCGACGGTCATCGTGAGCACGTCCACACCGTCGAGCGTCACCGAGCCGGACGTGATGTGGTACTTCGGGTGCCCGGCGATGGAGTAGGCCAGTGTCGACTTGCCGGAGCCGTTCGGGCCCATGATGGCGTGCGTCTCACCGGACTTCACGGTGAGGTCGACGCCGCGCAGGATCTCCTTGGCACCGTCCTCGGTGGTGACAGACACGTGCAGGTCACGGATGTCCAGGGTGGCCATGTGGCGGTTGCTCCTGATCGGGTCAGCTGATCGCGGTCAGCGGGTTGGTGGTGGCGGGTGGGAGGCCGACGCCGGCGGCCAACTCGGTCTCGACGGCGGCCATCAGGTGCTCCTCGATCTCGGGGACCCGCAGGCGACGGACGATGTCGGCGAAGAACCCGTGCACGACGAGTCGGCGGGCCTCGGCCTCGGTCACGCCACGGCTCTGCAGATAGAACAGCTGCTCGTCGTCGAACCTTCCGGTCGCGCTCGCGTGTCCGGCACCCTTGATCTCTCCGGTCTCGATCTCCAGGTTCGGCACCGAGTCCGCCCGGCAGCCGTCGGTGAGCACGAGATTGCGGTTGCTCTCGTAGGTCTCGATGCCCTCTGCCTCCTTGCGGATCAGGACGTCGCCGACCCAGACCGAGTGGGCACCGTGACCCTGCAGAGCACCGCGGAAGTCGACGTTGCTGCGCGTCGAGGGTGCGTTGTGGTCCACGAACAAGCGGTGCTCGATGTGCTGCCCGGCGTCGACGAAGTAGAGGCCGAACATCTCCAGCTCGCCGCCAGGCCCGTCGTACTCCGCGGTCTCGACCATCCGTACGACGTCGCCGCCGAGGCTGGCCTGGAACGAGCGAACCCGGGCGTCACGACCGAGCTTGACGCCGACATGGCCCAGGTGGATGGCGTCGTCGTCCCACAGCTGCAGAGAGCCGAGCTGGAGAGACGCGTTGTCGCCGACAAGCACGTCGACGGAGGCGAGATAGCGCGCACTGCCGGTGTGCTCGAACACCACGGTGGCCTTCGAGTGGGCGCCCAGCCGCACCACGATGTGGCCGTAGACGAGATCCTCCGGCGACGAGCCCGACAGGTGCACCACCACCGGGCGGTCCACCTCGGTGTCGGCTGCCACGTCGAGCAGCACCGCGCCACCGGAGTGGGCGACGGCCAGGGCCGACGGCCGGTCGGCCGGAAACTGCCCTCCCAGGGCGATCGCGTCGTCGGTGCTCAGCTCGCCGATCGTCACACCCTCAGGCGCGTCGACGTCCCACTTGAGGCGTCCGCCGGACGACGTGCCGTCGAGTACGCCGCGAAGCCGACGGAGCGGGGTGAAGCGCCACACTTCCTCGCGGCCGTTGGGCATCGGGTGGTCGTCGAGGGAGTAGGACCCCGCGGGGTGCAGATGGCTGGACACCTTGGACGTCTCGACAGCCTCGGACAGGTTGTTCACTCGGCTCCTTCGGTGAGTCGACGGGATTCTGCGTGCGGTCCGGCGGCGCGGGAACTGGGGCTGGCGCGGGGGTCAGCCGACCGCACCCTCCATCTGCAGCTCGATCAGCCGGTTGAGCTCGAGGGCGTACTCCATCGGCAGCTCGCGTGCGATCGGCTCGATGAAGCCCCGCACGATCATCGCCATCGCCTCGTCCTCGGCCATGCCGCGGCTCATCAGGTAGAACAGCTGATCGTCGCTGACCTTCGACACGGTGGCCTCGTGACCCATCGACACGTCGTCCTCGCGGATGTCGACGTAGGGATAGGTGTCGGAGCGACTGATCTGGTCGACGAGCAAAGCGTCACAGCGCACGGTGCTGGCCGAGTGGTGCGCGCCCTCCTGGACCTGGACGAGCCCGCGGTAGGAGGTGCGGCCACCGCCGCGGGCGACCGACTTGGAGATGATCGAGCTCGACGTGTGAGGCGCGCAGTGCACCATCTTGGACCCGGCGTCCTGGTGCTGCCCCTCGCCCGCGAACGCGATCGACAGGGTCTCGCCCTTGGCGTGCTCGCCCATCAGGTAGACCGCGGGGTACTTCATCGTGACCTTGGAGCCGATGTTGCCGTCGATCCACTCCATCGTCGCTCCCGCCTCGCACGTGGCGCGCTTGGTGACGAGGTTGTAGACGTTGTTCGACCAGTTCTGGATGGTGGTGTAGCGGCAGCGGCCGCCCTTCTTCACGATGATCTCGACCACGGCCGAGTGCAACGAGTCGCTGGAGTAGATCGGCGCGGTGCAGCCTTCGACGTAGTGCACGTAGGCGTCCTCATCGACGATGATCAGCGTCCGCTCGAACTGACCCATGTTCTCGGTGTTGATCCGGAAGTACGCCTGGAGCGGGATGTCGACGTGAACGCCCTTGGGGACGTAGATGAACGACCCGCCGGACCAGACCGAGGAGTTGAGCGAGGCGAACTTGTTGTCGCCCACCGGGATCACGGTGCCGAAGTACTCGCGGAAGAGGTCCTCGTGCTGCTTCAGGCCGGTGTCGGTGTCGAGGAAGATGACGCCCTGCTCCTCGAGGTCCTCACGAATCTTGTGATAGACGACCTCGGACTCGTACTGCGCGGCCACGCCGGCGACGAGCCGCTGCTTCTCGGCTTCCGGGATCCCGAGCCGGTCATAGGTGCTCTTGATGTCGTCGGGGAGCTCGTCCCAGGAGGCCGCCTGCTTCTCGGTCGACCGCACGAAGTACTTGATGTTGTCGAAATCGATGCCGTTCAGCTCCGCGCCCCACGACGGCATCGGCTTGCGGCGGAACAGCTTGAGGCCCTTCAGCCGCAGGTCCAGCATCCACTGGGGTTCGTTCTTCTTCCCGGAGATGTCGCGCACCACGGCGTCTGACAGTCCACGCTGCGCGTCGGTGCCCGCCGCGTCGGAGTCGGCCCAGCCGTACTCGTAGCGGCCGAGGCCGTCGAGCTCGGGGTGAACGATGCTCGTCATCGATGCTTCCTCTCGGTTGCGGATGCGGTGCTGCGGCTCGGTGAGCCGCCGGTGGTGGTGGTGGTGGTGCTCCGGGTCGGGGCCGGGGTCGGGGTAGGACGGGGGACGTTCGTGGTGCAGACGCCGTCGCCGTGCGCAATCGTCGCAAGTCGCTGGACGTGCCGGCCCAGCAGGCGCCCGATCGCCTGTGTCTCCGCCTCGCACAGCTGCGGGAACTCCGCCGCCACGTGCGCGACGGGACAGTTGTGCTGGCAGATCTGGTCGCCGCTCGGCGCGGTTCGCACCGACGCGGCGTAGCCGTCGCTGGTCAAAGCCCGTGCGAGCACCTCGGCCCGCGTCGACTCCGGTGCGGCGTCGAGCAGCGGGCGGTAGCGAGCCTCGAGGTCGCCGACGCGCCGCTGGGCGAAGGCGTCGACCGCCTGGGCGCCACCGGTTTCGGCGAGGAACCGGAGCGCGTCGACCGCTAGGTCGTCGTAGGCCTGGTCGAACGCCTCACGGCCCGCATCGGTGAGGACGAAGACCTTGGCCGGACGGCCGCGCCCCCGGGCGCCGTAGATCCGCTCCTCGCGGGCCTCCAGCACGCCTTCAGCCACCAGATGGTCCAGGTGCCGGCGTACGGCGGCCGGTGTCAGTGCCAGCTGCTCGGCCAACTTGGCGGCCGTGGACGGCCCGCTCTGCAGAATCGCGCGGGCCACTCGGTCGCGGGTGGGTGCATCGGCAGACGACTCGTCGGGGCTCTGAGCCCGTGAGGAGTCCGCGCGCAACATTTCCACAACGCCATTGTGACGTAATTGGGTCCTGACCACAAACCCACCCCTACCCCCCATCCGCCCCTCGTCCCCATCCGCCCCCCGTCCGCCCCCATCCGAGCGGCCCAGCGAGGAGGGCGGGGGCGGCGAAACTTACACTCGCGGAGTGGAGTCCCCCGCCGTCGTGGTCGACGGTCTCGTCATGGCCTACGGCGATCGCACCGCCGTCGACGGGCTGTCCCTGGAGGTCCCCGCCGGCCGGGTCACGGCGGTCCTCGGTCCCAACGGGGCGGGCAAGACCACGACCATCGAGACCTGCGAAGGCTACCGGCGCCCACAGTCCGGCCGGGTCCGCGTCCTCGGCCTCGACCCGTTCACGCAGTCGCGCGCCCTGCGCCCGCGCGTCGGTGTGATGCTGCAGAGCGGTGGCGCGTGGTCCGGCGCCCGGGCGCACGAGATGCTCCGCCACATGGCGGCGCTGCACGCCGACCCGCTCGACGTGCCCGCACTGATCGAGCGTCTCGGCCTGGGTGCCTGCGGACGCACGGCGTTCCGTCGCCTGTCCGGTGGCCAGCAGCAGCGCCTCAGCCTCGCGATGGCCGTGGTCGGACGGCCCGAGCTGGTGTTCCTCGATGAGCCGACCGCCGGGCTCGACCCGCAGGCGCGACGGGCCACCTGGCGGCTGGTCGACGAGCTTCGTGAGGCAGGGGTGACGGTCGTGCTCACCACCCACTTCATGGACGAGGCCGAGCACTTGGCCGACCTCGTGCACGTGCTAGACCACGGCCGGCTGATCGCCTCGGGCACCCCTGCCGCCCTGACCGCGACCGGCGCCGAGAACACGATCCGCTTCACCGCCCGACCGGGGCTCGACCTCGACAGCCTGGCGGCCGCGCTGCCGAAGGGGAGCAAGGTCATCGAGCAGGTTCCCGGCGCCTACCTCGTGCGCGGCGAGGTCGATCCGGGCATGTTGGCGACCCTGACCGCCTGGTGCGCCTCGCACGGAGTCCTGGCCGACTCGCTCTCGGTCGAGCGCCGCACTCTCGAGGACGTCTTCCTCGACCTGACCGGGCGGGAGCTCCGCTGATGACCGCGCCCGTCCTCACGTTCACGCCGTCGCCCGGCGCGGCCCCGCTGGTGCGGATGATCCGCACCCAGGCGTCGATGGAGACGAGGCTGCTGCTGCGCAATGGGGAGCAGCTCCTGCTCGCGCTGGTCATCCCGCTGCTGGTGCTGATCGGCGGTGTCGAGTCGGGAAACCTGGTCGACCTGGGTCCAGGGCGCCGGGTGGACGTGCTCACTCCAGGCGTCCTCGCCCTCGCGATCCTGTCAACGGCGTTCACCGCACTGGCGATCGCGACCGGCTTCGAGCGACGGTACGGCGTGCTGAAGCGGCTCGGCGCGTCCCCGCTGCCACGGGCGGGGCTGCTGGCCGGCAAGACCACCGCCGTGCTGGTGGTGGAGACCCTGCAGCTGTTGGTGATCGCGATAGTCGGGTGGGCGTTGGGCTGGCATCCGCGCGGCGGACCCCTCGCGGTGCTCGACCTGGTGCTGCTCGCGGTGCTGGGCACGGCCGCGTTCGGCGCTCTGGGCCTCCTGGTCGCGGGCACCCTGCGCGCTGAGGCCACGCTCGCCGCTGCCAACCTCGTGTACGTCCTGCTGCTCACCGGCGGCGGCGTGGTCGTACCCCTGAACCGCTATCCGGGGCCGGCGCAGCCGTTCATGGAAGCCCTCCCCTCCGGAGCGCTCGCGGAAGGCATGCGGGGGGCGCTGTCCGGGTCGGGACTCGGACTCTGGCACGTGCTGGTGCTGGCGCTGTGGACCGTCGGTGCGGGAGCCTTGACCGCCAAGACCTTCCGGTGGGAGTGACCGTGTCCCACAACTTCGCCGACGCGCTCCACTCACCTGGCCAGCAGGTCGTGCGCCGCTTCGCGTTGGCCTCGGTCGTGGCCAACGTCGTCATCGTCGTCACCGGCGGAGCCGTTCGCCTGACCGGCTCTGGCCTCGGCTGCCCGACCTGGCCGCACTGCACCGGCAGCTCGTTCGTCCCGCACGACGCGCTCGGGGTGCACGGCGTCGTCGAGTTCAGCAATCGGATGCTGACCTACGTGCTCGCGGCCGTCGTGATTGCGACCTTCGTCGTCGTGTGGCGCCACCGTCCTGCCCGCCGGTCGCTCCGCGTGCTGGTCTCGCTGCTGGTGCTCAGCATCCCGGCCCAGGCGGTGGTCGGCGGCATCACCGTGCTCACCGACCTCAACCCGTGGGTGGTGTCGCTGCACTTCATGTTCTCGATGGTGCTGGTCGCGCTGTCGACCCTGCTGGTCCGCCGCGTGGGCGAGGGCGACGAACCGCCCGCCGCAACCGTCCCAGTGCCCACGGTGTGGCTCGCGCGCGGCACCTACGCCGCGCTGGCGGCCGTCCTCTACATCGGCACCGTCGTCACGGGCAGCGGGCCGCATGCGGGCGACGTGCACGCTCCGCGCAACGGGCTGTCGCCGGATGCGATGAGCCAGTTGCACACCGACCTCGTGATGCTCTTGATCGGGCTCACGGTTGGGCTGGTCCTGACCCTGCGTACCGTCAGCGCTCCGGCTCGGCTGCTCCGCGCCGCAACGTTGTTGCTGGTCCTCGAGCTCGCTCAGGGACTGGTCGGAGCCGTGCAGTACGCCACCGGCCTGCCGATCGTACTCGTCGGGTTCCATGTGTTCGGTGCGTCGGTCCTGACCGTGGCGGCGACCTGGACGCTGCTGCTGACGCGCTCTCGCCCAGGCGGATCCGCGCGTACCCGGCCCGGCCTTCCGACCGAGGTGCGCAGGGATCCGGCCCCCAGCACGCGGTAGCGCGGGTCTGTGCGAACCCCGACGAGTCGGTGCCCCTCACGGTGGCGACACAGCGTGGCCCGGTCAGGCCGCGAACAACTGGGCGCCGCGGCGAAAGATGTGCGCCAAGCATTGCCGTCGGTTTACCACGTTCTCGTGGTACTTGGTCACTTCTCATGGGGTGCACCCCATGAGAAGTGAGGGTTACCACGTTCTCGTGGTAAACCGACATCCCCAGCGGGCGGGTCAGCGGAGGAAGGGCGAGGCGGCGACGGCGACGAACAGCAGGGCCAGATAGAGGTTCGACCCGTGGAACAGCCGCATCGGCTTCAACGCGGACAGCTCGTCACTGACCCGGCCCCGCCGTTGCAGCAGGTGCGCCTCGACCAGGAAGGGGACGCCGAGCGCCACCGCGGCGATCGGGTAGAACACGCCGGTGCCTGCGACCGGCCAGAGCAGGAGCGAGGTGGCCACCATGACGTACGAGTAGGCGACGATCTGGCGCGCCACCACGCGTACCGGCGCCACCGCCGGCAGCATGGGTACGTCGGCGGCGGCGTAGTCGTCGCGGTACCGGATCGCCAGCGACCAGAAGTGCGGCGGGGTCCAGAAGAACACGACCAGGAACAGCACCACCGGCGCCCACGACAGCTCGTCGCGGACCGCGGTCCAACCGATCAGCGCCGGGAAGCAGCCCGCGGCTCCCCCCCACACGATGTTCTGAGTGGTACGCCGCTTCAGGATTAACGTGTAGCCGACGACGTAGAACACGTTGGCCGCGAGGGCCAGCCACGCGGACAGCCAGTTGACCGTGAGCCCCAGCCACAGAGTCGAGAGGACGCCCAGCGCGAGGCCGAACACCAGCGCCGAACGGGTGGACACCATGTGCCGCGGCAGCGGGCGTCGCCGGGTCCGACGCATCCGTTGGTCGATGTCGGCGTCGACGACACAGTTCAGGGCGTTGGCGCTGCCGGCCGACAGGGTCCCACCGAGCACCGTGGCGACGACCGGCCACAGGCCCGGCACCCCGTCGGCGGCGAGGAACATCACCGGCACAGTCGTCAGGAGCAGCAGCTCGATGATCCGGAGCTTCATCAGGCCGAGGTACGCCGCCACGACGTCGCGGCGGGAGGACCTGCGCGTACTGCGACGACCAGCGGTGCGGAGGTCGACCAACGAGACGTCGGCGAGCACGTCGGGGTGCGGGTCGACGGCCGTCACGGGCACCTTCTTCGCATCGCTGCCGGGCCTGACTCAGGTCGGTCATCCGGGTCGCCGCAGCCCCGCTGGAGGGGGCTCGGTCGAAGGCGAGTCTAGTCCGGCCGAAGGAGCCCTGAGGGCCCGGGTTGCTCCGCCTCGCGCGGGTCGGCAACCCGAGTAGGCTCGCTGACGGTGGCGCCTGCTTCGGCCCGGCGAGGACCCCGGAGTGCCCACCAGCAACGAATGTGCCTGACAAGAGGAGTACGACTGTGCCGACGGCCCCATCGAACACCTATCCCCCGCTGGAGTGGACCGAGCTCGACCGCCGGGCGGTCGACACCATCCGGGCCCTGGCGATGGACGCGGTGCAGAAGGCCGGCAACGGTCACCCCGGCACCGCAATGAGTCTCGCCCCCGCGGCGTACCTGCTCTACCAGAAGCTGATGCGGCACAACCCGGCCGACCCGCACTGGCCGGCCCGCGACCGATTCGTGCTCTCCTGCGGGCACTCCAGCCTCACTCAGTACATCCAGCTCTACCTCGCCGGCTACGGCCTCGAGCTGTCCGACCTGGAGGCGCTACGCACCTGGGGCAGCCTCACCCCCGGACACCCCGAGCACCACCACACCCCGGGTATCGAGACCACCACCGGGCCATTGGGACAGGGTGTCGGCAACGCCGTCGGCATGGCGATGGCGGCCCGGCGCCGGCACGGCCTGCTCGAGCCGGACACCCCGATGGGTGAGGGGGTCTTCGACCACGACGTCTATGTGTTCGCCAGCGACGGAGACATGGAGGAGGGCGTGTCCGGCGAGGCCTCGTCGATCGCCGGCCACCAGCGTCTGGGCAACCTCACCATGCTCTACGACGACAACCGGATCTCGATCGAGGACGACACCGCCGTCGCGTTCTCGGAGGACGTCGCCAAGCGCTACGAGGCGTACGGCTGGCATGTGCAGGTCGTCGACTGGACCCACGGGGGCACGCAGTACGAAGAGGACGTGTCGGCGTTGTACGACGCGATCGTGGCCGCCAAGGCCGTGACCGACCGGCCGAGCTTCATCCAGCTGCGCACGATCATCGCCTGGCCGGCGCCGCACGCCCAGAACACCGGCAAGGCGCACGGCTCGGCGCTCGGCGACGATGAGGTCAGGGCCACCAAGACCGTGCTGGGCTTCGACCCGGACAAGACGTTCGTGGTCGCGGACGAGGTGCTTGCGCACAGCCGCGAGGCGGTCGACCACGGCCGGGTCACGCAGGCGGAGTGGAGCAAACGCTTCGACGCCTGGTCCTCCACCGCCGGCGATCGCTCCGCCCTGTTCGACCGGCTGCGGACTCGCACCCTCCCGGACGGCTGGACCGACTCGCTGCCGACCTTCGCGGCCGACGAGGAGGGCATGGCGACGCGCAAGGCGTCGGGCACGATCCTCACCGCCATCGCGCCGGTGCTACCTGAGCTCTGGGGCGGTTCCGCCGACCTTGCGGGGTCGAACAACACGACACCGGACGGTCAGGCGTCGTTCAACCCGCCGGAGTACACCACCAAGATGTTCGAGGCCGACTGGTACGGCCGGGTGCTGCACTTCGGGATCCGCGAGCACGCGATGGCCTCGATCCTCAACGGGATCGTGCTGCACAGCGGCACCCGCCCCTACGGCGGAACATTCCTGACGTTCAGCGACTACATGCGGCCGGCCGTGCGGCTGGCGGCGCTGATGGAGATCCCGGCAACGTACATCTGGACGCACGACTCCATCGGTCTCGGCGAGGACGGACCAACGCACCAGCCGATCGAGCACCTCGCGGCGCTGCGCGCCATCCCCGGACTCGACGTGGTGCGGCCCGCCGACGCCAACGAGACCGTCGCCGCGTGGCGCACCGTCCTGGAGCACACCGACCGGCCCGCCGGCCTGGTCCTGACCCGCCAGGAGGTCCCGACGTACCCCCGCGGCGAGCAGGGTTATGCGTCGACCGACGGCGTCGCCAAGGGCGCCTACGTGCTGCTCGACACCGACGGCGACCCCGACGTGGTGATCGTCGGCACTGGCTCGGAGGTCCAGCTGGCCGTCCGGGCACGGGAGGCGCTGGCAGCCGAGGGCGTTGCCGCCAGGGTGGTCTCGATGCCGTGCCGGGAGTGGTTCGACGCCCAGGCCCCATCCTATCGCGACTCGGTCATCCCCCCGCACCTTCGGGCCAGGGTCAGTGTCGAGGCGGGCATCGCGCAGGGCTGGCGCGACGTCGTCGGCGACGCCGGCCGCATCGTCGGCGTCGAGCACTACGGTGCGTCGGCGGACTATCAGACGCTGTTCGACAAGTTCGGCATCACCGCCGAGGCCGTGGCCCAGGCGGCACGGGACAGCATCGCCGCCGCCGCCGAGCTCGGCGGCACGGGCGTCCCCGTGTTCGCCCGACCCGCCGGACCGGTAGGGCCCTCCGACAACCCCGACGCGCCCACCGACTGAGGCCGGGTCGTCGCGCGTCCCTTCAAGTGAGCAAGGAAGGCAAAGCATGAACGACCGTCTCAAGGCATTGTCCGACGCCGGAGTGTCGATCTGGCTCGACGACATCTCCCGCGAGCGCCTGGTCACCGGCAACCTCGCAGACCTCGTCAAGAACAAGCACGTGGTCGGGTTCACCTCCAACCCCACGATCTTCGCCAAGGCACTAACCGATGCGGACGACTACGCCGACCAGGTACGCGACCTGAGGTCGCGCGACGTCTCCCTCGACGAGGCAGTCCGCGCCATCACGACCTACGACGTGCGCTGGGGCGCCGACGTGCTCCGCCCGGCCTACGACCGCAGCCGCGGGGTCGACGGCCGCGCGTCGATCGAGGTGGCGCCGGGTCTGGCCCACGACACAGAAGCGACGACCGCCGAAGCGCGCGCCCTGTGGTGGCTGGTGGACCGGCCCAACGCGATGGTGAAGATCCCGGCCACCCTGGAGGGCCTACCCGCCATCACCGCGGCGACCGCCGAGGCGATCTGCATCAACGTCACGTTGATCTTCGGACTCGACCGCTACGACGCCGTCATGGACGCCTACCTGACCGGCCTGGAACGAGCCAAGGAGGCAGGTCACGACCTGTCCGCCATCCAGTCGGTGGCGTCCTTCTTCGTCAGCCGGGTGGACACCGAGGTCGACAAGCGACTCGACGAGATCGGCTCCGACGCTGCGAAAGCGTTGCGCAGCAAAGCCGCCATCGCCAACGCGCGCCTGGCGTACCAACGGTTCGAGAAGGTTCTCGCGTCCGACCGCTGGCAGGCGCTCGAGGCTGCCGGCGCCCAACGCCAGCGCCCACTCTGGGCCTCCACGTCGGTGAAGGACAAGTCGCTCCCGGACACGATGTACGTCACCGAGCTGGTGGCGCCGGGCACGGTCAACACGATGCCCGAGGGGACCATCGACGCCACGGCGGACCACGCCGACATCGGCGAAGACACCGTGACGACCAACTATGACGACGCGCAGCGCGTCCTCGACGGGCTGGCCAAGCTCGGCATCGACTACGACGACGTGATCGCGACGCTGGAGCGCGAAGGCGTCGACAAGTTCGAGAAGTCGTGGGCGGAGCTGCTCGGCTCGGTGCAGACCCAGCTGGACAGCCCCAAGGGCACCGCATGACCGAGTGGAACACCACGGCAGTCGTGGGGGCCGGGGTCGAGCTGTACTTCGGCTACCCGGACGAGGCTGCCTACGCGAGTGCCGTCCAGAGACTGGTGAAGGACGGCGTCGCAGGTCACATCGCCGCCCAGGAGCCCACGCTCTGGGGTCCCGACGCCGAGTCGGAGGCGTCGAAGCGCCTGTCCTGGGTGGGGCTGGCAGCGTCGTCACGGCCGCTCGTGGACCCCATCACGATCCTGCGGGATCGCCTCGCCCGCGAGGGCGTCGACCACGTCGTGCTGTGTGGCATGGGCGGCTCGTCCCTGGCGCCTGAGGTCATCTGCGCCACCTCGGGCAAGGCGTTGACGGTGCTCGACTCGTCCCAGCCGGACTACGTCGCTTCGGCGCTCGCGAACCGGCTGGACGAGACCGTCGTCGTCGTGTCGAGTAAGTCGGGGTCGACCGTCGAGACGGACAGCCAGCGCCGAGCCTACGAAGCCGCGTTCGAGGCCGCCGGAATCGACGCCACACAGCGGATCGTCGTCGTGACCGACCCCGGATCGCCGCTCGACGAGCAGTCCCGCAAGGACGGCTACACCGTGTTCAACGCGGACCCAGACGTGGGGGGCCGCTACTCCGCGCTGACCGCGTTCGGCCTCGTGCCGAGCGGTCTCGCCGGCGTCGACATCGCCGCACTTCTCGACCAGGCGGCCGCGATCGGACCTGCCCTGACCGCCGACTCCACCGACAACCCGGGGCTCCGCCTCGGTGCGCTGCTCGGCGTCGCTGCGAACACCGGCAGCGACAAGGTGGTGCTGGCCGATCTGCGCAGCGGCATCGTCGGCTTCGGCGACTGGGCCGAGCAGCTGATCGCAGAGTCGACCGGCAAGCAGGGCAAGGGCATCCTGCCGGTCGTGGTCAGCGACGTGACCGCGCCCAACTTCGACCCGAACACACCCGACTGCAGTCTCGTCACCATCGGCGACCTGTGCACCGACGTCCGCCCGTCGTCCGGCTGGGGGGCGTCGGTGGCTGGCCCGCTGGGCGCACAGATCCTGCTGTGGGAGTACGCGGTGGCAGTCGCCGGGCGGGTCATCGGCATCAACCCCTTCGACCAGCCGGACGTCGAGAGCGCCAAGGCCGCCGCGCGCGGCCTGCTCGACGCCGGGTCGAACGTGTCCGAACCCGCGTTCGTCGACGGACCCATCGCCGTCCACGCCACCGACGGTCTGCTCCCGGCCGACGTCGACTCCGTGGCGGCGGCCCTCGACGCGCTGCTGGGACACCTCGACCCGGAGCGCGGCTACCTCGCGGTGATGGCCTACCTCGACCGGGCATCCGACGCGCCGCTCGCGAAGGTGCGATCGGCACTGGCGCGCCGTACCCGACGCCCGACGACGTTCGGATGGGGTCCACGGTTCCTGCACTCGACCGGCCAGTACCACAAGGGAGGCCCACCGACGGGCGTCTACCTCCAGGTGACCACCCGCCCGCAGCACGACCTCGGCGTACCCGGTCGGCCGTTCACCTTCGGCGAGTTCATCGCCGCCCAGGCCACCGGCGACGCGCAGGTGCTGGCCGAGCACGGCAGACCGGTGCTGCGCCTGCACCTGGCGGACCACGACGCCGGGTTGGCGACGCTGATGGAGGCGTTGGGATGACCGTCGACCATGTGAACCCGCTGCGTGACCCCCAGGACCGGCGACTCCCGCAGATCGCCGGTCCGTGCGGTCTGGTGATCTTCGGCGTCACCGGTGACCTGGCCCGCAAGAAGCTGATGCCTGCCGTCTACGACCTCGCCAACCGCGGCCTGCTCCCGCCGGGCTTCTCGCTGGTCGGGTTCGCGCGCCGCGACTGGGCCCACCAGGACTTCGCGGCGATCGTGCACGACGCGGTGAAGGAGCATGCCCGCACCCCATTCCGCGAGGAGGTCTGGAACCAGTTGTCGGAGGGGTTCCGCTTCGTACCCGGCAACTTCGACGACGACGATGCGTTCGAGACGCTGGGCAAGACCATCACCGAGCTGGACGAGAAGCGCGGGACCGGCGGCAACCACGCGTTCTACCTGGCGATCCCACCGAAGTTCTTCCCCAACGTGATCGGTCAGCTGAAGAGGCACGGCCTCGCCGAGCAGGAGGGTGGCTCGTGGCGGCGGGTGGTGGTGGAGAAACCATTCGGGCACGACCTGACGAGCGCGCAGGCTCTCAACGCGATCGTGTCCGACGTGTTCCCGCAGGAGTCGGTGTTCCGGATCGACCACTACCTCGGCAAGGAGACCGTCCAGAACATCCTTGCCCTGCGGTTCGCGAACGCGATGTTCGAGCCGGTGTGGAACTCGAACTACGTGGACCATGTGCAGATCACGATGGCTGAGGACATCGGGATCGGCGGCCGGGCCAGCTACTACGACGGCATCGGTGCCGCTCGCGACGTGATCCAGAACCACCTGCTGCAGCTGATGGCGCTGCTGGCCATGGAGGAGCCTGGTGCCTTCGACGCCAAGAGCCTGCGGATCGAGAAACAGAAGGTCCTGGCCGCCGTCGAGCTACCCAAGCGCCTCGACCTACACACGGCACGCGGCCAGTACACCGCCGGGTGGGCCGGCGGTGTCAAGGTTCCTGGCTACCTGCAGGAGCAGGACATCCCCAAGCACTCGACCACGGAGACGTTCGCAGCGATCAAGGTGGACGTCGCCACCCGGCGTTGGGGCGGTGTGCCGTTCTATCTGCGGACTGGCAAGCGGCTCGGCCGCCGCGTCACCGAGCTGGCGGTGTCCTTCAAGAAGGCCCCCCACCTGCCGTTCAACGAGACCGCCACCGAAGAGCTCGGCAACAACGCCTTGGTGATCCGGATCCAGCCGGACGAGGGTGTCACCTTGCGTTTCGGCGCGAAGGTGCCGGGCACGGCGATGGAGATCCGCGACGTCAACATGGACTTCGCCTACGGCGGTGCCTTCGTCGAGTCGAGCCCCGAGGCGTACGAACGTTTGATCCTCGACGTGCTGCTCGGCGATCCACCTCTGTTCCCCCAGCACGAGGAGGTCGAGCTCGCCTGGGAGATTCTCGACCCGGTCCTCGACCACTGGGCCGAGAAGGGTCAGCCGGACCAGTACCCCTCCGGCGGCTGGGGACCGACGTCCGCCCACGAGATGCTCGCGCGCGACGGCCGCACCTGGCGTCGGCCCTGACAGGAGAAGCCGATGAACATCGACCTGACGGACACGAACGCGAGTGAGATCGCTGCTGCCCTCGTCAGGGGCCGGCTGTCGGCGGGCAGTCCCGCGATGGGGATGGTCCTCACTCTGGTCATCGTCACCGACGAGGCCGGCATCTACGACGCCATGAAGGCCGCTTCGAGCGTGTCGACCGAGCACCCGGCGCGCGTGATCGGCGTGATCCTGCGCTCCGGGCGGGGTGCCGCGGCTCTCGACGCCTCTGTGCAGATCGGCAACAACTCCTCCGGCGAGGCGGTGCTCCTCCGGATGAGTGGTGAGTTGGTCAACCACGCCGAGTCCGTGGTGCTGCCGCTGCTGCTCCCCGACTCCCCCGTCGTCGTCTGGTGGCCGGGCAAGAGCCCGGACGACCTTGCCAGCGACGCACTCGGCTCACTCGCCCAGCGGCGCATCCTCGACACCGCCACCGCCCGCAACAAGGCGGCCGCGGTGATAGCGGCCGCCGAACGCTACGAGCCGGGCAACAGTGACCTGGCGTGGACCCGGCTGACGACGTGGCGTGCGCTCCTCGCGGCCGCGCTCGACCAGCATCCGGCCACGGTCGTGTCCGGTTCGGTGAGCGCCGAGAGAGGCAACCCGAGTGCCGACCTGCTGGTCGGCTGGCTGGCGTCGCGACTGCGCGTGGAGGTGGACCGCAAGGTGTCGCGCGGTCCGGGCATCACCGACGTACGCATGTCCACGATGCATGGCGACATCGCGATAACCCGGCCGGAGGGCCGCTCCGCCACCTTCATCGTGCCGGGCGAGGCGGACCGTCCGGTGGCCCTCAAGCGGCGGGACACCGCGGAGCTGCTGGCCGAGGAGCTGCGGCGCCTCGACGAGGACGACATCTACGCCGAGACCGTTCACTTCCTGGCCAAGCACCGCGGCCACGACGGCAGCGCCGGGCCACGCGTCAGCGCGCAGGCGACAGCGTCACCCAACGGGGCGGGGACGGGGGTGGCCCCGACGGCCAAGAAGGGCACCGGGAAGGCCGGACGCGCGAAGGCGGTCGGCCGCAAGGCCAACGCCACCACCGCGAGCCGTGCGAAGACAGACGGCCCGAAGACCAGGGTCAGCAAGGTGCGGGGCGGTCGCAAGTCCGCGGCTCGCAAGTCCGGAGCGAAGAAGGCGGCCGCGACGAAGAAGTCGGCGGCCACGAAGAAGTCGGCCCGCAGCCGCGAGGCCGCCGCCAAGACCGGCGTCACGCCGGCTCCTGGGAAGCCGGAACCCAGACGGGCAGCGGCCAAGAAGGCTGTCGCGAAGAAGTCCACGGCTAAGAAGGCGGCGCCGTGACCTCCCGCATCGCCCCAGCCCTCAGCGGCGAAGAAGGCGCCGCCGTGACCCCCCGCACCGCACCAACCCCCGGCGGGGGGGGGGGGGGGGGGGGGAGGGGGGGCGGGGGCGCGGGGCGCGGGCGAGCGGGGGGGGGGGGGGGGGGGGGGGG
>JBOHDX010000079.1:0-7130 GCA_050700835.1 Nocardioidaceae bacterium
GGGCTGCACCCCATGAGAAGTGCCGACGTACCACGAGAACGTGGTAAACCGACCGAGAGCCGGCGGCCTGGACGGGGTGGGTGGGGAGGGCCAGAGCGGAGCGGGTCAGAGGCCGAGCTGGGCCGAGCAGGCCGGCCAGGCGCCATAGCCGCCGCTGGCGTCGCGGACCTTGGTCGCGATCGCGATCTGCTGGTCGCGCGAGGCGAGGTCGGGCCGGGAGGCGTACGAGCCGCCGCCGTAGGCGTCCCACGTGCTGATCGTGAACTGGAGCCCGCCGTAGTAGCCGTTGCCGGTGTTGATCGCCCAGTTTCCACCGGACTCGCACTGCGCGAGCTGGTCCCACACGGTGTTGCCCGACACCGTGACCACCGGCCGCGACTTGGTGCCTTGCACCTCGATCAACGGGCGCGGCCTCGACAGCACGGCGCTCGACAGCAGCTGCCGGTCGCGGACCTTGCCGTTTGCGGTCGTGACGCGGTACGACAGGCGTCGCTCACCGGGGACACCGGAGCGCACCACGTGGGTCTGGTCGGAGTACATCGCCGAGTCGTGCCGCACGATCGTGCCGAAAGGAATCGACACCGTGTAGGTCCGCGTGCCGACCCCGATCCGGGTCACGACGATCCGCATGCCGTCCCTGAGGGGGGTCTTGACCGCCGGTCGGACGGTGTCGTTGCGGTCGACCGTGACGCCCCGCTGCGCGAGCAGGTCGCCCACCGTCAGCGCGGTCGTCGTCAGATGCCGCCGGTGCGTGCCGACGACAAGGGCGATCGGCTTGGGGGTGGCCACCAGGAGGTGGAGGCCAGAGCGGCCGATTCCGGCGCTACGGCTGGTGGACAGCTGGGCGTTGCCGCTGAACCGCATCCCGAGCTGGCTGAGGGCCGCGCTCACGGTGTCCGCGGTCACCCAGTAGTGCTTGGTCTTGCCGTCTACCGTCAAGGTCAACTGCCGGCCGTACCGCACGGAGATCGCGGTGCCGTCGTTGATCGGGGTCGAGGCGCTGGGCACGACCACGTCGTGCGGACCGAGGTGGATGCCCTGCGAGGCCAGCACGTCGCCGACGTCGTTGCCGAATGAGCTGACCTGCTCGGACTTGCCGTCGATGGCGAGACTAACGGTCTTGTGCATCGTGGCGTAGGCGACTGTTCCGCCCACGACCGCGAGCACTACCGCGAGGTTGACACCGATGATTGCTATGCGTCGCCGCACACTGCTCCAGCCGTCGTACGTCCCGGTGAGGGGGCCGCACCGGCGCACGTCGGCCCGTGCCTACCGGCGCGCGTGCAGGCCGGTCTGCGGTCCGAGCGGGTGGCTCGGTTCGGGAGTCTCGTGCGTAGGTGCCGCCCGGAATCCCCGATTCCCGGCCAACAAGTCCATGACCATAACGAGAAGATCACGACCCGCCAAACCGAACCGGCGGAGCCTGGGGAGAATTCGTGACAGATGTGGCGGGTGTGACATCTGGGACGTGATCCCGGCCACTCATCCGCGAACGTCTGTGCCTACCAGCGACCCCCGAAGGCGACGTCGGTATTGGCCTCGATCGCCCGGCACACCGTTGCGACGTCGTGGCCGAGCACCTCGGCCATCGCGCGCACCGTCAACGGCACGAGATAGGACGCGTTCGGACGGCCGCGGTACGGCGTCGGTGTCAGAAACGGTGCGTCGGTCTCGACGAGGACGCGGTCGAGCGGCGTGCCGGCCAGAGCGTCCCGCAGCGGCTGGGCGTTCTTGAACGTCACGGTGCCGGCGAACGACAGCCAGCAACCGCGGTCGAGGCAGGCACGCGCGAAGTCCGCGTCGCCGGAGAAGCAGTGCATGACGGTGCGCTCGGGCATGCCCTCGGCGTCGAGGATCGCGAGCACGTCGTCGTGCGCGTCGCGGTCGTGGATGACGAGCGTCTTGTCGTGCGCCTTGGCCAGGGCGATGTGGGCGCGAAAGGACGCGTGTTGAGCGGCGCGACCCTCCACGCCCGTCCGGAAGTAGTCGAGCCCCGTCTCTCCCACCGCCCGCACGCGCGGATCCGACATCGCCAGCGCGTCGATCTCCCCGAGCGCCTCGTCAAGCTGTCCTTCGACCGCCAGCCCTGGCGCCTCGTTCGGGTGCAATGCCACACCGGCGACCACCGCGTCGTTGGTACGCGCGGTCTCCACCGCCCACCGGGCACCCGGCAGGTCGCAACCGATCTGCACGATCCGCGGCACCCCCACCGCGGCGGCGGCCGTCAGGGCGTCGGCCACCGACAACCACTCGTCGCCGTCGGCGATGTCGAGGTGGCAATGGTTGTCGACCACTGGGTGCGGCAACCGTTCGGGAGCCGGTGGACGGCTGAGGTCGCGGCCGCGGCTCTGTGTGGCCCGGGCCCTCGTCGGCCCAGTCACTCGTCGTCGGTGAGCCGTGGGAACAACGGCTCACCCTTGGTGAGGGTGGCGCCGGCGGGCAGCTGCCCCCAGCGTCCCGCGTCACCGATGCGCTGGTCGGCCAGCGGGCCTATCGCGTCGGCGGCACCGACCATGGCCCACAGGGCGGTCGATGTCGTCGGCATCGTCGGTGCGTGCAGCACCGCAACGGCCCGCAGGGACTCGGCCGCGGCGTACAAGATGGTCGCGAGGCGGGTACGCCCGGCAGCGGAGTCGTCCTTGGCGACCTTCCAGGGCTCCTGCTCCGTCACGTAGCCGTTGACCGAGGAGACGAAGCCCTCGATCGACGCCAGCGCCTCGTGCAGCGCGAGCCGGTCCAGAGCGTCCTCGGCGGTTCGTACCGTGGTGTCGAGCGCGCCGGCGAGGACGTGCTCCGCGGGGCCGAGCTCGCCTGCGGCGGGCAGCGTGCCATCGAAGTAGCGGCCGACCATCGCCACCACCCGGGACGCGAGGTTTCCCAGGCCGTTGGCCAGCTCGGAGGTATAGACCGCGCTCATGTGCTCCCACGAGAACGAGCCGTCGGAACCGAACGCGATGGCCCGCAGGAAGTAGTAGCGGTAGGCGTCGGACCCGAACGTGTCGACGATCTGGCTCGGGTGGATCGCGGTCGCCTTCGACTTGCTCATCTTCTTCCCACCCACCAGCAGCCAGCCGTGGGCGAACACCTGACGCGGCACCTGGAGGCCGGCGGCGATCAGCATGGCCGGCCAGATCACTGCGTGGAACCGCAGAATGTCCTTGCCGACCAGGTGGACGTCGGCCGGCCAGGTGTGCGCGAACACCTCGCCGTCCGGGCCGTCCGCGCCGAGACCGACCGCGGTCGCGTAGTTCAGCAAGGCGTCGATCCACACGTAGAAGACGTGCTGGGGGTCCCACGGGACGGGGACCCCCCACGCGAACGTCGACCGTGAGATCGAGAGGTCCGCCAGCCCTTGCTTGACGAACGAGATCACCTCGTTGCGCGCGCTCTCCGGCTGCACGAACGTCGGATGCTGCTCGTACAACGCGAGCAGCTCGTCGGCGTACTTGCCCAACCGGAAGAAGTAGTTCGACTCCGACAGGATCTCGACCGGGCGGTCGTGGATCGGGCACAGCAGTACGCCCTGCTCGCCCTCGACCAGCTCGCCGGGCAGCTTGAACTCCTCGCAGCTGATGCAGTACGGACCTTCGTACACGCCCTCGTAGACGTCACCGGCGTCATAGAGACCTTGCCAGAAGCGCTGCACGCGCTCCTTGTGCGTCGCGTCGGTGGTGCGGATGAAGATGTCGTTGTCGGCGTCGATCACGTCGAGGACCGGCTTCCACTCGGTCTCGACCAGCCGATCGGTCCACGCCTGAGGGGTGGTGTCGTGCGCGGCCGCGGCCTCGAGGACCTTCTGACCGTGCTCGTCGGTTCCGGTAAGGAACACGACGTCCTCGCCACGCTGACGGTGCCACCGGGCGATCATGTCGGCGGCCACCGTGGTGTAGCCGCTGCCGATCGACGGCGCAGCGGTCACGTAATAGATAGGAGTGGTGATGTAGAACGCCTTGCCGGCCACGTCATCGGCGTCGCTCGCATCGGACTCGGGGGCAGGCGCGGACATGCGCGCAATCCTACGGGCGCGCCGCTCGCACGAACTACCGAGTTTGCCGCCGGTAGTTCCTGCACCCCGGCCAACGGTGTGTCTGCCGGCGGGCGGTCAGCGATCGGTGTACCCGCCGGCGGCGGTCAGCGATCGGTGTCCCCTCCGGCGGCGGTGTGCGCCGCGTCATAGACGGAGCGCCGCGCGACGCCGGTGTCACGGGCCACGGCGCTCACCGCGTCGCGTCGGGACAGACCGGCCGCCATCTGCGCGGCGACCAACGCGCCGAGCTCGGCGGGGTCGGTCGCCACCGGCGCCACCGGCGCGCCGGCGACGACGACCGTGATCTCGCCGCGTACCCCCGCCTGCGCCCAGGTCGCAAGGTCACCGAGCGGACCGCGGCGTACCTCTTCGTGGACCTTCGTCAGCTCGCGGCACACGGCAGCGGCTCGGTCGTCACCCCAGGTGGTCGCCATGTCGGTGAGCGTGGCGGCGATCCGGTGCGGTGACTCGAAGAACACCATGGTGCGTGGCTCCGCCACCAGTGCCGACAACCGCGCGGAGCGCTCGCCGGACTTGCGCGGCAGAAAGCCCTCGAAGCAGAACCGGTCGACCGGGAGGCCCGACACGGCCAGCGCCGCCAGCACCGCAGAGGGCCCCGGGACGATGCTGACCTGCACCCCTGCCGCGACCGCGGCGGCCACCAAGCGGTACCCGGGGTCGGACACGCTCGGCATCCCGGCATCGGTGACGACGACGACCGTCCCGCCACCGGTCAGCACCGCGAGCAGGTCGGACTGGCGGCGTTCCTCGTTGCCCTCGAAGTACGACACCACGCGTCCGGAGACCTCGACACCGAGCTCGCCGACGAGTCGCCTCAGCCGGCGGGTGTCCTCGGCCGCCACCACGTCAGCCGTCGCGAGCACCTGAGCCAGCCGCGGTGAGGCGTCACCGACCCGGCCGATCGGGGTCGCCGCGAGTACCAACATCGCGCTCGGCACTGGTGACGGTTCCGGAGACTGCACGCGCCCATGATCCCAGCCGCCGCCTCGGGGGCCGCGCGGCGCGGGCGCAACCGCCGCACCTCGCCGCGCGCGCGACCCGGCGCACCCCGCGGCGCGAGATCACAGTTCGGTACCACCTAGCTCGCCCCGAACCGCCTCAAGATGTGATCTCGCGACGGGCGGTCGCCCGCGGCTGCGCCCTCGACATCGCACCGACGCCGATCACCTAGCATGCAGGCGTGACGGTGACGGCCGGTCTCACCGGGGGCAATCCTCCCGCCACGGGACCTTCAGCGGGCGAAGCCGGGCCCCGCCGCAACCTGTCCAGGGACGACACCGGCCGCGCGTACCCAGACGTCGAGGCCCGCTTCGTCCCGCTGATCCACGGGGCCAACCGCCTCACCGGTTGGCTGGCGCCGATCGGCGTGACACTGATCGCTCTCGCACTGAGGCTCTGGCACCTCGGGCAGCCGAACATCGTGCTGTTCGACGAGACGTACTACGCCAAAGATGCGTACTCCCTCTGGCGCTACGGCTACGCCCGCGACTGGTCGCAGACCACGGACGTCAACAAGCTCGTCGCCGAGGGACATCTGCACGGGCTGATCTCGAACCAACCGACCGAGATCGTGCATCCCGACGGCGGCAAGTGGCTGATTGGCCTCGGCGAGCAGATCTTCGGGATGAACTCGTTCGGCTGGCGCGTGGCGTCAGCGGTGATCGGGGCTCTCACCATCCTGGTGCTGTGCCGTCTGGTACGGCGGCTCACCGGATCCACCTTGCTGGGGTGCGTTGCCGGCCTGCTGCTGACCTTCGACGGCCTGCACTTCGTGATGTCACGGTTGGCGCTTCTCGACGTGTTCCTCGGTTTCTGGCTGGTGTGCGGCACCGCGTGTTTGGTCGCCGACCGCGACTGGGGACGTGCTCGGCTGGCCCGGCGCCACCCCGCCCAGCCGGTACGCGGGTTCGGCCCCGTGCGAGGGCTGCTGCTCAGACCGTGGCGGATCGGGGCAGGTACGTGCTTCGGGCTTGCCTGCGGCACCAAATGGAGCGGCGTCTATGTGCTCGCCGTCTTCGCCGTGCTGGCGTGGTTGTGGGACATCAACGCCCGGCGTGCCATCGGAGTTCGGATGGCATGGCTTCGCTCGGCCTTGGTGGACGGGATACCCGCGTTCTTCTCGCTGATCGTCGTCGCCCTCGCCGCGTACCTCGCGACGTGGACGAGCTGGCTGATCCATTACAAGGTCTTCGTCACGCGGTTCGGCACCGGCAACTACGGCGCACCGTGGGGCAGCTACGCGGCCCATCCCGCGACCGGTCTCGTCAGCAACGTGGTCGACGCCTTCAAGGCGCTGTGGCACTTCCACGTGATGGTGTACGACTTCCACACCGGCTCCTATCTTGCCCACTCCACACACCCCTACCAGTCCAACCCGATCGGCTGGTTGCTGATGAACCGGCCGGTCGGCATCGATGCGCAGACGGGGTTGAAGCCGACGTACCCGGGATGTGACGTCTCCCCCGGTCAGACCTGCCTTCGGCAGATCCTGGCGCTGGGCAACCCGGTGCTGTGGTGGGCCGGCGCGGCCGCACTGTTGCTGTGTCTCGGATGGTGGGTGGCCCGGCGCGACTGGCGGTTCTCCATCCCGGTGCTGGGCGTGGCCACGACCTGGCTGCCGTGGTTCCTGTTCGACGACCGGCCCATCTTCTTCTTCTACGCGGTGGTGATCATCCCGTTCACGGTGATCGGGTTGACGCTCGCGCTGGGCAAGCTGCTCGGCGGGCCGGGCGCGGGCGTCCGGCGCCGAAGGGTCGGCGTCGCTGTGATCGTCGGGCTCCTGGCCCTCGAGGTGGTGGCGTTCGCGTTCTTCTACCCGATCTGGGCGGATTCGTTGATACCCACCAGTTCCTGGCAGAACCGGATCTGGTTCACCGGCTGGATCTGACCTGCCCTCCGCCGCGCTTCGCACGCCGGCGGCACCGCCCTGGAGTCGCCTCACACGCCAGCCGCACCACCGGGAGTCGCTTCACACGCCGGCGGTACCGTCGGACGCCCGAAATGCCGGAATTGGCGGTACGGCTGGCGTGTGAAGGCGCGACGCGGTCAGCGCGGCGGCGCGGTCAGCGCGGCGGCGCAGGGC
>JBOHDX010000080.1:0-65507 GCA_050700835.1 Nocardioidaceae bacterium
CACCGACGTAGTCCGCTCCCCACACTCGATCGATGAGCTGGCCACGGGTGAGCACCCGGCCCACGTTGCGCAGGAGGTACTCCAACAGGTCGAATTCCTTGAGCGGCAGCCCCACTTCCCGCCCCGCCACGGTGACGGTGTGCCGCTCGACGTCCATCCGTACCTGCCCCGCCTCCAGTACCGCGGGCCCGAACGCGGGGCTGGCGGCCGCACCGTCGGCCACCTCCCCGCCGCGCCGCAGCACCGCGCGGATCCGGGCGATGAGCTCCCGGGCCGAGTAGGGCTTGGTGACGTAGTCGTCCGCGCCGAGCTCGAGGCCCACCACCTTGTCGACCTCGGCGTCCTTGGCACTGACCATGATGACCGGCACGTTTGACACCTGGCGCAGCCGACGGCACACCTCGGTTCCCGTCAGGCCCGGCAACATCAGGTCCAGGAGCACGATGTCGGCACCGGTGCGGTCGAACTGCGCCAGTGCGTCCGGGCCGGTCGCCGCCAACGCGACCTCGAAGCCCTCCTTGGCCAAGACGTACGACAGCGCCTCGCGGTAGCTCTCCTCGTCCTCGACCACCAGCACTCTCGTCATCGCCGCGGCTCCAGCCGGGTGGGAAGGCTGATCGTGAACGACGATCCCTCGTCAGGAACGCTCCACACGCTGATCTCCCCTCCATGACTGGCAGCCACGTGCTTGACGATCGACAGCCCGAGACCGGTTCCGCCGGTCGTACGCGCGCGCGCCGGGTCGACCCGGTAGAAGCGTTCGAAGATGCGCTCCAGCTCGGCCTCCGGGATGCCGATGCCCTGGTCGCTGACCGTGATGGCGACGCAGTCGTCCGCGGTCTTGACGGTCACCGCCACCCGGGAGCCGTCGAAGCTGTAGGCGACGGCGTTCTCGACCAGGTTGGCCACCGCGACCGCGATCTGGTCGGGGTTGCCCAGCACCTTGGCACCCGTGGACGGTGGCGCGACCAAGGTGATCTGCTTGGCCTCGGCGTCGGTGCGGCTGCGATCCAGGGCGGTGCGCACCAGGTCGTCGACGTCGATAGGTACGGGATGCTCGACGAGATCGTCGCCCTGCAGCCTGGACAGCTCGATGATCTGCTGCACGAGCCGGGTCAGTCGTTCGCTCTCGATGAGCATCCTGGCGGAGAACCGGTGGACCGCCTCGGGGTCGTCGGCCGCCTCACCGACCGCCTCGGCGAGGAGGTTGAGGGCACCCACGGGTGTCTTCAGCTCGTGGCTGACGTTGGCGGCGAAGTCGCGGCGGATGGACTCCACCCGGCGTTCGCGGGTGCGGTCCTCAAGCAGCACGAGCACGAGGCGGGATCCCAACGGGGCAACGCGTGCAGCAACCTGGAGCGCCGGTGCCGCCCGGCGCGGGAGGGTCAGCTCGCCTTCGCGGATCTGCCCGTCCCGGCGAACCCCGGCGACCATCGCGATCAGCTCACCGGAGGTGAGACGGTCGCCGTCCAAGAGCCCGAGGGCGTGCGCCGGTGCGGACGCCTTGAGCACTGCGTCGTCGTCGCCAAGCACGACCGCCGAGCTTCGCAGCACCGTGAGCACCGAGTCCACGCCGGCCGGCAGCAAGGGCTCGGGCTGCGGTGGAAGAGCCCGCTGTGAGCGTTCGGTCCAGCGCCACGAGCCGACCACGAATCCCCCGACGACGGCGCCGCCCAGCACCAGGAGCGCCGTCGCCGTAGAGCCGTCCACGGCGTTGATGGTACGCATCGGGCGCCGCGCCGCCGCGGGCCGAGCAACCCTGCGACCAGCAGATTTGTCGACTGTTCACGTCGCGTTCACGACATGGCGCCAACGCTTCACCGGCCACACATCGACCAGCCCTACGGTGTCCTGCATGCGGGACCAGTACTACGACCAGCTCGACTCGATCGTCGACGACCTCGTGGCGATGACCAGGGCCGTCCGCGACTCCGTGCGCGAGGCGACGTTGGCTCTGCTCGAGGCCGACCCCGTCGCCGCGGAGTCGGTGATCTCCGGCGACAAGGAGATCGACCTGACCCGCGAGCTGATCGAGGAGCGGTCGATGCAGCTGCTGGCCACCCAGCAGCCGGTAGCCGGGGACCTGCGGATGCTCGTCGCGGCCCTGCGGATGGTGGCCGACCTGGAGCGCATGGGCGACTTGTCGGCGCACATCGCGAAGGTCGCCCGGATGCGGATGCCGGACATCGCGGTGCCGTCGGCCCTGAAGCCAACGATGGAGCGGATGGCTCAGGTGGCCGAGAGCATGGTCGAGTCGGCCTCGAAGATCCTGTCCGAGCGCGACGTCGAGGGCGCCCACGAGCTCGAGGCCGAGGACGACGAGATGGACCGGCTGCGCCGCTCGATGTTCAGGACGCTCCTGTCCGAAGGCTGGACGTACGGCGTGGAGCCGGCGATCGACATCGCCCTTCTCGGTCGCTACTACGAGCGGATCGGCGACCACGCCGTGTCGATGGCGCGACGCGTCATCTACCTCGTCACCGGTGAGCACCCGGCCGCAGCCACGCCCTGACCACCCGGCTGCCGGTCGTAGGCTCGCCGCATGACAGTGCGGAGTGCGTCGTACACCCTGATCCTGCTGCGCCACGGCGAGAGCGAGTGGAACGCCAAGAACCTCTTCACCGGTTGGGTCGACGTGGCCCTGTCCGAGCGGGGTCGTGCCGAGGCGGCGACGGCGGCCGATCTCCTGGCGGAGCGCTCCCTGGTCCCCGACGTGATGCACACGTCGCTGCTGCGCCGGGCCATCACCACGGGCGAGCTCTGCCTGGACCGGATCGACCGAGGGTGGATCCCGGTCCGCCGGACGTGGCGCCTGAACGAGCGGCACTACGGCGCCCTGCAGGGCAAAGACAAGAAGGCCACACTCCAGGAGTACGGCGAGGAGCAGTTCATGGCCTGGCGCCGCTCCTACGACACCCCTCCGCCGCCGATCGACGACGCCGACCGGTGGAGCCAGAGCAACGATCCGCGCTATGCCGCACTGCCGCCCGACGCCCGCCCACGAACCGAGTGCCTCAAGGACGTGGTCGCCCGGCTGCTGCCGTACTGGTACGACGCGATCGTCCCGGATCTCCGGGTCGGGGCCACGGTGTTGGTGGCCGCGCACGGCAACTCTCTGCGCGCCATGGTCAAGCACCTCGACGGCATGGACGAGGAGTCTGTGGTGGGGCTGAACATCCCGACGGGCATCCCGCTGCTGTACGAGCTGAACGCTTCGATGCAGCCGGTCACCCGGGGCGGGGAGTACCTCGACCCCGGCGCAGCGGCCGAGGCGATCCGGGCGGTGGCGGCCCAGGGCCGGTGACGTTGGCTACTCGAGCCGGCCCCGGAACGCGTCGAGGTTGCGCGTCGACTCGCCGCGCGCGACCCGCCAGGCCCACTCCCGGCGGATGGACGTGGCGAAGCCGAGCTCGAGGATCGTGTTGAACGACTCGTCGGCATAGGACAGGACGGACCCGAGCAGTCGGTCCACCTCTTGCGGTGTGACGGCTTGCAGCGGCAGCCGCCCGTCGAGATAGATGTCGCCGGCGTGGTCACAGGCGAACGACACGGCGTACATCTTGAGGTTCCGCTCGAGCAGCCAGCGGTAGACCGCCTTATGGTTCTCGTCCGGGTTGCGGGCCACGAACGCATGGACAGACACCGAGTGCTCTCGCACCTCGATCCGGCACGCCGTCTGCAGCTTGCGCTCCCCCGGCAGCACCACGTCGAAGACGCCGAGCCGCGGCTCGGTGAACTCCATCGCGTCCCCGGCCTCCGTCAGAGCCTGCCGGACGACACCGGCTGCGGTCTGGCGTGCGGTCACGACACCGCCATCCACTCGCCGGAAAGGGCCTTCCGCGCTGCCGCATAGACGTCCAGCGTCGCGTCGGTCGTGTGGTCCCAGCTGAACGCCGCGGCATGACGTGCGGCGCCGTCGCCCATCAGGGCAAGGCGTTCCGGATGGGTGAGCAAGTCACGGATCGCGGCCGCGTAGTCGCGCGGGTCGTGCCCGGCGACGAGCAGGCCGGTACGCCCGTCGGAGACTGCGGTGGTCAGCCCGCCGACGGCGGCCGCCACCACGGGTGTGCCGCAGGCCTCCGCCTCGAGGGCGACGAGGCCGAACGACTCGTTGTAGGACGGCACGCACACCAGCGTGGCGGCGGCGTACCAGTCCGCGAGCGTCGGGTGATCGACAGGCGGCACGAACGTGGCCACGCCACCCAGACCCAGCGAGGTCGTCAGCTCGGCTAGTGCGTCGGGGCGCTGCAGGCCTGAGCCCGACGGTCCGCCCACGACTGCCACCACGAGCCCGTCACGCATCGCCGGGTCCTGGGCCACGAGAGCCGCCGCCGCTTCGAGGAACACGTCGGGAGCCTTCAGCGGCTGCAGCCGGCCAGCGAACAACAGCACAGTCGCGTCCGCGGCCAGGCCCAGTCGCGCCCTGGCCTCGAGCTCACGCCCCGGCCGGAACCGGTCGAGGTCGACACCCGGATGCACGACGTCGACCCGGGCGGGGTCGGCGGCATAGAGGCGAACCAGCTCGTCGGCTTCCGCAGCGGTGTTGGCGATAAGTCGGTCCGCGGCGTCGACAACCTGCTCCTCGCCGACGATCCGGACCATCGGCTCGGCAACGTCACCGCGCGCGAGGGCGGCGTTCTTGACCTTGCCCATCGTGTGCATCGAGTGCACCAACGGCACCGCCCACCGGTCCCGGCAAAGCGCTCCAACCTGGCCGGAGAGCCAGTAGTGGCTGTGGATCAGGTCGTACCGTCCCGGTTCGTGGAGCGCCTCGACCCGGAGCACGTCGCGGCTGAACGTGCACATCTGGCCCGGGAGGTCCGCCTTGGACAGTCCCTCGAACGGCCCGGACACGATGTGGCGCACCGTGACCCCAGGACCGCACTCGATCACCGGGGGCAGGTCGGACGAGGTGGCCCGGGTGAACACCTCGACCTCGACACCACGGGCGGCAAGTCTCTTGGACAGCTCCAGGACGTAGACGTTCATGCCGCCGGCGTCCCCGGTCCCGGGCTGATCGAGCGGCGAGGTGTGCATCGACAGCATCGCCACTCGACGCGGAACGGCGGCTGCGGTGAGACGGGCGGTTGCCCGCAACTGACCAGGCGACATGGACAGACACCTCCGAGACGCCCCAACCATCCTCGATCCTTCCGTATTCCGGCGGCATCGGCCGGGCTGGCAGGATCGACGGCATGACCTATGTCCTGCCGTCCGACATGTCCACCACCCCCACCGCGGTGGTGACCGGCGCCAGCAGCGGCATCGGCGCCGCCAGCGCGCACGCCTTGGCGGCGTCGGGGTTCCGGGTCGTGTGTGTCGCCCGCCGGCAAGATCGGATCGAGGCCCTTGCCCAGCAGATCGGGGGGGCCGCCATCGTCTGCGACGTGACGGACGCCGACCAGGTCGCGACGTTGGCGGACGAGGTCGGGGACGTCGTGCACGTGCTGGTCAACAACGCCGGCGGGTCGTTCGGCCAGGAGCCGATCGAGATGACCGATCCGGAGGCGTGGCGGGCGATGTTCGACGTCAACGTGCTCGGGACGCTCCGCGTCACCCAAGCCCTGCTGCCAGCGCTCCGGGCGGCTGGCAACGGCCTGATCGTCAACATGGGCTCGATCGCCGGACACCTCGCCTACGAGGGTGGTGCGGGCTACACAGTGGCCAAGCACGGGGTCGCGGTGATGAGCGAGACCCTGCGGCTAGAGCTCAACGGGGAGCCGATCCGGGTCACCGAGATCGCCCCCGGCATGGTTCGCACCGACGAGTTCTCGCTCGTACGCTTCGACGGTGACGCAACGCGCGCAGACGCCGTCTATGCCGGTGTGTCCGCCCCGCTGCTGGCGCAGGACGTCGCCGACGCGGTCGCCTGGGTCGCGACCCGCCCTGCGCACGTCGACGTCGACCTGCTGGTGATCAAGCCGCGCGCACAGGCGGCACCGCACAAGGTGCACCGCGACGGCGGATAGGATGTCGTGGTCGCGCGCGTTCGCGCTGCGTCCCCGGCCGCACTCCGGCCCATCGCCACTCTCATGCCAAGGACCAGTTCGCCATGCCCAGCCTGACCCGCCCTGATCTGCGCAACGTCGCGATCGTCGCCCACGTCGACCACGGCAAGACCACGCTCGTCGACGCGATGTTGTGGCAGTCGGGTGCCTTCGGTGAGCACCAGCACGTGGACGAACGCGCGCTGGACACCGGCGACCTCGAACGCGAGAAGGGCATCACGATCCTCGCCAAGAACACCGCGGTGCGCTACCGGGGACCAGGGGCGCCGGACGGCGGCTGCACCATCAACATCATCGACACGCCAGGCCACGCCGACTTCGGCGGCGAGGTCGAACGTGGGCTGTCGATGGTCGACGCCGTCGTGCTGCTCGTGGACGCCTCGGAGGGACCGCTGCCACAGACCCGGTTCGTGCTCCGCAAGGCGCTCGCCGCCCGGCTCCCGGTGGTGCTCGTCGTCAACAAGGTGGACCGTCCGGACGCGCGCATCGCCGAGGTGGTCGAGGAGACGTACGAGCTGTTCCTCGACCTGCTCGAGCACGACGCCGACCAGACGTCGTTGGACTTCCCCGTCGTCTACGCCTCGGCCAAGGCAGGGAGGGCCTCCCTCACCCAGCCTGGCGACGGACAGATGCCCGACACCGACGACCTCGTGCCGTTGTTCCAGACCATCCTCGCCGCGGTGCCCGCCCCGACCTATACCGAGGGCGCGCCGCTCCAGGCCCACGTCACGAACCTCGACGCGTCCCCGTTCCTCGGCCGGCTGGCGCTGTGCCGCATCCACGAGGGAACGATGACCAAGGGCCAGAACGTCGCGTGGTGCCGTCGTGACGGCTCCATCCAACGGGTCAAGATCACCGAGCTCCTGGTGACCGAGGCGCTGGAGCGGGTGCCCGGCGACAAGGCGGGACCCGGCGACATCGTCGCCATCGCCGGCATTCCCGAGATCAACATCGGCGAAACCCTGGCTGACGTGGACAACCCGGTGCCACTTCCGTTGATCACTGTGGACGAGCCGGCGATCTCCATGACGATCGGCATCAACACCGGTCCGTTGGCGGGTCGTGAGAAGGGGTCGAAGGTCACCGCGAGGTTGGTCAAGGACCGGCTGGACCGGGAGCTCGTCGGCAACGTCTCGATCAAGGTGCTGCCGACGGAGCGCCCGGACACGTGGGAGGTTCAGGGCCGCGGGGAGCTGGCGTTGGCGATCCTGGTCGAGCAGATGCGTCGCGAGGGCTACGAGCTCACGGTCGGCAAGCCGCAGGTGGTGACCCGGGAGATCGACGGCAAGGTGCACGAGCCGGTCGAACGTCTCACCATCGACGCGCCGGAGGAGTACCTCGGCACCGTGACCCAGCTGCTCGCCGTGCGCAAGGGCCGCATGGAGCAGATGACCAACCACGGCACCGGCTGGGTGCGGATGGAGTTCCTCGTCCCGGCGCGGGGCCTGATCGGCTTCCGGACCGAGTTCCTCACCGACACCCGCGGCACCGGGATCGCCCACCACGTGTTCGAGGGCTACGAACCCTGGGCCGGCGAGCTTCGCACCCGTGCGAGTGGCTCGCTGGTGGCCGACCGCGCCGGGGCGGCAACCGCGTACGCGATGACGAACCTGCAGGAGCGCGGGGTGCTCTTCGTCGATCCCGCCACGGAGGTGTACGAGGGGATGATCGTCGGCGAGAACTCCCGAGCCGACGACATGGACGTGAACATCACCAAGGAGAAGCAGCAGACCAACGTCCGCTCCTCGACCTCCGACAACTTCGAGAAGCTGGTGCCGCCGCGCCGACTGTCGCTGGAGCAGTGCCTGGAGTTCTGCCGCGAGGACGAGTGCGTCGAGGTCACCCCACGGGCGGTACGCATCCGCAAGGTGCTGCTCGACGGCAGCGAGCGGGCGAAGACCCGCGGCCGTCGCGCCAAGGCCTGACCCCTGGCTTCACACGCCGCCCGTACCGCCTAATCCGACATTTCGGGCGCAAATCGGTACGCCGGACGTGTGAAGCGGGGGCGGGCGGACGTGTGAAGCGGGGGTGGGCTGGGGCGGGGTGGTCCTCCGCGGTCCCCAGCAGGAGGACGTCATCGGACCAGCGCGGCACGCAGAACCGTCTCGACCTGCGTGCTGAACGCGTACATCGTGACCTCGCGAACCTGGGTCGAGGTGATGCGTACCGCGCCCACGGCGATCCGCGTGGCGTCGTCGACGTCCCAGCCGTACGCGCCGGCCGAGACGAGGGGAAACGCCACGGTGGTCGCGCCGAGGCTGTCCGCCACCTTGAGGGCCTCGCGGTAGCAGGAGGCGAGCAGGTCGGGATCAGTCTGGCCCTGGTGACGGTTCGGGCCGACTACATGGATGATCCAGCGGCACGGCAGGTCACCGGCTGACGTCCACGCAGCCTGCCCGACCTGTAGGCCGTGCGGGTAGCGGGCCCGTTCCTCGCGGAGCAGTGCCGGACCAGCCGCCCGGTGGATGGCACCGTCCACTCCGCCGCCACCCCGCATCCGCGAGTTGGCGGCATTGACGATCACGTCGCCGGCGAACGTCGTGATGTCACCGAGCGCCATGGAGACCTTCGGCCCATCGACCGCGGAGGACGTCACGTCACCGTCGCGAGCCGGACTTCACCGCCGGCCGGGCGTCCGCGAGGTAGACCAGTGCGATCACGATGCCGATGACGTTGAAGATGCCCAGGGGTGACGCCATCATCAGGAAGTTCGCGACGACCGCCAAGCCCAGCAGCAGCATCCAGAACGGCTTGGTCTGCTTCGAAGCCGCGACGAACGCCTGCGACGGGCGTATCGCAGCGTCGACGAAGGCGAATGCCTTGATCACGAACAGGACGAGGGTCAGGACCAGCGTCAACGTGTTCTGGGCGGCGAGGATGGACGGCACGACACCAGCGTCTCACGCGGTGCAAGCCGCAGCGTCCGGATCCGTACGGCTCGTACGGACCCGGACGCATGGGGGTTGATGCTCAGTTGCCAACCTTGCGGGCGCTGTCGCCAGCGGCCTTCTTCGCCTTCGACGCGGTCTTCCGCGCCGAGGTAGAGGTGGCCTTCGCCCGCGTGGTGGTGCTCTTGGCCGACTTCCGCGCCGTGGTGGTCGTCGCCTTCGCCTGGCTCGCTGTGCTGCTGGCCTGCCCCTTGAGGTCGCGGGTCGCCGCCTGCCTGCGAACCCGGCTGACGAGGCCCTCGCCGCGCTTGGCGAGCTCGGCATACGTACCGCTGAACTGGCCGATCGCCTCGAACGCCACCGCTTGTGCCTTCTCCGGGAGCGTGCGCAGCTGCTTCGGGTCGAAGTCCATGTCGAGTGAGGTGGCGCGGATCTTCGACACCACGAAGTCGCCGGCGCCGACGACGACGAACAGCGGGGTCGGCTTCGGCTTCTTGATCTGGTCGGTGAGTGCCATGACGAATCTCCTTATGGCTGGGTTGTCGTGCAGGTCGTTGTGTGGCGGTCAGGACATGGCTTCCGCGGCGTCGAAAGCAGCGGTGATTCCCTTCTCCCGCCGGAACGACGCGTAGATGTCCAGCAGCACTGACTTCTGCCGCTGGCTGAGGTCCGGGTCGGCCAGGACGGCCTCTTCGACCGCGCCCGACTGCCCCTCGTCGGGATCTAGGATCCCGGCACGGATGTACAGCGTCTCGGCCGAGATCCGCAATGCCCTTGCCAGCTGCTGCAGGACGTCGGCCGAAGGGCGGCGGAGCCCACGCTCGATCTGGCTGAGGTAGGGATTGGACACTCCGGACTGCTCCGCGAGCTGGCGGAGCGACAACTGCGCTTGGCGACGCTGATCGTGGAGATACTCGCCGAGCGACTCCACGGTCTTGCCTACCTTGGTCCTTGCCACGTCCCCAGTCTGCTTGCAGGAGCAAGCAACGGCAAGCGGGGCCGGCGTGAGACCGCTCACGCCGGCGCCGATCTCTGTCGCCCTGTCATCATGTCGGTCATGCCCCTGTCCGCTCGGCTGCCCACCGTGGCGCAGCTGCGCCACGTTCTCGAGGAGTCACTGGGTCGTGATGTCGCGCTTCGGTCGTCGGCCCCCGCGCTGGTCGGCGCCAGCACGACGTCACTCGGCGTGTACGTCGGGGAGCGACTCGCCACCCGCGGGATCGTCGTGGCCGAGCTCGGCGCGGTGGCGGTCCTTGGCGCCGCACAGGCACGGGTGCCACCGCTTGTCGCGGCGGAGGCCATCAAGTCCCGATTCGTCCCTCCGCCCGTCTCCGACGGCTTCGGGGCCTTGTTGTTGGCACTGGGTGAGCTGTTCGACCCAGCCGACTCGCCGCCTGGACGCCTCTACACCTACCTGCGGCCGGGGCAGGATCGCCCGCCCGACGTGCTCGCGGCGGCGTCCCGCATCGGCCGTCGGCTCGACGTCACGGTGGTGCCGTCGGGCTATGCGTCCGGAAGGTTGTCCTTGGTTCCTGTGTCCTGATCCGCTGCGCGGCCGCGGATCTGGGCGGCGCGACGCAACGCGGTCACCGCGGCTTCGCTCGGGGACACCGCGGCGCGGTTCGACTTCTCGATCTCGCGCAACAGCTCCTCGCGGTGCACGGCAACGTGACGCGGGGCGGACACGCCGATGCGCACGATGTCCCCACGGACATCGAGCACGGTGACGACGACGTCGTCACCGATCACGACGCTCTCGCCCACCCGGCGGCTCAACACCAGCATGCGTTCGCCCTTCTGCGACCGGGAGCCACCGTACCGCCGAGGGTGTCAGGACAGGGCGATCGGCGCCTGCAGCGGCAGCTCGGTTCCCTCCAGGACGACCTGGAGCGCCCGCCGGGTGCGGTGGTTGACCACCACCGGCGCCAGCAGGTTGGCCGTTGCCGACCCGGCCGCTGCGTCGGCGTTGACCAGCACCAGCACCAGGAGGTCGTCTGCGGTGTCCACGTCGAGAAGCTCGACGGACTCGAGATCGATCTCGGGGACGTAGTCGGGGAAGAACAGGTGCGGAGCCACCACGACGAACTCGACGTCGTCGGACACCGAGCGCAGGGAGCAGACGAGCCCCGAGTCCTCGAGGCGGACCAGGGCGAAGTGCTGGTGGTCGGGGAAGCCGGGGAGCGGCTCGATCATCGACAGCACCGGGATCTCGTCCGGCTGCACGATCGCGGCGGACGGTTCGAGGGACTCAGACATCGGTCGCTTCCTGGTGGCTACTTGGGTGCTCATTGTAGGAACTGCGCCAACGACGGCTGGATCACCTTGGCCGTGGAGGCCAGGGCGGCTTGGTACGCCAGCTGCGACATGGCGAGATCGGTCGACGCGCTCGCGATGTCCACGTCCTCGATGCTCGACAGTGACGCCGACAGCGAGATCGAGATCGAGTCGCTGTTGGTCTGCACGTCGGTCATCCGGGAGAGGCGCGCACCTTCGCCCGCCTGCGCGGTCTTCATCTGCCCCATCACCGCGTCCAGCCTGCCGAGGTCTGCGCTCAGGGCGCTCGGGTTCGTGGTGAGATGTGTGGCGATGTCGTTGACCACGGTGAACAGGTCGGAGCCAGGGGCGCCGAACGCCTCGTCGCCGCGGACGTCCGCGCGCACGGAGATGCCGTCGCCGACGGTGCGGTTCACGGTGCCGGCGTCGCCGATGTAGTTGCCGTTGTTGTCGTACGCCGCCGTGTTGGTGGTGGTGCCGCCGAAGATCGGCCGACCGAGGTAGGTGGTGTTGGCGTCGCCGATCAGGGACGACCGCAGCTGCGTCACCTCGGCGGCGATCGCCTGGCGCGCGTCGACTCCCATCGATCCGGTGTTGGACCCGTGGACCGTCAGGTCGCGAACCCGCTGCACCGAGGACATCATCGACGAGAGGGTCGAGTCGGTCTGCCCCAGCCTGGTGACCCCGTCCGAGGCCGCCGCCTTGTACCTCACCTGTGCCGCGAGCTGGGCCCGCAGCGCCATCGCCTGGGCCGTGCCCAGCGGCGAGTCCGACGGCCGACTGATCGCCTTGCCGCTGCTCACCCGGTCCTGCGCCTGGCCCAGCCGGGCGAGACCGCCCTGCAGGTTGGCCAGTGAACGGTCCATCAGCATCCGCTGTGTGACCCGCATGTTGTAGCTCATGCCGGCACCCCTCGTCCGTCGCCGTGGCCCTGCCTCATCAGCCCACTCCGGTCTTGTTGATCAACGTGTCGAGCATCGAGTCGAGCGTCGTCATGACCCGGGCAGCAGCCTCGTAGCCGCGCTGGTACGTCACCAACGAGACCATCTCCTCGTCGGTGCTCACCCCTGACAGGGAGGCACGTGACGCGTCGACGGAGGAGGCCAACAGCTGCCCGCTGCTCACCGCCTGGTTGGCCACCGAGGCCTTGGAACCGAGATCGGACACGAACGTCCGGTACGTCGCGTCGGGGCCGGTGCCCGAGCTGGCGAGCGCGGCCAGCGCAGCAGCGTTCGCACCGTCCACCGTGCCCGGCGCCGCCGCGGCGGCGACCTGTGACCGGTCGGTGATGGCGACCCCGATGGTGGCGGCGGTGGCGCCGCTGAAGAAGTCGCCGCCGGCGGTGCCGTTGGCGTCGTAGCCCAGGTGGTGCTGGGCGTTAACGGTCGACGCCAACGTGCTGGCGACTCCGTCGAGGGCGGAGGCCTGGCCCGGCAGCGTCGTGTCCAGCAGGTCGACCAGGCCGCCGGCCGTACCCGAGGTGACCGACACCGTCGTCCCGCCCACCTGGAGTGCGATCGGGTTGCCTCCCACGGACGCCATCGAGCCTGCCCCGGTGACTGTGACGGCGGTGGCGTTCTCGCCAACCACCAGGTTCTGACCACCCAACGTGACCGAGGCCGTGCCGTCGGGCTGCAACGACACGTCGGCGCCGGTCAACGTCGCCAGCTTCGCGGTGAGCAGGTCGCGTTGGTCCAGCAGGTCGTTGGCGTCGGTGCCGGTCACCTTGGCCAGCTTGATGTCGTGGTTGAGCCGTGCCAGCTCGGTCGCGGTCGTGTTGACGTCAGCGGTGACGCCGTCGAGCTGGGTACGGGCGCCTGTCCACTCGCTGTCGATCGCGTGCGCTGTGCTGGACAGGTCCCCGGTGACGACCTGGCCTGCGGCCAGCACCCCTTGCTGTGCCGCCGGGTCGGACGGATGGGTGGCGAGCGTGGACCAGCTGCTCCAGAAGGCCGACAAGTGGGCCTGCAGGCCGGTGTCGCTGGGCTCGTTCACCGCCCCCTCGATCCGGCCGAGGGAGTCAGCGCCGACCTTGGCGGCGGCGACCCGGCCGTTCTCGGTACGACTGCGCGCATCCAGGAAGGCATCCACGCTGCGTTGCACACCGGCGATCGAGACACCGGAGCCGGCGACGTCGGCCCGGGACCACATGGCCGGGATGGCACCGGCGCCAGCAGTCTGCCCGAGCAGCGTGCGCTTGGTGTAGCCGGCGACGTCGGCGTTGGCGACGTTCCCCGAGGCCACGCTGAGGCCGGACTGGTTGTACTGCAACGCCGACAGGGCCGTCGACAGCGAGCCGAACGTGCTGGACACGGTCAGATGCTCCGGTCCACCAAGCGGGCGCGGGGCCCCGCGGCTTCGGTCGCGCCATCCGGCGTGTAGGTGGTGCCGCCGACCGACAAGCACAGCAGCGCCTCATGGGTCGCCCGCTGGCCGATGACCAGCATCTCGCGGTTGGTGGTGGCGACCTGGCTGATCTCGGTGGTCGCGGCGAGGAAGGCGTCGCGCTGCTCGGTGAAGATCGACTGCCACGGCTCGTCGGCGGCCTGGGCAAGCGCCGACAAGGAGACGTTGGCCGGTAGTCCCAGCTCGGAGGCGACCGCATCGGCCTCGGCCGCACGCAAGACCTCCGTCTCGCGCAGGCTCGTGATCGCGTCCTCGACCGCCATGGCGGCGCGCGGCAGCCAGCGCGTGCGCCCGCTGGCGAGCATCAGCTGCTCGGACTCGAGGGCGAACTGCAGGGTCTCCAGCAACTCACGCTCGTGCCACAGCACGGCGTTCAGGTCCGCCATGCTCATCCTCATCACCGCTCCGACCGGTCGTAGTGGCGCGGTCTTCGTCGTCGTCACATCCGGCCCATCGGCCGGGCTGTGCCGCAACTGAGGGTTCTGGGGAGGTCAGATGCTCCTGGGCGTGCATTCGCACAGGCGGGGGACGGTTGGCAACTCCTGGAAGGTCAAATCCACCGAATGGCTCACCCCATGCCCGATCGGGCAGAACGACCTGTCGATCGGTTACGTTGCGTGAGAACTGCTTACACACGGTGACCACCACGCTTGGGTTGTTCGCATGCCTGGAGCCCAGCCTGCACCGTCGCCCGCCGCGACTCCCCGCACCACCTCAGATCGTCCGGTCCTCACCCCGGCCGAGATCGATGAGCTGGTCCGTGCCCATATGCCTCTCGTCGGCCACGCAGTTCGCGAGATGATGGGTCGGGTCCCCGGCCACGTGAGCCGTGAGGACCTGACCGCGGCGGGTCTGCTCGCACTGGTCCAGGTCGTGCAGGGCTACGACCCGACCCGCGGGGTACCACTCGCCAGGTTCGCCAGCCCCCGGATCCGGGGCGCGATCATCGACGAGCTGCGCACGGTCGACTGGGCCAGCCGTTCTGTCCGGCGACGCCAGCGCGAGCTCGACGAGGTTCGTGGTCGGCTGTGCAGTGTGCTGGGCCGGGTTCCCGACAACGCCGAGGTCGCCGAGGCGATGGGTCTCTCGGTGGCTGAGCTCACCACCCACAGCGACGACGTGGCCCGCGCCTCGGTGGTGTCGCTGCAAGGGTTCGGGGACACCCCGGTCGACGAGATGCTGCCCGCATCCAGCCCCGACCCGGCCGACGTGCTGGCACATCGTGAGCGGGTGGCGTACCTGCACGACGCGGTGGAGCTCCTGCCCGAGAGACTGCACGCCGTCGTGGCCGGCTACTTCTTCGACGAGCGGCCGATGGCCGAGCTCGCAGCCGAGCTCGGCGTCACCGAGTCACGGATCTCGCAGATGCGGGCCGAGGCGCTGGCACTGCTGCACGAGGCACTGCACAGCACGCTGGAGCGCGAGGGCCGGGAGCAGCCCGTTGCCACCGGTGTCGCCGAGCGACGCCGGGCGGCCTACGTCACCCGAGTGGCTGAGCACCGCAGCTTCACCGCCCGGCTCGATTTCGTCGCCCGGACCGAAGTCTCGTTGCCGGCGTGATGAAGCGATCTGACCGGCAACTCCTCAGGTCCGGAACCTCTGGGCCGATCAACCACCCGACAAGGCCCACGGACGGGCCGCCGACCCACTTCTAAGGAGAGAAATCATGGGTCTCAGCGTCAACACCAACATCGCAGCGATGAACGCGTACCGGAACCTGTCGGTCTCGCAAGGCCAGATGAACAGCTCGCTGGAGAAGCTTTCCAGTGGGTTCCGGATCAACCGTGCCGCCGACGACGCTGCCGGCCTCTCGATCTCCGAGGGTCTTCGCAGCCAGATCGGTGGCCTCAAGGTCGCCGTGCGCAACGCCCAGGACGGCGTCAACGTCGCCCAGACCGCCGACGGCGCGCTGAACGAGTCCACCGCCATCCTGCAGCGGATGCGCGACCTCGCAGTGCAGGCGTCGAACGGTGGATCCCAGGACGCCAACGCCCAGGCGGCGGCCGACGCCGAGTTCCAGCAGCTCAACAAGGAGCTGGACCGGATCGCCAACACCACCTCGTTCGGCAACCAGAAGTTGCTGGACAAGACCTACAACGGCGTGTTCCAGGTCGGCGCCAACAACACGACGAACGACCAGATCACGGTCACGCTCGACGCCACCGCGTTCGGCACCTACACGCCGAAGGGCGCGGCCGTCGCCGCGACCGGCTTCGACTCGGCCGGGCTCGGCACGAGCAGCATGAAGCTGGACAACGTGGGCGACGCGCAAACGGCCATCGACCAGGTCGACTCGGCGATCACCGGCGTCTCCAACGCGCGGGCCACGATCGGCGCGATCCAGAACCGGTTCCAGCACACGATCAACAACCTGAACGTGTCGGTGGAGAACCTGTCCGCGTCCGAGAGCGCGATCCGCGACACGGACATGGCTGCGGAGATGAGCAACTTCACGAAGAGCCAGATCCTGCAGCAGGCTGGTACGGCGATGCTGGCTCAGGCCAACTCGTCGCAGCAGTCGATCCTCAAGCTGCTCCAGTGACCGACCGTCCTCGGACGGCACGGCACCAGGCAGCACCGCACCACCGGTAGCAACCAGAGCCCGCCGGTGAGGGGTTCCCACCAGGCCCCTCACCGGCGTGTCACTGCACAGGCGGGCCCGCAGGAGGGACGACCATGAGCGGCACCACCAGCATCAGCGGCCTCGTGAGTGGCCTCGACACCACCACCATCATCAGCCAGCTGATGCAGATCGAGAGCCAGCAGCAGACCCAGCTCAAGACCCGGGTCACCAGCCAGCAGACGACACTGTCCGCGCTGCAGTCCCTGAACACCAAGATGGCGGCGATCGCCACCGCGGCCCAGAGCCTGAGCAGCGCCGACACCTGGAACGCCCACACCACCACGACATCCAGCACCCAGGTCAGCGCAACGGCCACCGCGGCCGTGCAGCCGGGTGCGTACTCGTTCACCGTCCTGCAGACCGCGACCGCGCAGTCGCTGACCTTCGCGCAGAGCGCGGCCACCACCGATGTGGTCCTTCCGGCCGGCAGCACGACGGTGACCCTCACCGACTCGAGTGGCAACCCCACGACCCTCGACACCGGCGACGGCACACTCGGCGGCCTGATCAGCGCAATCAACGGCTCGAGCGCCGGGCTGCGCGCCAGCACGGTCAAGCTCGACGACGGAACGTACCGGCTGTCGGTCACAGCCAAGGCGACCGGTGCCGCGTCGGCCTTCACACTGACCGCCTCCGACGGGTCCGCGATCCTCGGCGGCGCCAGCGTCGCCGCCGGCCAGGACGCCGCCGTGACCATCGGTGCCGACACCGTGCACTCGTCCACCAACACGTTCTCAGGCGTGCTCACCGGTCTGTCCTTCACCGTGGCCGCCGGGACCGCCGCGAACACCGCGGTCACGGTCAACGTCACCAACGACGTGTCGAAGGTGTCGAGCTCGGTGAAGTCCCTGATCGACCAGGTCAACGCGGTGCTCACCGAGATCGGCGCCGACACCGCCTACGACACCAGTACCTCGACCGGTGGACCGCTGGTGGGGAGCTCCACGGCCCGCAACCTGCGCGACCAGCTGCTCTCCACGGTGACTGCAGGCGTCGGAGGCAAGTCGCTGGCCGACGTCGGCATCGGCGTCGACCGAAGCGGTGCGGTCACGTTCGACCAGTCGGCGTTCGAGACGGCCTTCACCGCCGACCCGTCCAAGACCGCGTCGTACTTCGTCACCTCCGGCACCTGGTCGGGCACCGGGTCCGCCTCCTACGTCGCATCGACCTGGCGCAGCCTTCCGGGGTCGTACCAGCTCGACGCGACCACGACCGGAGGGGTGACCACCGGGACGCTGGACGGGACGGCCGTGACCGGCTCCAACGGGATCCTGACGGGCCCCGGCGGCAGCTCGGTGGACGGCCTGACCCTGGCGACCAACGGGTCGGTCAGTGGCACGTTCACCCTCACCAGCGGCTTTGCCGGCATGCTGGCCCGCACGGCGCAGCTGGCCAGCGACTCCGTGCAAGGAAGCCTGACCAGCTCGATCAGCTCGACCAACGACTCGATCAAGACCCTCAACGACTCGATCGCTGCGTGGGACGTTCGCCTGCAGGCGAAGCAGGACTCCCTGCAGGCGCAGTACGCCGCGTTGGAGACCACTCTCGGTCAGCTGCAGAGCCAGTCCGCGTGGTTGTCGAGTCAGATCTCGTCGCTGAGCGCCAACTCCAGCGCGTCCAAGCCCTGACCCAGATCCGACCTAGATCCGACCCAGATCCGACCCAGATCCGACAAGGACACCACGATGACGGTCACCGCACGCTCGACCTACATGACCAGCATGGTCAGCACGGTCAGCGCCGAACGCCTGCTCGTGCTCCTGTACGAGCGGCTGCTGCTCGACCTGGACCGTGCCGAGACGGCCGCGATCGAGGGGCGGCACGAGGACGCGTCCGCGCAGCTCATGCACGCACAGGACATCGTGCTCGAGCTCCTGTCCTCGCTGCGCAAGGATCTCTGGGACGGTGCCGACCGGCTCGCCTCGCTGTATGCCTATCTGCACAACACCCTCGTGCAAGCCAACGTACGCAGGGATCCGGAGCTCACCGCGCTGTGTCGCGACCTGGTGACCCCGATCGGGGAGGCGTGGAACGACGCGGCCACCCAGCTCGCCGGTGGAGCCGTCACGGTGGCCAGCGCGTGAGCGACCATCAAGGCAACGTCCCCGAGTGGCACCGCGCGTGGGTGAGCGCGCTGGATGCGCTCGAGCAGGACGTCGACGACGCTGAGCGGCTGCTGGCGGCCAACGCGACACCGGAGCCGCAGGTCACCTGGCAGCCGCCGCTCGTGCATGGCCCGATGCCGCAGGACCTGCTCCCCCGCGCGCGGCTGCTGCTCGACCGCCAGCTGCGAGCCTGCCAGGACATCACCGGGCGCATGACGCACACCCGCCGCCAGGCCAGCCTCACCGGCCGGCTCACCAGCGGCGCGGTGCCGAAGGCTCCGGTGTTCCTGGACCTGCGCGCCTAGTCGGGAGCCAACGCCGAGGTGGTTCGGACAGTTCTCTCAGGTTCGCCCCGCCACGGCCGAAGAAGCACCCGAGGGAACGCACCACCCGCCGACGGACCGGCACCACGTCACTCCTTTCACATTGTGGAGAGCAGTCGTGCCCGACGTCGTCTCACTCACCCTCCAGTCCGCGTTGGACGGTCTGGCCATGCGCCAGCAGGTCGCCGCCAACAACATCGCCAACGTCGACACGCCGGGCTACCACGCCCAGTCCGTCGACTTCGAGTCCGCGCTGACTCAGGCACTCGGCGCCGGCGACGACAACACCGTCGCCCAGGACATCGCGGGCGCCACCCCGTCCGTGTCGACGTCCGACGCCCCGGTGGGCGCGAACGGCAACAACGTCGACCTCGCCACCGAGACGATGACGGCGACGCAGTCGCTGTACCAGTACCAGCTGGTGAGCCGGGCCGTCGACGACCATTACGGCTTGCTGCGCGCCTCGATCGGCGGCATGTGATGGGTGCCTTCGACATGCTGGGCATCGCCTCGAGCGGCTTGAACATGCACCAGACGTGGCTCGACGCGCTGGCGTACAACATCTCCAACGTCAACACCACGATGCCGACCAGCGGGCCCGCCTTCCAGGCGCAGTACGTCGAGGCGCAGGCGCTGCCGAACGGCGAAGGGGTCGGAGTGTCGGGGATCGCGCTCGGCGATCCGACCGGCCGGGTGGTCAACGACCCGAACAACCCGCTCGCCGACGCCAACGGCAACGTCCGGCAGCCCGACATCGACCTGGCCGACCAGATGAGCGAGCTGATCATGGCGCAGCGTGGCTTCCAGGCCCAGGTCCAGGTGGCGAAGAACGCGCAGGACGTGTACTCCAGCGCCCTCTCGATTGGCAAGGGCGCATGACCGTACCCGCCATCGGGGCTGCGGGCTTCGTGCCCATGACCCCGACCACGCTGACGCAGCCTCCCGCCGGGCCGACCGGTTCGACGTCTGCCGGCGCCACCGGTGCGACCGGCTCCGCCGACTTCGGCCAGCTGCTCGGGCAGGGGCTGCAACAGCTCCAGGGCCTGCAGAGCAACGCCGACAACCTCGCCGTCCAGGCGGCCACCGGCAACCTCGCCAACATTCACGACTACACCGTGGCGGCCACTGAGGCCTCCGTCGCGACGCAGCTGACCGTGGCCGTGCGCAACAAGGCGCTCGAGGCCTTCAACTCCATCATGCAGATGCCGGTCTGATGAAGACACAGGTCACCGAGCTCGCGACCCGGGCCCGAAACACGTTCGCGGGCTTCACCCTCGGCCAGAAGGTCACCGCAATCATCGGCACGCTCGTACTGGTGATCGCCGGCGGCCTCATCTTCCGCTGGGCGTCGACCCCGACGTACGCGACGCTGTTCGCCAACCTCGCGCCGGCGGACGCGTCCGCGGTCGTGGACAAGCTGAACAGCGACGGCACGCCGTACCAGCTGAGCGACGGCGGCGCGACCGTCCTGGTTCCGCAGGACAAGGTGTACGCCGAGCGGATCAAGCTCAGTGGGGCCGGACTGCCCTCGTCCACGTCCCAGGGCTACAGCCTGCTCGACAAGGGCGGGCTGTCCACTTCGTCGTTCGAGCAGGACGTCAACTTCAAGCGGGCGATGGAGGGCGAGCTGGAGAAGACGATCGAGTCGATCGACGGCGTGACCACCGCCACCGTGCTGCTGTCGATGCCGCAGCAGGACGCCTTCAGCACCGACCAGGGCAAGACCACGGCGTCGGTCCTGGTCGCGACCGATCCGGGCAGCACACTGACCAGCGAGCAGGTCCAGGCCATCGTCCACCTGGTCGCGTCCTCCACCCAGAACCTCGACCCCAATCAGGTCACCGTCACAGACGCGCACGGGGACGTGCTGTCGTCGCCCGGGACCGGCGACCTGATGGTCGGCGCGGACAGCCGTGACGCCCAGGTGCAGGCGTTCGAGCAGCGCGAGACGTCCATCGCGCAGGCCATGCTGGACCGCGTCTACGGGCCAGGCAACGCGATCGCGAAGGTGACCGCCGACCTCAACTTCGACACCACCGCCACCAGCACGACGCGCTACTTCTACGACAAGCATGTGCCGCCGTTGTCGAGCTCGACGACCAGCGAGAAGTACACGTCGCCCAGCGGCGCGACGACCGGCGGCGTGGTCGGCCCCAGTGGTCAGCTGACCCCCGGCGGCACTGGCAAGGGCACCTCGAAGTACGACAAGAGCTCGGCTGTGGTGGACAACTCCGTCGGCAAGCAGGTGGAGCATCGGGTGGCGGCGCCCGGGTCGGTGCAGGACATCCACGTGTCGGCGGTGCTCGACAGCTCCCACCTCGGCAAGGTCAACACCGCCCAGGTGCAGGGCATGTTGTCGTCTGCGCTGGGCATCAATACCAAGAGGGGCGACTCGATCGACGTGTCGGCCGTTGCCTTCGACCACAGCGCCGAGGCGGCCGCGGCCAAGGCGGTCGCCGCCCAGAAGTCGGCCGACTCCAAGGCGCAGATGTACTCCATGCTGAAGACCGGCGGCCTGGTGCTGCTGGTGCTGTTCATCGCGTTCGCCGCATGGGTGCGCTCCCGCAAACGCAATCAGCAACGGACCGACGCGACGCGTTACGTCGTCGAGCAGCTGCGAGTCGACGCGCTGGCCCGTGCCGACACGGACGCGCTCAGCGCCGGCGGCCCGACCGGATCGCTCGCCCTCGAGTCAGGCGTGCCGGGGGCGCCGGAACCTGACGAGAGCGAGGTGGCCCGCAACGAGATCGCCGCGCTGATCGAGCGGCAGCCCGAAGAGGTGGCGCAGCTGTTGCGCGGCTGGCTGGTGAACTCCTCGTGAGCACCGCGACCGCCACCCCGGAAGGTCTGCGGAAGGCCGCGATCCTGCTGATCGCGCTGGGTCGCGACCAAGCCTCGACCGTGCTCAGCCGTTTGCGCGAGAGCGAGGTCGAGGCGCTGTCGATGGAGATCGCGCGGTGCGAGAACATCGGCGCGACCCAGACCAAGCAGGTCCTGGACCAGTTCCGCGAGCTCGCGCGCGAACGGGCGTACGTCACGCAGGGCGGGCTGTCGTTCGCTCAGGACCTGCTGGAGGCGTCTCTCGGCGACGAGCGGGCCGGCTCGATCATGGGGCGACTGTCCGCGACCGCGCTGCAGATGCCGTTCCAGTTCCTGCACCGCGCCGACCCTCGCCAGCTGTTGTCGTTCATCGCCGACGAGCACCCACAGGTGATCGCACTCGTACTCGCGCACATGACCGCCGAGAAGGCGTCTCTGGTCCTGTCCGGCCTCGGCCCGGAACGGCAGGCCGAGGTCGCCCACCGGATCGCCGTCATGGACCGCACGTCGCCGACGATCATCCGGCAGGTCGAGTCGCTGCTGGAGCGGAAGCTGTCGTCGGTGCTGGCCCCTGCCGAGCTCTCGGTGGTCGGCGGCGTCGACCCGCTGGTCGACATCATCAACCGTTCCGACCGCGCCACCGAACGGCTGATCGTGGAGGGCCTGGAGAGCCGCGACCCGGAGCTGGCCGAGGAGGTCAAGGCGCGGATGTTCGTGTTCGAGGACATCACCAGCCTGGACGACCGTTCGATCCAGCAGGTGCTTCGTCAGGTCGACACCGCAGACCTCGCGATGGCCCTGAAAGGTGTCAGCGACGAGGTCCGCGCCAAGGTCACCGACAACCTGTCTGAGCGCGCGGCGACCACCTTGCTGGAGGAGGTCGACCTGCTCGGCCAAGTCCGGTTGCGTCAGGTCGAGGAGGCGCAGCAGAAGGTCATCCGTGCCATCCGCGAGCTGGAGGAGTCCGGCCAGATCGTGGTGAGGAGGTCGGGCGATGACGAGTTCGTGGTCTGAGTCGACCCTGCTGCACGGGGCCGGCGCGACGGATGCGACCCGGGCCCCGATGGACACCGACCTCGTGGACGGCCGGTGGACCCGGTTGGGCGAGGGACAGGTCCGTGGCGACGCGGTCACCGAGGCCTCGCTGGGGCTTCTCGCCGACCGAGTGCGGCAGGCCGCCCGCGCCGAGGGTTTCTCGTCCGGCTGGGCCCAAGGGCGGCGCAAGGCGGCCGACGAGTCTGCGGCGGCCGCCTCAGAGCACGCGAGCACCTTGGCCGCCGAGCGGGCACGGTACGCCGACCAGGCTGAGCAGGCCCTGCACGCTGTGGTCGCCGCCACCCAACGCCTCGACAAGTCGATGGCCGCCGCGTGCGCGGCGGTCGAGTCGCGGGCCGGCGAGGTGGCCTTGGCGCTGACAGAGGTCCTGCTCGGCCGCGAGCTTGCCGACGGGCCCGGGTCGGCGCAAGCGGCGGTGCTGCGGGCATTGACGCTGGCACCCACCGGCCTGCCCGTGGTCGTCCGGCTCAACCCGGCCGACATCACGATGCTGGCCGAGCTGGGCACCAACGTTCCGCCGCAGGTCAGCCTGACGCCCGATCCCAGCGTGCAACCCGGCGACGCCGTCGCGGTCTCCGGCGCGACCACCGTCGACGCCACCCTCGGCGCCGCGCTCGCCCGAGTCCGGGAGGTTCTGCTCCCGTGACTGCCACGCAGGTCCTCGCCCAGACGCTGTCCGCGGAGCGCGTGCACACAGCCCTGCAGGCGGCACGACCGATCGCCACCGGCCAGGTCGTGGAGGCCGTGGGTCTCAGCCTGCTGGTGCGAGGTGTCGACGCCGCCGTCGGCGACCTCGTCGAGGTCGGCACCGGGCGTACCACCACGCCGCTGCTCGCGGAAGTCGCGGCCGCGACCGTCCGCGGACTGATCTGCCTGCCGTTGGGGTCCACCACCGGAGTGGCGGCCGGTGACCCGGTCCTCGCCACCGGTGCACCGCTGCAGGTGCCCGTCGGTCCCGCTTTGCTTGGCCGCGTGCTCGACGGGCTCGGACGGCCGCTGGACGGCGGCCCGTCGCTCGACCACCTGCCGCGGGTGCCAGTGGAGCATCAGGCTCCCGAGGCGCTGACCCGGTCACGCATCGACGCGCAGGTCGGCCTCGGCGTACGCGCCCTCGACGCGCTCATCCCGTGCGGCCGCGGTCAACGGTTGGGGATCATGGCCGGTTCGGGCGTGGGCAAGTCGACACTGTTGTCGCTGATCGCGCGCAACACTCGCGCCAACGTGTGCGTCGTCGCGCTCGTCGGAGAGCGGGGCCGCGAGGTTCGCGAGTTCCTGGAGAACGACCTCGGCGCGGACGGGTTGTCGCGTTCGGTGGTCGTCGTGGCCACGTCGGACGCACCGCCGGTCGAGCGCCTGCGGGCTGCGTTCGTCGCCACCCGGATCGCTGAGTCCTTCCGCGACCAGGGGGCCGACGTCGTGCTGATGATGGACAGCCTCACCCGGGTCGCGATGGCGCAGCGCGAGGTGGGGTTGTCCGCCGGTGAGCCCCCGGCGACGCGCGGCTACCCGCCGAGCGTGTTCGCGCTGCTGGCCCGGCTCGTCGAACGCGCGGGACCCGCCCGGCACGGCTCGATCACCGGGCTGTACACGATCCTGGTCGAGGGCGACGACATCCACGACCCGATCGGTGACTCGGCCCGGTCGTACCTGGACGGGCATGTGGTGTTGTCACGCCGGCTGGCGTCCGCCGGGCACTACCCCAGCATCGACGTGCTTGGTTCGGTGTCGCGACTCACCAGCGCCGTCACCGACGACGTGCAGCAGGCCGACGCCACCGAGGTCCGGCGGCTGCTCGCCGCGCACGCGGATGTCCGCGAGCTGGTCGAGATCGGCGCGTACGTCGCGGGCACCAACCCGGTTGCCGACCGCGCGCTCGCGCTGAAGCCGGCGCTCGACGCGTTCTGCCGCCAGCGGGTCGACGAGCACAGTGATCTGGCCGACACCTGGAGCGCGTTGCACGAGCTGGTGAGTGCCCCATGAGTCGCGCTCTGGCCGTGCTGGCACGGGTTCGCGAGGCACGCGAGAAGGACAGCCTCGTGGGCCTGCTCACCAGCGCTGCGCTGACCGCCGAACGGGACCACGCGGCAGCCGTCGCCCGGGCTGCGTACTCGGAGGAGCCGCGCGCCGTGGACGGCAGCCCGCAGCGCTTTCTCGCCCACCGGGCCGCCCTCGTCGTCGCCGCGAACGTGCTCGACCACCGCGACCAGGTGGCGCGCGACAGCGCCCTGACCACCTCCGTCGCGCGCCGCCGCTGGCAGGACGACCGAGTCTCGCTGCGGACGGTCGAACGGCTGGTGGAGCGGCGTGCCGAGGCCGAGCGCAGCGAGCGTGAGCGGCGCGAGACCCGCGAGCTGGACCTGATCGCCGAGCAGCTGCACCACCGGCGCGCCCGGGACGGGGAGGTGTCGTCATGAGCATCACCGACGTGACCACGCGGATCCAGCAGATCCAGTCCGGGTTGGCGGCGTTGTCCGGTCAGCCGTCGACGCCGACGAGCGCCGCTGCGTTCTCCAGCGCGATGGCGCAGGCGTCCCTGCTCAGTGGCGCTGCGCCCGCCGAGCTGAGCGCCGGTACGACCGGTCTGCCGGACGCGACTCTCGGCGGTACCGCGTCCGTCTCCGGCCAAGCCGTGGTGGACGACGCCAAGAAGTACCTCGGCGTGCCCTACGTCTGGGGTGGCACCGACCCCAAGACCGGCCTCGACTGCTCCGGCCTCGTGCAGGTCGTCTACCGCGACCTCGGGGTCGACCTGCCCAGGGTGGCCGCCGACCAGGCGCACGTCGGGACCGCCGTGCCCGACCTCGCACACGCCCAACCCGGAGACATCCTCGCCTTCGGCGACCCGGCGCACCACGTCGGTATCTACGTCGGCGACAACCAGATGATCGAGTCGCCTCGGCCAGGACTCGCGGTGCGGATCGCGCCCGTCTACGAGACGCCGACGGCGATCCGTCGGGTGATGACAGGCGCCGCGGCGACCGCGCCGACTCCGCCGGACAATGGCAGCCCAGCCGCGCTGGACTCGTTGTTCGCACAGGCTGGGGCGAAGTACGGCGTCGACCCGAGCCTGCTCGCCGCCGTCGCGAAGCAGGAGTCGGGGTTCGACCCCTCCGCGGTCTCGCCTGCAGGGGCGCAGGGCCTGATGCAGCTGATGCCCAGCACCGCAGCGGGTCTCGGCGTCAGCAATCCCTTCGACCCCACCCAGGCCGTGAACGGCGCCGCCAAGCTGTTGGGCAGCCTGCAGCGCGAGTTCGGGTCGACGCCTCTCGCGTTGGCCGCGTACAACGCAGGGCCGGGCGCAGTGCACCGGTACGGCGGCATCCCGCCGTACCCCGAGACGCAGAGCTACGTGCGCTCGGTGCTGGCGTACCAGTCCCAGCTGGCTATGCGGGAGGTGGCGTGAGCATCCCAGCCGCGGCACGTCCGGTGCCCAGCGGGCACGACGCGACGACGACAGGCGCCGCCGGTGACCTGGCGGCAGCCGGCGCCGGCGCCGCGTTCCTCGCCTTGGTGGCCCCGCTGCTCGGTGACCCGGTCACGCCGGCCTCATCTGGCGCCTCGCTCACCGACGGCGGACCGGCGGCGGCGGTCGCCGCGACCGGTGGAGGCGCGGGCGTACCGACGTTCGTCGCAGCCGCGCCGGCCGGACCAAGTGCCGTGCCCGGAAACGTGGCCCACGCCACGCCCCACACCCTGGGCGGCACCGTCGCCGCGCTCAGCCCGCAGACCCCCACGGCGGCCGGGGGCACGGCAAGGGGGCCGTCGTCGCCATCTGGCGGCGCTCCGGTCGTGACGAAGGGACCCGCCATGTCGAACCGGAACCCGGCCGATGACGCCCGCTTCGCGATCAAGCGGGTCGCGACGACCGCAGCCGACGTGTCGGCTGCCCGGCTGCTGGCCTCCGCGCGATTCGCGGCTCTGGCCAACCAGGGCGCGGCGCCGCCGGAGGACGCAGCCGACGAGCTGGCCGGGGAGGCCCCGCCCGTTCCCACCGGGGCCGCAGCGCCCGTTCCCACTGGGGCGGCAGCGCCGGTTCCCACCGGGCCGGCAGCGCCCGTTCCCACCGGGGAGGCCATCGCGCTTCCTGACGGAGCGTCCACCGCGCTTCTCGCCGGGCCGGCACCGGGTGTACCGACGGGTTCCGGACCTGGCGGCTCCTCCGCTGCGCCGCCGGCGCCGTCCGACCCGGCTCCGTCCGACCCGGCGTCGTCGGACCCGGCTCCGCGCCCCGTCCAGGCCAACATGGACGGCCCCGACACGGACGGCCCCGACACGACCGGCGGTCCCGCATCGGCCGGCCCCCCGGCCAATGCACTGCCGAACGCGCCGACCGCCGCCGGCAGCACGTCCGGCTCGGCGAGCGTGGACCCGGGACTGCCTGCCACGTTGAGCCCGCTCCAGGCGGCCGCCGTCCGCCAACAGGCGGCGCAGGCGATCACCCGGCTCGCTGGCAACGGGGCGGGCGACCAGCAGCTGACCCTGCGGCTGCACCCTGCCGATCTCGGACAGGTCGACGTGAGCGTCCGGGTTCGACACGGGATCGTCGATGTCATCCTGGCCAGCACACACGACGGCACCCGCGCGGCCCTGGATGCCGGCTCGTCGGACCTTCGTCGGCTGCTCACCGATGCCGGCCTCGGTGCCGGGCAGGTAGATGTCCGCGACCTCCTCGACCAGACCGGAGGAGGGGGCGCCCACGCAGGTGCGCACGGACACGGTGAGCAGCGATCGCCCTCGACCGACACCCCCCGGCGTACCAGCGCTGCACCCGCCCGCCTCGTCGCCACTTCGCCCCAACCAACCACTAGGAACGACGCCGACGGCGTCGACCTTCGCCTGTGAGGTGACCTCATGACCGTGCAACCCGTCGACCAGTCCGGCGGCCCCCTGGGCCTCGGCTCCACCACGCCGAACAACACCGGCAACCAGCTCGACGAGAACACCTTTCTGAAGCTGCTCGTCGCTCAGCTCAAATACCAGGACCCGATGAACCCGACGGACTCGACACAGTTCCTCACCCAGTCGGCGCAGTTCAGCTCGCTGGAGAAGATGACCAGTGTCGCCGACCAGAGTGCGATGACCGTGATGCTGCAGATGTCCTTCGGGGCAAGCAGCCTGGTCGGCAAGCACGTCTCGTACGTCGACTCCAACGGCGCAGAGCACACCGGGCTGGTCTCGTCGGTCCGGTTCGAGGCGACCGGACCGGTGCTCGACATCGGCGGCACCAAGGTGTCGATCAACGACGTCGTCGGGGTCACCGGCGACGCCACTACCAGCTCAGGTACCACGGACGGTACCGGCAGCACGGCCACGGATGGCTCAACCAGCACCACCACCACCGGCTGACCGCGGACTGCGGCCACCACCACCATCCGCGGCCGGCGCCGAGCCGGACCCATCCGAGAGGACCCACCGATGCTGCGCTCCTTGTACGCCGCGATCAGCGGCCTGCGCGTGAACCAGACGATGCTCGACGTGACCGGCAACAACGTCGCCAACGTCAACACCGTCGGCTTCAAGTCAAGTCAGACCATCTTCCAGGACACGCTGTCCCAGATGCTCACCGCCGGCAGCGCCGGCGCCGCCAACCAGGGCGGCACCAACCCGATCCAGATCGGTCTCGGTGTGCAGCTCGCCGGCGTCGCCACCAACATGGGACAGGGCGCCGCTCAGACCACGGGCGTTCCCACGAACATGATGATCCAGGGTGACGGCATGTTCGTCGTCAAGCGGGGTACGGAGGACATGTACACGCGCGCCGGCGCGTTCGCCTTCGACGGCCAGGGTCGCCTGGTCGACCCGGACGGCGACATCGTCCAGGGATACATGCCCGACGCAGCCGGCAACATCAACACCGCCGGACCGGCGCAGGACATCACGATCCCTGACATCGTCAACAAGGGCGCGGCCAACCCGTTGGAGTCGTACGCCATCGCCGACGACGGGACCATCAACGGTGTCTACGCCGACGGCACCCAGAAGGTGCTCGGCCAGGTCGCACTGGCCAACTTCGCCAACCCGGCCGGACTGGAAAAGACCGGCGACACGATGTACCGGCCCAGCGGCAACAGTGGCGCGGCGCAGCTGAACGCGCCCGGCCAGGCCGGCAACGGCAAGCTGCTCACCGGCTGCCTGGAGATGTCCAACGTCGACCTGGCGCAGGAGTTCACCAACCTGATCGTCGCGCAGCGCGGCTTCCAGGCGAACTCGAAGGTCATCACCACCTCCGACCAGGTGCTGCAGGACCTGGTCAACATGAAGCAGTAGCACTTCCGCGAGGAAGGTGGCCGGCACGGGCCGGCACCGGGGGCTTGCTGTTCGCACCCCGCTGCCGGCCCGTCCCACGCTCGACGCCAGCCCGGCCCGCGCCGGACCGGCCCGGCGCCTCCGCTGGTGCCAGGTGGTCGGCTCGTGTCCCCCTGGGGTCACTCCCCCACCCGTGTCGTGACCGATGCACCCCAACCAAACCCCATCCGGGGCAGGCAACCGTCACGACACCGGGGGCCGCGGGGTCACTCCCGCACCCGCGCGGCTGCTCGTGTCGCCCCGGGGTCGCTCCCGCACCACCGTCGTGACCGATGCACCCCAACCGGACCCCATCCGGGGCAACCGTCACGACACCGGGGCCTGCGGGCGCTGGGGTCCCTGCGACGACGCCGCGACCCGCTGCGGGCGCTGCGGCCTGACGCTGATGGGAGCGGACCCGCACACACGAAACCCATGCGGATCATGCCCCGCCAGCGGACAGCGGACGGCGGACGGCCGAGGCCCAACCCGGCGCAGACCGCTCAGGTCAGCGACCACGGTGCCGATCAGGACGTCGAGGCCAAGGAAGGCCTCACGACGAACGCACAAGGACGGTGCACTCGTGATCACCCTCACGCGCCTCTCCGGCTCGGGCTTCGCGCTCAACCCGGACCTGATCGAACGGGCCGACTGCACGCCTGACACGGTCATCACGCTCATCGACGGCACGAAGTACGTCGTCGCCGAGTCGCTGCGCGAGGTCGCCGAGGCCGTCCGTGAGTACCGCGCCAGCCTGCTGGCCATCGCCACCGACATCTCCGCGTACGCCACCGGGGGTGGAGCGGGGCAGGTCGGCCTGCACGCCGTGCGTCCCACGCTCGCCCGCTCGCCCTGGCGCGACACCGACGGCATCGGCGACTCCGGGGACTCCGGCGACTCCGGCGGCTCCGGCGACTGGACCGACACCGACCACCCCGGCGACTTCGACCGCGGCCAGGACGCCGTGGTCGTACACCTGACCCGCGGGGAGTCCTGATGGATCCGGCCACGATGGGCGGGATCGGACTGGCCTTCGGGGCCCTGATGGCGTCGATGGTGCTCGAGGGTGGCAGCCCGATGGCGATCGTGTCCCCTGCCGCCATGCTGCTCGTGTTCGGCGGCACGTTCGGCGCCGCCATGGCCGGCGGCATCCTGTCCGACACCAAGGCCGTGATCGGGTCGCTGAAGCTGGCGCTGACCGCCAAGCCGCGGCCGACCAACGAGGTGGTGCCGATGATCGTCTCGATGGCCGAGCGCGCCCGCCGCGAAGGTCTGCTCTCCCTCGAGGACGCGCTGCGCGACTGCGACGACGAGTTCCTCAAGCGCGGACTCGAGCTGGCCGTCGACGGCACGGACCCCGAGGAGCTGCGCGAGATCCTCGAGGCCGAGCTGTACGCCAAGCGGGCGGCGGACAAGCACGGCGCGAAGTTCTTCATGGACATGGGCGGCTACGCCCCCACCATCGGCATCATCGGCACCGTCATCGGGCTGGTGCACGTGCTCGAGAACCTCTCCCAGCCGGACAAGCTCGGCCACCTCATCGCGGGAGCCTTCATCGCGACCCTGTGGGGAGTCATGTCGGCCAACATGATGTGGCTGCCGATGGGCAACCGGCTCCGCCGACTCGGCGAGATCGAGGCGACCCGGATGGAGCTGGTCGTCGAGGGCGTACTCGCGATCCAGGCCGGATCCAACCCGCGGATCGTGGCCCAGAAGCTCAGCTCACTGCTCGCTGAGCACGAGCGGACCCCGGCCGAGCAGGCGGCCTGACATGGCCCGGGCGGGGCGACGGCACGGTCGCCGGGAGGAGGACGAGGAGCACGGCAGCCATGAGCGCTGGCTGGTGACGTACGCCGACATGATCACGCTGCTCATGGTGCTCTTCATCGTACTGTTCGCCGTCAGCCAGGTCGACCAGAAGAAGTTCAACGCCCTCAAGGAGGGCCTGGCCACCGGCTTCGGTCAGCACGACTCGGTGCTCGACCAGTCGACGTCGGTCCTGGACAACATGGGCAGCCAGCCGATGCTCAGTGGGCAGTCGTCGTCCAGCAGCTCCAACCAGTCTGCTCAGACGGCGCAGAACAGCAACCCGGCCACCGTGCAGCAGCAGCAGGTCAACCAGGCCATCGGCCAGGCCGTCAGCCAGGCTCAGCAGCTGCAGAACCAGCGGATCCAGGCGGAGGCCAAGGCAGAGGCCGTCCGCCTCGACGCCGCCCGACGCAAGATCGAGGCGGCGCTGAAGGCGCAGGGTCTCGCTGACGACGTGAGGATCGCGATCGACGACCAAGGGCTGCGGGTGAGCCTGGTGTCCAAGCACATCGTCTTCGCGCCCAACCTGGCCGGTCTCACGCCCCGCGGCAGGGAGGTTCTCGACGTGCTGTCCCCGGTGCTGTCCACGTTGAAGAACCAGCTGGAGATCGCCGGCCACACCAACCAGGTGCCGGTGAAGCCGAAGTACTACGCCAGCGACTGGGACCTGTCCTCGGCCCGGGCGATCACCGTGCTGCGCTACATCGCCCGGCACGCGGACATCCCGCTCGCCCGGATGCACGCCTCGGCGTACGGCCACACCCGCCCCCTGGTGAACCCGAAGCTGCCCGGCTCGCAGCGGCTCAACCGTCGTGTCGACATCCTCGTGCTGTCAACGCTGACCGGCGAGGCACGGTCGTACCTGAAGGCGGCCGCCGCGGCCCTACCGCCCTACCACTCCAACCCCACTCCGCCCACCGACACCGGGAGCGTGACCCCATGACCGCCATCGCCGAGGCGCCGACGGCCACCAAGGCGTCCGCCAAGCCCAAGAGCAAGAAGAAGCTGTTCATCGTGATCGCGGTCGTGCTCGCAATCGCAGGTGGCGGCGCGTACTTCTTCGTGCTCAAGCCGGCCGGACCGAGCACCCCGCAGCCCGGAGCGGTCGCGCCGCTCACTGACATCCAGGTGAACCTCCAGGGCGGCCACTACCTCAGGCTCGGGATCGCTCTGCAGGAGACCCAGGGCGCCCCCGCCGTCGACGGGAGCAAGGCCCTCGACGCCGCGATCAGCGTGTTCTCGGGGCGCAGCGTCGCAGAACTGCTCCAGCCGGCCGGCCGCGAACGGCTGAAGAAGCAGCTGGTCGGCAAGCTCGACAAGCTCTACAGCGGGCAGGTGATGGACGTCTACTTCACGGACTTCGTGACGCAGTAGCGCACACCATCCCGCACACTCCGGGGCCGCCCAACAGCCCCGGACCGGACCAATCAGGCCCGGACCACTCAGGTCTGCCCCCGGCAGGCCGATACGCACCCACGTGACAGGTGTCGGATCCGACCTCTCCGTGAGCCCCCGCGCGGGCACGCGGCGCAGGCACGGCTCCGGCGGCCCAGTGCCGTACGACTTCCGGCGTCCCACCACGTTGTCGCGCGAGCACAGCCGCACCCTGCAGATCGCGATGGAGACGTTCAGCCGACAGGCCACGACCGTGCTCACGTCGACGCTGCGCGCGGTCTGCCAGGTGGGCCTCGCCAACGTCGAGCAGCTGACCTACACCGAGTACGTCCAGAGCCTCGCGCCGCAGACGTACATGTGCGTGCTGTCGGTCGAGCCGGTCCCCGGTGCCGGCGTCATGGAGATCCCGATCGCCGCCGCGATGGCGTTCGTCGACCACCTGCTCGGTGGCCCCGGCTCCGGGGAGCAGCCGGATCGACCCCTGACCGAGATCGAGAACGCCCTCGTGCAGGGACTCGTAGAGCGGCTGCTGTCGGAGATGCGCTACGCCTTCGAGTCGCTCGTGGTCGTGGACCCGGTCGTCACCGGGGTCGAGTACAACCCGCAGTTCGCCCAAGCCGCCGCGGCGTCCGACGCGGTCGTCGTGTCCACCCTCGACCTGCGGATCGGCGAGATCGACCACATCGTCACGGTGTGCCTGCCGTTCCCCGGGCTGCTCCCCTACCTCACCGCCGCCGGTGGCAGCGGCGCCGTCTCCGAGCGCGAGCAGGAGCAGCGCCGGATCGCTGCCGACGTGCTCGGCGACAGCTTCGGGCAGGTGCCCGTCGACGTGTCCGTACGCTTCCGGGCCACCTCCATCGACCCCTCCGTGTTGATGGAGCTGGTCCCGGGGGACGTCGTGCGTCTCGCTCACCCTGCCGCGGCCCCCCTCGACGTCACCTCCGGCGACGTGGTGTTCGCCCATGCCACCCCGGGCGCCCGGGGCCGGCGTCTCGCCTGCCTCGTCGTCGCTCCTCCCGCCAGCAACGCCTCCCCACAGGAGTACTCGTGACCACCATGACCAGCCCCTCGTTCATCCCGACGCCTCAGGTCGACGCGGACGGCGCACGCCGGGCCCGTTCGGTCGCCGACGCCGCCGCGCCGCACGTCCCGGCAGGTGCGCCGCTAACCACGGCCGAGCCGGGTCCGGCCAACGCCGTGGACGCCACCGTCTGGTCGGGCGCGGCCGTGAGCCAGCTGGTCGGGTCGCAGGGGTCGGTCGCCGTGCTCGTCGGTGAGGACCTCGTGCAGGCGCTGGCGTCGAGCCCGATCGGCGACCTCGACCTCGGCGCGGCGCTGCAACCCGCGCTGGACGCGGCGGCCCGCGAGACCGGTGCCCCCGGCGCTGCGGCCGCCCAGTCCGTGGACGCCACCGACGCGCTTGCCCGCTTCGGCGCCGACGCCTACGCCGTCGCGCTCGTGGACGGTACGCGGGTCCACGCCATCGTGCTGCTCGACCTCGCCCAGCCGGCACCGCGAACCAGCAACCGGCCCGGCCTGGAGATGCTGCACGGCGTCATGATGGAGGTCACCGTCGAGCTCGGACGCACGCGGCTGCCGGTACGTGAACTTCTCGCCCTCACCCCGGGGGCCGTGCTCGAGCTGGACCGGGCCGCCGGCAGCCCCGTGGACCTGCTCGTCAACGGCCGGCTGATCGCCCGCGGCGAGGTCGTCGTCGTCGACGAGGACTTCGGTCTGCGCGTCACCGAGCTCGTGCCCGCCACCCCCGCGAATCGATGATCGAGCTGGCCATCCGGGTCGTCGTCTCGCTGGGCGTCGTACTCGGCCTGCTCTGGGCCCTCACCAAGATGGGGCCGGGGCGTACCCGGCGGCGACAGGGGTCTGTGCTCAATGTGGTCGGACGGCAGTCGTTGAGCCGTACCTCCTCGATCTCCGTCGTCACCGTCGCCGACCGGGTTCTGGTGCTCGGCGTCACCGACAACACCGTCAGCCTGCTCACCGAGCTGCCCCCGGACGCACTGCCGGAGCCGGCGCCCGCCGCGGCTGCTGTGCCGGCCACCGGCACGCCAGCAGGCATCACCGCCCCCACCACGGTCGCGGCGCACCGGGCAGCCGACTCCGGGTTCGCCGCGGTGCTGCAGGGCTCGTTGCTGTCCGCCCAGACCTGGCGCCAGACGGTTGGCGCCCTGCGGGCCCGCCCGGCGACCGGCGGGAGCGTCGAGGAGTCGTGAGCGGTTTCTCCCCGCGCGCCCGATGGACACGGCGCGCCTCGATCCTGCTCGGGAGCCTGGCGACGCTACTGGTGCTCTCGGCCGGGGCGGCGTCGGCGGTGCCGACGAAGCCCGGCGGCCCGAAGAGTCCCGCCGGGCCGGGTGTGACTGTGGACCTCAGCGGGCTGACCAACAAGCCGAGCAGCTCCCTCGTCATCATCTTGGGTCTGACCCTGATCTCGCTGCTGCCGGCGATCCTGCTGACCTGCACGAGCTTCACCAAGATCCTCGTGGTGCTCGGACTGACCCGCAACGCCCTCGGCCTCCAGCAGACCCCGCCGAACCAGGTGCTGGCCGGTCTGGCACTATTCCTCAGCCTGTTCGTGATGACACCTGTGCTGTCGCAGATCAACGACGCCGGCATCCAGCCGTACCTGCACGGGACCAAGACCCAGAGTCAGGCGTGGAACGACGGACTGCAGCCGTTGCGGGAGTTCATGCTCAAGAACACCGACGACGCCGAGCTGAGCATGTTGACCAAGGTGGCGCACCGTGAGGCACCCAAGACCCGCGACGACGTGCCGACCACGACCCTGATCCCGGCGTTCATCCTGACTGAGCTGAAGCAGGCCTTCATCATCGGCTTCGTCGTGTTCATACCCTTCCTGGTGATCGACATCGTGGTCAGCGCCGGCTTGATGTCGCTCGGCATGATGATGATGCCGCCGGTCATGGTGTCGCTGCCGTTCAAGCTGTTGCTCTTCGTCCTGGTCGGCGGGTGGGGTCTCGTGATCGGGTCGCTCGTCTCGAGCTACGGGTGAGGCGCCCGTGACCGACACCGACGTCATGTCCATCGCCATGCAGACGATGGAGGTCGCCCTCAAGCTCGCCGCACCGGTACTGCTGACCAGCCTGGTGATCGGCTTCGCCATCTCGCTGTTCCAGTCGGTGACGCAGATCCAGGAGTTCACGCTGTCGTTCGTGCCGAAGGTCGTCGGCGTCGGCATCGCCCTGCTCATCTCGGGCAACTGGATGATGCACACGCTCGTCGACTTCACGCACCAGCTGTTCGCCCAGCTGCCCCGGCTGCTCGGCTGACGTCGGACCGCGACCGTGACGCTGTCCGTCGGGGGTCCGCAGCTGATCACCCTCCTGCTCGTGTCGATCCGCATCGTCGCGTGGCTCGTCGTGGTCCCGCCGTTCTCCACCAAGGCGGTGCCGTCCGCGGCCAAGGTGGTGCTCGCGGTGGCGCTGGCCATGACGATCGCCCCCAACACCAGCACTCCGCCCCCGACCGAGACGGTGACGTTGGTCGGAGAAGCCGTCGTACAAGCGCTTGTCGGCGCGTCGATGGGCTTCGTGACCTACCTGATCTTCGCCGCCATCCAAGCGGCCGGCGACCTGATCGACGTGTTCGGCGGCTTCAGCCTCGCATCCGGGTACGACCCCCTGTCACAGAACACCAACTCCGTCTTCGGCCGCCTCTACCAGATGCTCGCGACCATGCTGCTGTTCGTCACCGGCGCACACCTGATCGTGATCGGCGGCCTGCTGCACACCTTCGACGTGCTGCCGATCGGTGCCTCCATCGACATGGGTCACCTCAGCCACACCGTCATGACCGCCGCCGACGTGTTCTTCACCTGCGCCGTCCAGATCGCGCTCCCCTTGGTAGGAGTCCTGTTCGTCGCCGACCTGGGCCTTGCCCTGATGACCAAGGTGGCGCCCCAGCTGAACGCGATCCAGCTGTCCTTCCCCGCCAAGATCGCGCTGACCTTGATGGTGGTGGGGCTGTCCTTCCGGGTGCTCCCGACGGCCATGGAGCGCCTCACCGAGCTGATCACCCACGCCACCGCAGCGATCGCGGGCGGGTGAGTCGTGTCCGGCGAGAAGACCGAGAAGGCGACCCCGAAGAAGCTCAAGGAGGGGCGCAAGGAAGGACGCACCCCGCGTACGCCCGAGCTGGGTGGTTGGGCGTCGATGCTGGTGGCCGCGGTCCTGCTGAGGTGGGCCGTCCTGCATGTGTCCGACTCGGTGCGGGAGCTGTTCATCCGGGGGAACGGGTTGATGGCTCATCCGGACACCGCTCAAGCGATCCAGCTGCTGCGCGACGGGCTGTTCACGGCGGGCACCGCCACCGTCGTGATCGGTTCGGGTGTCGCAGTGGTGGCGGTGGTCTCCTCGGTCGGACAGGGCGGACTGCACTTCGCGACCAAGGCGGCACGCCCGAAGCTGTCGCGGCTCAACCCGCTGGCCGGGATCAAGCGGATCTTCGGACCCCAGGCGCTGTGGGAGGCCGCCAAGCTTGTCCTCAAGACCTCGCTCGTCGGGCTCCTGGTCTGGCGCACCGTGCACGGCCTGATGCCCATCGTGGGTGGCCTGATGCCGGTCGACTCGGTGATCGGCATCGTGGCGGGCCAGGTCACCGCCCTGATCCGCGACGTCGCGCTGGCCGGCCTGGCGCTGGCGGGCGCCGACTATGCGGTCCAGCGCCGGCGCACGGGCAAGCAGCTGCGGATGTCGAAGCACGAGGTCAAGCAGGAACATCGGCAGGCCGAGGGCGATCCGCACCTGAAGGGCGCCATCCGGAGCCGCCAGCTCGCGGCCGCGCGCTCCCGGATGATGTCGGCCGTACCGTTGGCCGACGTCGTGGTCACGAACCCGACGCACTATGCGGTCGCACTGGCGTACTCCCCGAGCTCCGGTGCCCCTCGGGTCGTGGCGAAGGGCGCCGGTGTGGTCGCGGCCCGGATCCGCGAGGCAGCCCGGGAGCACCGCGTACCCACGGTGGAGGACGTACCGCTGGCCCGCGCCCTGCACGCGACCTGTGAGATCGGACAGGAGATCCCGGCCGCCTTGTTCGAGGCGGTGGCCCAGGTCCTCGCGTTCGTCCTCACGCTCTCGGCGCGCGGCTACGCCAGCGGGCACCACCGGTCGCCCCGCTCCGACCTTGCACTGCCCGAGCTGCCGCGCGGCACCCGCCGCCGGGTGGCCAACCCCTCAGGTTCGACGTGACCCGGCCGATGGGACCTCGCCAGGACGGCGACGAGTACGACCACGGACGGAAAGCCCGCGTGCGTCGTGCACGCCGAAGTCGTGAGGAGCCTGCGCGGTGAAGGACCAGCGCTGGAGCCAGATGGCCGTTCCCATCGGCGTTGTCCTCATCGTGGTCATGCTGGTGGTGCCGCTGCCGACGATGCTGCTGGACCTGCTGATCGCGGCCAACATCACCGGCGCCCTGCTGATCCTGCTCACGTCGATGTTCGTCCGACGGCCGCTCGACTTCGCGGCGTTCCCATCGCTGCTGCTGGTCGCGACGTTGTTCCGCCTGTCTCTCAATGTGTCCGCCACTCGACTTGTGCTGCTGCACGGCTTCGCCGGCAACGTCATCGACACGTTCGGCCACTTCGTCGTAGGCGGCTCCCTCGTCGTCGGCCTGATCGTGTTCGCGATCCTGCTCGTGATCCAGTTCATCGTCATCACCAACGGTGCCGGTCGGGTCGCCGAGGTGGGCGCCCGGTTCACCCTCGACGCGATGCCGGGCAAGCAGATGGCGATCGACGCCGACCTGAACTCGGGCCTGATCGACGACAACGAGGCCCGCCGGCGACGCGCCGAGGTGAGCGCGGAGGCCGACTTCTACGGCGCGATGGACGGCGCCAGCAAGTTCGTCAAGGGCGACGCGATCGCGGCCGTCATCATCACCGTGGTCAACCTCGTCGGCGGCTTCGTCGTCGGCGTCGCCCAGAACGGCATGCCGTTCACCGACGCCATCTCGCGCTACAGCCTGCTGTCGGTCGGAGACGGCCTCGTCTCGCAGATCCCGGCGCTCCTGCTGTCGGTCGCGACCGGCCTGATCGTCACCCGCTCCACGGCCGACGAGGACATGGGCACCGACCTGATCCGGCAGTTGACGCGCACCGCGCTCCCCCTGCGGATCGCCGGCAGCGGCGTCATCGCACTGTGCCTGGTGCCGAGCATGCCGAAGATCCCGTTCCTCGCGGTCGGGGGCGCGCTGCTCATCGCCGCCACCCGGATCAAGAGCGTCGACGACACTGCACCGGAGCCGACCGAGGGGGAGATCGTCGGCCCCCTGTCGGACTCGCCGGAGGCGCTCGCCGAGGAGATGCGGGTCGACCCGCTCGAGCTGGAGCTGGCGGCCGACGTGATCGACCTCGTGGACGCCTCCACGGGGGGCGACCTGCTGGACCGGGTGAAGGCGCTGCGCCGCAAGATCGCCCTCGACATCGGCGTCGTTGTGCCCCCGGTACGGACCCGCGACAGCCTCGAACTGCCCCTGCACACCTACGCCATCCGCCTGCACGGCGTCGAGATGGCCCGCGGCGAAGCGCCACCCGGAACCGTCCTCGCCATCGGCGACAACCTGGACAACCTGCCGGGCCGGCGTACTCAGGAGCCCGTCTTCGGACTCGCCGCCATCTGGCTGCCGGCGGAGCTGCGACACCAGGCCGAGATGGCCGGCGCCACCGTGGTAGACCGCGCGTCGGTGGTGACCACCCACCTGGCCGAGGTCGTCCGGCAGAACTCCTCCAGCCTCGTCAGCCGCGAGGACATCCGGCTGCTCGTCGACGCGGTCAAACGCACCAACCCGGTCGTGGTGGAGGAGCTCACGCCCTCGCAGCTGTCGCTCGGGGAGATTCAGCGGGTGCTCCAGGCCCTACTCGACGAGCAGGTTCCGGTACGGGATCTGATCCGGATCTTCGAGGCCCTGTCGCTACGCGCCCGTGCCAGCAAGGACCTGGACGGCCTGGTCGAAGCGGTCCGCTCGGTGCTCGGCCCCGCGATCCTCGCGCCGTACATCAACGACGGTGCGGTCGCCGTGCTCAGCCTCGACCCGCTGCTCGAGCAGCGGATGCTGGAAGGGCTCCGGGTCACAGATCTCGGTGCGATGCTGGCACTCGACCCTGACGTGGCGCAGTCGACCATCAACCAGCTCAGCGTGTTCCTCGAGCGGGCCGAGAACGACAACGACTCTCCAGTGCTCGTCTGTGCGCCGCAGATCCGTTCCGCCCTGCACCGGCTCGTCGCGGGCGCGCTGCCGCGATTGCCGGTCCTGTCGTACTCCGAGCTCGGCGGGAACGTCGTCGTGCGCTCCGCCGGCGTCGTCGGCATGCACGAGCAGGCCGCGGTGGGTGCCTGATGGGGAGGAAGAAGGCGGCCCAGACCGCCGAGGGCGAGGCAGTGCCCGGAGCCGCGCCCGGAGCCGCGCCTGGCGTCGTGATCAGGCGCGACGACAACGTCAGCCCGTTGTCCGGGCCGGTGCTCCTGATCGCGCTCGCCCTCACCTCACAGGCACTGTGGGGCAGCCTCGTCGACGGTTCGATGGCGTTGTCCGAGGCCATTGTCCGGCTGCTGATCGCCTGGGGCGCCACCTGGGTCGCCGTCTCGTTGCTGGCCGCACTCGTCGGACCGGTCAAGCGCAAGCGTCCGGAGCCCGAGGATCCGGCCGACCCCTGACCCGCCTCCCGCCCCCATCCCCCGCTCCCAGCTCCGCGGCCCTCCCCCGCTCCACCGCTCTCCGCAGTTGCGCACGCACGGCGCGGAAGTTACGCAGTTGAGCACCTGCGCACCGAGGCGGTGTGGTGCCGAAGTGCGCACCATCGCCAGCACCGCGGCGGTGTGGTGCCGAAGTGCGCACCACTACCGCTGAATCGGTCCGACCGGCGATCCCACCCGGGGGCCCTGACCGGGACGAGCCGTCCGCGCCACAAGAGTGCGTAACTGTCGGATCACGGAGTGGGGACGGCAGCTGCGCCCGCGACCGCACTCCTCGATCGGGATGCAAAGCCCCGTACGCTACGAGGAATCACGTACTCAGACGGCACAAGCCGCCTAACCGCGTGTCCGCCATTCGGGGTGAAGCTCACTTTCCCGCAAACGCGGAGTTGGTCAAACGCGGAGTTGGCGTCGGGGCGGCGCGGCCGGCTCAGGGCGCTCTCAGCCACGGTGAGGATGATGTCGCCGTGAACGCCCGATGAAGCTGCTGGTGGTCGAGGACGAGGTCCGGCTGGCGCAGACCCTTCGACGAGGTCTCGTGGCCGAGGGATTCATGGTCGACCTCGCCCACGACGGCATCGACGCGCTGTGGATGGCTGAGTCCCGCTCCTACGACACGATCCTGCTGGATCTCATGCTGCCGAAGGTGAACGGCTATGACGTCTGCCGGCGGCTTCGCGAGCAGGAGATCTGGACGCCGGTTCTGGTGCTGACCGCCAAGGACGGCGAGTACGACCAGGCCGACGCTCTCGATCTTGGCGCGGACGACTACCTGGTCAAGCCGTTCTCGTTCGTCGTGCTCGTCGCCCGCGTGCGGGCGCTGATGCGGCGCAACCCCTCCGAGCGCCCGTCCATCCTGGAGGTCGGAGACCTGCGCCTCGACCCGGCGACGAGGACCGTGCATCGGTCCGGCGAGCGTGTCTCGCTGACACCTCGCGAGTTCGCGCTGCTGCACCTGCTCATGCGCCGCCGCGACGTGGTGGTGTCCAAGAGCGAGATCCTCACGTCGGTGTGGGATTCGCACTATGACGGAGATGACAACGTCGTCGAGGTCTACATCAGCTATCTGCGCAAGAAGATCGACCATCCGTTCGGTCGCCACAGCATCACCACCGTCCGGGGCGCGGGCTACGGGGTCACCGATGACTCGGGCTGAGCACGCGCCACGCCCGGACGGGCAACGGCGCCGCGCCGCAGGGGTACGCCTGCGTACCTCCGCGGCCGCGACCGGAGTCGTGGCCCTCGCGTTGGTCGGGGCCGGCGCCGCGTTCATCGTGCTCCAGCAGCGCTCGCTGGAGCAGACGCTGACGACGCTCACCCAGCAACAGGCTCGTGAGCTGGCCAACGAGCTGGCCACGCAGCCGCCCAAGGTCGTCGCCGACACGTCGCTGCGCGGCGGCAGCGCCGACACGGCAGTGGTCCAGATCGTCGACCGTCACGGCCGCGTCCTGGCAGCGAGCCCGTCGGTCAGGCGGCAACCCGCGCTCACAGGGGTCTTCCCCGAGCCGGGGCAGGAGCGGGTGGTCCGGGTCGGACGGCTCTCGATCGGGGAGAACGAGCCCTTTCTGCTCGTCATCCGCGGGGTACGCACGCGCACCGGTGACGTAGCCCTCGTCGCCGCGCAGAGCCTGGAGAGCATTCAGCAGAGCACGTCGGTCGACACCACCCTGCTGGCCATCGGGACGCCGCTGTTGTTGATCGTGGTGGCTGTGACGTCGTGGTGGATCACCGGCCGCGCGTTGGCGCCGGTGGAACGGATCCGCCGGCGGGTGGCCGGCATCACCGGATCGGATCTCTCCGAACGCGTCCCGGTGCCGGCCAGCGACGACGAGATCGGCCGACTGGCACTGACCATGAACGACATGCTGGCGCGGCTCGACACGAGCACGCGGGCGCAACGGCGGTTCGTCGCCGATGCGTCACACGAGCTGCGGAGCCCGTTGGCTGGCATCCAGGCCTCGATCGAAGTGGGCCAGGCACACCCGGATGCGACGGACTGGAGCCAGACCTCCGAAGACGTGCTGGCGGAGACGGCTCGCCTGCAGTCGCTGGTGGACGACCTTCTGCTGCTCGCCCGTGCCGGGGAAGGTCAGCTGGCGCCGCGCCGGGAGGACGTCGACCTCGACGACCTCGCGCGCCAAGAGGCGGATCGGTTGCGCCGCGGCGGCGCTGTGACTGTCGGCGGCGAGATCCTGCCAGTGCGAGTCAGTGGTGACCCGCACCAGTTGGCGCGGGCGGTCCGCAACCTCTGCGACAACGCCGCACGGCACGCATCCACCGCGGTCCGCCTGTCGACGTACCGCGATCTGGACAACGCCGTGCTCGAGATCGCCGACGACGGACCCGGCGTCGCCGTGGCGGACCGGGAGCGGGTGTTCGAGCGCTTCGTCCGGCTGTCGGACAGCCGGCAGCGCGCCAGCGGAGGTGCCGGCCTTGGCCTCGCCATCGTCCGCGAGATCGCGCACGCGCACGGCGGCGAGGTCAGCTTCGGCGGTCCCACGGTGCCGGGACGTACCGGCGCAACCGTGCGACTCCGGCTGCCGGTCAGCTCTCCCGCAACACGCTGATCGGCGCGTTGCGCGCCCACCGCACGGTCGCGGCGGCGGATACCAGGATGGCGACCGCCACCAGCACACAGACGACGAGGATGTACGTCCACGGCACGCTGAGGTACGCCGGAGGTGGGTCGAACACCCCGGTCAGGACCTTCACCAGGACCTGCGAGAGCGCGGCACCGAGCACGGCACCCATGGCCAGACCGGCCACCAGCACCGTCACCGCCTCGGCGACAACGAAGCCGGACAGCTGACGGCCGCGTGCCCCCAACGCTGCCGCGATCGCGAACGTGCGGCGCCGCTCGGCCAGACCGAGCGCCAGCACCAGCCCACCGGCGGCCGCCGCGAGCAGCCCGGCCGCGAACAGCTCGACCCGGGTCAGACCGTGCAGGTCGACCGACGTCAGCGACGAGCCGACCTGGCCGCGCACCGTGCTGATGTCGGTGACCTTCACCGACGGCCCGAGCGCCGACCGCACCGCGCCTGCCACCTGCGCGGGGGCCGACCCATTGGTCCTGACCAGGAAGGTGCCGACCGCGTCGCTGTGCGTCACCTGTGTCAGGTACGTCGCGCTGGTGACGAAGAACGAGTCCTTCGGCGCGGTGGGGAACTCCTTGACCACTCCGACGTACTTGAACGGCACCGTCACATAGCGATGTGACTGCGCGTCCTGCACCCGCAGCCGGATCTGCTCCCCGAGATGCAGCTGGTAGTCCTTCACCGTCTCGTCGCTGACCAGGACGCCGTTGGGGGTGGTGGCGAGGCGGCTCATCAGCTGTGCGGCCGTACCGCCACTGAAGTAGGCGTCTTGCAGCGACGTCGCCGGGCCGATGGTGCTGGGCCGGACACCGAACATGTCCTGCAGGTCGTTGCCGACGTAGGCGAACCGGTGCATGAGCGGCTCGACTCCGGACACTCCCGGCACCTTCGCGATCGCCGCGGCTCCGCTGGGTCCGACGTGCGACCCGGGCGACTCGGTCACGGAGACGTCGGCACCGTTCGTCAACCGCGCATCGACCGCGGCCTGCGCCTGGTACGTGCTGTTGAACGTCGCCGTGGACACCGCGAAGGACACCGCCAGGGCCAGCAGCACCGACGCGCGCACCAGATCCCGCCGTTGACGCGACATCCCGTTGGCGACCGGGCGACCGAGACCGCCGGACAGGGCGCCGAAGGCGGCGCTGAGGGGTCGGCGGCCACGACGGAGCAGCAGGTCCACCAGTCTCCACGCGAACAGGCCGCCGCCGATCCAGATCAGCAGCGGAGCCGCCAGGGCCCAGTAGCTCACCGAGATCTGCGGCACCCCTTCGGGGACCAGGACCAGGTTGTAGCCGTTCCGGCTGGTGATCTCGAACACCACGACGCCGATCGCCAGCAGCACGATGTCCACACCCCAGCGGGCGAAACCGGGCGCGCGGTCCCGGCGCACCACGTCAGCCCGCCCGGACGCGACCGTGCTTGCCTTGAGGTCGCGGCGCACCGGCAGCACGATCGTCAGGTACGCGATCGCCACGCCCACCAGGCCGGCGGCCGCGAACCACCCCCACACGGAGCCGCTCGAGCCGAACGCGGCGCTGCCGAACCCGATCCGGCCGACCACCGCGGCGGCCACCAGCCCGGCGGCGACACCGAGGACGGCGATGAATCCCGCCTCCAGACTGGCGAGGCCGAGCACGCGGCGCCGGTCGGCGCCGCGGGTGCGAAGGAGCGACTGCTCGCGGCGGCGTCGCTGCACACCGGCGCCGGCGACGGCCGCGGTGACCAGGCCGGCCAGCACCGCGCCCGGAGTGCCGAGGAACAGGAACAGCACCTGGGCGTACAACGCGTCCTGTCGAGAGGCGTCGAGGGCGGCGCCGAGGTTGTCGCCCACGCGGCCACCGCCGGCCAGGCGTACCTCCAGGTTGTGGGCGGACGCCGTCTCCGAGGTGAACGCCGACGCCGGGTCGCTCGGCAGCGCATGGCTGCGCAGCACGTGGATCTGGGTCGTGACCGCGCCAGGAGACGCCTTGGCCAGCGGCACGGTGACCGCGGACACCTGGGCGGAGGGGACCAGCAGGACGTTGTCCGGCGGCGCGACGGGCTGCGACTGCGGCGGCGCCCCGACGCGCTGGAACAACGAGTTGGCCTGTGGCAGGTCGACCACGCCGCCGACGGTGACGACGACCGGTCGCCGACCGCCAGGCAGCAGCACCGACACGTGGCTGCCCGGCGCGACGTGCAGGTTCGCTGCGGTCTGCTGGGCGACCAGCACCCCGTGCATCGACCCGGCGAGCAGCCGGATCTCGCCCGGGAACGTCGATGCGTACCCGCTCGGCAGTCCCAGCACGACGCCGGACCCGGTCCGCTGGTTGGAGCCGTTGCTGGTGGCCGAGAAGCCAGGCACCCGTGCGTACGTCACCGGCAGGGCGCTCCTGGTGCCTGGGTCCTGGCGGACGCCCGCCAGCACTGTGGCCGGACTGGTGCCCGAGGCCACCTCTACTTGCCAGTCGACCGGAACCTCCCGCACGGCGCGACTGGTCATCGTCGCCTGGGAGGCGGCAAGGAAGCTGCCGAGCGCGGCCAGCAGACCAACGGCGAGGGTGAGACCGGCGGCGATCCCGATCAGCCGACCGCGGCGCCGCCGCAGCAGTCCCGAGAGCCAGAGCGTGATCATCGAGGACCCTCCGTGCGGTTGGCGATGCCCGTCGCCAAGGTCCCGTCCCGCATCTGCCACCGAGTGGTCAGGTGTGACGCGACCAGTGGGTCGTGGGTGGCCACGACGAGGGCGGCACCGGCCACCTCGGCCGCTTCGACGAGCGCGTCAACCACGTGGGTAGACGTGCGGTGGTCGAGTTGGCCGGTCGGCTCGTCGGCCAGGATCAGGGCGGGGCGCGGCGCAAGCGCGCGCGCGACCGCCACCCGCTGCGACTGCCCGCCGGATAGCTCGTCGGGCAACCGGTCTGCGAGGTCGCCGATGTCCAGGTCGACGAGGGCCGCCAAGGCACGCAGAGCCGCCTCCTGTGGCGGCCGGCGGGTGATGAGCAGGGGAAGTGCGACGTTCTCGATCACGGTCAACGACGGCATCAGGCTTGGCGCCTGGAACACGATCCCGACGAGGCCGGGTTGCCTCGACGGGCGAGCGGGCAGTCCGGGCCAGTTCACCTGACCGGACGTCGCCCGGTCGAGGTCCGCCATCAGGTGCAGCAGGGTCGACTTCCCGGACCCGGACGGACCGACGACGGCAATCCGTTCGTCGGTGGCGACAGCGCAGGTTGCGTCGACGAGCGCATGGTGTGCGGTGCGGCCGCTGCCGAACGTACGCGACACCTGCTCGCAGGCCACCACAGGTCCGGACCGAGCACCGGCGCCGACGTCGTCCAACAGTCCCGTGCTGGGTTCGGTCATGACGAGACCACCCTTCCGTCCTCGAGCCGGATCACCCGGTCGGCGTTGCGCTCAACAGCTGTGCTGTGGCTGGCGATCAGAACGGCGGCCCCGTCCTCGGCCCGGGAGGCGAGCAGCCGAAGCACGCCGGCCTCGGTCTCGTGGTCCAACTCGCCGGTCGGCTCGTCGGCGAGCAGCACCTGCGGGTCGTTCGCCAGCGCCACCGCAAGGGCCGCGCGAGCCGTCTCGCCACCGGACAGCTGTGCCGGCAGGGCGCCGCGGCGGTTGTCGATGCCCAGCTCCGCGAGCAGCTGTCCGATGTCGGGGCGCCTTCGGTACGCGCGGCCCACGAGGCGTTGCGCCAGGCTGACGTTCTGCCCGACGGTCAGGTGAGGCAGCAGGTTGTTCGACTGGTAGACGACACCGACGTGACAGGCCCGCAACATGGCGCGCACGGCTTCGGGTCGACGGCTGAGACGCTCGCCCAGGACGTGCACCGACCCGCCGTCGGGGTCGTCGAGCCCGGCGAGGCAGGACAGCAAGGTCGACTTGCCGGAACCGGAGGGACCGAACACTGCCACTACCTCCCCGGGGCGTACCGACAGGTCGATCCCGCGCAGCGCCAGGGTCTCCTCGTCGCCGGCGTGGAAGAAGCGGTAGACGTCCCGCGCAACCATGGCGGGCTCGTCCTCGCGGGTGAGGACCGGGTGGTCGGCGGTCGCGACCGTGGGGGTCGACGGCATCACTACCACCGGAACGAGTCGGTGACGGTCCGCCACGGGTCGACATTGTCCGCACCGTGTGGTCCCGAGACGGTGATGTCGACCTCGGTGCCGTGCCGCCAGAAAACGTAGCGCTCCACGTCGTCGGCAACCGACGTCCCCGTCACCGCGTTCGGCGCGCTCTTTGCGTGGAAGGTCACGTGCACCGCGGTGCCGGCGGTGCGCGACACCTTGTCGCTGGCGAGGTGGCCGCAGATCAGCCGGGACCCGAAGTCGGTGCGGATCTGCGCCGCCACCTGGGCCGCGGTCGGCTGGTGTGGCGGCTTGCGTTGCACCGTGGTGACCGAGTTGAGCTTGTCGGTGAACACGGTCTGCGCACCGTGGGTCGTGCGGGACCAGCCTTCTGGCACGGTGAGACTCCAGGACGAGCCAGGGGCGCGATATCTGACGTAGACGGTGGTGTCCGGGATGTCACCCGGGGGGTTCGTCTCGGGCCCGGTCGAGGCGCCGGTGCCTGGCGTGGAACACGTGGCGCCGGTCGCCGGCGGTCCGCTGCCGGGGTCGCCCGTGCCGCCGGTGCTGCCGCCGCCTCCCGCGTTTGACCCCGTGGCGGTCGGCGGCGGAGCGGTGGTCGGCGCGGACGACGAGCACGCGGCCAGTCCCACGACGGCACACAAGGCCCCGAGCGCGAGACCGGCGGGGCGTACGACGGAGTGTGCGGTCGGCGGGTTGGGCGAGTTGGGTGCGGTGGGCGGGTTGGGCGGCCTGCTCCAGCGGGACACGATGGCTCCTCGAGACGGTGGACGTGGGCCAACCGTGCGTCACCGCGGCTGTGAGTCCGCTGAGTGCCTCCGCCACCGGCCTGGCCATCCATCGGTCTGGCGGCCGCCCGCCGGCCCGCAGGCCACCCTCCGGCCCGCCAGCCCGCATTTGCGGGAATCTGGCTGAGACTCGGCGCGAAATCGAACCACTTTCCCGCAATTGCGGGCGTTGCGGGGGCGGCGGGGGTAGCCCGGCGGACGTCAGCCGGGGAGTACGGCGCGGACCTCGCCGACGGGGACCCCGCCTCCGAGCAGGGGCCACCGGCCGACGTCGACGTCGTCGAGCACCGGGTCGTCGTACCCCAGCCGCCGCAGCAGCGCTGCCATCAGCACCGGGCGGGCGCGCGCGCCGCCGTCGTCGATCTTCAACGCCACCGCCGTGCCGTCCGGCATCGCGACCGCATAGCACGCCTCGGCACCGGCCTTGCCGATCGCGCCCGGGTACGCCCGGAGCAGTCGGGCCTCGTCGCGCCGGGTCCCGCTGGTGTACTCGGGGTAGCCGCAGATCGCCGCGGCCACCGCCGCCTCGGCCGAGCCAGGGTCGGCCCGCACGATCCGGCTGAACGCCCGCGCAAGACCGGTGAGGCTCGCTGACAGCAACGGAGCACCGCATCCGTCGACTCCCACCGACGCGACGGGCTCACCGGTGAGCTCGGCGAACACGGCGGCGATCCGCTCCTGGAGAGGATGCGACGGGTCTCGATACGTCGCGACGTCCCAGCCGTTCGCGACGCACGTCGCCAGCATCGCGGCGTGCTTGCCGGAGCAGTTCATCGCGATGGACGAGCGTTCGCACCCCGACCGGATGTAGTCGTCGCGGGCGAGGTCGTCGATGGGGTAGTCCGGAGGTGTCTGCAGGGCCACCTCGTCGAGCCCGGCGCCGTCCAGGATCTGGCGTACCCCGTCGAGGTGCATCGGCTCACCGGAGTGGCTGGCGCTGGCCAGCGCGAGCAGCCGGCCCTCGAGCGCCAACCCGTTGCGCACCATCGCGCTGGCCTGGAGAGGCTTGTTGCACGAGCGGGGATAGATCTGGGACACGACGTCGCCCAACGACCAGGTCACCGATCCGTCGGGGGCGACGGCGACCGCCGAGCCCCGGTGGTGCCCCTCGACGAACCCCGAACGCACCACTTCGGCGACCACGGGCTGGTCACGACTCGCAGCAGACACCCGGGCACGCTAACCGACCCACTCGCCACCGCATCTCGTGGGCCACCGCATCTCGTGGGTCACCACAGCGGTTCGATGGGCCGGAGACGGCGCCGCTGGCACAATCGCCGCGTGACGTTGCCCCAGTGGACACCGACCGCCCGTGAGCTGGCCGACCTCGAGCTGCTCACGTTCGGTGTCCTGGCGCCGGCGAACGGCTTCGACCAGTCGGTACGCCTGACCTTGCCGGCCGACCAGGCATCGACCGCCAGCGAGGCTGGCGGACTGGAGCTGATCGACCCCGAGGGCGTACCGCTCGCGACGCTGGCCGTGCGCGAGTGCTACGACGCCGGCGACGGTCGGGTAGGCCTGATCGGCCCGGTGTCGGCGTTGTCGCACGGCGAGTTCGGACCGTTCCGGCGGCTGCACCGGCGTCCTGCCGACGTGCGCGCGGACCGTCGCGACGCCTTCGCCGTGGTGGTCCGCGACCCGCTCACGAGGTCCGACGTGGCGGCCGTCGAGACCCATGCGGCGGCAACCGGGCGGACCCCTCTGCTGCTCGTCTTCACCGGCCCAGGCGGCTCGCTCACGCTGTCCGCGCCCGGACTCGTGCGCGCCACCCTCGCGGCCGCGGCGGCCATCGGCGACTGCGACGTGGTTGCGGTGGCCGCCTCGGACGGCACCGACCCCACTGTCGTCTGCCAGGCCTTCGCCGACGACGTTCTGGTCGTCCCGGGCACCGGCGAGCTGGCCCCAGGCGTCGCCGCGATCCGGGACCGGGACCGACCGCCGCGGGACAGGCAGGGACTCGTGGTGTTCTTCACCGGCCTGTCCGGGTCGGGCAAGTCCACGCTCGCGCGGGCGCTCACCGACCTGCTGCTCGAACGCGGGGACCGGACCGTGACCAGCCTGGACGGCGACGTGGTGCGCCACCACCTGTCCCGCGGTCTCGGTTTCTCCCGGGCGGACCGGGAGGCGAACATCGAGCGGATCGGCTGGGTGGCCGCCGAGATCTCGCGCCACGGAGGGGTCGCGATCTGCTCGCCGATAGCGCCGTTCGACGAGACCAGGCACCGGGTACGCGACCTCGTCGACCGGGCCGGTGGCGGGTTCGTTCTCGTGCATGTCGCAACCCCGCTGGAAGAATGCGAACGCCGCGACCGCAAGGGGTTGTACGCCAAGGCGCGAGCCGGCCTGATCCCCGAGTTCACCGGGATCTCGTCGCCGTACGAGGAGCCGGCGGATTCTCGGGTTCGGGTGGACACCACTGGCAGGACCGTCGAAGATGCTCTTGGCGAAGTAGTCAACGTTCTCTATGAAGATGGTTGGCTTCGCCGCGAGTCGAGTCCCCGAGCGTGAAGGACCCCTGCCTGCCATGCACGACCTGATCACGACGAGCGCGCTGTCGATCCTCGTCGTCAGCTTCGGCGTCGGGATCGCCGTGGGCCTGACCGGCATGGGCGGGGGAGCCCTGATGACTCCCGCACTCCTGTTTCTCGGCGTGGACCCGACGGCTGCGGTGGCCAACGACCTCGTCGCCTCGAGCATCAGCCGCAGCGTCGGGGCCGGCGTCCACTGGCGCAAGGGAGCACCGAACCTTCGGCTCGCCGGATTCCTGATCGCCGGATCGGTCCCGTTCGCGTTCGCGGGCGCATTCATCGTGAAGGCCGTGGGGGCCAGCGACCGGCAGGAGTCGTTCGTCAAGCTCGCCCTCGGCGTCGCCGTGATGCTGGCCGCCGGGACGTACGCGCTGCGCGCCTACCTGCAGCTGCGCGAGTCGACCTCGGGCCGTGAGGCCCGCAGCGAGGAGTTCCGCATCCGGCCGGTCCCGACCGTCATGGTTGGCGCGATCGGCGGCCTGCTGGTGGGCATCACGTCGGTGGGGGCGGGTTCGTTGATGATGGTGACACTGCTGCTGATGTATCCCGCCCTGAAGGCGGTGAAGCTGGTCGGCACCGACCTGGTCCAAGCCGTACCCCTCGTGCTGTCGGCCGCCATCTCGCACGTGGTCGTGAGCGGCGTCCAGTGGTCGGTGCTGCTCCCCCTGGTGATCGGCAGCACCCCCGGTACGTACGTCGGGTCGCGGATCGCCCACCTGGTCTCGCAGAGCGTGGTCAAGCGCGGCATCGTGATCGTGCTCAGCCTCACCGGCCTCACGTTGCTCAAGGTGCCTCCCGAGTGGGTCGGGCTGATCGGCGCCGGACTGCTCATCCTCGGACCGGTCGCCTGGGGCGGTGTCCGCCGCAGCCTCGGGCTGCCGGCGTTCGAGAACATCGGCAACGGCGCGACGAACGGCGGGATGGACTGACGCCGGCCCGCTCGGATTGTCGTCTCCGCTGCTACGGATTCGTCGCCAGGCGGGCCCCACCGATACCATGGCGGCTGCTTTCGTGACGTTTGGAGTCCTCCACACCAATGCCGACCACCACCAAGTCCACGCACGCCGACTACCGCCTCAGCCAGCTCGAGGAGCTCGAGGCGGAGTCGATCCACATCTTCCGCGAGGTCGCGGCCGAGTTCGAGAAGCCGGTGCTGATGTTCTCCGGCGGCAAGGACTCGATCTCGATGCTCCGGCTCGCCGAGAAGGCGTTCTTCCCGGCGAAGATCCCGTTCCCGGTGCTGCAGATCGACACCGGCGTCGACTTCCCCGAGGTGCTGGCCTGTCGTGACAAGTGGGTGAGCAGGCTGGGCGTACGCCTGATCATCGCCTCGGTGCAGAAGGCCATCGACGACGGTGTCGTCGTGGACGACGGCAAGACCAGCCGCAACCGGCTGCAGATCGGCACGCTGCTCAACGCGATCGAGACGAACGGCTTCACCGCCGCATTCGGTGGCGGCCGACGCGACGAGGAGAAGGCGCGGGCCAAGGAGCGCGTCTACTCCCACCGCGACGAGTTCGGCCAGTGGGACCCCAAGATGCAGCGGCCAGAGCTGTGGGACCTCTACAACGGGCGGATCCGTGAGGGCGAGCACATGCGGATCTTCCCGTTGAGCAACTGGACCGAGCTCGACGTGTGGCACTACATCGGCCGCGAGCGCATCGAGATCCCGTCCATCTACTTCAGCCATCGGCGCCCCGTGTTCGCTCGCGACGGGATGCTGATCTCCGACTCCGAGTTCGTCACTCGCAAGCCGGCCGAGCTGGTCGAGGAGCGTACCGTCCGCTTCCGCACGGTGGGCGACATGACGATGACCGGATGCGTCGAGTCGGAGGCGTCCACGGTCGACGAGATCATCGACGAGATCGCCGTGGCCCGGGTGACCGAGCGCGGCGCCACCCGCGGCGACGACCGGTTCTCCGAGGCCGCGATGGAAGACCGCAAGAAGGAGGGCTACTTCTGATGACGGCGACCGCTACGTCGGAATCGGGCAGGCCGTCGATGGACCTGCTCCGGTTCGCCACCGCCGGCTCCGTCGACGACGGCAAGTCGACGCTGATCGGTCGACTGCTGCTCGACTCCAAGGCGATCTTCGAGGACCAGCTCGAGGCCGTGGAGCGCACGTCGATGGACAAGGGCTACGACTACACCGACCTCGCTCTGCTCACCGACGGGCTGCGGTCCGAGCGTGAGCAGGGCATCACGATCGACGTCGCCTACCGCTACTTCGCTACGCCGAACCGCAAGTTCATCATCGCCGACACACCGGGCCACGTGCAGTACACCCGCAACATGGTCACCGGCGCCTCGACCGCGGACCTCGGTCTCGTGCTGGTCGACGCGCGGCAGGGCCTCACCGAGCAGAGCCGCCGCCACGCGGTCATCCTGTCGTTGTTGCGCGTGCCGCACCTGGTGCTCGCGGTCAACAAGATGGACCTCGTCGACTACGCCGAGGACGTGTTCGCGAAGATCCGGGCGGAGTTCACGTCGTTCGCCACCAAGCTGACGATCCCCGATCTGACCATCATCCCGATCTCGGCGCTCAAGGGCGACAACGTCGTCACCCGCAGCGACAACATGCCGTGGTACGACGGCACCTCACTGCTGCACTACCTTGAGAACGTCCACGTGGCGTCCGACCGGGACATGATCGACTCACGATTCCCCGTGCAGTACGTCGTGCGTCCCAAGTCCGACGACTTCCACGACTACCGCGGCTACGCCGGACGGGTCGCCGGTGGCGTGCTCAAGCCGGGCGACGACGTGCTGGTCCTCCCGAGCGGCTTCACCTCGCGGGTCGCCGGGATCGACCTGTTCGACCAGGAGCTGAGCGAGGCGTACCCGCCGATGTCGGTGACGGTGCGGCTCGAGGACGACCTCGACGTGTCGCGCGGCGACATGATCTGTCGTCCGCAGAACGCCCCGAGCCCGAGCCAGGACATCGACGCGATGGTGTGCTGGATGACGAACGCACCCCTTCGACCGCGCCAGAAGCTCGCGTTCAAGCACACCACCCGGACCGGGCGGGCGATGGTCAAGGACGTGCAGTACCGCCTCGACGTCAACACGCTCCACCGCGACCTCGACACCAAGGAGCTCGGCCTCAACGAGATCGGCCGGGTGCACTTGCGTACCACCGTCCCACTGTTGTGCGACCCCTACGAGAAGAACCGCACGACCGGGTCGTTCATCCTGCTCGATGAGGCAACCGGCGTCACCGTCGGTGCCGGCATGATCAACTGACCTGCCCCGTCGTCACCGCGCCCGGGCCGGCGCCCTGCCACATCCCGCCCGCGTCGTGACCGCGCCCGGGCCGGTCGCCCTGCCACATCCCGCCCGCCCCGCCCCCTATCCCACCCCACCGCTTCGGCGAGATCACATTTCGAGGCGACGTGGGTGCCCCATATGGGTACGAAAATGTGATCTCACTGGCCGGGGCTGGGAGGACTGAACACCCGCCACCACGCCTCCGGCGGTCTCAGGGAGAAGGCGGGACCGCCGGCCACGAGGATCGCGTTGGCGACCCGCGTCACCACCGTCAGCGGGCGACCCAGGTCCGTCGCAGTGACTCGGATGACGATCCAGCCACGGGTCTGCAGGTTCTCCTGGCGGCCGATGTCTTGCGCCCACTGGCGCGCGTCGGTCCGGTGGTGGGCTCCGTCGTACTCGATGGCGACCTTCCACTGCGGGTAGGACAGGTCCGGACAGGCGAGCCAACCGCCGTCGGACCACCGCACCACGGTGTTGATCGCCGGTTCCGGGAGACCTGCGAGGACCAGTGCGAGCCGAACCGAGGTCTCAGGTGGCGAGTCGACTGCGTCCCGCACCAGCTCACCTGCAGCCCGCGCCATGGCGGCGCCCCTGCCACGCGTCGCCTTGGCCGCCGCGACGAGGTGCGCAGGGGACAGCCCGCGGCGAACGATCGCATCGCCGAGGACGACCACATCGAGGAGGTCCGCAGCGTCGCGTGCCGCGGACGCATGAGCCGCGATCGCCAACCAGAGCGAGAGGGGCGTCTGGCACGGCCCGTCCAACGTCTGGATCGTCGGACGAGGGCGCTGCAGCCGGTGCACCTCGACTCCGTCGACCGTCGTGGCCTCGTCGCCGGGGCCGATCTGCAGGTGCGTGTGCCGCATCGGGGGTACCGGCAGACCCAGTAGCTGTCCGGCCGTGTGACACGCCGCTGCTCCGTGTGGCACGAGCAACCTGGCCGCTTGGACACGGAGCCCGACCGAGTCCGGAGTGTCCCCGTCCGCCCAGACGGATCGGAACACGGCTCGATAGTCTCTGCCGCGCAGCATCGACGCGGAGCGCCCGTCGTACCGCGCCTTCGACGTGGTGAACGGGATCCCGGTCGACGGCGCGCTTGCGGCGGCATGGCTCGTCATGCCGGGGATCATGGCGGCGGCGTCACGCCGATGACGATGGTCCACAGCTGCGAGCGCCGCCGTCCTCCGCGAGATCACAGTTCGAGGCGTGTCCGGCCGCCGCTGCGCATACGAAAATGTGATCTCGGCGAACACGGGGAGCCGGGACCGCGGGAGCGACGAACACGGGACACGGGAGCCGGGAGACGGGAGCGGGGGCTGGGAGAGCGGGAGGCAGGGCTGGTGGCGGCGTGCCAGGCTGGCTGGATGCCGACCGTGGAGGACGTGCGGAAGATCGCGTTGGGGATGCCCGGGGCGTACGAGCAGGCGTCGTACCACGGCCAGCCGTCGTTCCGGACCAAGCCGCGCGGCTTCGCGCACGTGCGCGACGACGTGGATCTGGTCGTTCACCTCGCGGACGAGGGTGAGAAGCACGCCTTGGTCGCCGAGAACCCCGCGGTGTTCCACACCACCCCGCACTTCGACGGGTACGCCGCGGTGCTGGTCCGGCTGGCCGCCGTGGACCCGGTCGAGCTGCGGGAGCTGATCGTCGAGTCCTGGCGGCTGCGGGCGCCGGCGAGGCTGGTCAAGGAGTTCGACGCCGCGCAGTGAGCCCGGACCAACCGGGCCACGGACCTCGGGTCGCCCCAGGCGCGCCAGGCTCGTCAGGCGTGTCAGGCCGCAAGGCGCACACAGGCCCAGGGGGGCCCGCCCAGGGGGGCCCGCCCAGGGGGGCCTGCCCAGTCGGGCACAGACAGGCGCAGTCGCGCGCCGACAGGCCAAGACACCGGCGCATACCACCACCGCGACCGACAGGCTGCTCACGGGCGCCAACCGTGCAGCGCACGCAGCGCCGAGGCAGAGCGGTGCGTCCTAGGGTGAGGCCATGCCGTCCGTCGACCTCAACGCCGACCTGGGCGAGTCGTACGGCCGCTGGCGGCTCGGCGACGACGAGGCGGTGCTCGGCCTCGTCAGCAGCGCCAACGTCGCGTGCGGCTTCCATGCCGGCGACCCGACCACGCTGCGGCGTACGTGCGAGCTCGCGGTCGCGCGCGGGGTGGCCATCGGCGCGCAGGTGGGCTACGCCGACCTCCGCGGCTTCGGGCGGCGCCGGATCGACGTCCCGCCGGACGATCTGGCCGCGGACGTGCTGTATCAGATCGGCGCGCTGGACGGGCTCGCCCGAGCGGCCGGCGGCCGGGTGGCCTACGTCAAGCCGCACGGCGCTCTGTACAACACGGTCGTGCACGACGAGGCCCAGGCGAGCGCCGTCGTCGAAGCGGTGGCGGCCTACCCCGGCCGGCTGCCCGTGCTGGGACTCGCCGGCTCGGTGCTGCTCCGGCTGGCAGCGGCCAACGGGTTGAGGCCGGTAGCGGAAGGGTTCGCGGACCGGGCGTACTCCGACGACGGAACACTGCTGCCGCGCGACCTGCCCGGCGCCCTGATCACCGAGCCCAACGCGGCCGCCGCCCAGGCCGTGCGGCTGGCCGCCGACGCCGAGACCATCTGCGTGCACGGCGACTCTCCCGGCGCCGTGCTGATCACGCAGGCGGTCCGCGCCGCTCTCGACGGTGCGGCGATCCAGATCCGCGCCTTCACCGCGCCGGGCTGACCGTGCGCCTGCTCCCGTGCGGCGATGTCGCACTGCTGCTTGAAGCCGACTCGCTCGATGATGTTCTCGCATGGGGGGCGGCGATTGAGGCCGCGGCCATCGACGGGGTCGAGGAGATGGTGCCCGCCGCGCGTACCCTGCTGGTCCGCGTGAACCCCGGACGACTCGGCGCGGTCCGCCGCTCCCTCACCGACCTGCCGCCGCCCGAGGCCGGGGTGCCAGCCACCACGAGTCGCGACGTCGTGCAGCTCGACGTGCGCTATGACGGGCCGGACCTCGACGAGGTGGCCGCGCTGACCGGCCTCGGCCGCGGCGGGGTGATCGCCGCGCACACCGGTCAGACGTGGGTGGTGGCCTTCTGCGGGTTCGTTCCCGGCTTCGGCTACCTCGTCGGCGACGACGACCGGCTGCGCGTCCCCCGCCGCAATGAACCACGCACCCAGGTGCCCGCCGGGGCGGTCGCGCTCGCCGGAGGGTACGCCGGGGTCTACCCCCGCGCCTCGCCCGGCGGCTGGCAGCTGATCGGGCGTACCGACGCACCTCTGTGGGACGCCGACCGCGACCGCCCGGCGCTGCTCCGAGCGGGCGTTCGAGTCCGGTTCGCCGAGGTGCCGAGATGACGCTGACGGTGCTGGCGACCGGGGCGCTCAGCACGATCCAGGACCAGGGCCGGGTCGGATGGGCCGCGGTCGGTGTGAGCCGGTCTGGCGCGGCCGACCGCGGCGCGTTGCGGCTGGCGAACCGGCTGGTCGGCAACCCTCCGGACGCCGCGGGGCTCGAGGTGACGATGGGAGGTCTCGCGCTGCGGGCGGAGGCACCGGTCGTGCTGGCACTCACCGGCGCGTCCGGGCCGGCGACGGTCGACGGCCGCGGCGTCGTCCAGGGCGCGGCGGTCCGCCTCGCCACGGGCCAGTCGTTGACGATCGGGGCGCCCGTGGTCGGGCTGCGGACCTATGTCGGCGTCCGCGGCGGTCTCGCCGTCCCTGCGGTGCTCGGGTCGCGTTCCACCGACACACTGGCCGGCATCGGTCCGGAGCCGCTGCGCGAGGGTGACGTACTCCCCGTCGGCTCCCCCGGCGGCCCACCCTCTGATGCGGAGGCTCCGGACGTGATCGACCCCCGGGGGCCGCTGGTCCGCGTCGTTCTCGGCCCGCGCGACGACCGTTTCCCTGCCGCGTCAGTCGACGGGCTGCTCCGGCAGCCGTGGCGCGTCGGTGTGCGCTCGGACCGCATCGGCGTTCGGTTGGAGGCGATCGGCAGCACCCGGATCCGGGCCAAGGACGCCGGCACGGGCGATGGCGACGGCGACGGCGACGAGCCACCCAGCGAAGGAGTCGTCCGCGGAGCGGTGCAGGTGCCGCCGTCCGGCCAGCCGACGGTGTTCGGCCCCGACCACCCCGTGACCGGCGGCTACCCGGTGATCGCGGTGGTCATCGATGCCGACGCGGACCTGCTCGGGCAGGTACGCCCCGGCGATCTGGTCCGCTTCGCGCGGGTGAGCCTCAGGCCGGTGAGCTTCGGGGCGTCGCGATGACCGGGTCCGCCTGGCCGATCGAGTCGATCCGGCCGTAGTCGTCGTGCAGCCGCTCGATGTCGTCCTCATCGCAGTAGGCGCCCTGCTGGACCTCGACGATCACCGCCACCGCGACGCCGGGGTTGGACAACCGGTGGCTCGCGCCCAGCGGGACGTCGACGGACTCGCCTTCGGCGACCGTGGTCACCACATCGTCGATGGCCGCCTCGATCTCGCCCGACACGACGAACCAGTGCTCCTTGCGCTGTGCATGTCGCTGCAACGACAGCCGGTGACCGGGGCGTACCACGATGCGCTTGGTCTTGTAACCCTCGCCCTCGTCGACGACGGTCCAGGACCCCCAAGGGCGTACCACGTGCTCCTGCTCCACTGCAGCGGTTCCTCTCGGGTACGTCGCGCCGACGGACTGCCGAGCGTACTGGCTAGCGCCCGAGCGCCGGACGCACGTGCAGGCCGACGTCGGGGTCGACGACAAGCTCCTGGGCCGCTGCCACACCGTCCGCGGTCAGCGGCGTGTCGAGGTCGACGCTGCGCTTGACCAGCCCGAGTGCGATCGGGCCGAGCTCGTGATGACGAGCCGAGGATCCGACGAACCCGACCTGGCGGCCATCCGAGAGCAGCGGCGAGCCGACCGCAGGGAGGTGGTCGACGGAGCCGTCAAGGTGCAGACGTACCAGCCGTCGCGGCGGCCGACCGAGCGTGTGCACCCGTGCCACCGTCTCCTGCCCGCGATAACAGCCCTTGTCGAGCGCGACCACGGAGCCGAGCAGGCCCAGCTCGTTGGGGATCGTCCGATGGTCGGTGTCGAGCCCGATACGAGGCAGTCCCGCCTCGATGCGCAACGCCTCGTGCGCCCAGACACCCGACGGCGGACCCCACCGGGCGGGTACCTCCACCAGCTCGATGCGAGGCACCAGCTCGACGCCGCTGGCCCGGCCGAGCACGGCTAGCTCCGGGACGAGAGTGGAGTCCACGCGCAGCATGAACTTCATCTGCTCCAGGAAGGCGATCAGTGCCGGCCCGGCGCCCGGCTCGGTGTGCGCGATGAACGCGGTGCCGTCGTCGACCCCGGCGAAGCCGTGCTCGATGTGGCCCTGGGGAGAGAGCACCATGGCGTGCGTCCAGGTGCCGGCACGCAGTCCCTCGAAGGCCTGCGTGGTCATGGCATGCAGGTACGCGAGCCGGTCCGCACCCTCGACCCGGACGACGTCGCGGTGCGACAGGTCGACCCAGCCCTGTCCGTCGACGAGCCGACGCTGCTCGGCGACCGGGTTGCCGTAGTGCGCGGCCACACCCGAGTCGGGATGGTCACCCTCGACCGCGCCCGGCAGGTCGAGCAAGGGGCTTCGGGGTGTCATGCCCGCTCCTCGCTGGGACTGGTACGCGCCCTGGGCGTCGTGGCTTGTCCGGCTGCCGTCGGGCTGGCCGGAGACGCCGCGGACCCGGCCAGGGGCGCTTCCCATGGAAGGTTGGCACTTCTCATGGGATGCACCCCATGAGAAGTGCCGACGTACCACGAGAACGTGGTAAACCGCCAGCGGCGGACGCTCACGAGGCGGCACCTCCACACCGCGCGCACCGGCCGAACAACGTCAGGTGGCTCACGTCGGTCTCGAAGCCCCTCCCGCTGCGCAGGTCCGCCACCAGGCCGGCCGCCACCGCCGGATCCACGTCCTCGACCTTCTCGCAGTCGCGGCAGACCAGGTGCAGATGCGCCGGCGCGGTCGCCGGATGGTACGTCGGCGCGCCGTGACCCAGATGGGTGTGACTGACCAGCCCCGTCCGCTCCAGCAGGTCGAGGGTGCGATAGACCGTGGAAGCAGTGACGTTCGGCGCATGCTGCTGCACGTGCCGGAGCACATCGTCCGGCGTGGAATGGCCGAGCTCCTCGACCGCCGCCAGCACAAGCCGACGCTGGGGAGTGAGCCGGTGCCCCTGCGCGCGCAGGGTCTCCTCCCATGACGGATTGTCAGACACTCGGCCTCCGGCCGGTCGTAGGTGGTGCTCTCCACCACACTATCCGGCTTCTGGAGTTGCGACCCTGACCGACCACCTCCACCGTGGTGGGGACCCCGACTACGGAGGTAGGGCCCATGTCCGAGTCATCCGCCGCACCGGTAGGCAGCTCACACAGTCACGACTCACACAATGACGACCAGTACGCCGCCGAGCACGATTCCGGGATCGCCCGTGGGGGCGCAGCACGCCCGACGCGTGCGTCCACGACACCGGCATCCACCACGAGCTCCACCAGCAGCGGCTCCACCATGGCAGGCGGCCCCAGCGCCACCATGGCAGGCAGCAACACCAGCACCACCAGCGACACCATGCTGGTGGAGCCCACCCGCGCGAGCGCCGCGTCCGAGGCGTTGCGGCGTGAGGAGTTCGGCGGCGCCAACTGGGGGTCGGCGTTCTTCGGATGGCTGGTCGCGGTGGCGCTCGCGATCCTGCTCGCGGGCGTGATCGGCGCCATCGCCGCCGGCGTGAACTCCTCCGTTGCGGTGACGCAGGACGAGGCGCAGCGTCAGGCAGGGACGATCGGCATCGTCAGCGCGATCCTGCTGTTGCTGGTGCTGATGGTCGGCTACTACGCCGGCGGGTACGTCGCAGGGCGGATGTCGAGGTTCGACGGAGGTCGCCAAGGGACCGCGGTGTGGGTGGTCGGTCTGGTGGTGACGATCGTCGTCGTGGTGGTCGGCTACATCTTCGGCAACCAGTACGACGTGTTCCAGCGGATCAACCTGCCGTCTTTGCCGATCCCCACCGACCAGGCCACCGTCGGAGGGCTCATTACACTGGCCGCGGTCATCCTCGGCACCCTGCTTGCCGGCGTCGCGGGAGGCAAGGTCGGTCAGCGCTACCACCGCAAGGTCGACCGCGTGGTGGCTGCGCCGGACGTGGTCACACCCGCGTGAGCCTCGCCCAGGTGTGTGACTGCAGCGGCTGACCCGCGGCGGCCATGTCGAAGGCGTACATCAGGTCCCCCTCGACCAGGCCGTACAACCGGTGTCCAGCCGTGACCTCCTTGGCGCTCTGCGTCCGGGCGACGACGTCTGTGCCCAGCTCGAGCTTGGGACCGTCCACGGTGCCGTACCAGACCTCGGCGAAGCCGGTGTGATGGGCCAGCACCAGCTCGCACTCGTTGTCCGGGCGCGGCCGCAGGAACCCCGTCTCCAGAGCCGCCTCGCGCACCTTCGTGCCGGCTTCGTCGACGATCCAGGCGCGGCTGAAGTAGTGCAGGAACGGCCGCCCGTCATGCGCGAAGACGGCTTCCTGACCGAAGTCGAAGGCCTCGATCGTGGGATAGTCGCCGTGTCCGTTGCCCTCCCAGCGACCAAGCAGCCAGGAGTACGCCACGAGGTCGGGGTGCAGGTCGGACGGGATCTCGAAGCTCATGGTCCGAGCACTCTAACCGCGCACGGCCAACAGGCTCCGGGCCTGCGGCGGCGTCATCGCCGGTCGTTGCGCCAGCTCGGCCAGCGCCGCGGCCCGTTGCACGAGTTCGGCGTTATGGGTCACGTGGACCCCGCGCGCCAGGGTGAGTGTGTCCTCCATGCCTACCCGCAGGTGGCCGCCCCGGGAGAGGGCGGCGAATGCCACCGGCAGCGCCGACCGACCGATCCCGGTCGCCGACCACGACGTGACCGCGGACGGCAACGCTTGGACGGCGGCCACGACTGCCTCGGTGGTGCCTGGCATCCCGCCGGGCACGCCCATCACCAGGTCGCAGTGCACCTTGCCGCCGTACGGGAGACCGTGCTGGTCGAGCAGGCGATGCAGGGCCGCGACGTGGCCCAGGTCGAAGAGCTCGAACTCCGGGACCACCTCGCGCTCCTGGGACAGGCGGTACAGGTCGGTGATGAACGGCCACGGGTTGAGGAACACGTCGTCGCCGAAGTTGACGGTGCCCATCGTGATCGAGCAGGCGTCCGGCGCAGCCTCGAGAACCTTGAGCCGCTGGTCGAGGGGATCGTGCACGGAGCCGCCGGTGGACAGCTGCACCACGAGCCGGGTCTGGTCGCGCAGTGCGGCGACCGTGTCGTGCAGGAGGGCCTGGTCGAGCGACGGCCGGTGCTCCGCGTCCCGGATGTGCACGTGCACCATTGCTGCGCCCGCCGCTTCGCACGCCTGCGCGGTCTCGACCAGCTCGTCCAAGGTGGTGGGCAGCGCGGGTACGTCCGCCTTGGCCGTCTCGGCCCCGGTGGGCGCCACGGTGATCAGGGTGCCGGTCGGCGGGAGGTCCGGAGGCATGGCCGCCATCGTGTCAGACCTCGGACGGTCGTCTCGGTGCGCGGCAGCCGAGGAGCCACCGGTCGAAGTTTGAGACTCGCCGAAGACCCGGCACACTGAACGGTGGACCACGACGCGACGAGGCCCGAGGATCGGGCCGGTACGGGAGCTCCATGAGCACGCACGACGATCAGCCGCGCCCAGACGGGTCTCCGTCCGACCACGCGTCGGCGGCGGGATCGACGGCCACCGGCGGGGCCCGCAAGGCCCGACGTGGCCACTGGAGCGGCCGGCACAAGATCGTCACGGGCGTCATGACGTTCGTGCTGCTGATCTTCCTCGCCTTCGGCGGCTGGCTGTTCTACCTCAACCAGATGTTCGGCAACATCGAGCAGGTCGCGATCACCGTTCCCCAGGCCGGCCGGCCGCATCACACCGGCGGCAAGGATCTCAACATCCTGATCGCCGGCGCCGACAACGGCACTGGCCCGAGCATCGCCAAGGATGTGGCCGCCGGGAAGTGGCCGCAGGGGGCGCACCGCAGCGACACGATCATCATCTTCCACCTCTCCGCCGACCGGAAGCACGCGTACCTCATCTCGATCCCACGTGACTCCTACGTCAAGCTCTACGACGGCATGGGGCAGTACAAATACACCGACAAGGTCAACGGGGCCTTCTCGCTGTACGGCCCGTCCGGTTATCTGTCGACCATCGAGCACCTGACCGGGCTGCGGATGGATCACCTCGCGATCATCGACTGGAAGGGCTTCAAGGACCTGTCGACCGCCCTCGGAGGCGTCCGGGTCTACATCCCGCACACGTTCTACGACGACAGCCAGAAGATCACCTGGCACAAGGGGTGGCAGAACCTCTCCGGTGAGATGGCCCTGCACTACGTGCGCACGCGGCACGGGCTCAGCAATGGCGACTTCGGCCGGATCGCGCGGCAACAGAACTTCGTCCGCGCGATGATGCAGAAGCTCATGGACCAAGGCACACTGTCGAACCCGATCGAGCTGACGCAGGCGCTGCGCGCGATCACCAGCAACCTCACCGTCGACTCCGGTTGGAGCGGGAGCAACATCCGCAACCTGGCGCTGTCGCTGCGCGGCCTCAAGCAGAGCGACGTCACGTTCCTGACGGCGCCGATGAAGGCGTACGGCACCACGTCGTCGGGTGAGAGCGTCGTCTTGCTGAACAAGAAGCAGTGCGCCGCCCTGTGGCGCTCCGTGGCCAACGACAACATCGATGCGTACCTGAAGAAGTACGGGAAGAGCACCGCCCTCGGCGGCGCCCAGTCGGTGAACTGACCCCCGGGGGATCGCCTTTGCTCTGGCTCGCTCAGGTGAGGGTGACGGTCACCTCGGCTACGGTGCCTCGCGCCGCGACGACCGGCCGGTCGACCGGCTCGCTGCGCGGCGCCAGCGTCCGGATCGTCCAGTCCCCCGGCGCGGCGAAGAACCGGAACTGCCCGGTGGCCGACGTGGGCACCTCCGCAGCGAACTCGCCCCCGCGGTCGAGCAGCCGCACGTAGGCGCCCCCCACCGGGTGGTCACCGCGAAGCACGACGCCCTGGATGACCGCCTGCGTGCTGACGTCGACCCCGTCCAGGCTCGGCCCCCCGGCGGTGCCGCCGCACATGCTCAGGCCTGCCCGGGCTCGTCGCCCAGCACCACCGGCACTCCGACCAGCGAGCCGTACTCGGTCCACGAGCCGTCGTAGTTCTTCACGTTCGGCTGCCCGAGCAACTCGTGCAGGACGAACCAGGTGTGGGCGCTGCGCTCACCGATCCGGCAGTACGCAATGGTGTCGCGGCCGTAGTCGACCCCCGCATCGGCGTACAACGACTTCAGCTCGTCGTCGGAGCGGAACGTGCCGTCGTCCTTGGCCGCCTTGCTCCACGGAACGTTCGCTGCGGTCGGGACGTGACCGCCGCGCTGCGCCGACTCCTGCGGGAGGTGGGCGGGCGCCAGCAGACGGCCGGCGTACTCGTCGGGGCTGCGCACGTCGATCAGGTTCTTGAGGCCGATGGAGCCGACCACCTCGTCGCGGAACGCCCGGATCGTCAGGTCGGGCTCGCTGGCGTGGTAGGTGGTGGTCGTCCGGCTGGGTGCCTCGTCGGTGAGCTCACGGCTCTCCAGCTCCCACTTCTTGCGCCCGCCGTCGAGGAGACGCACGTCGTGGTGGCCGTACAGCTTGAAGTACCAGTAGGCGTACGCCGCGAACCAGTTGTTGTTGCCGCCGTAGAGCACGACGGTGTGGTCGTTGCCGATGCCCCGCTGGCTCAGCAGCGCTTCGAACTGCGCCTTGTCGACGAAGTCGCGGCGTACCGGGTCCTGGAGGTCTTCCTTCCAGTCCAGCTTGACGGCGCCGGCGATGTGCCCCTTGTCGTAGGCGCTCGTGTCCTCGTCGACCTCGACGAGAACGACGCTTGGGTCGGAGAGATGCTGACCGACCCAGTCGGGTGTGACGAGCGCAGCGTCGCGGCTCATGATTTCTCCTCGTGGCTTGGCTGATGGCTTGACTTGTTGCTTGACTTGTGGCTTGTATCGGCATTCGTCTGGATGGCTGCGATGCCCCGAGCAGGGGACCGCAGCCGCCGCAGCACAAGGTACGCCTCGCAGCCAAGGCAGAGCCCGAAGGCGGCATTGAGGAAGGCCGCGGCCAGGGCTGCAGCGGTGGCGGCCTCCCCGACGATCGTGGCGCCGGCGCCATATCCCAGCAGGCCCACCGCGGCGAATGCGAAGCCCACGGACTGGGCGAACCGTGGCGGCGTGGCGTCCTCGACGTCACGGGGCGGGCCCAGCCTCGGGCGAACCAGGTGCACGAACGCCCAACCGTACGGCGAACGGCGGACTCCGAGAGCGGCCGCGATCCCGAACAGCACCGCCTGCACGGCGAGGAGCCAGACGTTCGAGGTGGCCAGCACGACCGCGAGGACCACGGTGGTGACCGCGGCGGTGATTCGAGTGGCGCGGGGGTCGACCACGTCCCCGGCCCCGTGCGTGACGGGGCTGGTGCGGGTGCCGCTCATGGTTACTCCTGCGCAGACTCGACGGACGAACTGGGGGTCGTCGTACGGCGCTGCCACCAGGACCAGGACTCAGCAGGCTCGAAGAAGCGAGGCGGGCACGGGGAGGTGGGGGCCGTCAGGTCAGCGCGGCTGACACAGGGTGGATCCGACGCGGCAGTTGTCCACCACGCGGCGCTTGGTCAGCATTGTCGACTGGAACACGCCGATTAGGGTACGGGCCCGCTTGTCGGGTGTCACACGGCCGTCTCGAATCATGAACGCGATTCCCATCATTCGGGAACCCTGCTCGGGATGGCCGTGATCGCTGCGAGTACGCCCTCCCGGCTCGGCAGACCGCTGGCGCGGGTCACGACGCGACCGGACTCGTCCAGGAGCAGCACGGTGGGCGTCCGGAGCACGCCCACGCGGCGTACCAGCTCAAGGTGCGACTCGGCGTCGATCTCCACATGGGAGACGCCCACCTGCGTGGACACGAGGTCACCCAACAGCTGGCGGGTCGCGCGGCACGGTGCGCAGAACGCGCTCGAGAACTGCACCAGCGTGGCTCGATCGCCGAGATCGACGCCGAGGTCGCTGGCATCGAGCCGGTCACGGACCGGTGTCGTCTCCTCACCCTTCGCCGCGTCGAGCTGCGCGCCGACCGCCGTGAATCTCCCGTTGCGCCGGTTCCACAGCAGACCGAACACGGTCGCCGCGAGCAGCACGGCAAGCAGGAGCAGATAGCGAGTCGGCACGACGTCGAGCGTACGCGCGACCCGAAGCCACCGACCGCGTGCGCTGATATAGGTCGGGGTAGTCCTTCACGGACACCTCCGGAGGTGCTTGGAAGGGACCAACAGGTTCTCTTCATCTGAAGGTCTGGCGTTGACTCGCCGTGGCCTTGTGGCACCCCCGGAGGTGGTTCTTATGGTTGTTCAGGCCGTCCCCGTCACGTCATTGACGGTCGTCGTTGCGGTCGATGTTGGCAAGACCGAGTTCGCGTTCTCGATCACCGATGCGACCCGCGCTGCGTTGCTCAA
>JBOHDX010000081.1:0-1210 GCA_050700835.1 Nocardioidaceae bacterium
GTGGCTTGTGGGGGTTTCGGTACGGCACGAGGCTGGTTACGTTGTCGCGATAGACGGGCGACGAGGCTGGGGTGGCCGCGATGAGACCAGGACGCAGAGCGCTGCCGGCGCGGACTACGCGGACTGCGCCGACTGCACCGACTGCGCCGTTCGGCGTCCTGATCGTGCTGAGCACACTGATCGCCGTGATCGCCCTGGGCGGCTGCTCCGGCTCCGACGCCACCACCGACCCGACCACCACTGCGACGCCGACAACCGGCCCCACCAGCCCCACGTCGCCGCCGACGACGACCGGACCCACCGAACCGGTGCTGCCGGCTGCCGCTCGTAAGCCCGGCCGCTCCGGCGCGGAAGCCTTCGTCCGCTACTACATCCGCCTGCTCAACTACGCCGCCGCCACCGGCGACACGAGCCGATTCCGAGAAGTCACGCGGGGATGCTCGGGCTGTGACTCCTACGCCAACCTGTTCGGCCAAACCTATGCCGCCGGCGGCTCCTTCCGTGGCGTGCACTGGACCACGACCACCACGTTCGCAGCGCCCGAGGCGCACATCATTGCCGTGTTGACGCAAGTAAAGGCCAGCCGCATGGTTTACACGCCGCGACAAGGTGCCAAGCCCAGGCGCAATCCGGCAGATCACTATTCACTCAAGTTCCGCCTTGACCGCCGGACTCGATCTTGGGACGTTGTGAGCTTCGAGGATGCGTCATGAGTCATCGTTGGCTGCTTTGCGCTGTCGCAGGGACTCTCGCACTCTCGATGGCGACCAGCGCCCATTCGGCCCTCGCGGGTGGCGTTCGTGTGACGCCGCGAGACAACCACATCATGGACCCCACCCTTCAGATCCATAGCACCAGAGACAGGCCTTCTTCTGTCCAGCCCGTCCGCCTGCCCACGGATCCTGTGGCGTTTCAATGGCTGCTGGCCTGTCCCCAGAACCACCCTGGGGCCAAAATGTTCGAGTGCTCAAACGCTCGCACATGCTCGGGTCAACGGGAACTGTTGTGGATCCTTTGGGCGCGCCGCGCAACTACACCGTGGCAGGCCATCAGCCTTAGGTGCCGCGGGGTTGCACCAAGGGCCCGGCCGACGGTCACACCCGGACAGATCCTCGACGCAGTCCGCCGACTCGGCCTGCCCCCGGCCCACATCCAGACCCAACCCACCGACGCCACCCTGGTCAACCTCGACACCATCTTCTACACCCGC
>JBOHDX010000082.1:0-16922 GCA_050700835.1 Nocardioidaceae bacterium
GTCCCGGTGCGGGCCGGAGCGGCTTCGGTGGCCCCGGTGGCCGACCTGGCGGCGGAGGCCGCGGAGGGCGCGGCGGTACGCAGGGCGCCTTCGGACGCCCCGGTGGCCCGGCGCGCCGCGGCCGCAAGTCCAAGCGCGCGAAGCGCCAGGAGTTCGACAACCTGCAGGCGCCGGCGATCGGTGGCGTGCGGGTCCGTCATGGTGACGGCGAAACCGTCCGGCTCGCCCGCGGTGCATCGTTGACCGACTTCGCCGAGAAGATCGGCGTCGACCCGGCGTCGCTGGTTCAGGTTCTGTTCCACCTCGGCGAGATGGTGACCGCGACGCAGTCGGTCAACGACGAGACGCTGCAGCTCCTCGGTGCCGAGCTCAACTACACCATCGCCGTGGTGTCGCCGGAGGACGAGGACCGAGAGCTCCTGGAGTCGTTCGACCTTGAGTTCGGCGAGGACGAGGGCGACGAGGAGTCGCTCACGGCACGCCCACCGGTCGTCACCGTGATGGGCCACGTGGACCACGGGAAAACCAGGCTCCTCGACGCGCTGCGCAACGCCAACGTGGTCGCCAAGGAGGCCGGGGGCATCACCCAGCACATCGGTGCCTACCAGGTCGCCACCGACGTCGACGGCAACGAACGTCGCATCACGTTCATCGACACCCCGGGCCACGAGGCCTTCACCGCCATGCGCGCCCGGGGAGCCAAGGCGACCGACATCGCGGTGCTCGTGGTCGCGGCCGACGACGGCGTCATGCCGCAGACGATCGAGGCGCTGAACCACGCCAAGGCGGCGGACGTGCCGATCGTGGTCGCGGTCAACAAGATCGACAAGCCTGACGCCGACCCAACCAAGGTCCGCGGCCAGCTGACCGAGTACGGCCTCGTCCCCGAGGAGTACGGCGGCGACACGATGTTCGTTGACGTGTCCGCCCGTGAGGGCACCGGGCTCGACTCGCTGCTCGAGTCGATCGTGCTGACCGCGGACGCAAGCCTCGACCTCCGGGCCAACGCCGACCAGGACGCACAGGGCCTGTCGATCGAGGCGCACCTCGACCGCGGCCGCGGCCCGGTTGCGACCGTGCTCGTCCAGCGCGGCACGCTGCGTGTGGGCGACTCGATGGTGGCCGGTCCGGCGTACGGCAGGGTCCGGGCGATGCTCGACGAGCACGGCGACAACGTCGACGAGGCAGACCCGTCACGTCCGGTGATGGTGCTAGGTCTGACGTCTGTCCCGGGGGCCGGTGACACGTTCATGGTCGTCGCCGACGACCGGGTGGCCCGGCAGATCGCCGAGAAGCGCGAAGCCCGCGAGCGCAACGCACTCCTCGCGCAGCGCACCGGTAGGCGCACGCTCGAGGACTTCATGTCCAGCATGGAGAAGGGCGAGGCCAACGAGCTGCTGCTCATCCTCAAGGGCGACGTGTCCGGTTCGGTCGAAGCGCTCGAGGACGCGCTCGCGTCCCTCGACGTCGGCGACGACGTCTCGTTGCGGGTGATCGACCGCGGTGTCGGTGCGATCACCGAGACCAACGTCAACCTGGCGGCGGCGTCGGACGCGATCATCATCGGGTTCAACGTCCGGCCTCAGGGCAAGGCGACGGAGCTTGCCGACCGTGAGGGCGTCGAGATCCGCTACTACTCGGTGATCTACCAGGCCATCGACGAGATCGAGGCGGCCCTCAAGGGGATGCTCAAGCCGGAGTTCGAGGAGGCCACCCTGGGCCAGGCGGAGGTTCGTGAGATCTTCCGCTCGTCCAAGATCGGCAACATCGCCGGCTGCATGGTCACCTCCGGAGTCATCCGTCGCAACAGCAAGGTGCGACTGCTCCGGGACAGCGCCGTGGTCGCCGAGAGCCTCGACCTGTCCAGCCTCAAGCGGTTCAAGGACGACGCCACCGAGGTTCGTGAGGGGTTCGAGTGCGGCCTCACCCTCCGCGGCTACAACGACATCAAGATCGGTGACGTGGTCGAGAGCTTCGAGCTGCGGGAGAAGCCTCGCGCCTGACCGCTCACCGGCGGACCGCAGGCGGGTAGAGCTGGCAGGGGTTGAGGAGGAAGGGGCAAGGACCATGAGTTCCCCGCGGGTACGCAAGGTGGCGGACCGGATCCAGGTGGTCGTCGCCGAGATGTTGGAGCGGCGGATCAAGGACCCACGGCTCGGGTTCCTGACGGTGACCGACGTGCGGGTCACCGGCGACACGCAGCACGCCACTGTGTTCTACACCGTGATGGGTGGGCCCGACGCGATCGACGGCACCGCCGCCGCACTGACCAGCGCCACCGGCGTGCTGCGCAGCGAGGTGGGTCGCCAGCTCGGCATGCGGCACACGCCGACCCTCGAGTTCATCCTCGACGGGGTGCCGGAGAATGCGCGGCACATCGAGGACCTGCTCAGCCGCGCCCGGGAGCACGACGCCGAGGTGTCGCGCCAGGCGGCCACCGCCGCGTACGCCGGGGAGGCGGACCCTTACAAGCACCGCGACGAGGGCGATGACCCGGGCGCCGACCCGAGCGATGGCACGAGCGCCGACCCGGGCGCCGACCCAGCCGCCGACCCAGGCGCCGACAATGCGGACGACGCGGTGTCGTGACCGGCACCGCCACGACACTCGACGGCCTGGTCGTCGTCGACAAGCCGGCCGGCTTGACGTCGCACGACGTCGTCGCGCGGATCCGGCGGCTGGCCGGCACGCGCAAGGTCGGGCACGCCGGCACGCTCGACCCGATGGCCACCGGCGTGCTGGTCGTCGGACTCGGACGGGCCACCCGGCTGCTGGGACACCTGGCCCTCACCGAGAAGGCCTATGACGCGACGATCCGCCTGGGCGAGGCCACGACGACCGACGACGCCGACGGCGAGACGGTGTCCCGCGCCGACGCATCGGAGGTGTCCGACGAGGCGGTCGGGCAGGCCGTGGCGGCGTTCGTCGGGGACATCCTTCAGGTGCCCAGCACGGTCTCGGCGATCAAGGTCCAGGGTCGCCGGGCGTACGCCCGGGCACGCGCAGGTGAAGCCGTCGAGCTCACGGCCCGCCGCGTGCTGGTGAGCGGTTTCGACGTGCTGACGATCGACCGGTCCGCCGACACCGTCGACGTCGGTGTGCGGGTGCACTGCTCGAGCGGCACCTATGTACGGGCGCTGGCCCGCGACCTGGGCGCGACTCTCGGTGTCGGTGGGCATCTGATCGCGCTCCGGCGTACCCGCGTCGGGCCGTTCGACCTCGACCGGTCGGTCACCCTCGACGAGCTGGCGCACCGCTGGTGCATGGTCCCGATCGCCGACGCGGCCCGCCAGGCGTTCCCGTCCCGTGACCTCGACGACGACCAGGCCGCCTTCGTACGCAACGGCCGGCCGCTGCCAGGGCTCGACCTCGACGCGACAGGCCCGGTGGCGGTGTTCGCTCCAGAAGGTGAGCTGCTGGCGCTCTACGAGCAGGCCGACGCCGACGCTCGCGCCGTCGCCGTGCTCGCCCCCGGCTGAGCACCCGCCCGACCGTGCAACACCGGCTTCTCGGGAAGGTCAGCGAGAAGACGCACGCCAACCTCTACGCTGACGGTGGCATCGTGACCACTGCACCCCTCGTGAGGCCCTGATGAGCATTCGCGCCCATACCGGTCCTGTCCGTTCCGACCAGTCGGTGGTGGGCCTGTCCATCGCCACCGTCGTGCTGTCCCTGCTGGTGGGCCCGCTCGGGCTCATCATGGCGGTGACCCTGGCGTTCACCCGGTTGCGCACCCAGAAGATGCTGGCGGCCGCGCTGATCGTCCTCGGGCTGCCCACCACCCTCGCCTTCCTGTCGGTGGTGCTGCCCATGTCGCACTCCTCCGGAACCAGCACGCCCATCCGGGTGTCCGGCACCCGGTAGCCGCGACCCGCCTCGCGGGTCAGCCGCCTTCATCTTCGACCCCTGTGCCCCGCCCCACTTGCCGCGAGGTCGCCTCACTTGACCGAGCCGGCCATCACGCCTTGCACGAAGAACCGCTGGAACGCGAAGAACACCAGCAGCGGCACGATCAGGGACAGGAACGACCCGGACGCCAGCAGGTCGATGTTGGACCCGAACTGCCGGGTCTGACCCGACAGGTAGACCGTCAGCGGCGCCGAGTTGGAGTTCGCGAAGATCAGCGCCACCAGCAGGTCGTTCCACACCCAGAGGAACTGGAAGATGCCGAGCGAGGCGATCGCCGGCAGCCCCAGCGGCAGGATCACTCGGGTGAAAATGGTCCACTCCCCGGCGCCGTCCATTCTGGCGGCCTCGAGCAGGTCCCGGGGGATGCCGGCGAAGAAGTTGCGCAGCAAGAAGATGGCGAACGGCAACCCGAACGCCACATGGAAGGCCACCAGGCTGGGGATCGACCCGAAGACGTGCAACTTGCCGTACAACGTGGCGACCGGGATCAGCGCCACCTGGATGGGTACGACAAGCAGCCCGATGATCGCGATGAACAGCCAGTCTCGGCCCTTGAACTCGATCCACGCCACCGCGTACGCCGCCATCGACCCGATCACGATCACCAGCAGAGTCGCGGGCACCGTGATCAGCACGGTATTGACGAACGACTTGGTGATCGCGTTGTCCGACAGCAAGGTGCGATAGCTGTCCAGGGTCAGCTGGCTCGGCTTGGACAGCACCGTCCACCAGCCGCTGCTGGAGTTGGCCGACTCCGGTCGCAGGCTGGCGATCAGGAGCCCGAAGGTCGGGATCAGCCAGAACACCGCGATCGCCGCCAGCACCAACTGCATCAGTGGACTACCGACACGGGAGAGGATCTTGTTGGCGGTCGACCGTTGCACCCCCCCGGCACCGCTGAGAACCGTCACGACTTCTCCCTCTTGAACCGGCGGATGTTGAACGCCATCGCCGGCACCACCAGCAGCAGCAGGAAGACTCCGATGGCGCTGCCGAGCCCCTGGTCCTGACCGCCGCCGAACGACACGCGCCACATCTGCAGGGCGAGCACGTTCGCGTCGGGTTGCACCGATCCGGGCGCGATGATGTAGACGAGGTCGAACACCTTCATCACGTTGATCACCAGCGTCACGAACACCACCGCCAGCACCGGTGCGAGCAGGGGGACCGTGACCCGTCGGAAGACCTGCCACTCAGTGGCGCCGTCCATCCGGGCGGCCTCCATCACGTCACGCGGCACCGCCGCCATGCCGGCCGCGAGCAGCACCATGGCGAAGCCGGCATAGATCCAGATGTACGCCGCGATGATCGCCCAGGTGACCAGAGTCGGGCTGAGCCAGATGACGCCGGCGAACGGCTCGGCGAAGTTCGAGCTCGGCAGCTGCATCTGGTAGCTGCCGGGCGACAGGCCGTTGAAGGTGAAGGTGCCGTGGTCGTCGGTCGTCGCGTGCGCGACCACCCTTCCGTTCTGGACGGCGTTGACAGTGATCCCGGGGAGGCCCTTCTCGTTCGGGTCGATCACGTTTGACTTTCCCCCACCGCCGAAAGCGAAGTCGAGCCACACCGTTCCGGCGATCTGCGAGTTGCCGACGCTGGCCGGGGGAGCGGTGGCCGGGGCGGCCGCCTTCGGCACATTCTGCGGCAGGATCGCCAGCAGTCCGATCTTGGTCGACTGCCCGGTCTGGACCGACTGCTTGGCGGTCAGAGTCCCGCCCTTGCTGGTGAACGACGTCGCCTCGCGCGGGCGCGCTCCGGGATAGCTCGACGCGGGCGCGAACACGTCGTGGACCGACTTGATGATCGCGTTGGCGACGCCTTGGTTCGGGTCCTGCTGGTAGACCAGCCGGAAGATCACCCCGGAGGCGAGGAACGAGATGGCCATCGGCATGAAGATCAGGATCTTGAACAGCGTGGCCCATCGGATCCGTTCGGTCAGGACGGCGAACATGAGTCCGAGAATCGTCACCACCGAAGGGGCCACCACGACCCAGATGACGTTGTTCTTCAGCGCCGTGAACGTCGCCGGGTCGGTGAACAGGCTTGTGTAGTTGCCGATGCCGATGAACTTGCTGCCGTCGGCGTTGAACAGGCTTCGGATCGCGGAGAAGACGATCGGGTAGACCACCAGGACGAGCAGCAGGATGATCGCCGGGATCAGGAAGATGGCGCCTTGCCACGAGCGCCGTTCACGGCGACCGCTCGCCGGTTCGACCGGCGGCGTGGTCTGCTCCTCCGTGGCCAGCAGGACCGGCTCGGTCATGCTCCTCCGCTCGCTCGTCGGGGCCCACCGGCCTCCGGTCCCGGCCAGGTGGTTCCTGGCCGGGATCGGAGCGGCGGACGGACTACTTGTATGCCTTGGCCGCGTCTGCCTCGAGCTGCCTGGCGGTGGCCGCCGGGTTGGACGGGTTGGACAGGAAGTCCTGCAGGTCCTTCCACTCCCCGGCACCGGGGGTCCCACCGAACGCGGACGGCTCCTGGTCGGACATGTCGAACCGGAAGTTGTTACCGGCGTTGACGATCGCCTGCCCAACGCTGCGGGAGTTGCTGTCCGGGTAGGCGGACGGATTCAGGCTCTTGTTCGCCGACGTGAAGCTGCCGGTGGAGACCATGGCCGCAGCCGCGGCCGGGGACGCCAGGTAGGCGAGGAACGCCTCAGCGGCGGGCGTGCCGGTGAACGTGACGGCCACGTCACCACCGCCGACGACCGACGGACCTGACCCGTTGATCGACGGGAACGGGAACCACTTGGCCGTCGTGCCGGGCTTGAACGACTTGTCGGTGATCGCGGCTGCGACGAAGCTGCCTTCGTACACGACCGCCGACTTGGCCTTCGAGCTGAACACGTTGGCGACCGACGTCGGGAAGTCGACCTGCAGCGCGCTCGCCGGACTGCCGATGTACCGCTGGTTGCTCCACAGGGCCTTGAGGATGTTCAGGGCCTTGATCACCGATGGATCCGTCCAGGGGATCTGGTGCTTGGTCAGCTTGTCGTACATCGCGGTTCCAGCGGTCCGGATGTAGACGTTCTCGAACCAGTCGGTCAACGTCCACCCGTCCGCACCGCCGATCGACAGCGGAACCGTCACGCCGGAGTCGCTGAGCGTTCCGAGGTCCTTGACGAAGGTCGGCCAGTCCTGCGGGACCGACGTGATTCCGGCCTGGCTGTACAGAGCGGGGTTGTACCAGGTGGTCGACTTGTTGGACGCGTCCACCCAGACGCCGTACAGCTTGTTGTTGACCGAGCCGAGCTGCTTCCAGATGCTCGGATAGTTCGCGGAGATGGCTTGGGAGACCGAGGAGTCGGCCGGCTTGAGGTTGCCCGCCTGGGCGAATTGCGCCATCAATCCGGGCTGGGGGAGCACCCCGATGTCTGGGGGCGACCCGCCCGAGACCTTGGTGGCCAGCACCGTCGGCAGGTTGTCGCCGTCGGAGGTGTAGTTGACGGTGGCGCCGGTCGCCGACTCGAATCCCTTGGCGACCTTCATGAACGTGGCCTGCTCGGCACCGGTCCACACTGCCTCGACGCTGACGGACTTTCCGGACAGGTTCGGCAGCGAGGGACCGCTGCTGCCTCCGCTGCTTGGCGCGGTGCTGGATGGTGACGAGCTGCCGCAGGCGGTCGCGACGAGCGCCATCGCGGCCAGGGCTGCGAGGCCGCTGGCGGTACGTCGGGTGTTCACGAGATCCCCTCCTTGGTGAGTGCTTCCTGGTCCCAGACCGCGTCGCCGCTGTCGGGGTCGAAGTAGTGCAGACGAGACGTGTCGATGAAGATCTTGGCCTCGTCGCCTTCACTGATCTGCGTGCGTGGGTTGAGCCGACCGATGACCGCGGTCGTGCCGGTGTCGCTGTCAGGGTCGGGAACCAGCATCTCGTTGTCCTCGGCCAGATCGACGATGTCGTCGGTGACGGCGCGCCGCGCCCGCAGCGTGAAGTACGCCATCACGTCGGACCCCATCGGTTCGAGCATGCTGACCGGCGCGTCGACCACCTGGTCGGGGTCAGCCTCGACCAGGGCCGCGTCGTCCATGTCCTCCGGCCGGATCCCGACGATCAGGTCCTTGCCGACGTACCCGGACAGGGCCGGACGTTCGCTGAAGGCGCTGGCGGGGATCCGCAGCCGGTGGTCGAGCAGCACCACCCGGCCGTCCCCCGTGTCGTCGTCGCGCTCGATCCGGGCATGCAGCAGGTTCATCGACGGCGACCCGATGAACCCGGCGACGAACAGGTTGACCGGACGGTCGTACAGCTCCTGGGGTGGCGCGATCTGCTGCAGGACGCCCTTCTTCATCACGGCGACTCGGTTGCCCAGCGTCATCGCCTCGGTCTGATCGTGCGTGACATAGATGGTCGTCACGCCGAGATCGCGCTGAAGTCGGCCGATCTCGGCCCGCATCTGCACGCGCAGCTTGGCATCGAGGTTCGATAGGGGCTCGTCCATCAAGAACGCCTGGGGCTCCCGAACGATCGCGCGCCCCATCGCGACCCGCTGCCGCTGGCCGCCGGACAGGTTGCGCGGCTTGCGTTCGAGGTACTCGGTCAGACCCAGGATGTGCGCGGCGCGCTCCACCCGTTCCTTGATCTCCGCCTTGCGCATCTTGCGCAGGCGCAGACCGAAGGCGATGTTGTCCCGCACGCTCAGGTGCGGATAGAGGGCGTACGACTGGAAGACCATCGCCACGTCACGGTCCCGCGACGGCATCTTGTTGACCACGCGGCCTCCGATGGAAACGGTGCCCTCACTGATGTGCTCGAGGCCGGCCACCATCCGCAGAGCCGTGGTCTTGCCACAGCCGGACGGGCCGACGAGCACCAGAAACTCGCCGTCGTCCACCTCGATGGACAGACCCGTGACGGCGCGTGTGCCGTCCTCGTACACCTTGCCGACGCCGGACAACACGACTTCGGCCATGGGCCCTCCTTGTGGAACTCCATGTCGTGACTGACGTGACGCGTGTCAACCTTTGGGGCAGTCTTGCACGTCGCGCGAACCCTCGGGAGGGCGTTTTCAAGAGCGAGCGGTCCTGGGGCGGATCGAGAACTGCAGGAACCCGGCGAGGCCCATCACGACCAGGCCGTTGAGTGCGTGCAGGCCACCGAACACCGCCGCGTGGTCGCCCAGACCAGCGAGCAGCATCTGCACACCGCTGGTGAGGACCGCCAACAGCAGCGTCAGCAGGATGACCCGGGTGCCGACATGGGCGAAGAAGGCGATGACGAACGCGATCAGGGCCACCAACCCCATGATCTCGCCGACGATCCGGTGCGGGTCGAGGCTGGAGGCGTCCGCGAGCTTGCGCTGGTCGATCCCCCAGACCCCGAGCCCCGCCAGGAAGAACTGCACCACGCCCAGCAGCAGGAACAGGATGAGCGCCCAGCGGTACGCCGCGAGCGGCGCAGGCGTCCTGGCCTCCGCTGGGGGGTTCGACGAGGTCACGTCCGTCACGGTGCTGCCTCCCGAAAAGGGTGAGTCGACACGACACGTTAGTCGATATGGAGTGCTGGGCATGATTGGCGATGATCTGCCCGGGTACCGTGACCCCGTGAGTCCAACGTCGTCCTACCCGCCGCGGACAGGGTCGCAGACCAAGACCGAGCGCAAGGCGCGGGTCGCGCAGATGCGAGCCGAGCAGGAGCGCAGGGATCGCCGACGCCGGATGGCGATCTACGCCGGCTTCGCGGCGGTGGCCGTCGCGATTGTGGCTGTGGTGGCGGTGGCCCTGGTCCAGCCTGGGGGGACCACCACTCCGTCGGCACCGCAGAAGATGGACGTGGCGCAGCAGATCATTCCTGCGACGCCGACCGGGGCCGCGGTCATCCAGCAGACCCCGAAACAGGTTCCGAACACCACCGGCATCGACGGGGTGCTGGCCTGGGACACCACCAACTGGCCAGGCAACGGGCAGGCGGCGGCCGGCGCCGTCGAGCACGACCACGTCACCGGTCCGGTGACGTACGCGGTCACGCCGCCGATCGGCGGTCCCCACAACGCTCTCTGGATGAACGCCGGCGTCTACACCAAACCGGTCCCGTCCGAGCGAGCCGTACACAACCTCGAACACGGCGCCATCTGGATCACCTACGACCCGAAGCTGCCGTCGGCGCAGGTCAAACAGCTGAGGACGCTGGTCGGGACCCAGTCGATGATCTCGGAGTCCCCCCAGGCCGAGCGTGGTCTGACCGGCCAGGCCAACCGCTACATGGACCTCAGCCCGTGGCCGACCAACGACTTGCCGAGCCCCATCGTGGTGAGCGCGTGGGGATACCAGCTGCGGGTCACGTCGCCGACCGACCGGCGCATCCAGCAGTTCATCGACACGTTCCGCAACAGCTCCAAGTACACGCCGGAGTTCGGCAGCGCCGTCGACGGGATCCCGGTCCTGACCGGTGGTCAACCGGCCGGAGACGGCAGCGTGAAGCCGAACCCGCCGGGCTCCGCCGGCTGACACGATCCTGACCCGAATCCTGACCCGATCCTGACCACCGGAGGAGTCCAGCTTCAGTCCGCGGTTGTGGATAGCCCGAACGTGACCGAGCGAACCCCGGCGCACCGGACGGTTGACGCGTGGCACCCTTCTCCCATGTTCGTCTGGAGGTCCCTGGCCGACGTCCCTGCGGACTTCGGGCCATCGGTGGTGACGGTGGGCAACTTCGACGGCTTCCACCTCGGGCACCGGCATGTGCTCAAGTGCGCGCACGACACTGCCATCGCGCTGTCCACGTCGGGCTACCCGCCACCGGTCGTCGCCGTCACCTTCGACCCGCACCCGCTGGCCGTGCTCGCACCCGACAAGGCGCCGGCCCAGCTGACCACGATCGACCAGCGGGCGCGACACCTGGCGGTCGGTGGTGCCAACCAGGTCCTCGCCCTGCCGTTCGACAAGGACACCGCCGCCTGGTCGCCGCAGACGTTCGTCCGGCGAGTGCTGGTGGACGCTCTGCACGCCGACGCCGTGGTAGTGGGGGAGAACTTCCGGTTCGGTCACCGGGCCGCCGGTGACGTGGCGACGCTGACCCGGCTCGGCGAGGAGCACGGCTTCACCGTCGAGGGGCTCGCCCTCGACGGCGATCTGCAGCCGTGGTCCTCCACGTACGTGCGGCAGATGATCGCCGAGGGCGACGTCGAGGAGGCTGCCCGAGCCCTCGGTCACTTCTACACGGTGGAGGGGGTGGTCGCGGAGGGCGACCGCCGGGGTCGTGCGCTGGGCTTCCCGACCGCCAACGTGCCCGCTGGCGGCCTGACCGCGATCCCTGACGACGGCGTCTACGCCGGTCTGCTCCGTCGACTGGATCAACCGGCTGCCGGTGTGCTTCCGGCCGCAGTCAGCGTCGGCACCAACCCGACGTTCGACGGGGTCGAACGGCGTGTCGAGTCCTACGTGCTCGACCGGACCGACCTCGAGCTGTACGGCGTACGCGTCGAGGTGTCGTTCGTCGGACGTCTGCGTGGGCAGATCCGGTTCGACGGCGTGCAGCCGCTCATCGAGCAGATGAGGCTCGACGTCGGCAGGGCCCGCGACATCCTGGGCATGGTGCGCGGGTGACCCGCCGATCCGACTGGCCCGACTGGCCGACTGGCCCGACGAAGGAATCTACATCTCGGTAGCCATGACGGCCGAAATGTAGATTCTCGGGTTCTCGGGTCTGGGCGGGCTCAGCCCAGCGGTCCGGGCGGAGGCGCTCGGTGCCCGGTGATGGACCGGTACGCCGTGCGAGCGATGCCGAGCATGCCGCTCTGGAACGGGTGGTAGTCGTACGCCCGGGTGGGCTGGACGTCTTTGCCGTTCACCCAGGCCCGCGAGCCCTTGCAGGCGTCGTGCCCGAGCGAGGCGGGGTACATGTTCAGGAACCTCGCGCGGTGCTGCTGCGACGCGCTACGCAGGGCTGAGTTCAGCGCCACCTCGATCCCGTTCGCCCACCGGTAGTCGCCGTCGGCGAACGGCAGCACCTTGGGGCACACCCCTGTCGGCGGCGCGATCCGGATGTAGCCGACGACGAGGACCCGCGCATGCGGCGACCGCTGGTGGATGCCGCGGATCACCGCTCCGACCCGACGCTGGGTGCGCTGGACCTTGGCCCGCATGGTGTCGACGCCATCGACGGTGAAGTGTCGCCGGCACGGCGCCCCGTGCGGATCGGTGTGCCGCAGCTTCGGGCAGGTCGCGATGATGTCCCCGAACACCCCGAAGTCGTTGCCCCCGATGCCGAGGGTCACCAGGTCTGTGCTCGGCGTCAACGCGTCGAACTGCGGCGGGTTCGTCCCCGCCGGTGTCGACTGGGGGTGGCGCATGTTCGTGGTGTCGGCGGCCGAGCAGCTCACATCGTGGAAGCTGAGCGGCGACACCTTCAGCCACTGCGCGAGGTACGCCGGGTAGTTGTGGTTCGAGCGGACACAACCTGCGGGCAGCCCGGTCGTCTCCGGGATCAGCGGCCCGGCCGTGTACGAGTCGCCGAGCGCCACGTACGTCATGATCGGGCGCGCCGCGGCGGCTCCTGACCTGGTCGGCGGCGTGGCAGCGATCGGGTTCGCGGCCTCCGCTGCGGACGTGAGCACCGTCGAGGCGGTCACGGCTGAGGCGATGAGAACGGCGGCGAGCGCGGCAGCGGCGGGGCGGCGTCGGGGCGGGACAGTCATGCCCGAGTCAACGAGTGTGGGCAGCGGCCGTTACGAGGCGATGTGGGTGATGTCGGCAGCGGACGTGACGAGGCGACGTGGCCGCGCGCGATTAGGGACCGCCCCGCCTGCGCTGATAGCCTGGCGACGCCGTGTGACGGCCGCGGACAGAGAGTGCCCGGGTGGACCAGCCCCGGCGCGCCGCGCAACAAGCCCCGAAGGGACAGTTGTGTCGATGGACGCTGCGACGAAGAAGACGATTATGACCGACTACGCCACCAGCGATGGCGACACGGGTTCCCCCGAGGTTCAGGTAGCCCTGCTGACGCACCGCATTGCGCACCTGACCGAGCATCTGAAGGAGCACAAGCACGACCACCACAGCCGTCGTGGTCTGTTGCTCCTGGTCGGTCAGCGTCGTCGGCTGCTCAACTACCTGCGCAAGAACAACGTGACGCGCTACCGCAGCCTGATCGAGCGGCTCGGTCTGCGCCGTTGACGTTGGCGAGCGGCCTTCCCGACCGGGACGGCCGCTCGCTTCGCAAACTCAAGACAGACAACCAGACCGGAGCAGGACGCGAAGGCCGCCGAACAACCGGTCCTCGGTAGTGATCCTCGGGCGCAAGGCTCCCGCGGATCTCGATCGAAGACCGGTGCCACGAAGGCGATCCGCGTCGGTTCCTCGCGTGACTGCTCCGCGAGCAGAAAGGGGATCCCCATGGAGGGACCCGAACTCTCAGTCGCCGAGGCCGTGATCGACAACGGTCGTTTCGGCACCCGTACCCTGCGCTTCGAGACCGGACGCCTGGCCCGCCAGGCCGCCGGATCCGTCGCCGCGTACCTCGACGAGGACACCATGCTGCTGAGCGCTACTACCGCCAGCAAGCACCCCAAGGAGCACCTCGACTTCTTCCCGCTCACGGTGGACGTCGAGGAGCGGATGTACGCCGCCGGGCGCATCCCGGGCTCGTTCTTCCGCCGTGAGGGCCGGCCCAGTGAGGATGCGATCCTCACCTGCCGCCTGATCGACCGGCCGCTGCGTCCCACGTTCGTCAAGGGCCTCCGCAACGAGGTCCAGGTCGTCATCACGGTGATGGCGCTCAACCCCGACACGCAGTACGACGTGCTCGCGATCAACGCCGCCTCGGCATCCACGCAGCTGTCCGGCTTGCCGTTCTCCGGTCCTGTCGGCGCCACCCGGGTAGCCCTGATCGACGGCCAATGGGTCGCGTTCCCGACGTTCGCGCAGGTCGAGGACGCCGTCTTCGACATGGTCGTGGCCGGCCGGGTGCTGCCCGACGGCGACGTCGCGATCATGATGGTCGAGGCCGAGTCGACCGATTCGACGTGGAACCTCGTCCGCGGCGGCGCCGGGGCGCCGACCGAGGAGATCGTGGCCGAGGGTCTCGAGGCCTCCAAGTCGTTCATCAAGCAGCTGTGCGACGCCCAGCAGACCCTGGCCGACGCGGCCGCGAAGCCGGTCGTCGAGTTCCCGATCTTCCGCGACTACGAGGACGACACCTATGCCGCGGTCGAGTCGGTCGCCAAGGACGATCTCGCCGCCGCCTTCACGCTCGCCGGCAAGGCCCACCGCGAGGCCAAGGAGAGCGAGATCAAGTCGTCGGTGCTCGACAAGCTCGGCTCCGACTTCGAAGGCCGCGAGAAGGAGCTCGGTGCTGCGCTGCGCGCGGTCACCAAGACGCTGGTCCGCGAGCGGGTTCTCCGTGAGCAGGTCCGCATCGACGGTCGCGGTCTCGCCGACATCCGGACCCTGTTCGCCGAGGTCGGCGTGGTGCCCCGCGTACACGGTTCCGCGTTGTTCGAGCGTGGCGAGACCCAGATCCTGGGCATCACCACGCTGAACATGCTCGGGCTCGAGCAGCGGCTCGACACCTTGTCGCCGGAGAAGACGCGGCGCTACATGCACAACTACAACTTCCCGCCCTACAGCACCGGTGAGACCGGTCGCGTCGGATCGCCGAAGCGCCGCGAGATCGGTCACGGCGCCCTGGCCGGCCGGGCTCTGATGCCCGTGCTGCCGACCCGCGAGGAGTTCCCCTACGCGATCCGGCAGGTGTCCGAGGCGCTCGGCTCCAACGGCTCGACCTCGATGGGCTCGGTGTGCGCGTCCACGATGGGTCTGCTCAATGCCGGTGTGCCGCTTCGCGCGCCGGTCGCCGGCATCGCCATGGGCCTGATCTCGGGCGAGCTCGACGGGGAGACGGAGTACGTCACGCTCACCGACATCCTCGGCGCCGAGGACGCGTTCGGGGACATGGACTTCAAGGTCGCCGGCACCCGCGAGTTCGTCACCGCCCTGCAGCTCGACACCAAGCTCGACGGCATCCCGGCCTCTGTCCTCGCCGGGGCGCTCAAGCAGGCTCGTGACGCGCGCATGACGCTGCTCGACGTGATGGCTGAGGCCATCGACGGGCCCGACGAGATGTCGCCGTACGCGCCGCGGATCATCACCATGAAGGTCCCGGTCGACAAGATCGGCGAGGTGATCGGGCCCAAGGGCAAGGTGATCAACCAGATCCAGGACGACACCGGTGCCCAGATCAGCATCGAGGACGACGGCACGATCTACGTCGGCGCCGACAGCGGCGACGCCGCCGAAGCGGCCCGCGGCATGATCAACGCCATCGCCAACCCGACGATGCCCGAGATCGGCGAGCGCTACCTCGGCACCGTGGTGAAGACGACGAACTTCGGCGCGTTCGTCTCGCTGCTGCCCGGCAAGGACGGTCTGCTGCACATCTCCAAGCTGCGGTCGCTGGCCGGTGGCAAGCGGGTCGAGGCGGTCGAGGACGTGGTGTCGGTCGGTCAGAAGCTCCAGGTCGAGATCGCCGAGATCGACGATCGGGGCAAGCTCTCGCTGGTCCCGGTCGTCGAGGACGACAAGCCGCGTGGTGACGAGGCGGCCGAGGAGGACGCGGCTTCGTGACTCGCCGGCTGCTCGACGCGGGGCAGAGGCCGGGAACCACACGCACCCTCCTCCGGGCGGACCAGGGCGGACTTGTCCGCCGCACGGTCCTGCCCGGAGGGCTGCGGGTGGTCACCGAGGCGATGCCCGGTGTGCGGTCCGCCAGCATCGGTGTCTGGGTCGGGGTCGGGTCTCGTGACGAGGCACCGGCCCTGGCCGGCACGTCGCACTTCCTCGAACATCTGCTCTTCAAGGGCACGCCGTCACGGTCGGCGCTCGACATCTCCGTCGCGCTCGACGCCGTCGGCGGGGAGATGAATGCGTTCACCGGCAAGGAGTACACCTGCTACCACGCCCGGGTGCTCGACATCGACCTCCCACTGGCCATCGACACGTTGGTGGACATGGTCACGAGCTCACTGGTGAGCAGCGCGGACGTCGAGTCCGAGCGCGACGTGATCTTGGAAGAGATCGCGATGAACGACGACGATCCGGACGACGTCGTGCACAACCTGATCGCGGCCCAGGCATGGGGCGGTGAGCCGCTGGGCCGGCCCATCGCCGGTCCACCGGCCTCCATACAGGCGCTGTCGCGCCGTCAGGTCGCCGGCTACTACCGCCGTCGCTACCGCCCCGAGGCCATCGTCGTCGCGGTGGCCGGCAACGTCGAACATCGAGCGGTCGTGCGCCGGCTCCGGTCGGCGTTCGACGCCGCCGGCGTACCCACAGGGTCCGGGACTCGCCCCCACCCGCCGCGCCAGGGTGGCCCGCAGATCGGATTCCGCTCCGGCGCGAGCGTCGTCGAGCGGTCGACGGAGCAGGCCAACCTCGTGCTGGCCGTCCCGGGCCTGCGGAGGGGCGACCGCCGCCGGCATGCGGCCGGTGTGCTCAATGCCGCGCTCGGGGGCGGCATGTCGTCGCGGCTGTTCCAGGAGGTCCGGGAGAAGCGTGGGCTCGCCTATTCGGTCTACTCCTACGGCTCGCACTACTCCGACGCCGGAATGATCGGGGTCTATGCAGGCTGCACGCCGGGCAAGGTCGACGAGGTGCTCAAGGTCTGCCGGCAGGAGCTCGCGGTCGTGGCCGAGAAGGGCATCAGTGCCGATGAGCTGATCCGCGGCAAGGGTCAGCTGCGCGGCGGGATCGTCCTGGGCATGGAGGACTCCGGTTCACGGATGAGCCGGATCGCCAAGGCCGACCTACTGCATGGCGAGCTGCTGAGCCTCGACGAGATTCTGCGACGCATCGACGCGGTGAGCCTCGATGACGTGTCCGCGCTGGCGGGCGAGCTGTTCTCTGCGCCGCCCGCATTGGCCGTGGTGGGACCGTTCGCGGACGCGGACGGGTTCGCGTCCGCCCTCACCTGACTCCTCATTCCCTTCCTCCCCTTCCATGGCCGTGATCCGACACACCCCTTTGCCGTGATCCGACACACCACCTCTGCCGTGATCCGACAGTTACGCACGCGTGCGTAAC
>JBOHDX010000083.1:0-3519 GCA_050700835.1 Nocardioidaceae bacterium
GGTGGCGGCGGTCGGGCGCTGCGCATAATCCGGGCGCGGTCAGAGGTTGGCGAGCCAGCTGAGCAGCTCGGGGTTTTGGTTCCATTCGGCCAGGTCGGCGGTGACGACGTTGGCGTAGGCGGCTTCGAGGGCTTTGCGTTTGGCCTCGGTGGAGGCGCGCGCGTAGATCTCGGTGGTGGAGAGGTCGACGTGGCCGAGGATGTCACGGATGTAGGGCAGCGGAACACCCCCGTCGTAGAGGTGCATGGCCCGACTATGCCGCAGGACGTGTGGACTGAGGCGGGCGTGGGCGAGCGACGGATCGGTTGCCTGGGCTTGATATTTGCGAAGGATCCAGGCGATGCCGCCGCGGCTGAGTTTGGCCCGGTGCTGGTTGAAAAACACCGGATGGTCATCATGACCGGGGCTATCCGGGTGCCGCTCGGTCAGGTAGGCGGTCAACAGCGCCGCCGTGTTGCCGCCCAACGGGACGTGACGGGTCTTGCGGCCCTTGCCGGTCAGGGCGGCCATGGCGGGGTCGTCCAGGCGGATGTCGCGGACGGTGAGGTCGGCGAGTTCTTGGACCCTGGCCGCGGTGTCATACAAGGTGGCCAACAGGGTCGCGTCTCGTCTGCCGTTGCGGGTGGATTGGTCGGGCAGGGCGAGCAGCTGGCGGGTCTGCTCGACGGTCAGGTGAGCCACGGCCGGCCGGTCGTGCTTCTTGGCGGGAATCGCGAGGATGTCTTGGCAGCACGCCATGCGGGCCGGGTCCTGGGATTGCATCCAGGTGAAGAACGAGTCGATCGCGGCCAGGCGCTGGTTGCTGGTCGACGCGGTGTTGTGCCGGCTGGTGCGCAGCCAGTCGAGGAACCCGGTGATGGCGGCGGCGTCGATCAGCTCGAGGGTGAGCTTGTCCGGTGGGATGGACCGCTCGTCGCGGAAGTAGCAGATCAGCAGTTTGAACGCGTCACGGTAGGAGACGATCGTGTTGGGCGAGTAGCCGCGCAACCCGGCCAGGTGAGCGGTCAGGAACCGGCGTAGGAACACCGCGAAGTCAGTGGCCATCACGCGGCCCTGCCGTGACGGGCGGGACGATATCGCCGATCACCTGCTGCACCCGGGCGGTGATATCCGGATAGGACTCGGCGGTCAGGTGCAGGTAGTAGGCGGTATCGGCCAGCGACGAATGGCCCATGTAGGTTTGCAGCACGGGCAGCAGCGCGCCGACGTCGTGTCCCTGGGCGAACCACAGCCGCAGGTTGTTGACCGCGAACGTATGGCGCAGATCGTGCACCCTGGGGCCGTGTCCGCGCCCGCCGTGGGAGATGCGGGCCTGCCACAAAAACCGGCGGAAGTTGTGTCCGACGTTGCCGAGCGTGAGCGGCCGGCCGGCGCTGCCGGGGAAGAACCACTCCCGCCGGGCCGGCTGTCCGGCGAGCTGGGTGTGGTAGCCGGCGAGTCTGGCTCGTAGCGGCTCGGAGACGGGCAGCTGCCGGTCTTTGCCGCCTTTCGCGTCGCGGATTTGCAGTATCCCTGCGTCGAGGTCGACATCCTCGACGTGGAGTAGGCGGGCTTCGGAGCAGCGCAGGCCGCAGGCATAGATCGTGCGGAACAGCACCGGCATGACCAGGTGGCGCAGCGGAACCTGGCAGCAGTAGTGGCAGCGGTCGGTTTGGGTGAACAGCGCCGCCAGTTCCCGGTCGGTGTAGATGTGTGGGACATAGCGGGCGGGCCTGGGCAGCGCGGCCGTGGGCAGCAGGTAGGCCGCGACGCCTCGCCGGCCCAGCCAGCGGGCCAGCTCCCTGATCGGTGCGGCCAGGCCCTGCAGGGTCGCGGGTGTGACTCCACGCCGCCGTGCCGTGGCGATCCACGCCTGCACCGATGCCTCGGTGAGCGTGTCCTCCCCGGGGAACTCGCAGCGGCAAAACGCCTCGAATCGGGCCAACACCTGTTGCTCAGCGTCGTATTTGTAACCGACGGCGCGTTTCTCGGACACCAGAGCCGTGATCGCGTCGGGGAGCGTGATGTCGGCGGTCATCGTGTCGCCCCCGACGGCGACGCGTCGGGGTCCAGGGCGCACTTGGCCAAAAGACCCAGCGACGATTTCAAGTACACGCCTGTCGACGCGACCGACTGGTGACCAAGAATGTCGGCGATCTGCTCGACCGGTGTGCCATCTTCCATCAGCCGAGTCGCCAGCGTGTGCCGAAGCGAATGCATGCCATGGCGGCGTTTCTCACCCACCGGGACATGGGCGGCCCGGGCGTGCTTGACCAGGATCTGATGCAGATGATCCTGATCGGAGAACGGGCCTATCGGGGCGGTGTGCCGGAGGAACACCTCCGGGCAGTCGCTTTGCGGGCGGCCCGAGCGGATGTAGTCGATGACCGCCCAGCCGACGTCTTTGAGCAGCGGCAGTTGCACCCGGTGGCCGGTCTTGGCCTGCACCACCGACAGCCGGTTACCGGGCCAGTCGAGATCGGCGAACCGGAGCCGTTTGAGGTCGATGCCGCGCAGCCCGAGCCGGGTGATCAGCAAAATGATCGCGTAGTCCCGTTTGCCGCACGGGTTGCCGCGGTCGATCGCCTCCAGGATCTTGGTCACGTCGGCCGGGTCCCATACCGACGGGATTCTGGCCTGCTTGGGCGACTTCGCCGCTGGGACCGCCTCCAGCACGGTGCCGTCAACCAGCCCGTCGTTACCTGCGAACCGTAGGAACGACCGTACGGCGCACAGTTTGTGTTCCACGGTCTTGGCCTGGTAACCGGCCAGGGTGGCCACGAACGCGCCGATGACCCCAGCATCCAGGCCGGCCAGCCCACCCCTCGCGCCGGTAAACGCGAGGAACTCCCCGGCCACCGTGCCATAGCCCCGCACCGTCGATGCGGCGCAGTCGGCGGCCCGCAGCCACGCCTGGAACCGGTCAAGTATGTTGGCCTGGTCGGTGGTCAGCTTGCCCACGGTACGCGAATAGCGGCGCAGCACCGCCCCACGGACCGCGAAATCGTCGAGCATCTGCGCGACGCGGAACAAGTACACATCGGTCGGTTTGAGCGTGCCGGCCCGCTCCTTGTCGAAAAACCCGCCGCAGGCCTGGTCGACCCATGCCATCGCCAGATCCAGCGAGAATTCCTGCACCCCACGGGATGCCAAAAACCTCTCCAGGCGGCGCCAGCAGCCCCGATACCACACCATCGTCGAGGTCTTATAGCCCAGACGCACCAACTCAGCATCCAAGCCAGACACCAGTTCGGACACAGCCACCATCGCAGCCGACCTCCAATCACGAAGGCCCGGCACCATGCCGAGCCACGTGATCAGAGTCCGCCGGGATTATGCGCAGCGCCCAACCGCCACCACCACCCCCACCAGCGGCAACCCCCGAGCGCTACGCATAACCCAGCACTGCCCATAAGGCGGTATCTTATCCCCGTTGCTCGCTAATATCGCCCTGTCAGCGCTGGACGATCATTTCGACCAGCAATGGCATCAACAGATGGGCACCCAGGGGCAACGGCGTACTCGCACACGTCACGGACA
>JBOHDX010000084.1:0-7243 GCA_050700835.1 Nocardioidaceae bacterium
AGGCCGCTGCCGTGGTGCGGCAGCTGCATCGCCGTGTACAGGGGCCGGGCGTCGACCAGGTCACCCGGGTGCGCCGTCAGGTCCACCACCCCGGACCGCACCAGACACGACGCCAGCGGAATCTGCCACGTGGTGCCGGCGGTCTGCGTCAGCATCGGCAGCGTCGGTGTCGGCGCAGGGACACCCGCCAGGGCGCCGATGCTGCCCGTCCCGGCCGCCCAGTTGATCTGCGCATACACCAGGTCCAGGCGCGAGTTGCCGGACCCGTTCGCGGCCAGCGTGACGGGCTCCGTCGCCGTCGACTTGAACAGCACCCCGGCCGCCGCCGCCGTCCCGGCCGCCACGTTCAACAACCGGGTGCCCGACCCCATCGACACGGCCAGCCCGGTGTCCACCACCTGCGACCCGCCGCCGCCCGCCAAGATCCCCAGCAGGGACGCCCAGTCCGCCGCCCCCATCACGTTCGGCAGCCCGGTGCCGCTCACACTGATCGTCACGTCATCTCCCGGATTCGAGGTTGCGGATACGTCTGCGTAGGGCGCGGATCATCGCGGCCTGCGCCATCGGCGGCGCCGTGGTGTTCGGGTCGCCGAAGACGGGTGTCACGTCGATCCCGGTCGACGACACCGACACCGTGATGGCGGTGATGACGTCGGTCACCGACACGCCGGTCAGGACCTCACCGGTCGCCGTGTCACCCGGCGCGTAGTCGCGGAACGCTTTGAGGCCCTCCGCCTCGCCCGCGACCAACGCCAACGTTGTCGTGTCAACTCCAGCCTTCAGCGCCGTCTGACCGGCCTGGTCGAGTTCGGCGGCGTCGGAGCTGCCCGAGTCGTCGACGAACACCTCACGGTGCCCGCCCCACGCCGTAGCCGACGCGACCGAATCGGTGGTTGTGACCTGACGGAACACCCGCCCCGTCCCCGACCCTGCGCCGCCGACCAGGACCGACGTCACCGTCGGCGCCGTCTCCGTCTGCGTCCACTGCCGCAGCGTCCCCGAGCGCGCCGAAAGCCGCACCCGCCCCGACTTGTCGACCGGCACATAGAACCCGACGCGCAGATCGGCGCGGGTCCCCGACGTGGACACCAGCCCGGCACTGACACCGACACCGCCGAAACGGCCCTTCTTCTCCACCAGCTCCAACAAGTTGTCGAAGCGGGGCCGTACCGCCGTCAGCACCGTCCCGCGTCCCGCCGACGCGGCGACCGTCACACGGGCCCCGTACCGGTCCCGCAGATTCTGGGCGATCAGGTCGTGCAGCACGGTCTCGGTCGGCCCCGCATAGTCACCCGCGGTCGGCTGGGACCCGATCGCAGCCGTCGGGTTCGGCCACGCCAACGCCCGACCCACCACCGACAGGGCACCCGGGCCCCCGACGGTCAGGATCGGCTGCCCGTTGGCGTCCGAGGACGGCACGAACGACTCCACACACCAGGTGCTGCGGACACCGCGCCAGTCGACCGCGACCAGCCGGTCCCGGGTAATCGCGGTCGCCTGCCCGTCGTACGGCATCGTCATCGACCAGGTGCCAGGGTCCAGGTGACGCGGCTCGAACGTCAGCGTGTCGAACGTGGCGACCTGCCCTGCCAGCGCCCACGCTGTGCCGGTGTCACGCCACACGGTGACCACCGGCAACGCGTCAGTCACCACGCCCGCCGATACTTCGGCGTGTAGGTCAGCGTGATCTCAAACCCGGCGCCCTCACCGGTGGCGGTCATCGTCAACGGAACATCCACACCCGGCGGGATCGGCTCGAAGTCGACGGCGTCCATGTCGGCCCACGCATCGGACCCGTCCCCGTGCAGGATCGTCAACTGGCCCGGATCGGCGTCTATGGTCACAGTCGCACCGGCCGCCAGCGGGACCGACGACGACACGGCCGACCCGCCGATCCCGACCGAGAAACCGGTGCAGGGGCCGGTAATTGTCCACTGCGCCCACGACGGCACATCGCCAGGATTGTTTTCGGTGCCTGACGCGAGTGTCGACGACGAGTAGATATTCCACGGCGGCCCCGGGAAGAACGCGAGCGCGTCGACGGCGAGGAAGCTGCGCGTCACCGGCAACCCCTGCCAGTACGGGTCCGCCGCCGTGAACGTCGCCGGATAGGCGGCGTACTGAAGGACCAGCGGGTCCACGTCGTAGGCCGCGTCACCACCGTCGGTGTACCGCATCAGGAGAGTCCGCGTCTGCTGGTTCGGGGTCACCACGACGAGCTGGCACTCACCGTCCGGGGCGACCGCGGCGAAGAACGCCGCATCCGTGGCGCGCCACCCCATCGACGTCGACTCATGGATGTATAGCGGCAGCGTCAGGTCACGCTGCGGGGTCCGCATCCCGGCCCACTGGGACCCGTCGATCGCCGGCGCCGTCTTCCACCAATGCTCGGGCGGCACCGTCCCGAACCCGGTCGACCCCGACAGCAGCCGTACCGGCCCCTCAAACAGGTCCCAGGTCGACCCGTCGACCCCGATCAGTGTCACACCGAGCCCCAGCCGCGGCTCCACACCGGGCACCGTCATCGTCTGCTGCTCTCGGTGGCCGTCTCCACGATGGTCATGCGGACCCGGCAATCAGCAGCGCCTTACGCTGCTCGGCGGTGACCTGCCGCGCTAGCCCCTTGATGTCTGTGGTGTTCACGTTCCCGTGTGGCGCAATGTTGACCGTCACGCTGTGCCCGTGGTGGTGGACGCTGCCGTCGCGGTGCGCCTGCCCATGCGACCGGCCCGGCTCGACCGGCGGCCGGGGGACGTGGCCACCGGACGCGTACCCTTGCGCGTTCCACGCCTCCAACTCGGCCCGGTGCCGCGCCGTCACAGCCGCGGTGGACACAAACTCGCCGTTCGACAGGTCCACCGGGATCGAATCCGATGTCCCCGTGCCGGGGCCGCTGATGTATCCGCCCGCCGCACGCGGCTGCGGACGCGGCATCCCCCCGGTCACCCCACCGTGCAGCACGTCGACATATACCGTCTTGGACCGGATCGCCTCAATGTCCAGGAACACCGCCCGCAGTTCCCGCCTCGCCTGCTGCGCCTGCACCTTGATCGCCGCCGAGGGCATGTTCAGCATGCGGGTCGCGAGCGCGTCGGCCTGCGCCTTGGTGGCGCCCATCGTCCGCGCCGCCGCGATCATGTGGCGCCGGGTGGCCGCGTACGCCTGCGCGGACGCCGCCACCTTCCCCGTCATCCCGTTCCACGTGTCGGCCAGACTCGACAAGGTCGCCCGGTTCTTCAGCCCGGCCGTAGTGGTGGCGTCCAGCCCATCCTTGCTCTTGCCCGCGGCCGTCGCCGTGTCGCGGAACGCCTGCGCCAGCTGCGTCTGCTGCTCGAAGTTCGTCAACGCCACCCCCGCCGCCGTGTTCTGCGCCTTCGTCAGCTTGTCCAGCGCCTCCGACTGTCGCTGGACCGCCGACGTGGTGCCCTGCGTCGCGGCCCCCAGATGCGTCTGCGCGTCCTTCGTCTGCGTGATGTGGCGGGCCGACGTCGTCAGCGTCCCCGACTGGCCCTTCACCTGCGTCCACAGGCTCAGGAACGCCTTCCCGCTGGCGTTGACACTGTCGGCGTTCTTGAAGAACGCTGCCGCCGAGTCGGCCGCCTGGACCGAGGAGAACCCCAGCCGCCGCGCAAGCGCCTCCTGCGCCGCCCCGTTGCCCATCGCCGCATCTGTCGCGAGCCTCGTCGAGACCCCCAACTGCTGCGCCGCATCGAAGGCCCCCCCGTCAGCCAACGCCTTCGCGATCATCGCCTTCGTGTTCGCGCCAATCGCGCCCGTCTGCTGATTCAGCGTCCCCGCCACCGACGACGCCGAATTGTTGACCGCATCCTCAGCCGTCGCGGCATTGTTCGCGGTCGTGCCCAACTGACTGAGCGCACCAATAGCGAACCCGATGGCAGCCCCCCACGGCCCGGCCGTCATCCCCAGCGCCGTATCGCCCGCGACACTCTCAAACCGCGACATGCCGCTCGCCGCATTCTGCGAGTGCGCCGCCAACTCCTCCAGCCCGACGCCCAGCGCGAACGCGCCGGCCCGTGCCCCCAGCATCACCTTCTGCGACCCCGTCATCGCCATGTTCGTCTCAGTCATCCGCGTCCGGAACGCGGCCATCCGGCCACCGAAACGGCTGTACGCGAACCCCGCCAACCCGACGACCGTGGCGAGCTCGATCAGGATCGTGACACCCGACTTGATCGGCCCGGGCAGCCCGTTGAACCCGTCGACCAGACCCGTCACCGTGTGCAGCAGGTCACGCAGTGGCCCCGTCGACGACTCGCCCATGCCGATCAGCAGATTCGTGAACGCCGCATGCAGCTTCTCCAAGTCGCCGGACAGGCTGTTCAGCTTCCCCGCCGCCTGCTGGTTGGCGAAGCCGAAGATCTGGATCTTGTCGATCCACTGCTGAGTGCCCTTCGCCCCGTTCTGGAACAGGATGTTTGCCGCCTGCACCGCGCGGGAGCCGAAGATCGTCGCCATCGCCTGGTTGCGGATCGCCGGCGTCAGGTTGCCAAACGCGCGTTGCAGGTTCCCGGCGATCGCGGGCATCGACTTGAGGTGCCCCGACGCGTCATAGAGGTTCAGCCCAAACTGCGCCATCGCATCAGACGCCTTCTTGCTCGGCGCCTCCAGCTTCAGCAGCATCTGCCGCAGCTCGGTGCCGCCGCGCTGCCCGATCTGCCCGGCCGCCGCAAACTCTGACAGGACACCGACCGTGCCCTCAATCGACAGGCCCGACTGATGCGCCGTCGTCCCCGCCGACTGAAGCGCAACCCCCAGGTCGGCCACCGACCCGAGCGCCTTATCCGCGCCCGCGGCGAGCAGGTCCGCGATGTGCGGGACCTCCTTGCCCCTGAGACCAAACTGCGACATCGCCGACGCCGCGATCTCGGTCGCCTTCGCCACGTCGATCTGGCCCGCCGCCGCCAGCACCAACGATCCCCGCAACGCGCCGCCCATGATGTCCTTCGCGGAGATGCCGGCCTTCGTCAGCTCGATCTCGGCGTCGGCCGCCTGCGTCGCCGAGACGGCGATCCCGTGGCCGGCCGTCATCGCGGCATCCTTCAGCGCCGCCATCTCCTTCGACGACCCGCGTGTCAGCGCCTGAACCTGCGCCATCTTCGCGTCGAAATCGGCTGTCGACTTGATGATCTCGTAGAACGCCGCCGCGCCCGCCACACCCATGACACCCATCGCGGTGCCGATCCGGCGCGACGCGGCCGCCGACGCCGCAGCCGACGCCTCCGCCAGCCTCGCCGCGTTCGCCGTCGCCGCCTCCCCACCGCGCGCCAGCTCCGCCTCAGTCTTCGCGATCGCCAAGTCGAGACTCCGCAGCGACGTCTCAAACGAATATGTCGCGTCCTTCGCCGTCGCGAGCGCCCGATCGAAACCGGCCGACGTCGCGTCAATCCGCACCAGGAGGTCATTTGACGCCACGGCCAGCCTCCTCGCTTGTAGGTGTGTTCGGTGGACCGAGGTACAGGTGCCAGCCCTCAGACTGCGACGCGTTCCGGGGCAGATCGGGGTTACGCGGCGGCCCCGCCTCCCGCGCCTTACCGACCAGGTGACAGATCTGGCAGAACCGCCACCGCGGCACCAGCGCGTTCCGGCGGCCACCAAGCTCCGGTTGCCACACCGACGGATGGACCCCGCACCCGTCGCACGTTTCGCCCCGATGAACCCGCAACGCCAAGTCCGCGTCACGGTCGTCGGGATGCCACGCCAGGTATGCGCCGACCCCCAGATGGTGACCGGCCGCGGCCTCCACCGTCGCCCGGTAGGCGGGATCGACGGTCAGCCTTTTGGGATCCCGGCCGAGAACTCCCGCTGATTCGCGTCCAATGCCGCCCGGATGAACGCTGCCCGGTCCGCGCGGGTCCACCGCGGCGAATCAAGCTCGGCCCGCCAGTCGTCTGCGCCCATCCCGTCGCCGTCGACGATCGACGCCTCGATCAACGCAAACGTGAACGTGTCGTCATTCCACGACGCCCCCGCCTCGGCCTGCTCGGCCGTCGGCGGATGCGCGTTGACCAGGGCGTCGAAGTCGACCTCCGACAGGCCCGTGAACGAGACACGGTAGAAACAGGCAGCCAGCGCCTTCCGCGCCCCGGCGACAACCTTCTCCGCCTTGCCGATCGCCGCCGCGTCGTCGGAATAGCGCACCATCCCGAGCGTCTCCACCGCCTGCCGGAACTCCGCCGCCTTCGCGTCGGCCACATCGGAATCCACCTGCGGCACATCAAAATGTGACACCCGGGACCGCTTCGCCGCCAGCGCCGCCCGCAGCCCGCCAGGCTTGCGGGCCGCGCTCACAGCCGGCCCCCTTCGGCGGGCACGAGCCGCCCGGCCAGGACGTACCGCAGCGCCCGCGCGAGATCGTCGGCGTCCTTGTCCGTGATCTGGCCGTCGACCCGCACAGACACACCCTCGGCGCCGACCTCCAAACCCTGCGTCTCCCCCGTCCCCGACTTCGACAACCCCGTCGTGATGTACCGGTCAAACATGCGGGCAGTCGAAAAAAAGTGGCCCACCGGGCTGCCCACAGGGACAGCCCGGCAGGCACACTGCAACGCGGCGGCGCGACGATCCTGGGCATCAGACATGCGGACAGCTCCAAGGTGGGTGAGTGGTGAAAACGGGTGTAGGTGCGTGACCGGGACGGCTGCGCGCTCAGGCTGCCGGGATCGACAAATCCTCGGCGAAGTCACGGATCGTGAACATCACGGTCAGCTTCGGCGCATCCTCGACCGCCCGGATCTTCCCCACCGACGACACGGTCACCTTGAACACATCCATCAACGACCCGATGACGTTGCCGCCGTCCATGATCGCCAGGAAAGTGTTCTGGTCCCGCTGCAAGACGGTTCGGATGTCGTTCACGCCCGTCAGGTCCGCATACCACGTGATCGAAGAGGCGTCGGCCGTGATCCGGCCCGGGATCGACGAGTTGAAACGGTGGGCAAGGTCGGGCGTCACGATGTCGTTCGACGTCACCGACCAGCCCGTCCAGTCGGCAAGATCGCCGGTCACGTCCGTCCCGCCGGTGATCTCCGACAGGGTCGGCGTCAGGTCGGCGGCGGCGACAGCGGGCAACACGAAAACCTTGGTGACCTCCGGCTGAAAATACCGGGTCGCCGGTGTGAGAGCAGCCATGCTCAAGACTCCTTCGGCTGATGGACCGGCTCGGCCGGCTTCTTCTTCTGGGTGGTCACCGCCGCCTCAAGGGCGGGGTCTTTCTCTGCCGCGG
>JBOHDX010000085.1:0-1585 GCA_050700835.1 Nocardioidaceae bacterium
CGGCATCAGCGGGGCCATCCAGCACCTGGTCGGGGCCAAGGGGGCCAAGCACCTGCTGGCCATCAACACCGACGCCGACGCCCCGATCATGGCCAAGGCCGACTGGGCGGTCATCGGCGACCTGCACCAGGTCCTCGGCGCCATCAACCAGGAGCTGGAGCGGGCCGGCCTCGGGGCGGCCCCACCCGAACGCGGCTAGTGCCCTGACCACTCTGGATTGCCCGGGTGGTCCACCACTGGGCGGGATCGGTGGGGCACGGTTTAGGTTATGGCCGATCCAGTGAGGGTGCGCCGGCTCTCTGATGACGAGGGGCGACGCTTGCAGCGTCTGGTCCGTCGGGGTGAGGGCAACGGGTCAGCGAGGGTGGTCCGCTATCGGCGGGCGATGGTGATCTTGGCCTCGGCGGGCGGGAACACGGTGCCGGTGATCGCCCGGCTGGTGCAGACCTCCCCGGACCGGGTGCGGGAGGTGATCCACAACTTCAACCGGCTGGGGTTGGTGTGCTTGGACCCCAAGTGGGCGGGTGGCCGTCCCCGCCGGATAACGATTGACGACGAGGCGTTCATCGTCGAGACGGCCAAGGCTCGCCCGACCAAGCTCGGCCAGCCGTTCTCGCATTGGAGCATCCGCAAGCTGGCCGGCTACCTGGCGGCCAACTCGACTCGGGTGGTGGTGATCGGCCGGGAACGGCTCCGCCAGATCCTGGAGCGTCACGAGGTGACCTTCCAGCGGACCAAGACCTGGAAGGAGTCCAACGACCCGGCGAAGGAGGAGAAGCTGGACCGGATCGAACAGGTGTTGCGCGACTTCCCGGACCGCTGCTTCGCGTTCGACGAGTTCGGCCCCCTGGCTATCCATCCCGTCGGGGGGTGCTGCTGGGCGGCGGTAAGGCACCCGCAGCGGCTGCGGGCCAACTACCACAAGACCTGCGGTGTCCGGCAGTTCCACGGCGTGTACTCCTATGGCGACGACACCCTGTGGGGCGTGGTCCGGGCTCGCAAGTCGATCGCCAACAGCCTGGCCGCCATCAAGTCAGCCCGGGCCGCCCGCCCCGACGGGGAGCGGATCTACGTCATCTTGGACAACCTCTCGGCCCACAAGTCGGTCAAGGTCATCAGACCGTGGTGCGAAGCGAACAACGTCGAGCTGTGCTTCACGCCCACCTACAGCTCGTGGGCGAACCCGATCGAGTGCCACTTCGGACCGCTACGCGACTTCGTGTTGAACAACTCCGACCACCCCAACCATGTCACCTTGACCCGACGCCTGCACGCCTACCTGGCCTGGCGCAACGAGCACCGCCGCGACCCCGCAGTGCTCGCGGCAGAACGCAAACGTCGCGCCGAGATGCGCGCTGAGCGGCGACGACGTTGGGGGCGACCAGCACCCCGGGCCGCCTGACCGGGCCGCAGGCCGACCTCCCCGACATTACGACCAACAGCTACCGCACGCGCCCTCATAGCCTTCGCCGTCTTGCCGAGGCGCTTGGAGCATGACTCAGGACCGCTACAAGACCCAAGATCACCCGACACCAGTGCTTGCAAAATCGCGCAGCGCGCAAACCTATGTGGTCAGGGCACTAGC
>JBOHDX010000086.1:0-1368 GCA_050700835.1 Nocardioidaceae bacterium
GGCTGCGGGGCAACGTTCACCCCGACCGGCCGGGCGCGCCACTGCTCGACCGTGTGCCGCAAACGGGTGTTCCGGGCTCGCCATGACGTGGTCGCGGTCGCTGACCTACCAGCGGCGCCACCGGCCGGGACCCGTCGGGACCACACCGTCTATGAGTGTCCCGACTGCGGGGACCGCCAACTGGGCGTGCAGCGCTGCGCGGGCTGCGGCCGGTTCGGACGCGCCCTCGGGCTCGGCGGGGCGTGCCCGGGCTGCGGGGACCCAGTCACCCTCGCCGACCTCGACCTCGACCTCGAGCGCGAGGCGTCGCGATGAGCACCCGAACCGGCGCAGGGCCGGCCCGGGACCTGGGTGCCGAGGTGGCGTTTTTGACTCGGGCGTTGAAGGCACCCACGTTGCGCGAGTCCGTCGAGCGCCTCGCCGAGCGGGCCCGTGCCGAATCGTGGAGCCACGAGGAGTTCCTGGTGGCCTGCCTGCAACGAGAGGTCTCCGCCCGGGAGTCCCACGGTGGGGAAGGCCGCATCCGCGCCGCCCGGTTCCCGGCCCGCAAGAGCCTGGAGGACTTCGACTTCGACCACGCCCGCGGCCTGAAACGTGACACCCTCGCGCATCTGGGCACCCTGGACTTCGTCACCGCACGCGACAACGTGGTGTTTTTGGGCCCGCCCGGCACCGGCAAAACACACCTGGCGACCGGCCTGGCGATCCGGGCCTGCCAGGCCGGGCATCGAGTGCTGTTCGCCACCGCCACCCAATGGGTCGACCGCCTCGCCGAAGCCCACCACGCCGGCCGGTTGCAGACCGAACTGATCCGGCTGGGTCGCTACCCACTACTCGTAGTCGATGAAGTGGGCTACATCCCCTTCGAAGCCGAAGCAGCGAACCTGTTCTTCCAACTCGTCTCATCACGCTATGAGAGAGCGAGCTTGATCGTCACCAGCAACAAAGTCTTCGGCCGCTGGGGCGAAGTCTTCGGTGACGACGTCGTCGCCGCCGCCATGATCGACCGACTGGTCCACCACGCCGAAGTCCTCGCCCTCAAAGGCGACAGCTACCGGCTCAAGGACCGAGACCTCGGCCGCGTCCCGGCGGCAACCACCACCGACAAGTAAAGATCAAATCACATGCAGGGGTCAATTTTCAGATGCCGACAGGGGGTCAGTTTTCGAGTGCCGTTGACATCCCGCGAGGACGGATTGATATCGAAGCTGACCGAGTCGCTGGCCTGCCGGCCCTTGACCATCGCCGCCGCGCTCGCGAAGTCCCGCAGCCCGGGATTGGCCGAGGAACCGATCACCACCTCGCTGACCTCCTGCCCGGCCACCACGCGGACCGGCACCACGTTGCCCGGAGAGGACGGCGTAGCGA
>JBOHDX010000087.1:0-5916 GCA_050700835.1 Nocardioidaceae bacterium
CCCATGCTTTTGTCCGACCTCGGCACGGGACCGCTGTTGTTCGCCGACTGCGGCGGGCGTACCGGATGAGCCGGCCGTCCGCGTCGCCATCGCCGACCGGTCAGTGCCGAATGCAGTTGCCGAGCCCGCGGGCTATGACCATCCACTGACAAGGCGGGCGCGGCGGCGCCGTGCCCGCCGGATCAACGTCTCCTGGAGGTCGGCGAGCTGTTCTCCGTCCGGGCCGAGGTGACGGCGTCGCCAGCGGCCGTCCGAGCCGAGGTGCCAGGCCGCGACACGTTCGTCGAACGCGAGGTCCAGCAGGCCGCCCAGCTCCTCCACATGCGCCCGATCGCCGACGCGGGCCAGCACCTCGACCCGGCGGTCCAGGTTTCGGTGCATGAGGTCGGCCGACCCGATCCAGACCTGGGGATCGCCGGCGTTCTCGAACCAGAAGACCCGGCTGTGCTCGAGGAAGCGGCCGAGGATGCTGCGGACGCGTACGGTCGCGGAGAGTCCGTCCACGCCGGGTCTGAGTCCGCAGATGCTGCGGGTGAGCAGGTCGATCGGAACACCCGCGCGGCTGGCCTGCACCAGCGCGTCGATGACCGCCTCGTCGACTAAGGAGTTGACCTTGATCCGGATCCGCGCGGGTTGCCCAGCCTCGTGGTGCACCACCTCTGCCTTGATCCGCGCGGTCAAGCCGTCGCGTACTCCGGCGGGAGCCACCAGCAGGCGGCGATAGAGCTCGTGGCGGGAGTAGCCGGACAGGTTGTTGAACAAGTCTGTCAGGTCGTCGGCGATCTCCTCGTCACTGGTCAACAGCCCCAGGTCTTCGTACAACCGGGCGGTCTTGGGGTTGTAGTTGCCGGTCCCGATGTGCACATAGCGGCGGATGCCGTCTGCTTCATCCCGCACGACCAGCGCGACCTTGCAGTGCGTCTTGAGCCCGAGCAGCCCGTAGACAACGTGGCAACCGGCCTGCTCGAGCTTGCGCGCCCAACGGATGTTGGCGCGTTCGTCGAACCGCGCCTTGAGCTCGACCAGCACCAGCACCTGCTTGCCCGACTCCGCCGCGTCCACGAGGGCATCGATGATCGGCGAGTCACCGGAGGTGCGGTACAACGTCTGCTTGATCGCCAGTACGTTCGGGTCGGCAGCCGCCTGCTCGATGAACCGCTGCACGCTGGTGGCGAACGAGTCGTACGGATGGTGCACCAGCACGTCTCGTCGTCGCAGCGCGGTGAACATGTCGGCGGGACTCGCAGTCTCGACCTCGGCGAGGTGAGTGTGTGTGCCGGGGATGAACGACTCGTGCTTCAGCTCGGGCCGATCGAGGTCCGCGACGGCACTCAACCCTCGCAGGTCGAGGGGGCCAGGCATCTCGAAGACCTCCTGGGGTGAGATCCCGAGCTCGGAGACCAGCAGGTCAAGGACGTGCGGGTCGATGTCGCGCTCGACCTCGAGCCGCACCGGGGGTCCGAAGCGCCGACGCAGGAGCTCCTTCTCCAATGCCTGCAGGAGATTCTCGGTGTCGTCCTCCTCCACCTCGAGGTCCTCGTTGCGGGTGACGCGGAACGTGTGGTGGGCGACGATCTCCATGCCCGGGAACAGCAGGTTCAGGTGCGCGGCGATGACGTCCTCGAGCGCCACGAAGCGGTCGTCTGCCAACGGCACCCAGCGGGAGAAGATCGGCGGCACCTTGACCCGCGCAAAGTGCTCCTTACCGGTGTCGGGGTGCCGGACGAGCACCGCCAGGTTGAGCGACAGGCCGGAGATGTAGGGAAACGGGTGAGCGGGGTCGACCGCCAACGGTGTCAGTACCGGGAAGACGCGGTCGTTGAACAGGGTCGCGCACTCGGCCCGCTCCACGTCGGACAGGTCCGGCCAGCGAAGCAGGTGGATGCCGGCCCGCGACAGCGTCGGCAGGATGTCGTCGTGGAACAACGCGCCCTCGCGCGCCATCAGCTCGTGCGACTCGGCCCAGATCGCCTCGAGGACGTCCCGGGGTCGCTGTCCTCCGGCCGTGCGGACTGCCACGCCTGCGAGGATGCGCCGTTTCAGGCCGGCGACCCGCACCATGAAGAACTCGTCGAGGTTGCTGGCAAAGATGGACAGGAAGCGCACGCGCTCCAGTAACGGGAGCGCCACATCCTCGGCCAGCTCGAGCACCCGCTGGTTGAAGGCCAGCCAGGAGAGCTCCCGATCGAGGAATCGCTCTGCCGGGAGGTCTGGATCGGTCGGGTGGTACGGCGGTTCGACGTCGAACGGCTCGGAGCCGACCGTACCCAGGCTGGAGTCAACGGGACCCTCGTCGAGATCACTCTCGGCCACCATGGAACCGGGAGTCGAAAGCGTGCTAGTCCCGACGAGCCCCTCCTGTTCTGCCATGGCCACATCGTCCCACCGGCGGGTGAACACGGGGTGACGGAAGTCGCCGAGCGGCCTTCGCTCGAGGAGTCAATGCGCGCTGAGGTACTGGACGTCCGTCGACACGTGGTGGAATCCCAGACCTGCGTACAACCGGTTCGCCGCGTCGTTGTCCGACTCGACGTAGAGCATCACCGACGCGAGTCCCCTCGAGGCCAGATGCTCCAGCCCGGCCGACGTGAGGGTACGACCGAGCCCGAGGCCCTGCGCCTCGGGCGAGACGCCGAGCACGTAGATCTCACCGACCGGGTGGGTGCCGGCGTGCACCTTGGTCCAGTGGAAGCCGACGAGTGTGCCCTCTCGCTCAGCCAGGAAGAACCCGCGCGGGTCGAACCACGAGGCGGTCATCCGCTCATCGAGGTCCGCGCGCGTCATCCGGCCCTGCTCCGGGTGGTGCGCAAACGCCTCGGCGTTGAGGGCCAGCCAGGCCTGTTCGTCCTCGCCCGGGCGGAACGGCCGGATCGTGATGCCTTCGCCGACCGCCTGGTTGCGGGGTAGGTCGCTAAGCGCTCGGCGCAGCTGCCACAGCTCGCGCACCCGATCGAACCCGAGGCGGCCTGCTAGGACCACCGCTCCCGCCTGGTCGCCGTGCGACCACATGCGGAGTCGATCACCACCGCTGAGCTCGAGCGCCCCGGTCACGAGGGCGCCACCGCGGCCATGTCGCCGGTTCGCCGGCGCCACGACGACCTCGGCGTCGGCCGGAGCATCGTCGCCGGCTCGCCACTGCAGGTAGCCCACGAGACGGTCGCCGTCGCGTGAGACGAGGTGCGCCTGCGTGGCGCCCGGGTGGCCCATGGCCAGCAGGGTCGCTTCGTTCAACGGCGCGGACTTGTCGGCCGACTCTGCCGCTGCGACGAGGTCGAGGACGGCGGCCCGGTCAGCGGGCTCCAGCCGGGATAGGCGCTCGACGGCTGGCGGCAGCGTGCTCATCGATCTCGAACCTACCGGTCGAATCCCGCCCAGCGAGCACCCGCCCGCCGCCCTGCCCCCGTGGGCGCTGATCCAACCCTTACGCGCCAGCATGCCCTGCCCCCCATGGGCGCCGATCCGACAGTTACGCACCGGCGTGCCCTGCCCCCTTGGGCGCTGATCCGACAGTTACGCACCGGCGTGCCCTGCCCCGTTGGGCGCTGATCCGACAGTTACGCACCGGCGGTGGGTGGGTCGGCTGTCGGTGGGGTGCGTAAGTGTCGGATCGCGGGGAGGGGGGTCGGGTGACACACGTGGCCCGTGCCCCGTTGACGCTGATCCGACAGTTACGCACCCAGCGTTCCCCGCCCCATGGGCGCTGATCCGACAGTTGCGCACCCAACGTTCCTGCCTGCTTGGGCGCTGATCCGACAGTTGCGCACCGGCGTTGGGTGGGTTGGCTGTCGGTGGGGGTGCGTAAGTGTCGGATCGCGGGAGGGGGGTCAGGTGACACCGGTGGTTGCCCCAGCGCGGGTGGGGGAGGCGGAGGTGTCGCGATCGGTGGCGACGAAGCGATAGCCGACGTTGCGGACCGTTCCGATCAGGGTCTCGTTGTCGGGTCCGAGCTTGGCGCGGAGCCGGCGTACGTGCACGTCGACGGTGCGGGTGCCACCGAAGTAGTCGTAGCCCCACACCTCCTGCAGCAGCTGCTGCCGGGTGAACACCCGGCCGGCGTGCTGCGCCAGGTGCTTCAGCAGCTCGAACTCCTTGAAGGTCAGATCCAACGTGCGGCCGTCGAGCCTCGCGATATAGGTGGCCTCGTCCACGGTGACGCCACCGGAACGGATCACCCGCGACTCGGCCTGGTCACCCTGCGCGGCCGCTGTCCTCCCCACCGCGAGCCGCAGCCGCGCCTCGACCTCGGCCGGACCGGCGGTGGCGAGCACCACGTCGTCCATGCCCCAGTCGGAGGCGGCGACCGCCAGTCCGCCCTCGGTGAGGATCAGGATCACGGGGACGTCGATTCCGGTGGTGCGGAGCAGCCGCGTGAACCCGCGTACCTGCGCCAGGTCGTGCCGACCGTCCACGAGGACCGCGTCGCAGTCGGGCGCGTCGATCAGCGCACTCGGTTCGGTCGGGAGCACCCGCACCTGGTGCGGGAGCAGAGCGAGGGCGGGCAGCACCTCGACCGAGGCCTGCAAGGACCCGGTCAGCAGAAGGTACGTCGCCACGCTCACCTCCCAGGACGCACGAAGGCCCGGGGCATCGCGCCCAGGGCCTCATCGCATGCGTCAGGATAGACCATGTGAGCGCCGACGAACCCGACCTCGCACCGGTCACCGTGCGCTACTGGGCGTCGGTCCGCGCTGCCGCTGGCCGCGCGCAGGACACCGTCCCAGCTGGCACGTTGTCGCAGGTCATCGCCTCGGTGCGCAAGGTGCACGAGGCTGATCAGAGGTTCGCGTCGGTGGTCAGCATCTGCGCGGTACTCGTCGGTTCGGAACCGGTGGGGACCCGCGATCCCGACCAGGTCGTGGTGGCACCAGGCGACACCGTCGAGCTGTTGCCGCCATTCGCCGGGGGCTGACCGCCGCGAGTTTCGCCGCCCAATGGCTGACCTGGCACGATGCCCCGGTGGCTTCCCTGCTGACCGTGGCGATGTGCGCTGTGCTGGCGCTCACCGCGCACACGGCGCTGGGTGCGTTGGCGGCGGCCGTGGTGCTGATGCAGCTGGTCCTCGCCGGCGCGGGGTTCGCCCGGCCCGTCCCCTCCCCGTCCACCGCGATGGTGGTGGTGGCCGTGGGCTCCGTCGGCGCGACCGCGCTGAGCCTGTTTCCGCATGCGCTGGAGAGCGCGGGACGCAGTGGGATCACGTCGACCACGCTGTCCGACGGGACCCTCGACGGAATCGCGCCGGGTGTCGCCGCGATCCTCCTCGGCGGCCTGTTGCGCGAGATGCTCCGCCGCGACGGGCGAGCCGGGTTGGTCGCCTCGCTGACCGCGGTCGTGAGCGTGGGTGTGATGGCGGTGCTGATGTCGACCTGGGTCGCCCAGCGGCAGTCGTTCGAGGGCGCCGGCGTGATCCTCGTGGCCGCGTCCGGCCTGGCGATATCCGCACTGTGCTGGTCGCTGCCGGGACCCAGGCCGGTGGCCATGGCCGCCTGCCTGGTGCTGGGAGGGGTCGCCGGAGGGTTGGTGTGCGTCGTCGCCTCGGCGACCCCCGACTGGACGTTCGGGCTCGCCCTCGGCTTCACGGCGGGCCTGCTGACCATCGCGGCTCGCACGGCCGCCGAGGCGTGGACGCCGGACGTCTCCGCGAGGATCGGTCTCGAAGCGCTGCTTCCCCTGGCGATGATGGCGCCGCCGGCGTACATCCTGGCCCGCGTGTTCGTGTTCTAGCTGGCTGTAGGTCGCGTCAAGTCCGTGGGTGGGCGTGAGCGATCGGTTCCGAAACTCGGAGCTGGTCGACCGCTCCGCCGTAGTTCCCGGCCCGGACCGCAGCCCAGCCGGGCACCGTCAGCAAGTGGCGCGAACGGGCTGCGCGGAAGCAGCCGCGCCAGCTGGTCGGTGGCCCTGGTCGACCTGTGCATCCAG
>JBOHDX010000088.1:0-3214 GCA_050700835.1 Nocardioidaceae bacterium
GACTCGTACCTGCCGTTGTGGCCGAACGGCAACCTGCGGCAGCGCCCGTCGCCGATCCTGATCAGCAGCCCGCTGACGGGGCGGCATTACTCGACGAACTACCAGAAGGCCGGGTTGGAGGCCGACCTGCCGGCGATCGAGTCGACGGACAGCGGTGGCACCTGTGACAACAGCACCGGTGCCGGCTGCACGTTGATCCCGCAGACCGACGACGGGGTCCCGGCAGCGTTCTATCCGTTCTACACGACCGGAATGACGTCGGGCGGCTGTCGATGGACGATCGGCACGCACGTCCCCGGCTTCTCGACCCGCGACTTCGGTGGCCACTCGCAGTACGGCCACCTGTTGTCGTCGAACTTCACCAACGGGAGCGGGTTCGTCAGCGCCTTCGAGAACTTCCGGAAGATCCTGCCGCACAACCCCTGCCCGGCTCACTGAGAGGAGCGCACCACCCTCACCCACCGCGATTGGCGCGATGTGGCTGGATCTCGGGCCGAACCAGAGCCACCTCGCGCCAATTGCGCGCGCGGTCGGTGGAGAAGATGGCCGGCCAGGCCGTCCGTACGCAGCCGGGTCAGTGGAAGAAGTGACGCGTCCCCGTGAGGTACATCGTCATGCCGGCCGCCTGAGCGGTCTCGATCGCGAGGTTGTCGCGGACCGACCCCCCAGGTTGGACGACAGCACGGACGCCGGCGTCGACCAGCACCTGCAGGCCGTCGGGGAACGGGAAGTACGCATCCGACGCCGCGGCCGAGCCGGCGGCCCGCTCCCCCGCCCGCGTCACGGCCAGCCGGGCCGAGTCCACCCGGTTCACCTGCCCCATCCCGACACCGACCGTCGCACGGCCCGACGCGAGCAGGATGGCGTTGGACTTCACGGCCCGGCATGCGGTCCAGGCGAAGGCGAGGTCCGCCAGACCGTCGGCGTCGGCGGCAGGGCCGGAGACGAGCTTCCAGGTTGCTGGGTCGTCCCCCGGGGCGTCGACCCGGTCGACGGTCTGCATCAGCAGGCCCCCGCTGATGGCACGGAACTCGACACCGTCGGACTGGGTGTCCGGCGCGCAGCGCAGCACCCGGATGCTCTTCTTCCGCGCAAGGATGTCAACGGCACCCTCGTCGTACGACGGAGCGACGATCACCTCGGTGAACACCTCGGCCACCTGCTCGGCCATCGCCACCGATACGGGACGGTTCACCGCGATCACGCCGCCGAACGCCGACACCGGGTCACAGGCGTGGGCTGCCCGGTGCGCCGCCGCGATGTCGTCGCCGAGCGCCAGCCCGCAGGGGTTGGCGTGCTTGATGATGGCCACCGCCGGATCGGCGAAGTCGAACGCCACGCGGCGAGCAGCGTCAGTGTCGACATAGTTGTTGTAGGACATCTCCTTGCCATGCAGCTGCTCGGCACCGGCAAGCCCTCCGCGCCAGCTGCGGTACAACGCAGCGCGCTGGTGCGGGTTCTCGCCGTAGCGCAGCACGGTGGACCGCTCCCATGTCGCCCCCACCCACGCCGGGAAACCGGCGCCGTCCGACGTGTCGGCGACCACGTTGCCCATCCAGGAGGCGACGTTCACGTCGTACGTCGCAGTGTGCACGAACGCCTCGGCGGCAAGCCGTTGACGCAGCGCCAGGGTGAAGCCTCCTGAACCAACCGCATCGAGAACCTCGGCATAGCGTGCGGGTGACGTGACGACGGCGACGTTCGCGTGGTTCTTGGCGGCGGCACGCACCATCGACGGGCCACCGATGTCGATCTGCTCGACGCACTCGTCCTGGCTCGCGCCAGAGGTCACGGTCTCGAGGAACGGGTAGAGGTTCGACACCACCAACCCGAAGGGTTCGACATCGAGCTCCGCCAACTGCGACCGGTGCGACTCCAGGCGCAGGTCTGCCAGCAGACCGGCGTGCACCCGCGGGTGCAGTGTCTTGACCCGGCCGTCCAGGCATTCCGGGAAGCCAGTGAGCTCCTCCACCCTCGTGACCGGTACGCCCGCGTCCGCGATCCGGGCGGCCGTCGACCCGGTGGACACGATCGCCACGCCGGCGGTGTGCAGGCCACGGGCGAGATCCTCCAGCCCGGTCTTGTCATAGACCGAGATCAGCGCCCGGCGTACGGCGATCCGCTCAGTCGTCGTGGGGTCAGTCGTGGGGTCAGTCCTGGGGTCAGTCCTGGGGTCAGTCCTGGGGTCGTGCTCAACAGTGCTCATCCGAACCGAACCAATCTGTCGTCGATGGAGTAGCCGTCGCGGACCATGCGGCCCACCGTGTCGACGAGCATCGCGCGCTCGGCGAGCTTGATCCGTTGGTGCAGCGACTCGGCGGTGTCGTCGTCCTCGACCGGCACCGACACCTGGGCCGCGATCGGTCCGGTGTCGATCCCGGCATCGACCATGAACAAGGTGGCCCCGGTCAGCCGCACGCCGTGCGCCAGCGCGTCCCGAGGTGCGTGCATGCCAGGGAAGGCGGGCAGCAGCGCCGGGTGGGAGTTGACGTACCTGCCGCCGAAGCGGTGCAGGAAGCAGTCGCCGGCAAGCTTCATGAATCCGGCCGAGACGACGAGGTCCGGCTCGAAGGCCGCGACCGCCTCGGTGAGTGCGGCGTCCCAGTCAGCACGGCTCGGGTGGTCCGACACCCGGCGGGTGAACGTCGGAACGCCCGTCCTGCTGGCGCGCCGCAGGGCCTCGATGTCGTCCCGGTCGGATCCGACGGCGACGACAGAGGCACCGTAGGCAGGGTTGCTGCTGGCGTCGAGCAGCGCCTGCAGATTGGTTCCGGATCCGGAGACGAGTACGACGAGGCGCGCGCGGGGGAAGGGACCGAACTGACGTGGCACGCAGGCGCAGCTCTCACTCGTGGTCGCGGGCGACCTCGTGGGTGGACGGCACGCCACACGATAGCGAGGGTGCCGGCGGCGTTTCCGGCCGCCCGCCGCGGGCGACGGTGGATCAGCCGCGGAGGTGCCGGAGCAGGTGCCGACCCGCGCCACCGAGAGCGCCACCGAAGCCCATCGCCGCGACCGCCACGCCCAGGCAGGCCCAGGTGTCGGGTCCCATCGTGGCCATCCGTCCTGGGCCGACCGCACCGCCGGACAGCAGCAGGGCGAGGCCCAGACCGAGACCGCCGACCACCCCGGCGAGAGCGCCGGACAGCGCGGCACGGTCCACGCCGAACGCCGGCGCGGAGTGCACCGCGAACACGCCACCGGCCACGCCGGC
>JBOHDX010000089.1:0-2108 GCA_050700835.1 Nocardioidaceae bacterium
ACCACTCCGGGGCGGCACGCCCTTACCGGCCACGGGTATCAGACGGGTTAGCCCGGCGTGGGGCGCGCCGTGTCGACCGAGTGCCATGACAAAATCGTCGTCACGCATCCAGATAACGCCATAGGGCACAAACAACCAGCGTTCGCGAGCGCGAAAACACAAGGTAATCGGCACTATCTACTAACGACCACTATCACGGTCCGAAAATCCTCGGATTCTGGGTTCGACCTCATGCGCTGAGGTGCGACAGTGTGAAGCGGCACGGGTCGGCAGATACGCGCCCACGCCCCGCCAACAGGCCGCCGCATGCAGGCAAGCCCCACTGGTCTCAGCACCGTTGCGTCTCGATGCGCCAGCACCGAAGGCAGTAGCGACAATAAGGATCATGGGAACGGTTCACCTTGTCTCTGCTCCCTCGCTTGTAGCGTAGTCCAGGGCGCCGGAGGTTCGAATGGACCCCATGTGATGCAGCTGCCGGAGAATTCCGCGTCGCAGAAGGAGACGTAAACATTCACGTCCCGAAGGGCATGGCGAAGCGACCGTGGGCGGAGTGGGCGTGGTGATGTGAGTTGCGGTTTCGGTGGTCAGGTGGGCGCCGCGAGCGGTGGTGTCCAGGGGTTGCCGGTGATGGCCTGGCGCAGTGCGGTGATGATGTCGGCACCGTGTTTGCGGGCGGTGTCTATGTAGCTGCGGATGTCCAGTCGGTCTTGGGTGGTGTCTTCGCTGGTGAGTCGCCCGGAGATTTTCTGTTGTGTCTTGGTGGGCCGCAGGTCGCGCTCGCTGATGTTGTTCGTGGGCCAGATCCGGGTGTCAAGGCAGAAGCCGAGGACGTTGTCTTCGCGGTCACGGCAGAACTCCAGCAGGTCGCGTCCGGGATGCTGTGCGGTGTGGTGCCGCGGCCCGGGCAGCCGTGGCACCTGCGCCATGCCGACCCGGATGGCGTGTCGGAACTCGCGTAGCAGTGGGTCGCGGACATCGGTGGGGATCTCGGGCAGGCCGTTGTCGCGGGAGGTGTGCCAGGCGCGGATCAGGCCGCGCAGCGCGCGCTGCGCTTGGGGTGGCCAGTGGTGGTCGGGGTAGGACTCTTGGGCGTCGGCGAAGTCGCGCAACAGATGAGAGTTGCAGGCTTGATGTCCGGCGAGGTGTTTCCAGCGGGGGTGGAAGTAGTTGCGGTAGCGGTCGTGCACGGCCACACCCGCGAACTCGGGCAGGATGCCGAACTCGGCGAAGGAGTCCAGGTCCCGGCCACCAAGGTGGTAGGCGGTGGCGTTCTCGGTCGATGCCGACAGCACGTACTTCTTCACTCCGGCTGGGCCGCACCGCAGTGTGGTTTCGTCGAAGCCGACGACATGCGCCGTGGTGATCAACGTCTTGATCAGCGCGACGACCTCGCGCACCGCGCCCGCGCATCTGGCCAGCATGCCGTGCACGAAGCCGTCTGAGGGCCCGTCCCCGCCGCACAGATCGGCGATCAACCCGACGCAGCGTTGCACCGGCACGTGCTGGTAGATCAGCAGATACACCGCCAGGGTCTTGACGCCTGGCCCGTAACTACACGGCGCGACCGACACCTCGGGCGGCAACGAGCCGACGTGTTCAACGCCGCATCCACAGCGGACCCGGTACACGTCGTGCTGGCTGACCTTGATCCGGACCTCCGGCAGATCACGCACCTGATGGGAGCGTTCGATGCCCACATCGTGGGCTGCGGCCAGATCCGCCCCGCACCCACAGCTGCCGTCCGGGCGGTGCGGTACCCACTCATCCGGGGTGCTCACCCACGGCATCGCGGTGCCCTTGGCACCCGGTTGCTTTCCCCGCTTACGCCCCGAGTTCTTCGTCCGCTTCGGTGCCGGCTTCGCCCTGCCCGGCAGGTCATCGCTGGAGGGCGGCATGGACGAATTACCGCTGTTCCGCGACACCAGCCGCTCCAGCCGCCGCACCCGCTCCTCCAGCGCCGCGTTGGCGCCACGCAACTGGAGCACAACATCGATCAGCTCCTCGCGCGACAACTCCTCCAACCCGGACACAGCGCAAGATCATCACAGCTCACAGTCCGACGGTCACGCACCGACACGCCGAGATCAACTACGGACCTGAATGCTTAC
>JBOHDX010000090.1:0-1340 GCA_050700835.1 Nocardioidaceae bacterium
CCCGACCATCGCCGAGCCCGTCGAGCTCGACGGCGGCGGCACCCTGTCCGCCGGCGGCGGCGGCGCCGGGGCAGGCGCCGGCACCCTGACCGGCGACGGGGTCCTCGAGGCCACCTCGAGCCCAGCCGTCTCGACCACGGCCACCCTGTCAGGGTCCGGCACCCTGACAGGCACCTCGAGCCCAGCCACCTCGACCACCGCCACCCTCACCGGCGCCGGGACGCTGGCCGCCACCGGCGGGCAAGCCGCCACCGCCGCCGCCGACCTGGGCGGTGCGGGCACCCTGACAGCAGCGGCCACACCCGCCACGAACACGGCGACGGCACTGACCGGCGGCGGGCTGCTGGCCACCCTGGCCACCCCCACCCTCGCGCAGCTCGTCGCCCTGACCGGCGACGGCACCCTCACCGGCTCGCCGATAGCGGGCTACACAACCACGGCCACCCTGACCGGCGCCGGGGTCCTCACCGTCATCCACGTCCCCGCCTTCATCCCCGCCGGCCCCGGCGCCACCACCACCCTCACCCCAAACCGGGCCGGAGCCGACCTGCTCACACCGGCCGCCACCACACTCCAAATCGTCACCAGCACGCCCACCGTCGCCGCCACACCCAACCGGAGCGGAGCCCACCTGTGACCATCCTCCAGCTCAAACGCGGCGACCTGCTGCCCGACCTCGTCGCCACCGTCACCGACCCCGACGCCACGTTCGACGCCGTCACCTCGTGGCGGATCCTGCTGTACAAGGGCGGGCAGCCCCTGATCGTCGACACCGCCCCGGCCGTCGCCGTGTCACCCGACACCCACACCGTCACCGTCACCCACGCCTGGCAGGCGGGGCAGACCGACACCGTCGGCCGTATGGTCGGCGAGGTTGAGGCCACCTGGCCAGGCGGGCTGACCCAGACCTATCCGGCCACCTCTTATCTGCTGATTCAGATCGGCGACGACCTCGGCTGACCCCGTCCGCGACGAATGACGCGCGAACAAACACCGCCCCACACCCCTGATCGGGTGCGGGGCGGTCTTCTTACGTGTCCGACTCACTCACGGGAGGCGCGCAGCCCGAGCCACACCCCAGCCGCGATGATCCCCACCTGCACCAGCGCCGCCCCCACCGCAGCCAACACCAGCCCGGTCACCCACCCCGGCTGACTGCCATGATCGGTCGCCAGCGCACCTATGGCGCCAAAGTGCTGCACGGTCGTGTACGGATGGGCCACCGCCGCCACCGACGCGCCGGCGACGATGAGCACGACGCCCGCCATGAAAAGCGCTGTGATCCGCCCCCTCGCCGACGACGGGGCCGGTGCGCTGGGGGGCTGCCGGGTGGCGGGCTG
>JBOHDX010000091.1:0-1530 GCA_050700835.1 Nocardioidaceae bacterium
GAATACTGGGTTGGCTTTCTAATCATCGGAGCCAAAGCATTTCCTGTCATTACTTTTGGCGATGTGATAGACGTCATGAAGAGCCTAGCACGGGCATGAGATGGCCCCTAGTAAATGCCTTCTTGAGTTCTAACTCCAAGTGCAACACTGCCCACCCAACTGGGCTACGGTGTTGCCATGCCAACGAGACCCTCTCGACACATGAGTGCCGAAGAACGTGAGACCTTGAGCGTGGGCCTGGCCCACGGCCATTCGTTGAGGACCATGGCATCGGTGTTGGGGCGGGCCCCCAGCACTGTGAGCCGCGAGTTGGCCCGCAACGTGACGAGGGGCCGACCCTATCGGGCCTGCACGGCACACACGGTGGCAACCGGCCGGGCCTGTCAGCCGCGGCGGCCACGCACACTCTTGGATCCCTGGCTGTGGCAGTACGTGCGGATGCATCTGATCAAGGGCTGCTCGCCCGAGCAGATTGCCGGGCGTCTCCGACGCGCGTATCCTGACGACATGAGCAAACAGCTGTCGACCGAGACCATCTATGTGGGTTTGTATGTGCTGCCATGCGGCATGCTGCGGAGCGAACTGTTGACGGCACTGCGTCAGGCGCGCAAGGCGCGCCGGCCTCGGGCACGGGGGACCGATCGACGCGGCCAGATTCTCCACATGACGCCAATTGCCGAGCGCCCCGCTGAGGTGGCCACCCGCATCGTGCCCGGTCACTGGGAAGGGGACCTTATCAAGGGGGCCCGCAATGGCTCGGCTGTCGGCACCCTGGTGGAGCGGACGACACGCTTGGTTATCCTGGCCAGGATGGACGGGACCGATGCGACGAGTGCCCGACAGGGCTTCACGAAGAAACTCCGGCACGTGCCCGCGCTGCTGCGCAAAACGCTGACGTATGATCGAGGGAAAGAGATGGCCGAGCATGCGCGCTTGGCCGAGCGGCTGGCGATCCAGATCTTCTTTGCCGATCCGTACAGCCCCTGGCAGCGTGGCACCAACGAGAATACGAATGGCCTGTTGCGCCAGTACCTGCCCAAGGGCACGGACCTGTCGGGCTACACCCAACGTGAGTTGAACGCCATCGCCCATCGGTTGAACACACGCCCGAGGAAATGTCTCGACTTTGCCACGCCCCTGGAAGTCTATGCGCAACTGCGCTCTCATTCACCCGTTGCACTTGGAACTTGAAACCGCCACCACAAATAGCCTCACTCCTCCTGAATGGAACCAAACGATCAAATCAGCACAAAGTCTCCCTAGGAGAGGTGTTCGGCTACACCACAAGGGTTTGTGGGGAGTACTGGCGAGGTTTAGGAAACCGCTGCTCTATCCAACTGAGCTATGGGGCATGGCTTGAATTTAGTGTACGTATCGGATGGATTGGAAGGGGAGATTGAGAGCCCTATACGCCGTAAGCCTTGCGCTGGAGACGTTATTGGAAATTGCGCCGAAGCATTCCCATCAATCTGCATCATACACGCGGGCTGCGGAACCGACGGAAGAGCCGACCCTGTGATTGGGTAATCC
>JBOHDX010000092.1:0-1819 GCA_050700835.1 Nocardioidaceae bacterium
AGCGAGCGGGCCGACGAATTGTTCGCGTCTGCGCCGGAGATCAGCCCGCTGAACGTCCTCGCGAACAAGCTCTGATCAACAATCCGTCAGCCCGGATTTGACCGGGCATCCCGGTCACCGAAAGAGGCGGCTTTCGGGACGAGAGCACCTGAGGTCACGGCCAGCACGTCGAGGAGACGCTTGGGCAGCGCGGGACGCGGTCCGCGCTTGACAGTCACATGCGGCTAAGACATGGCGGCGGTAAGACGCAGGTTGGCGCGCTCTCGTCGCGGTAGATCTGGACGTTCGGATTGAGGTGTTAGCGGTCGATTGAGGCCGCGTCGGCTTGGTCGTGTCGTTCGACGTCCGCGTGCTTGAGTAGGCCCATGCGATTTGAACGAACAACCTCATCCCCTTTGACCCCATCCGGCACCGGATGGTGGCAACGCCGCAACCTTCACCTGAGCCGACCGGACATCGGCTGCTTGTTCCATTGACCCAGGACCGGTGCCTGGCGAGGCTCGGTCCAGGCGCCCGGGGCGTCGCTCTCATTTCGGCTCGCGAGTACGACATGACCCGCAAGCCCAGCGCACTTACCGAGTTCATCCCCGTCATCATCCTCGAAGAGGCGGATATAGGCGACCCAAGACTGGTAGCGCCTTCTGGGCGGTTCGACGCGGCTTCGCGAACCGGTGGTCAGCGGCCTAGGCGACGTCAGGGAGGCGCGACCCGTCCCGCAGGCCGAACCTCACTCGGATGTCAGCGTCGAGCTGAACGGGCCGAGACGCCGGCGTCCCGGTGGGGTGTTGGATACGGGACACCGGCGCCGTGGCCGGGGTCAGCGCCGTGAAGACGCCTCAGCGGGGCCGGCTTTAGCGGCGACCCGTTGGCGTTCGATGGCGCGGTACACGGTGGAGGGTCCAACTCCGAAGAGCTCGGCGACTTCGGCGGCGCTGTACTCGCCGCTGTGCACCAGGGAGACCAGATGGGCTTCCTGCTTCCGGTTGAGATTGGGCTGTTTGCCGCGGAGCCGACCCTTGGCCCTGGCGACCGTCATGCCTTCGACTGTTCGAAGCCTGATGAGGTCGGACTCGAAATCAGCGACCATCGCGAGAAACGTTGAACAGCAGCCGCCCGACGGCGTCGGTGGGATCGTAGACCGAGCCGCCGAGCGAGAGGCTGATCTGTCGGGTGGTGAGCTCGCCGGCGATCGCCCGGGCGTCAGGCAGCGACCTGACTAGGCGGTCGAGGTTGGTGACCACGAGGGTGTCACCGGCTCGGTAGGCGGCGCGTGCCTCGCGCAGCACAGGCCGTTCACGGTTGGGCCAATCAGGCCGTGGTCGACGTATATCCGCTCAGTCTCGACACCCAGTCCGAGCAGGGCATCGCATTGGGCGGTGAGGTCTTGTTGATCGGTGGAGCATCGGGCGTACCCGACAAGCAGCGCGTTCATGACGCACCTCCAAGGGGGCCCGGCCGGGCCATGGTCTGCGGGCGGCTCGGGCATCGGACAACGCCCGACCGCACCGGCCAGCGCCCAGCTCGCCTCCTACCGCAAGGCCAGGCACGTGACCCCACGGGCATGTTCTCCGCTCATCGCCGCCATCGACGCCCATCGCTTTGGGGATGACTCAGTCTCTGGACGCGGTCGTCTCCCACGGATTGAGGCAAAGGATGCCGAGAGGTTCGAAGTGCTTGGTGTTCCGCGTCGCAATGGTCATCTCTGCAGACTCCGCGACGGCGGCAATGAGGGCGTCGTCGAACGGTGCGTGCTCGGGAACCCGATAGGCCGCGAGGATCCGGGCCGCCGACAGGTCGAACGGCAGCACCCTGTCGGCGA
>JBOHDX010000093.1:0-1373 GCA_050700835.1 Nocardioidaceae bacterium
AGGCATGCTTGCCCACGAAACTGTCCAGGTGGAACCATCCGCACCACCGCTGATACCGGGATGTCGGATTCCCGTGTGGCGGGTCATGGCGAGCTGACGAAGTCCTGCCCGATCGCCCGGCATTGCCCCGGCAAGCAGGTGGCGACTGCCGATGACACCAGCGATCTCCGGGGGTAGCGGAAAGCGACTGAACGCGGTACGCATGGCGTCAGCACCGACAGAATTGGGATCGAGCCGGTCGAGTAAGCCGGGACGGTCGGCCAAGTGGAGCCACGCCTGCTCGCCAGCAGCGCCGATGTGCGCGGAAAGGTAGTGGGTGACGTAAGGAACATTATTCAAAAGTCGGTTCAGAATGAGTGATCGCCTACTCGGCGTGTCGCAACAGAAAGCAACGGTTCCCGCGAAAGAATACGAGAGTTCTGACCAAGGAATTCTCGCTTCCGGGGGAACCGTTGCGCTACCATCGTACTACAGGCCTCATGATGTCGCAGATGCAGGAACTCGTGAACCGGGTGAATGATGCTTTGCCGGGTCCGTGGAATAAGAAGGTCGGCCGCCCGAAATTGTGTGGTCTGTATGAGGCGGTGGAGACGACCTGCATGTATATCCGGCACAACGCAACACAAGAGTTTCTGGGAGATCTGCGCGACGCGTCGCAATCGACGGTGTCGCGGATGGTCAGCACGTTGACCCCGATGGTCAAGGCGGTGCTAGAGGAGTTCGTGCCGGACGCGGCGGAGGCTATCGAGATGGTCAACGGCCGGGCGTGCCTGGTCGACGGGACCATCACCCCCTGCTGGTCCTACGGGGATCACCCGGAGTTGTGGAGCCGCAAGCACGGCACGACAGGGTTCAACGCCCAACTGCTGAGCCTGCTCGATGGCACGGCGATCTACATTTCTGACCCGTTGCCGGGCAAGACTCATGACGCGAAGGCCTTCACCGACACGCCCGTCGCGGACATCGTCGCTCACTCCGGCGGCGCGATCGGCGATAAAGGCTACCAGGGACACGTTGAGGCGACTCCCCGGAAAAAACCACCAGGCGGACAACTCAGCAAATCCGACCACGAAAGCAACGCCGAGATCTCGGCGCTGAGAGCACCTATCGAACGGGTCATCGCACATTTCAAGTCGTGGCGTATGTTCCACACCGATTATCGCCGTCCCTATCGCACCTACCGCGACGCGTATGACGCCGCCCGAGGATTGTTCTTCTTCTCAATTACATAGGGTTTTGAATAATGCTCTAAGAACGAGCGTTTGGTTTGCCAACCATTGCGAGGGGATCTGCTCCTTCAGGGTTACATCATGCCAACGCACAATTGTTCCGGTTTATCGACGGCCATCAGCTCACGATCTTATGTCGCGAGA
>JBOHDX010000094.1:0-12804 GCA_050700835.1 Nocardioidaceae bacterium
GCGACCTCTGGGTTATGAGTGCCGTATCAGGCTCACACAGTGGCTCACATCCACCTCGACTCGGGCCAGGTGTGAGGGTAAACTCGCAGGTCAGACTCACACTCAGTGTCCGAAACCGTCCCAAGACGTCCGCAGACGTCCGCAGACGTCCGCGGCAACGTTTGCGGACACCATGCGGACACAGCCCAGCTTCGAGCACCTGGAGAGACCATGGCGTGGATCAAGACCCGCCTCACCGACGACGGCGACACACGGTTCGTCGCCTGCTACCGCGACCCCGAAGGCCGACAACGCTCCGCCGGCACCTACTCCAGCCGACGGGCCGCCGAACGCGCTGCGCACCGTGAGGAGGCCAAGGTCCACCAGGGCGACTGGCATGACCACTCCCGCGGCCAGGTCACCTTCACCACCTACGTCGAGACCGTGTGGCTGCCGTCGAAGCAGGTCGAGACCTCCACCCTGGCCGCGTACCGGTCCTACCTCGACAAGCACTTCATCCCCACCTTCGGACGCAGGCCGATGGGCAAGATCCTGCCCACCGAGGTCCAGCGCTGGGTCACCACCGCCACCCACGGCACTCACGGAGCCGGCCTGTCGGCAGCATCCGTAGGCAAGTACCACACCATGCTCGCCTCGATCTTCGAACGCGCCTTGGTCGACCGGGTCATCACCTTCAACCCCTGCGCCAACACCGAGCTGCCCAAGCGGGTCAGGAAGAAGACCCGGACCCTGACCCCCGGCGAGTACGACGCGATCCTGGCCGCTCTCCCCGAACAGCACCGCCTGATGGTCGAGACCGCGATCAACACCGGCCTGCGGTGGGGTGAGCTCATCGCCCTCAAACCCCGCCACCTCGACCTGAAGGCCGGACGCCTCACCGTCGAGGAAACGATCGTCGAGGTCTCGATCAAGAACTCCCCCACCGGACAACGGATGCTGACCAAGCCCTACCCAAAGGACAACGAACCCCGCACCATGGCCCTGCCCGCCGACCTCGTCGAACAACTCGCCAGGCACATCGCAGAACGCAAGCTGAAGAAGGACGACCTGCTGTTCCCCACCCGCGCCGGCACCCCGATCTCGCGCAACACCTTCCGCACCCGGATCTGGCTGCCCGCCATCAAAGCTTCCGGCGTCGACTTCGCCGTCCGCGTCCACGACCTCCGCCACGCCCACGCCTCCTGGCTGCTCGCCGGAGGCTCCGACATCAAGTCCGTGATGGACCGCATGGGCCACGCCCAGATCACCACCACCCAGAAATACCTCCACGCCCTCCCCGACGCCGACCACAAGAACCTCGCCGCCCTGGACCGAGTGCGCGGGCACGGCACGAGCACGGCCGACGACACACCGAGGTAGCCCCATGCCTCGGCAACCACGTTCGGCACCGCGAACGGACAACATCCCGCGTGAACACCCGGCGGCCGGGGACACGGGGGCCGCGGGGTCATTGCGCAGCCCTCGAAGACAGGCAAGACAGTCACCAAGTCTGTGAACGCGTATCGGCTATCGCGAGTTATCCTGGCGGTATGGCAGCCATGGGACCCACCAAGACCAGCGACACCGAGCACGTCGCGGCGAACCTGCTCAGGCTCGCCCGGATCGGCAAGCACCTGTCCCAGCGCGCTCTGGCCGACGCGGCCGGTGTCCCGCACTCGACCGTGGGGCGCATCGAGTCCGGCGCCATGCAGCCCACCCTCCCGCTGCTGTTCCGGATCCTGGCCGCCGCCGACCTCGAACCCCGCATTCGCCTTGAGGCCTACGACGACCACGACGACGTCCTCGACGCCCTCGCTGAGCACGACCCCGAGCAGCAGGCACAGCTCGAGCACACCCGCGACATCACGTTGGCCGCGCTGAAGAAGGCACGACCCGCGAAGGCGCGTCGTGCCGGCTGACCCGCCCGACCTCGACGCGCCCGCCATCCTGGCGATCCTCGACCAGCACCACGTCGACTACGTCGTCGTCGGCGGGTACGCCGCCCAACTCCACGGCTCCACCCGTGCGACCACCGACATCGACCTCACCCCGGACCGCTCGCCTGCCAATCTCGCTCGGCTCGCCAAGGCCCTGCAGGAGCTGGGCGGTGGGATCCGGGTCGACGACCTCGCCGAAGGCCTTCCCTTCGACACCTCCGCCGAAGCCCTGGCCGGCATGCGAACACTCAACCTGCGCACTCCACACGGCGACATCGACCTCACGTTCGAACCTGACGGCACCCACGGCTACCCCGACCTCATCCGCAACGCCGACGACCACAACATCGGCACCCTGCACATCCACATCGCCGCCCTCGCCGACATCATCCGAAGCAAGACCGCCGCCGGCCGACCCAAAGACCTCCGAGCACTCCCCGAACTGATCCAGATCCAGCAAACACTCGACGCGAACCCGCCGGAGGCCCCATAGCCCCGCCGAGGCAACGCCCAACCCAACGTCATTTCGGGGACCAGAATGACGCTAGGTCGGAATGAAGCGCCCCAGGTGCTTTGCCGCTCTTATGGGTTTGCGGCTCTCGGTTGAGAGTCGCGTAGTAGGCGGTCTCGAACTCGACCGGGGTCATCATGCCAAGACTGCCATGGAGCCTGCGCTGGTTGTACCAGTCGACCCAGCAGGGGATGTTCTCGCCCGCCAAAGTTGCAAAGGGAGCGTCCAGCTCACGCTCCCCCGGCGGGCGCTGAGTCCGCAGGCGCTGGGCTCTCAACCACCTGAGTCTCCGAACACTCCGGGGCCGGTTCACCTCTACGAAACCCGGGGCGGTCTACTCGTGTCAGTGCCGTCCATTGGACGGACCAGGCTCGGCATCCTCTCGCTGCTGACGAACACCACGAAGCGGATCACGCCGGGGATCTTCACCGCGACCTCACTGCCCCTCTGGTTGCCGACCCGGACGGTCTCAGCGCTGAGCAGTCGGCCTGTTTTCGGGCTGAGGAGCAGCACCGTTTGATCACCCGAGGTGACCGACGGGGTGACGAATGCGGCGGCCGGTCGCCCCAGCCTATCGCTGCTCGTGCCGAGGTACTCGGCCTCGTCGGTTCGCGCTAGCGCTACCCACAGCGTCGCCTCAAGTTTGCTGCTCACGACCCAGTCTTGGTGCAAGCTGATTACCTTGTCCGCGAGGCAGGCCGCAACGGAGTGGCAGCGGCGGCTGGGAGCGAGTCGCTTAGTCAATTGAGAGGATGAGGTCGGCAAAGTCTCGGGGTAGTAGACCTGGGCTGGAGGGACGCGGGTGTTGGTCTCGTGGCCACCAGCGCCAATGGACGCGAGCAGTCGGCCATTCTTGTCCAGCGCAGGTCCGTTACGTCGCACGGTGGAGACGACCCCGTTAGGTTGAAGGTAGCGCTTGGTGATGGTCGGGATGAACCTGTCCGTCCAGGCGGAGACGGCGTTTCGGGCTAGGTGCCACGTCTCCGTCGAGACCAACTGGTAGGCACCACTGCCGGAGCCATGAGACTGCCGTGCGCGATGGGCGAGGCGTTCGAGGGTCCTGGTTGCGGGGCGTCCATGGAGGGGGGCTTGCGTGTTGCTAGCGAGGGTAAAGCTCACCATGGCCGGAGTCGCCGCAACGGGTACCGGCGGGCCGGGAGTTGGGGTCTGGTGCTCGGGTGCAGCGAAGATCACTGCCCCGATTACCAGCGCAGCGGCGGCAAGGACACCCACTGACCTGCCGACGCCGCGTCTCGCTCGGGTTGTCCGTCGTGGCGCGCCGGCCGAGGATTGGTTGCGGCTAGAAGTTGGGGCATCCGCGACTATCCGGCGCAATGCCTCGCGCGCCGCTTCATCGGTGCGTTGTCGTTCGTCGTCGTTCAGGTCGCGGACCGGCGGCAGGACTCCGTGCTGCTGAAGTAGGGCCCGGAACTCCTCCTCAGGGCCGTGCTTGTGTCGTCGAGGCGGGGGGTGCGAGCCTTCACTCATCGTCGGCTCCCTCCAGTTCCTTGCGCAGTTCTTGGCGGGCACGCATGAGCCGCATGCTGATGGTTCCGGGTCTGGCATGTAGGAGGGTGGCAATTTCGCCCACCTTGTACCCGTAGATCACCAGGGCGACCGCTTCGCGCTCTGCCTTCGGCAACAGGGCCAAGAGTGAAGTGAGGCGGTCGAGGCGCACGGCTTCGGCTTCTGGTGACTCCACTGCTGAAGGGTGAGTGAGGAAGTCCAATTGGGCGGCGGCATGCAGGCGGTCCTGGCGTCCTCGGCTGCGGGTGTGGTTGCGGATCAGTCCGTCGCTGACCCGAAAGGTGAGGCTCTCCAATTGGGCTAGGGATGTGGAGTCTCGAGGTGTTGGTAGGTTCTTGTTCCAGATCGCTGCGAGTGCTTGGATCGCCAGGTCGTTGGCCGTGTCGATGTCGGTCCATCTGCTGATGTAACGCAGCAGCCGTGGCCGCATGCTTCCGAAGAAGCTCTCGAAGTCGTCGACGTCCACCCGAATCCCGCGCCTTTGCTCTCGCTTCGAGCGATAGTAGTCGGCGGCGGGCAGCCGGTGGGATAGCCAAGCTCCTACTGAGCAAGTAGCTGACTCTCCAGGCGAGCCCCCCACGGGCCTCGTTGGTACATCTACCGGCGCAAGGCTTCGGTCGGCTCGATCCTTGCGGCCCTGGTGGCTGGATAGAGGCCGGCCAGCGAGCCGACGGTGAGGCCGATGAGCGGCGCACACACGATGAGGGCCGGCGACATGACGGCAGTCCAGTTGCGGATGAGGGCGACTGTGACGATGACAATGACGCCGATGGTGGTCCCGAGCAGCCCCCCGAGGCCCCCGAGTACAGCTGATTCGGCCATGATCTGTGCGCCGATGTGGCGGGGTCGCGCCCCGAGAGCGCGGCGCAGGCCGATCTCGGATGTGCGCTCGACGACCCCAACCAGCGTGGTGTTGGCGATGCCGACCGCACCGATGAAGAGGCAGATCAGCGCGAGCGCGACCAGGAGGGTGTTGAGGTCGTTGCCGACCTGATTGCGAAGGGACCGTGGGTCGGGAGGCGGCGTGACGGAGAGGGCGCTTTCGTCGAGCGGGTCGAGTGCCGGCGCAATCTCGTGTGCGACTTGCGTCGCGGCGCCGGTTCGGGTGGCCACTTCGACTGTTGCTGCAGTCTTGGGGTCGGGAGTGCCCCACAGAGTTTGGGCGGTTCCGCGGGGAATGCTGACCGACAGGAGCAACTCGGGGTTGCGCACAGATCTGGCGATAATGCCGATGACGGTGAATGGCACGTTCTGGATCGTGATGGCCGGCTGTGTGGCCAGGGTCGTGATGCCGAGCCGGTTGGCGAGCCCTTGACCGATCACGGCGACCTGTTGGTGGCTCGCGTCCGCGTAGGCATCGTAGGTGCGACCCTGGGTGACATGAGGCCCGACCGCTGGCCAGGCACCGGCGGAGACGGCATACACGTCACCTACCCCCAGGGGCTGGGCAGTCGGTCCCCCATCGATCTGGGCCGGGGTCACGTCGAGATGCCAGATGACGCCCGCAGCGGTGACGCCGTTCAGCCGAGATAGCCGACGGTCGGTGTCTAGCGGGTAGGGGAAGGTCTGACCGAGGTCGGTGCGGGCGTCGGTGCCGATTACGGTGGTGGCGGTCAGAACGTTGAAGGCGCTACTGACCTGTCCGGAGGCGGTGTTGGCTAGACCGACGATCGTCACGAAGGTGGCCACGCCAAGTAGCACCCCGAGCGCGGTGAGTGCGGATCTGCTGGGCTTGGCCACTAGGGAGGAGGCGCATTCGGCAAGGAGTTGTCGAGTGGTTAGCCGAGAAGGCTGCAACTGAGGCAGTACCGGCGCGGCAATCGTCCCTGGCATTGTCCTAGTCGCCTCGGTTCGGCGGCTTGCTGGAGGAGGCATCAGTCGACCTCCGCGAGAACGCCGTCGGTGATGGCGACGCGCCGTTGCGCGTGGGCTGCGACTGTGGGGTCGTGGGTGATGACCAGCACGGTTTGGCCTGTGGTGTGGAGCTGATCGATTAGGCGCAGGACGTTGTTGGTGTTTGCCGAGTCCAGGTTGCCGGTTGGCTCGTCGCACAGCAGCAGCTCGGGTTGGTTGATCAGGGCGCGGGCGATCGCCACCCGCTGCCGTTCACCGCCGGAGAGCCGGGAGGGCGGTGAGGTCAGCCGGTGGGATAGGGCCACGCTGGCAAGGGCCTGTTGAGCCCTCTGAGCAAGTTCGCGGTTGGGTCCCTTGGCGGGCTGGTAGAGCGCGCCAAGAATGACGTTCTCCAGTGCGCTGCGCTGGTCGAGGAGGTGAAAGGATTGGAAGACGAATCCGATTAGCTGGCCTCGGTACGCCGATCGCTCCCGTTCCCTGAGCCTAGAGACGTCCACGCCGGCGAAGCGATAGGTGCCCGAGGTAGGCCGATCGAGCAGACCGAGCAGATTGAGCAGCGTGGACTTTCCGGAACCTGAGGGGCCGATGATAGCGACGTACTCGCCGTGAACGACGTGGAGGTTGATGTTCCTCAACGCCTCCACTGGCGGCGGCCCAGGGTAGATGCGACCGACGTCGACCAGCTCGACGGCTGCCGTGCGGCCGCGCCCTGCGGAGTCGAGAACCTCGGCGGCGTACGAGGTCACCGTGTACGTCTCTGGAAGCGGGTCATCGCGCACCGACGATCACGTCGTCGCCTTCGGCGACATGGTTCGAGCCGGTCGGGGTGATCTGAGCGTACCCGCCCCCGGTCGCTCCGACGAGGACGGGCACTTCGATCCGCTTGCCGTCGCGTAGGAGGACGATCTTGGTGTTCCCGTCCCCATCGAGAGAGACGGCGCTGACCGGGACTGCGAGGACCTTGCCTTCGCTGGAGGCCTCGGTGATCTGGACGCGAACGTCTTGGCCGGCCCACCTGGGGTTGAGTGGCTTGTCCGGCGTCACTACGGCGGTGGGGTCTGTGCCGGCCTTGCCTGGGAGGATCTTGGTGATGCGACCGGTGGCGGTCTGTTTCAGGATCTCCGCAGTGAGGGCCACGTGCGCGCCAAGCCGCATGAGATCGGTGGCCGCCGGCGTTTGGTCGACAAGGACGACCAAGTCTCCAGCCGCGAGTTGCACCTCGGCAGTCGAGGCGTCCTGCCCCAGTGATGCCTTCATAGTCACCACCGTCGAGGTGGGGCTGTTGACGTAGTCGACGCTAGACATGGGTAGTGCACCCTTTCCCTGCGGGGTGTAGCCGTGGCTGGTGAATAACGCTGCGACGTCGGCGGTCGTTGACGGACCGTAGCGCCCGGTGGGGTCGGTGTCGGTGTACCCGACCGCGTCCAGGGCACGCTGCAACTGGGTGACGTCGGGTCCGGTTGCGCCAGTCCGGAGGTCGCGGTATGCCGGAATGCGTCCGGGCAGGTAGAACACGGGGCGGCCAGAGATCTCCAGGACGACATCACCGGGCTCGAGCTTGGCTCCCGCCCTTACCGGGCGCTTGGTGATGAGCGCCTTGGTTACTCCTTCTGGTGGCTGGCTGGGAACAGCGTTGATGGTGGAGAGTGAGCTCACGCTCCCGCGGGTCACCATGCCGGAGGAGACCACTCGCATTTCTACCGGCGCCGTGATGACGCTCGGCGGTGGCGCGGAGGACTCCGCTGCGAACTGGGCCGGGGACTTGATCCAGTGGGCTCCAAGCACGCCGCCGGCTGCCGCGAGGACGGCCACCGCGACGATGATCGCCAACCCGCGTGTGCGTCGACTCGTGACGGATGGATCAACTCGCGCGTTGGTCACCCGTGGGGTTGTGTCGGGCTCTTGGTCAGCTGCTCCTGCGGCACGTGGCCGCCGATCAGCCGGTAGGCCTGCTGTTTGGTCTTCGTGATCGCTCCCCGGCGATCCGACTGGTTGCTCAGTGGTTGCCATTGAGCTCCGCCGTTGCCTTCTCAAGCGCAGCCCGGATCTTGTTCTCCTCGTCGGTGAGCGCGAGTTGGTTCTTCTCGATCGCCTGGCGCTGGTAGTCGACGTCGATCTGGTTCCACTGGTGGACGAGGTTAATCTTGTTCTTGCAGGTCACGTCGGCGACCGCGGTGTTGATCTCCATCGTCGAGGGAGTCGAGCGGCTGGGGCGGTTGAACTCCACCTGCAGAGGCGACTGGTATTGGTATCCGTGCTGTGCCATGCATGTTGACCACTGCCCAAAGAGGGCTTGGACGCGGGGATCGGCTTCGGACTGCTGATACGCGTCGATACGCAAGCTTTGCGCCAGCGCGTCCTTGACCTGCGAGTCGGGGCTACCCCATAGCTTGGTCCGGCTGGCTCCCAGGCAGCCGCCTGGTGGGATGACCAGCCCACCGAACTTGCCGGGCGACTTCCAACCTCCAGGCGGCGGCACCACGGAACCCTCCCTGCTTCCAGTGAAGACGAACTCATACGACGCACTCTGCGTTGGCATCGCATTGGCCTGGCTAGATCCAGGGATCACCTGTGGCATGTAGCCACGGGCCTTCGCCTCGGAGAGGCTGTCGATGCCGTACAGACGGGCGTCGGACTCCTGCTGCTCTGCCACCATCTCGTCGCGGTTCAGCGGCGGAGTCACTGATGGGAATCCGAAGCGGTTCATGCACTCGTTGGCGAGCTGGAACTGAGCTTCTTCCATCGTGTAGAGGTTGGCCCCGTTGAGTTCGTAGGCCGCAAGGGGGATTTGAAAGCTGGGCAAGTCGCTTGGTAAGGCTGCCGCGCTCGAGGCAGGACCGCCCGGAGCTGTGCTTCGAGGCCCCGAGCTGATCGGGACGCTGGAAGACGCGTCTGAGGTACCGTTGCCCGACCCTCGGTCGCTGCTGGTTGCTCCGCATCCGGCCACCGCAACGAGGGCGCCGACCGCGATGACGACGACTGAGAGGACGTGGCTGGGTTGCCTCACTGCAGCCAGCCCGTGTAGGTGGCAATCCTCGCGAGCTGGGTGGCGGTGAGCGGCGGCGTTGCTCGGGTGACAGCGCCGCCCTTCTCCTGCGTGGCGTTGTAGGCCGTGACCGTGATGGCCCATCCGTCGCTCTCGTAGATGGCAGTCGAGGCATCCACTTGATTGCTGGCAGCGTTCTCGCTGGGGCTAGAGGGTGCGTACTCGGGGACATCGGATTCGGTGACCAGGGTGCCACCCTGAACGACGGAGCAACTGATTTCCGGCTGGTGGCACAGCGCCGAGCCGATGTCGAGGTTGTCGGGGCTGGGCTTTCCTCCGTGGTCGGGGGCCTGGATCGTGATCTCCACTAGAGCAGCGCCGTGGCCGTCGTCGTAGTCGAGCTGCCCGCCCCGATACGGCGCCGTGGCGGCGCTGGTGATGCTCTTCAAGACGGCCCCACCTGCCACTTTGAGAGTGTGTTGTGGGACCTTTGGCAGGACGCTGCCGTCATGGTTTGCAAGGTGGGTGGTCGCCCCGGCCGGGAGGAGCCCCGCAAGGGTCTGTGCAGTCCAGTCGGCGGAGACGCCAAACTGATGGGTCACCGGCGCCTGGGTTTCGGCGGACTTCGCAGCAGGGTCGAGTGCGCTATCGCCGACTGTTCTGGATGCGCTGGTGCCGACAAGGGCGGCACCAGCGGCAACTACACCGGCCAGCACGCCGACCGCAGGGACGATGTGCAGAGTGCGGCGCCGGCGCAGTCGACGCCCCTCGATGAGGGCGCCGGATACGATGCGCTCCACGGGCGGCGCACCCCAATCATCGACGACCGAGTGCAACGCGCGCTGAAAGTCCTGCTCGGTGATGTTGCTCATGACAGTGCCCCTTCGACGGCGTAGTCGGGTCCCAGCGCGAGGCGCAGCTTCTCCAGCGCCCGGCTTGCTTGCCGGCGGGTAGCGGCCGGGCTCTTCTTGATCGCCACAGCGATGTCGCCGATCGACTGGTCGTCGAAATACCGTGCGACCAGGACCGCCCTATCTGAAGCCGGAAGAGACGCTAGGCCAGCCGCCAGGTCCATCCGCAGAGCCAGATCGACGTCGTCGCTTCCTGCCCCGTTTTGTGAGATCTCCACGCAGGTGGCCATCGGGAGTTCGCTCGCAGAGCGCCGACGCTTGCTTGAGATAAAGGTCCGAACAAGGATGACGCGGGCGTAAGCTGCCGGGTTGTCAATCCGTCGCCGTCCCCACGCCAGGTAAACTTTGGCAAGGGTCTCCTGGACCAGATCCTCGGCTAGGGACGGGTCACCGCTCATCAGGCGTGCGGCTCGATACAGCGCAGGTGTGCGCGCGATGGCGAACTCCTGGAACTCCTCGGTGTCACGCATGACGGCTACTCTCTGCGTTCGTGTCTCGTAGGTAATGACGCTCCGAGGATGCGGAAGTGGGACACGGCACCTTCGTTCGGGACGCTCTGACAAGCAGCGCCACGCGGGTCCACGGGGACGTGCGGTGCTCGGCAGCGGCAGAGGGTGGCCGGTGGTGGCCTGGCGTCCTTGGGCACACCACCGCCGGCCTCACCGCAGGGAGCTCATCACTGACTCAGATCCAGTGGAAGGAAGCGTCCTCGTTGTAGGTGTTGGTGAGGTTGCCGTACTCGCCTGCAGGGATCAGGTCGTTGACGCCCTGGAAGTTCGAGTTGTAGTAGACGCGCAGGTTCGCGCTCAGGCGGGCGTTGGCGACACAGGCAGTGTTGTTCTTGACCGCCTGGCCCTTGCCGGCACCGCTGCTCAGAAAGACGTAGCCGGCGAGGTTGGCGTGCCCGTTGGCGAAGTCGGACATCGAGTTCACGCATCCGCTGTTGTAGAAGAAGCCGGCTTCGCCCTGGTTGAGAACCCCGTCCTGGCCAGCGGCCAGCGCGGAACCCGCAGACGCGGCAACGATGCCGACGGCGGCGATGGAGACCACAGCGATCTTCTTGGTGAGATGGGACATGGAGAATTGCTCCTTCGGTTGTGCTCGCATGGCCACGAACTGATGGGGCCACTTCCCCTCAAGCGGCTCTTGGCGGTGTGGCGGCAGCAGAGGGGTTGCACGCCGTCACAAGGTCAGATGTCCAGCAACGCGCCGAATCCCACACCTGCCGGCAGGCGTGACTGACCTTCCACTCGGGGGCATGGATCCAGCCTGATCGCTGGTGACGCCATCCCCGTGGCGGTGCTCTTCGTTCGCCCCTGTTTGTCGCCGGCGAATCTCGGCAGAGTGCACTGCCGACTCGTCGTCACGCACACCAACGCAGGAGCGAGGAAGCGTGTCGACCTCTGGGTAAGTTCCCCAGAGCACGGTCACCTCAGTTGTCCTCAGACGTTCGCCGGCATCCGTAATCGTCCGGCGAATCGCTCCCCTGCGCCTGATTGGCGGCGATGTCAGCAGACATGGTGCTGACATCGAACAGCAGAACCGGGCCTGTGGTGACCCACAAACCCGGCCGTGACCTGCGACTTTACCTTGTAGCGGGGGCAGGATTTGAACCTGCGACCTCTGGGTTATGAGTGACTCCACCACGTTTCGACCAGCATGGCGTTCACGCTCAGATTCGGGTAACGTCGCAGGTCAGAGGCCCTTTCAGGCTTCCGCTGACGTCCACACTCGTCCCGCCGCGTCCGGCAAAGTTTGCGGACAAGTTGCGGACAAGCCAGAATCCAGACCGAGGTGAAACCAGATGGCATGGATCAAGGAACGCAAGGGAGCGCGCGGCACCACCTTCACCGGCTGCTACCGCGACTCCGAGGGTCGCGAGCGATCGGCCGGGTCGTTCTCGACCCGACGTGCTGCCGAGCGAGCCGCTCAGCGAGAAGAGCAGAAGGTGCTCGCCGGCGCCTGGCACGACGCGACCCGGGGAGAGATCACCTTCAAGGACTACGTCGAGCACGAGTGGCTGCCCAACAAGCACCTCGAGATCAGCACCCTGGCTGCCTACCGCTCCTACCTGAACAAGCAGTTCTATCCCGCGTTCGGCAACCGGCCACTCAACAAGCTCACACCTGCCCTAATCCAGGACTGGGTCACGACCGCAAAGCATGAGGGGCTCTCACCGCGGTCGATCAGGAAGTACCACGTGTTGCTGTCCTCCATCTTCCGCCGCGCAGTCGCCGACCAGATCCTGGTGCGAAACCCGTGTGAGCACACCGAACTGCCCAAGGTGATCGCCCGGAAGTCCCCGACCCTGACACCTGATGAGTTCGACCAGCTGATCGGTGCCGTGCCCGAGCGCTACCGGCTGATGGTGGAGACCTTCATCGAGACCGGGATGCGCTGGGGCGAACTGATCGCGCTGCGGCGCCGCCACATCGACTTCCTGCGCCGCACGCTCACCGTCGAGGAGACGATCGTCGAGATCTCCAAGAGGCACTCCCCCACCGGCCAACGGTTCATCCCCAAGCCCTACCCCAAGGACAACGAGCCCCGCACCTTCGGCGTCCGCCAGGACTGGCTTGATGCGATCGCCGAGCACATCACCACCGAGCAGCTCGGACGCGACGACCTGCTCTTCACCACTAAGGTCGGCACCCCGATCTCGCGCAACAGCTTCCGCACCCACGTCTGGCTCCCAGCCGTCAAAGCCTCCGGCATCGACTTCAACGTCCGCATCCACGACCTGCGCCACGCCCACGCCTCCTGGCTCCTGGCCGGCGGCTCCGACCTCAAGTCCGTGATGGACCGACTCGGCCACGCCCAAATCCAAACCACCCAGAAGTACCTCCACGCCCTCCCCGACGCCGACCAGCGCAACCTCGGCGCACTCAACCGCATCACCGGTCGAGGCGAATAGGTGCTGCGACGCCCCTGTCGCGGCGGCGCAGGTGTCCTCGCAACTGCTCGCCGCAAGGGGATCCCGTACTGATTACGGGGGGTGCCCACTTGTCTTCGGGAACGCGTGCGCAGCGATTCAGGTGTCGAGGACGCTCCGCGACGTCTGAGCGGAAGTTAGGCTACGGTCCGGCTGATGTCGCAAGC
>JBOHDX010000095.1:0-61171 GCA_050700835.1 Nocardioidaceae bacterium
GACGACCCACCCCGACGACCCCCCCCGACGGTCCGGACCGAAACGCCGAGGCTCTGCACAACCTCGCCCAGCCGCCGGCACCGGCAACCCCAGCACGCCCGAAACCAGTCGAACTGAGCTTCACCCCGATCCGGGGTAAACCCCAAAACGGGCACGAGATCCGTCACGGGGACGCCGAGCGGTAGCAACACTGTGCATGGGTAGGCTCTCGTTCGGCAGTCGGCGAGAGGGGCAGTCCATGCAGTGTCCTCGATGCGGGGCGGAGAACCCGCCGGCTGTCAGGGCCTGCATCCGGTGCGGTCTGCCGGCCGGCCCAGCGCCGCAGCCGCCCCAGCCGCAGCCGCCCCAGCCCCAGCCGCCCCAGCCCCAGCCCCAGCCGCAGCCGGCCCAGCCGCTGGGACCGTCCAACCCGGCGCAGGCGGGTTGGGGTTCCTACCGGGCGGGCCACGCCGCGGGCAGCACGACCGCGGCGCAGCTGACGTCGGCCAAGCGGCGCGGAACGGGCATGATCCCCATGGGGCTGGCGATGCTCGGGGTGCTCGCCACCGGTGTCTATGCCGTGTTCGCGTTCACCTCGCGGCACAGCATGTTCTCCGACATCGAGCACGGCTCGAAGCCGACGTCGTCCCTGCTCGACGACGCCAAGAGCAACGACACCCTCAACTCCGTGCTGGTGTGGATCGCCATCGTGGTGGGGGTTGCCGCACTGGTTCTGTGGCTCGTCGCCCTTGTCCGCGACAACCGTGGCCGCAGCAGCCTGGGCGTGGCCGGCCTCGGGCTCGTGACCGTCGGCGTGCTCGTCGCGGTGGTCGGGGCCCTGATCGTCAACAGTGCGATCAACGACCGCGACGCCGGCAAGGCCGCCACCGACGTGTACGTCCTCGGCCTAGGCTTCGCACTCTGCGCCGTGGGCCTGTTGCTGGGGGCGCTGGCCCTGCGCGCGTCGCCCGCGGCACCCTCCGGCACCACATCCGCAGCAGGGTCGAGCCCGCCCGGCTACAGCTATCCGCCGCAGGCGCCGGGCGGCTACCCGCCACAGGGTGCGGGCGGCCCAGCTCCGTACGCCCAGCCCGGCACCTACCCACCGCAGGGGCATGGACCGTACGGCCAGACGCCCCCAGGCACGCCACGACCTTGACTCAGACGTTCCGCCGACCGCAGGTGGTGGCGCACCGAGGGGCCAGCGGCGCCCTCGCCGAGCACACCCTCGCCGCGTACCAGCAGGCGTTGAAGGACGGTGCCGAGGCCCTCGAGTGCGACGTTCGCTTGACCGCCGACGGGCACCTGGTGTGTGTCCACGACCGCCGGGTCGAACGCACGTCGGACGGGGTGGGCGTCGTCTCGGTCCTCGAGCTGGCCGAGCTGGACACGTTCGACTTCGCGTCGTGGAAGACGCCCTGGGCCGACCTCGACGACGAGCACCCGGATCCGGACCCGGACCCGATGGCGGGCAAGGTGCTCACGCTGGAGTCGCTGCTGGCTCTCGTCCGCGACAGCGAGAAGCCGGTCGACATGGCCATCGAGACCAAGCACCCCACGAGGTACGCCGGTCTCGTCGAGCGACGACTCGTCGAGGTGCTCGCCAAGTTCGGCTGGGACCGGACCGCACCCGGTGTGCACAACCCGATCCGGGTCATGAGCTTCTCTTGGATGTCCATGCGCCGGGTGCGTGAGGCCGCACCCGGCCTGCCCACGGTCTACCTGATGAAGCGGGTGCCGCTGCGGTTCCGCGACGGGAGTCTCCCGCTGGGCACCAAGATCGTCGGGGTACGGCTCGACATCGTGCGCGCCCACCCCGAGTACGTCGGCAGAGCGCACGCCCGGGGCAACCAGGTGCACGTGTTCACGGTCAATGGTCGTGCCGACGTGCAATGGTGCCTCGACCTCGGCGTCGACGCGTTGATCACCGACGTGCCGAATCGCACTCTCGAGCTGGTGCGCCAGTACACCAGCTGAGCGGCTCGCGGTAGAAACGGGTCATGACCAATCAACGTGTCAACGTCCCGGGCGTCGCCGGGCTGTCCGCGTTCAGTCATGCCACCATCGTGGACCGGCAGGTGTTCGTGTCTGGCATGCTCGGCGCCGCCGCCGGTCGGCTCGAACTCGTCCCCGGCGGAGTCGCCGCCGAGACCGAGCAGTCGTTGCGGAACATCGAGCAGGTTCTGCGGGGCTGCGGCTGCGAGCTCTCCGACGTGGCGAAGGTCAACGTCTACCTCACCGACATGAGTCAGTTCGAGCAGATGAACCAGGCCTATGTCGCCGTGATGGGTGACGAACCTCCGGCGCGCATCACGGTGGGGTGCACGGCGCTCGCTCTCGGCGCGATGGTCGAGATCGACTGCGTCGCCTTCGTGCCCGCCGACCGCTGACGTCCTCGACCGAGCGCTTGTCCGAATGGTGGTCCACCGTGTTTCGGGTGCTCGGCACCGGGAACGGTGACCGCGTGCGAGATCTGGTCAGTGGAGTCGAGCTGCCGTACGGGCTGTCATCCGCCGCCATCGCACGGGCGCAGCTCGGTGGCTTCCTGATCGAGCGGAAGCTTCCGCAAACACTGCTGGACGACGCTTTCGTCGTGGTCTCCGAGCTGGTTTCCAACGCGGTGCGGCACGCCATGCCGAGCCAGGGCGGCCAGCTCAGCCTGTCGTGGGCCCTCACGGACGAGGGACTCCTGGTGTCGCTGCACGACGGCGGCGGTCCGTCGACACCGAAGGCGCTCGCCATCTCGCCGTACGCCGAGCATGGCCGAGGACTCGCGATCGTCGCCAGTCTGGCCCAGTCGTGGTGGGTGGAGCAGGACCAGGGCGGCACCACCGTCAACGCCGTTCTCGCGGTCGCCTGACCGCGCGACCATCAGCGCCAGGTCACTCGCATCACCCTGTCGCTCAGCCCCGGGGTCTCACCACCGATGAGGTACGCCGCGGAGGGGGTGCCGAGAACTCCGGCGTCGGCGAGCCCGTGTGGCAGTTGCCCGGCCGGCGAGAGCGACGAGCTCGACGGGTCGAACCACCACATCCGAGTGGTCACCGTGTCCTGGCCGGTGCGGCCGCCCATCAGCAGGACCCGGCCGCCGACGCAGACCGCCATGGCATGGCCGAGCCCCGTGCGCAGGTGCGCGACCACCTGCGCGGTCACGTGAGCGGTGCCGGCGCCAGCGATGCGCTGGATCGGTGTGATCATGGCGCCGTTCGACTCACCGCCGAGGACCCACACCGAACCGTCGCACGTGGTCACCGCGGGATAGCGGACCGGCTGCGGGAGCTGAGCGGCCACGGTGAAGTGCGTCCCGTCGGGCGACGCCAGCAGAGCCGGCGGTGAAGTGACACCGTCGTAGCCGCCGATCACCAGCAGCCCCGTGCCGGTGGCCACGGTAACTAGGTCGGAGCGTGCACCCGGGAGATGACCGACGACCCGCCACCGGCCACCGGCCAGGCGTTGCACCACGGACTGCTCGGTGGCGTTGCCGCCGCCGACCACGAGAGGGTGACCGCCGAGCGTGACGCCCGCGGCATCGTGGACGGGCACGGCCAGGTCGGGCAACGTGGTCTGCTTGCCGGTCGCGGTGTCCAGCTCGAACGCCGATGCCGTCGAGCCGTCACCTGCGATCAGGCCGCCGGCGACGACCACGGTGTGACCGTCGCCGGTCACGTCCACGACCTCGCGACCGAGTGGCTGCGGCAGGTGCCAGGGCAAAACGGTGGCGGATGCCTTGCTGGGCTGCGATGTCGGCGCGGTCGTCGGGTCGGGGGTTCGGGACGTGTGCGGGACGACCGGATGAGCCTGGCCGCCCGATCCTGAACCGCTGCAGCCGGCCACCAGGACGGCCGCGGCAGCAGCGATCGCCGCGGCAGCGCCGAGTCGTCTCACTCGGGAGTCACAAGAGTCACCGCATGTTCCCGGTGTGACCCAACGAGTACCTGCCCGGTTGCGGCCAAGCACAGACGCCGTGCGGGCTGATGCCGGTCTTGATTCGCGCGATCAACTTCCCTGTGGTGGTGTCGAACGCGTACGTGACCCCGTCGTATCTGCCGGAGATCCAGAACACCTTGCCGTTCGCCGACACCGAGCCCATGTCGGGGCTGCCGCCACCGGGGATCGTCCACGTGTCCACGATCTTGCGCTTGGCGAACGACACGATGCTGATCTTGCCGGCGCCGCGATCGGAGACGTACAACAGCTTGCCGTTCCGGCTGGGCGACAGGCCGTGCGGCATGGACGGCGTGGCGATCGTCTTGACCGTCTTGAGCGTGCGGTAGTCGACCAGCGCGACCTGGTCGGCGTTCATCAGCGCGACGTAGAACACGGTGCCGTCGGGCGAGATCCGGATGTCCTGCGGCTTGGACCCGGCCGCGAACTGCCGGGTCGCGAGCACCTTGTGGGTCAGGGTGGAGATCTTGACCAGTGAGTCGGAGAACTCGCAGGTGACCACGAGGAACCGTCCGTTGCCGGAGAAGTCCGCGTGGTTGGGACCATTGCAGCTCGGCACCTGGAGCTTGTCGATCGGCTTGAACGTGTGCGGATCGGCGAACATGATCGTGTTGTCCTGCTCGACCATGACGACGGCCTGCTTGCCGTCCGGTGTGAAGTAGAGGTTGTAGGGCCGGGGCACGCTGAACGACCGCTCGATCCGCCCGGTCTGCGGGTTCAGCGCCACCAACTTGTTCTCGTAGCTCGCGTTCACGTACAACGTGCGCATGTCGTACGACGGGACGACGTGCTGGCTGAGGAACCCGGTGTGTAGCACGCGCACGATCTTGTGGGTCCGCTGCGAGATCTCGGTGGTCGTGGTGCCGTTGGAATCGGGAACATAGACGAGAGCAGGGTCCTTCTTGACCGCCGCCGACATGTAGGACGAAGCGATGCCGGCGTAGACGTTGTTGGCGAGCACAGGCGGCATGCCCGGCAGCGGGTGGCGGAACGGGGGCCCGATCGGGGTGATCGACGTCTTCGGAGACACTGTCGACCCGGTTGTCGCGGTGGTGCCATGGTGCGGCGCCGCGCCGTTGCCGCCACCGGAGTCGCAGGCCGCGGCCGCCAGAGCCACGACGACGAGTGCCCCGACGACCGGCAGCCCGACGCGGCGTCGGACGCGAGCATGCGGGTCGAGACGGGAGCAGGGCACCGTGAGGTCTCTCCTGAGGGGGCGACAGGGACAGGGGCCGTAGGCGGGGACCGGGCCGTAAGCGCTTTCGAGCCTAGCCGGGGCGGGTTAGGTCCCGGCAAGGCCAGGCCACCTGAGGCGTCTGGCTTGTCGACGGGGTCGGTTAGTTAGCCTGGGCCGTCGGACCGCGGGAGGACACCACAGATGGCGAAGCGACGGCGCAACACCACCGCGATCGAAGGGGATCCCGGGCAGGTAGGTCCGAGAGCGTCGTGCCCATGCGGCTCTGGCCGCCGCTACAAGGCCTGTCACGGCCGAGCCGACGGGGTGGCCCCGTTCGTCGCACGGTCGTTCAAGGGTCTGCCGGGGGAAGCCGACTGGGTCGCGATGCGCGAGATCGTGCCGGCCGCGACGGCGTCGGTGCGACTACGCGCCGGCGTGGCCGAGAGTGCGGGTCCGCAGCCGGAGGTCCTCGTCTGCACGCTGTTGCCCTTGGCCTACCCGGGTCTGGTACGCGCGGACGGCGCCGTGTGGCTGGGGCTGCAGGTGCAGCACGGGTTCGGCGACCCCAGTCGCGACCTGGCCTGGGTGCTGACCCGGGGCCTCGACTCCGAGCCCGGCACGGAGCTGGCGCTGGTCGACGATCCTGGACCCGGCCCGCGGATGCAGGACCTGGTGGATCCTGCGCCGGCGTTCGAGGTCCACGTCCACGAGGGATTCGACTTCTGGGTGGCCGATGTCGACGACCCGGACGGCTCGGTCGCGGCGAGCCTGCAGGCGGCCAACGAGGCGGCCGCGCCGTCGGTACGCCTGGCTGGCGTCGACGCGGCGTACTGGACCCGGCTGAACGGCAAGGAGTTCTTGCGCTGGGTGATGCCGCACGACGAGGACGACCTGCTCGACGCGTTGGCCCGCCTGCACGTAGCCGGCGACGACACCGTGGGCGAATCGTCCCGTTTGATCGGGTCTTTCCGGGCGCACGGCTTGCTCGCCCCGGTGTGGGAGCTGTCGGAGGGCGGCGGTGCGGGACCGCTGGAGGAGCCGGCGGCGGCGTTCGCCGGCCGACTCGGCGACGCGCTTACCGAAACCGCTCCGCTCACGGCGCAGCAGCGGTCGGCCCGCAGCGGGCTCGCCAGCCGCCAGCTCACGATCCGCTGACCGGCGGCTCGCGAGGACGTCGCGGATGTGTCCAAGACCACGCACGATTGCGCTGATCTGTGGCACCGAAAGGCCCAGATCACTTGCGTCGTGAGTGAATCGACAACTAGCCTCTCGATTAGCCCGGTCGTCGTTGTATCCCCCGTCAGCGACGGCCGGGCATCTCAATGCCCGCGTGCATGCCCCCACGCATGCCCCCGCGCACCCCCGCTCGCGGAGCCAATTCGTCACGCAGCACCGGACAGCTCATGCAGCGGGGACCCCCGCGTCCCGAGCCCAGCTCCGAGCCCGAGATGGCGACGACGTCGATCCCGGCCTCCGCCAGCCGCTCGTTGGTCTCGACGTTCCTCTCGTACGCCACCGCGACGCGTGGGGCGATCGCTAGCGTGTTGTTCCCGTCGTCCCACTGCTCCCGCTCGGCGGTGACGGGGTCGAGGCCGGTGTCGATGCGATGAAGGGCGTCGATCCCCATGGCGTCGGCCGCGGCGTCCAGGAACGGCCGCGGTCCGGCCACCTCCAACACCACCTGCGCAGCCTCGTCGGCCGAGGCCGCGACGACGTCGCCGGTGATGGTGAACGCACTCAACGAGCCGGCCACGCCGGGATACATCACGACCTTGTCCACGTCGACCATCGTCACCACGGTGTCGAGGTGCATCGTCGCGCGGTCCTGCGCGATCGGCACCGCGAGGACCGTGTGTGCGAGATCCGCGGCGAGCAGTCCCCTGGCGAAGCGCTCCGCACCGGCCGGGGTGGTTCGCTCGCCGACCCCGATGGCCACCACTCCGGGAGCTAGCTGCAGCACGTCGCCGCCCTCGACGTGCTCGAGGTCGCCGCCGTGCATGCGTGGCGTACCGACGAACCGCGGATGCCTGGAGTAGATGAGATCGGTCAGCCGGGTCTCGCGCTCGCGCGCCGGCATCGCCAGGCTGGTGACGGCCACCCGGTCGCGCAGCCACACGGACGAGTCCCGGGTGAACAGCAGGTTCGGCAGCGGCTCGATCAGGAAGTCGTCCCGGGCAAGCAGGCTGGTCACGATCGAGTGCGCGACGCGGACCTCGTCGTTGCGGAGCCCCGCGGTCAGCACCTGCGCCAGGTCCGCCGCCGCGAGGTCGTGCAAGGACGCGTTGAGGTAGCCGCGCACGGTGTCGCCGAGCCGCAGACCGGCGATCACCTGGTTGATCGCTCGTCGCCGGGCGTCCTCGTCGTCCAAGGTCTCGACCAGGAGCTGGAGCAGGTACAACACCTCGACACCACGGTCGCGCAACGCCTGCGCGAAGGCGTCGTGCTCGTCCTGCGCCCGGCTCACCCACGGAATCCCGTCGAACAGCAGCGAGTCGTTGTTGCGAGGCGTGAGGCGCTTCAGCTCAGGACCGGGGCGGTGCAGGATCACGGTCCGCAGCGGACCGACCTCGGTGTCGACTCCGAGAGTGCGCACGGCTTCGGGTGCGGGGGCGGTCGACGGGGCAGGCACACGCGCAGCCTAGGGCAGTCGACCGCTCGCGCCGAGAGGATGTTCAACGGTGCAGCAGGGTCGTGTAGACGTCGACCGCGTCGGCGGCGACGGACGCATCGGTGGGCAGGCCGGCAGCGGCCGCGACCGCACGCCCGCTCAGGTCGGTGGCGAGCGCCGGGTCGTCGAGCACCGACCGGATCGCTGCGGCGAGCGCGCCCGCGTCACGCGGCGGCACGAGCAGGGCTCCGTCCCCGACCAAGGCGGGTACGCCGCCGACCCTGGTGCCTATGAACGGCCGGCCCGCGCGCAGCGCCTCCTGGGCCGACAGTGGGCTGCCCTCCCAGACACTGGACGAGACGACGAGGTCGGCGGCGGCGAGCAGGTCGGAGACGTCGGCGCGGTGGCCGAGCAGGCGTACCGGCGCGTGGTGGATGTCGATCAGCCGCTGCAAGGCAGGACGGTCCGGTCCCTCACCGGCCACAACGAACAACGGCTGCGGTTGGCGGTCCCCCAGCATGGCGGCGGCCTCGACGAGCCAGCGGTACCCCTTCTGGGCGTCTAGTCGGCCGACGCTCAACGCCAGTGGACGTTCACCCGCCGCCAGGTCGGCCCGCACCTGGTCGCGATCGCGGATCGGCGCCGCAAGAGGCGGGGCACTCACCGGGGCCAGCCGCACATCCCTGGCGCCGAGCGACCGTGCACGGTCGACGAGGTCCGGGGACACCCCGAGGACGACATCGGCCCGGCGGGCGACGAGCCGTTCCAGCACCGAGTAGACCGCGCGAGTGCGGCCGCCGGTCGGCGCCGCGTTGTGCAGACTCACGACCAGAGGAGTACGCCCAGGGCCTGGCGTTCCGGCGAGTGCCGCCAGGGCGGCGGCGCGCAGACCGTGCGCGTGCATGAGGTGGACCGGGCCCGACAGTCGCCGCAGCCGCGACATCGTGCGCATGTCGTGCGTCGGGCTGGGGCGTGCGCTGATGGCCATCGGCACCGGCCGAGCTCCGGTGCTGTCGATCTCGAACCGCTCCAGGACGGACGCCGGGGCAGCCACTGTCACGTCTCCGCCGCTTTCGACGAGAGCCCTTGCCAGCATGGCGATGTGGCGACCCGTGCCCCCTTCGCTCAGACCCGCGACGAGCGCCACCCGTACACCCGCGAGCTCACGCATCGGCGCCTCCGGGAGTACGCCCGCGCAAAACCTGCCAGGCCTCGGTGACCGGTCGACGTGCGAGCAGCGTGGTTGCGGCCGCGAACACCCCGCTGGTCACCACGGCGATCACCACCGCTTGACCGACAGCCGCCGGGACGCCGCCGCCGGTCAGGGTTGACGCCGCGACCAGGCCGACCGCTGCGGCGACGGCCGCGGCCACCAGACCTGCCAGCAGCAGCCGCACGATGTCGCGGATCACGCCGGGAGCGACCCCACGCAGAGCCAACAGCAGTCCCGCGCCGGTGACCACCATGCCGGCGGAGTTCCCTGCTCCCAACGCGGCGACCCGTTCGGTCGCAGGGGCCAGGGCGGAGATCACCACGTCGCCCACCATCACGGTGACCCAGCCCGACACGATGACAGTCGTCGCCAGCCGGGCCCGTCCGGCGGCGTACAACGCGCGTGACACGACCGCGAACACGCCATATCCGGCGAGGCCGATCGCGAAGGCGATGATGCCGTGCTGGATGGTCACCACACTCGGCCGGCCGGGCGCGACCTGCGCGATCACCCGGGCCACCGGGTTGGCAGTGGCGACGAGGACGGCACTGGCGGCGCAGGACAGGACCAGCACGAACCGGGTGGCCCCCGACAGGTCGCGGGCATAGGCAGGTGCGTCGCCCCGCGCGGTGTGCCCTGCCAGCCGGGGGAACACGGTGGTCGCCACTGGCACGGCCAGGATCGCCCACGGCAACAGGTAGATGGTCTGGGCTTGGAAGAACGCCGCCGCGGTGCCCGGCGGTGCACCGGACGAGTTCGCGAGCCGCAGCGCAACGACGACTGACACCTGCTGAGCGGTCAGCGTCGCGATGCCAGCGAGGGCGAGGTGCCGGGCGCTGGCCGACAAACCGACGGGGAAGCTCAGCCGCGGGCGCAACCGCACACCCGCGCGCCACGTCGGCACCAGCAACGGCAGCGACAGCACGACGACGCCCAGCGTGGTGCCGCCGGCCAGGACGAGCTGCTCGGTTGACGTCACGGTGCCGACGTCCGTGCCGCGGCGCGCAATAGCAGCGAAAGCAAGGTACGACGCGATCACCACCAGGCTGGACAGCAGCGGGGCGAGCGCGGGCCCCATGAACCGGTGGTGCGCCTGCAGGATCCCGGTGAGCACGACGCCGATGCCGTACAAGAGGACCTGCGGGGCGAACAACCGCAGCATCGACGAGGCCACGTCGACCGACCCGACGCACTCCTGACCCTTGCCGGCGAGCAGGGCTGCGGAGATGGGGTGCGCGAGCACGAGCACCAGCACCGTCAGCGGCACGAGAACCAGCACGGTCCACGTGAGCAGCGCCGACGCGGCCCGGTCCACGACGTCGCGGTCGTGCTGGTCGGCGGCGCCCGCGAGCAGGGGTACGACCAGGCTCGCCAGTGCTCCGCCGGCCACGATCTCGTACATGATGTTGGGCACCGTGTTGACGGTCGTGTAGCTGTCGGCGAGACAGTTGAAACCGACGGTGCGAGCCAGCACGAGACTGCGCACGAACCCCGTGGCGCGGGCGAGCACGGTCAGGACGGTGATCAGTGCCGCGGCCTGCAGCACTGACCGTCGCACGGTCACCCGCCCGCCTCACTCACGCCGGGAAGACTACGGCCAGTCGCCGTGGCCCCTGGTTACACTCGCGGCCGTGACGGGCGTGGCGTGTGTGATCCCGGCCAAGGACGAGTCCGCCCGGATCGCGTCAACGGTGCGCGCCGCGTCGCAGATCCCTGGCGTGGACCTCGTGGTGGTCGTGGACGACGGATCCAGCGACGACACCGCGTCGCTCGCGAAGCGCTGCGGGGCGACCGTGGTGCGGCATCCGCGCAACCAGGGGAAGGCCGCGGCCATGCAGACCGGTGCCGTCCGCGTCGCCGCACTGGACGACCCGGACGCGGCACCACGTCACCTTCTGTTCCTCGACGCCGACCTCGAGGACACCGCCGCCGAGGCCGCTCCGCTGACGCGACCGATCATCGACCGGGTGGCCGACATGAGCATCGGCGTGCTCCCGGTCCAGCGGAGCCCCGGCGGCGGCCGTGGACGGGTGGTCCGGCTCGCGCAGCAGGGGATCGCGGCCGCTACCGGCTGGCAGACGACCCAACCGCTGTCGGGTCAGCGGTGCCTGACGCGAGCCGCCTTCGACGCGGCCCTTCCGCTGGCGAACGGCTGGGGTGTCGAGGTCGGCCTCACCATCGACGTCCTGCGAAAGGGGTTCCGGCTGATCGAGGTCGACCTGCCGTTCCACCATCGGGTCACCGGCACGGATTGGCGAGCCAGGATGCATCGCGGGCGGCAGCTCGCCGACGTGCTGCGTGCGCTGGCAGCACGGGGAGTCAGGCCGGACCTCCGGTCGCTTCGTGGTCGGCGGTCGCCGTGACGGCTGCGGGTGCCGGCGGGAGTGAGCCTTGCTGCGTCACACCGTCGCGGTGGGTGCTCAGGCACGATGCCACCAGCAACGGGAACGTCACGCTCAGCGTGAACGTCGCGATCCGGATGCCGTAGTCGTTGCCGAGGACGCCGAGCACGCTCAGCACCACGACACCCATCATCGCCGGACGCAGCGTCGGCCAGTCCCGCTCGGTACGGGTGAGGGCGGCCGGCGCGAACCTGTCGGACCGGGCGTACACCACGATGACGGCGATCAGCGCCAGCAGGCTGACGAACGCCGGCACGCCGGCGGTGAACGAACGGACGGCGTAGTCGGCCTTGCGCAGCACGGTGTCCTGGGCGGTGCCGTCGAGAACAGACTGCACGAAGCGACCGGCGTGCGAGCGTTGGCCGGCCGGGCGGAGCCAGTCGAGCACGCTGACCACCGTCACCAGGCCGACACCGACGAGGCAGGCGATGGCAGCGCGAACCCACGTCAGCCGCAGGCCGAGGACCGCCAGTCCCATCACGATGGCGGCCGGCACCAGCGCCAGTCCGCCGCCGATGTCGGCACCCAACGTCGGCCACAGGTCGACCAGAGCAGCGAAGAGGGCGATGCCGGTAGCGAGCACCGCGGCCGGCCGGGTACGGCCGCGCTGGACCAACGGCATGGCGACCGAGGCGGCGAAGAAGAACGCGGCGACCGCGAACACTCCGAAGGTCGGGTTGCCGTAGCCGTAGTAGCGACCGCCCGACAGCGGGGACGGCCCGAGCGGGCTGCCGCGATGCAGCGGCGTCCCGGCGAAGGCGTCGAGGACCAGGACGATGAAGGTGATCCCGGTCGGGATCGCCGTCTTGCGCCAGACGGGCCCCCCCACCACCGTGGTCAGCACGCCGATCGCGAGTGCGATCACGCACATGAACACCCACAGGAAGACCCTGGGCGCCGGCAGCTCCCACCACCGGGTCAGCGTCACGAGGAAGCAGGAGACCGGCACGCCCGTCACCACCCACGCCAGCCGCTCTGCCCAACGGCTCCACGTCCGTGCGGGCATGGCCCGTCGCCGCAGCAGCGCGAACGCAATGAGCAGCAGCCCGAGCGCGGCTACGCCGAGGACCTGCTGGAACGCGCCGGCGACCTGACTGATCACCCGGTTGCGAGCCACCAGGGTCTGCAGGGCGTCCACCGTCGCGGCGCCGCCGGGCCGCTGACCCGACAGCGTCAACGGAGATCCGGTGAACTGGCCCGGTGTCGGCACACCTGCCGCGTCGGTCAGCGTGGCCGGCAGGTCCAGGAGACGAACGACGCCGTTCCAGCGCGTGGCGTCGGACGTGAGGTAGTCGCGGGACACCCCAGGACCGGCGGCGAGCATCACACCGAGGTTGGCCCTTGCGCCGATGACGTACGAGATGCCCGCGACGATCACCGTGGCGCCGTGCGGTGCGTCGGCCAGCACTCGGGCGAGGATCGCGTCCGCGACGTGCAGCTCGGCGGTTCTGCCGAACTGGCTGACCGCACCGGCATCGACGACGGTCACCGGGCAGCCGAAGACGCTCGGCGACTCATGGGTCGCGTACCTCGCCACCCGGCCCTGCGGATCGGCGAGCGCCCATGCCGCGCCTGGCCCGACAGCGGTGGCACAGCCCCCGTGGCCGGACAGTGCCGGACCGAGCAGGCCGAGCTGGGAGCTGTACGGGTTGCCAGACTGTGCGCTGCGAAGCGCCGCCCAGCTCGGGACGGTCGCGGTCCCGTTCGGACCACGGGCGACCTCCGGCGGTACGCAGGTCACTGTGCCGTTGCGGAGCCGGTGGATCCGTCCGGCGACGTTGCCCGCCGACAGCGACAGCCAGCCGTCGCTCGGACAGGCAGCACCGCTGGCGGAGACGAGGGTTGACGCACCTGCGGCCGCACCGCCGTCGAGCAGCCGCCACAGTGTGGGCATGTTCTGCGGGGTGACCTCGCCCCAGGTGAGCCCGCCCACGCCGACGACGACGACCGGTGGCCGCACGACGCCGCCCGCGGCGGAACCCGGTGCCGCCGCGCCGGCGATGGCGAGTCCGGAGAGCGCGACCAGCACGAGCAAGAGCGCTGCGCGTCTCACGGCGGGGCCGTCTCGCGCAAGCAGGTGGCGAGGACGAGCGGGGCGGCGACCAGCAACGCGGCTACCGGGATGACCACCCCTGAGTCGTTGACGCACATCCCGATCAGTGCAGTGGTCGCCACGGCATACAGGGTTTCACGCAGCGTGACCCAGGCTGCGTAGGCCCGCAACAACCTGGCGGCGCGAAAGCGGGACGGGTCGCGGATGACCAGCACGGCGAACACGAACGCGACGAACCCGACGATGCCCAGCGGGTTGAGCAGCGTGGCCAGCGCGCCGTCGGCCTTGTGCGTCAGGATTCCTGTGGCGTCGCCGTCGATGACCCGCTGCACGAAGCGACCGAGGTGGGTCTGCTCGCTGACCGGCCGGAGCCAGTCCGCGGCGGCCACGGCGGCGCCGGCAAGGACGACGAGCGCGCCGATGCCGACGACGCGTCCGGGGCTGAGCCGCACACCGGCCAGCAGCAGCGCGAGTACGAAGACCCCAGGAAGCAGCGACAGCAGGCCGCCGAAGTCCGCGCCCCACGTCGGGTAGCCGTCCACGAGGCTGGCCAGCACCCCGATGCTCGTCGCGGCGACCACCCCGAGGGCCCGACGGCCGCGCTGGACGAGCAGGTCCGCGACCGCGCCGGCGACGAGCAGCACGCAGGTGGCGTACACCGCGAACGTCCCGTTGCCGAACCCGAAGAACCGTGCGCCCTCGATCAGCCCCGACCCGAGCAGGCTGCCGATCTGCAACGGGGTGCCGACAGCAGCGTCGACGGTCAGCACCACGACGGTGACGCCTGCGACGACAACCACGGGCGCCCATGGCTGCCGCCAGGGAGGGAGGGACGCGAGCGTGCCCAGAGCCAATGCGATCCCGGCGAGCTCCGCACCCAGCGACAGGGCCGGGTAGTGCCCGGTCCACCAGGACGTGAGCGTGCTCAGGTACGTCGCCACCGAGACCGCGGACAGGCACAACGCCGCCCACGCCAACGCCTGAGGCGCGCCGCGCCGCAGGTACGCCAGCCCGAAGACGCAGAGCAGGAGCCCTGCGAACACACCGGCGAACCACGGGGTCAGGTCGGGGAGCATCTGGGTGAGGACTGACAGGTCGATTCGGTTCTCGATGGTGCGGGCGATCCCGATGTTCCGGGAGGGACCTAGGAGGAGGGGAGCACCGTCGAGTCCGTTGGTGCCGGCCCCGACGCGGTTGAGCAACGTCGCGGTCAGATCTGTCAGCTGGACCAGGCCGGTCCGCCTGGTCGAGTCCGAGGTCAGCCACGAGTTCGAGGCGAGTCCGGCCTGCCACGACAGGACCACCTGGAGTCCGGGCCGGGTCCCGGCCACGTCGGCGATGCCGGCGATGACAAGTCGTGAGCCCGGCCCCAACCGGGACCGGATCGCGCCGACTCGGTGGTCGAACCGCTCCAGTGCGATGATCCGCGGCGCCGGTGAAGGCGGAAGGCTGCCGGCATCGACCACGGTCACCGGGCAGGCACCGAGAGTCTTGCGGTCGACCGTGCGCGAGACGTGTCGCACCCGGCCGTCGAGGCCGGCGAGGGCGACCGCCGCGCCGGGACCGACCGCGGTGCCGCAGACGCCGGCGCGGGCGAGCCGGTGCCCGAGCACCCCTGGGCGACCGTACGAGCCGGTGTCCGGTTGTTGCAGGCGGACCAACCCCGACCACCCGGTCACGCGGCCGTTGCGCACCGGCGGGATCCGCGGGCACGTCTGCCGGTTGGACGTGGACGTCGGCTGTTCGGTCGAGGCGCCGGCCGGCGAGCCGGTCGCGCGGTTGCCCGCCGACAGCGTGAGCCACGCGTCGACCGGGCAGGTGAGCAGGTTGACCGTGCGTACCGAGATCGACGCGACGGAACCGGCTCCGATCAGCGAATAGAGGGTTGGAGTCGTGTTGCGTTGGATGTCCGACCAGCGGAGTCCGGCGATACCCACCACGACGATCGGGCCGCTGGACGGTGCGCTGCCGCTGCCGCTGCCGGCCGCCGCGGCCGGCGCGGTCGAAAGTCCAGCTAGCAACGCGGTTCCGACAGCCAGAGCGGCCGCGGTTCGTGCACACAGCCTGGGCAGGAGGCGCCCGCGGCGAGTGGTGAACGGCACGGTCACCAGGCTAGATCGCGTGGCCACGAGCTCCCGGCGGCGCTCGCGGGCGTGGCTCGGTCCGACGGTGACGCACCGCCTCCCATCTCTGGCCACGATCCGACAGTTACGCACCTCCTCCCAACCCTGACCGCGGTCCGACAGTTACGCACCTCCGTCCGCGGCTACGTCGAGAATGCCCTTGTGCACAGGGGGAAACTGTCAGTCCTCGCGCCTACAGTCATCGATGTGCAGGACCCTGAGGGCGCCGTCGACACCGGAGTGGATCATCCCGGCTCGGACACTGGCGTGCCCGCCGCCGCAGCCCTCGCGGTCAAGCTGTTGACCACCGACATCACCGGTCTCGGCCCCGCAGACACGCTGGATGCCATCGCCCTGGCCAAACAGGTGACCGCGATCGCTGAAGCCCGAGTGCTGGCGGCCACCGCTCACTTCGCCGATCTGCACCCCGCGCAGATCCTCGAGCACCGCACGGTGACCGCCGGGAGCGGCGCCGGTGACGACAGTGACGACGACCGCGGCTGGGATGGCGACGAGACCGACGTTGATCGCGCGCGGCGCTGGGTCGGCGGCCACGAGCCACCGCCGGGTGGGCTCGGTGGGGCTGAGCGGGTGGTGCGGGTCGGCGGGGAGGGAACGCCGGAGGTCGCGGAGTTCACCTCGGCCCAGCTCGGTCCGGTCCTCCGGGCGTCGACGATCTCGGCGCGATTTCTGTTGGCCGACGCGTTAGACCTGCGCCACCGCCTCCCGCGGATCCACGTCCTGGTGGTCGCCGGGAAGGTGGATTTGTTCCGGGCTCGCTGGGTGGCCCAAGCCACCAGGAAACTCACCTCTGAGCAGGCCAGGCTGGTGGAGGAGCGAGTGATCGGCCGTTTGGGCAGGGTCACGCCCGCCGGCCTCCGACACCTGATCGACACCGAGATCCTCAACGTAGACCCGAAGGCGGCCGACGCCGAGCGTGAGCTGGCTCGCGCCGCTCGACAGGTCGGAATCAACCCCGGCGAGGACGGCGTGGGGAATCTGTGGGCGCGGTGCGACAACCACACCCTGGCCCGACTCGACGAGCGCATCACGGCCGTCGCCGGGTGGCTGGCGGAGACCGGCGACAGCGACCCGGTTCGACTCCGGCGCGTTACCGCTCTTGGCCTACTGGCCGACCCCTCCGCCGTGGCCGCGCTGTGGGAGACGGTTCAGACCGTTCGCAGTCGGCCCGCCACCCGCGGCAACGACAACCACAACGACAGTAAAAGAGACAATGACGCTGCGGACGACCCCGAGCGCGACCTTGCCACACAGTTGGGCTCGGTGCTCGCCGACCGTGGTCGCGTCGGCGCAGGGCTGCCGGGCACGGTGCTCTACGTCCACCTACGATCCGGACCGGACGGGGTACCCCGATTCGACGTCGAGCGCGGCGGCGCCATCCCGGCCCGGCCGCTGACCCTGACCTGGGCACGGGAGCTGCTCGGCCACTCCCACGTCACCATCCGCCCCATCCTCGATCTCGCCGCCGTGCCCGCGGCCAGCGGCTACGCGCCCACGATGACTCAGCGCGAGGCGCTCCACCTGCTCAACGGCACCTGCTGCTTCCCCTACTGCGACCGCACCTCTCGCGGTACCGACGCCGACCACCTCATCCCCGCTCCACGCGGGCCCACCGACATGGCCAACCTCGGCCCAGCGGATCGGCACCACCACCGCTGCAAGACGCATGCTCCCGGGTGGATCGTCACCCAGCCCTTTCCCACCGTGTACGTGTGGCGCGCACCCACCGGGCACCACTACGCCGTCACGCCAAGGGGCACCACGTCCCTCGGCCGCTGTTAGCCCAGTAGCGGAAGGCTCATGACGCGTTTTAAGGGGGTGGCGCCGTGCCGTCAGCCGGTCGCCAGCGCGTAGGCCGTCCAGGCGGCGAACGCCAGACACACGGCCGCGCCGGCGTAGTGGACAAGGGCCAGTCGCATATGCGCTAGCAAAGTGCGTCCAGCCAGGGCAGCGAGGGCGGAGACGACGAGCAACGCCGCCCAAGCGCCTATGAGCACGCTGAATGGGTTGCCGTTGCGACCGACGAAGCTGACCGTGAGCAGCTGGCTCAAGTCGCCCCACTCGGCGGCGAAGATCACCAGGAACGATGCGGAGATGGCGCGAAGGAAGCTGCGTGGTCCAACGCTCGCGCGCTCGTACTCCGCCTCCTGCCGTCGCTCCTGCTCGGCCGCACCGGGAGCGGACCTGACCAGCAGCAAGGCGCCAGCCAGGAAGATGAGCAGGCTGACGGTGTGGACAGTCCAGCCCGGCAGGTAACCGATCAGCTGACCCGCCGTGACCGCGATCATGGTCTGGATACCGAAGGCCGCGCCCACACCCAGCCAGACCGCCAGCGGGCGGTACCGCGTGGCCAGCACCAGCGTCGCCACGAACGTCTTGTCCGGCAGCTCGACCACGAAGATCGCGCCGAACACCGCGGCGACCAGGCCGACATCGATCACCGGGTCACCAGAGCTGGTGGGCGGCTGCGGCTGCCTGCGCGAGCACGATCTTGGCGGGCCGGTTGAGGCAGCCGGCGGCGCGGACCACGTCGTCGTACTCGGGTTGCACGTTGACCACGGCACCGTTGTGGGTCGCGACCTTGACGCGGATCGGTTGTCCGTCCACGAGGACGCGTTCCTCGCGCCGCTCCAGGGCGACCTTGTCGACGGGACGAGTCCGCAGACCGATCGCGGTGGTCTGCCGCACCACCACGGCGACGACGGCGTCCCGCGCCGAGACGGGGCAAAGGACAGACAGCGTGTACGCCGGGCGCCCCTTCTTCATCAGGATCGGCGTCAGCCAGGCGTCGGCGGCGCCGGCGTCGAGCAGAGCCGTGAGCACCGGCGGCCACAGTCGCGGGTCGAGGTCGTCGACGTTGGTGTCGAGCTGCAGCTGTCGCCGGGCGGCTTCGCCGGCGACTGGTCCGCTGGCCACTGGTTCGCCGAGCAGTAGACGGACGATGTTGGCGTGGCGGTCCGGGTCCTGCCCGCCGGCGCCGACGCCGATCCGGGTTACCGACATGGGCGGCTGGGGACCGTACCCACTGGCCGCCTCGGCGATCAACGCTGCCCCGGTGGGGGTGCACAGCTCCATCGCGACTGGGCCGCCCATGGTGGGTACGCCGCGCAGGAGGTGGACCACCGCGGGAGGCGGCACCGGAAGTTCACCGTGCGCGGCCCGCACGGTCCCGCTGCCGAGCGCGACGGTGGAACACGTCAGCGCCTCGAGGGCCAGGTACTCGAGGCCGGCGCACACACCGACGATGTCGGTGATCGCGTCGAGGGCGCCGACCTCGTGGAAGCGGATCCGCTCCGGTGTGGTCGCGTGCACCGCGGCCTCGGCGACGGCGAGACGCGTGAACGTGGCGATCGCGCGGCGGCGTACTCCGTCGGGGAGGTCGGCGGCTTCGAGCAGCGCCCGGACCTCGACCCAGGTGCGGTGCGTGACCGAGTCGGCTACGTCCACGACGGCCCGGGTTGCCGCGAGTCCGTTGCGGGTCGTTTGCTGGAGGGTGATCGTCACCGGCTCGGGCGCGACGGCGCAGGCGGCGCGCTCCATCAGCTCGATCGGCACGCCGGCACCGGCCAGCGCGCCCAGCAACATGTCGCCCGAGGCGCCGGACGAGCAGTCGAGCCAGCCGATCCTCGTCGACGCGGCCGTCGTCATCGGCGGGGGGCCGCGTTGCGGGCCACCCTTGCCGCGAACACACCCGCCCCGAAGCCGTTGTCGATGTTCACCACGGTGATCCCGGGTGCGCACGAGTTGAGCATGCCGAGCAGTGCCGCCAGGCCGCCGAAAGACGCGCCGTAGCCGACGCTGGTGGGCACCGCGACCAGCGGCACGCCGGTCAAGCCGCCGACCACACTCGGGAGCGCGCCCTCCATGCCGGCGACCACGACCAGGCAGTCCGCGTCGGCCAGATCGTCGCGGACGCCGAGCACCCGGTGCAGGCCGGCCACGCCGACGTCGTTGATCACGGTGGTCCCGGCCCCGAACACCCGGGCGGTCAACGCCGCCTCTCGGGCCACCGGGGCGTCAGAGGTGCCGGCCGACACCACCGTCACCAATCCACGTGCCGTCGGCATCGGACCGAGCGTCGCCGCCCGGGCGACCGCGTCCAGCGACGCGTGCGGGTGCGCGTGGCCCACCGCCTCCAACGCCTCAGCGTCGAGCTTGGTGGCCAGCACCGCGCGGTCCGGGTGGGCCGCATGCAGCCGCGCCAGCAGTTCCACGACCTGCGCAGCCGTCTTGCCGGCACCATAGACGACCTCGGGATCTCCGGTACGCCCCGCCCGATCGGTGTCGAGCCGGGCGTACCCGAGGTCGTCGAACCCGGTCACCGGCCGTCCCCGGACGCAGGAATCGACAATCGAGTCGCCATCACGACTGAGATGTCGATTCTTTGGTCTCCGCGAGTGCTCACGGGCCCGAGGCTATCGCGCGGTTCGGCACCCCTACGCTGGGCGGATGCCTGGAGTTCCCCCCGCCCGCTATGCGTTCCTCGGCCCGGAGGGGACGTTCTGCGAGGCGGCGCTGCGGACCCTGCCGGCCGCGGCCCGGGCCCACCTGCAGCCGTACCCGACCGTGTCGCTGGTGCTCGAGGCGGTACGTTCCGGCGACGCCGACGCAGCAGTGGTGCCGATCGAGAACTCCGTCGAGGGGTCCGTGCCGGTGACCCTCGACGAGTTGGCCACCGGCGACCCCCTGGTGATCACCCGGGAGATGACCGTGCCGGTGGCGTTCGCGCTGCTGGCCCGGCCCGGTCGCGACTCGGGCCAGATCAAGACGATCGCCACCCACCCGCACGCGGCGGCGCAGTGCCGCGGCTGGATCGCGCGCCACCACCCCGACGCGGAGATCGTGCACGTCGGCTCGACGGCGCTGGCAGCGGCGATCGTGGCCGCGCCGGACGCGTCGTACGACGCGGCGATCGCGGCACCGATCGCGGCCCAGCACTACCGGCTGGCACTGCTCGCGCACGACATCGGCGACAACCCCGAGGCCGAGACCCGCTTCGTGCTCGTGTCCCGTCCGGACGTCCCCCCGATGCGTACCGGCGCGGACAAGACCTCGCTCGTCGCGTTCATCCGCGACGACCACCCGGGCGCTCTGATGGAGGTGCTCGACCAGTTCTCGCTGCGGGGGGTCAACCTGACCCGGATCGAGTCGCGGCCGGTCGGGACTGCGCTGGGACGCTACTGCTTCTCGATCGACTGTGAGGGGCACGTCGTGGACGCCCGCGTGGGCGAGGCGTTGATGGGACTGCGGCGGGTCTGTGCGGACGTGAGGTTCCTGGGGTCCTATCCGCGTCTCGGCGGTCAGCGCCCAGAGGTACGCGACGGCGGGTCCGACGCGGACTTCGCCGACGCGGCGGCGTGGCTGAACCGGTTGCGCGGGTCCTGACCGTCGCGACGTTAGGGTCGTGACGTGACCTCGATCGTGGCCTGGCTGGCCCTTGTCGTCGCGCTGGTCGCGCTGGTCGCGCACAGCGTGTCGGTGTTCTCGGTGCGACGTCCGGCGCCGGGACGTCCCCGCCGGCGCTCCGCCCAGCGCCCCTCGGGCCCCCCCGATCTCGAGACCCTGCGCGACGACGTGGAGGCGCTGCGCGCCGACGCCGCCGAATCGCTGCGCCACGTCGCGGTGGTGCGCTACGACGCGTTCGGTGACATGGGTGGACACCTGTCCTGGTCGATGGCGCTGCTGGACGACGGCGGCAACGGCGTGGTGTTCACGTCGATCCACGGGCGCAGCGAGGCCCGGACCTATGCCAAGAACATCGCCGGCTGGTCGTGTGACCAGCCGTTGTCCCCGGAGGAGGACGAGGCGATCGGGTTCGCCCGGCCCAGCCGCTGACTCAGCGGGGGACCCGGACCAGCAGAGTGCCGGCGAGCACCGACGCGCGGATCTCGTGACCCTCGCCGATCGGGTCGCCGTCGAGCTGTCGGGGCAGCTGCTTCTCGGCCCGGATCGTGACGTGGCGCCCGACCATCCGGTCCAGCGACGCGTCGGTGCGCCGCCGCCGGCCCATGACGCGGACGATCAGCCCCACCCATCCCAACGTCCACCGTGGCGCGATCACCACCACGTCGAGGAGTCCGTCGTCGATGCTCGCATCGGGGATCAACGGGATCCCGGCCTGCAGCAGACCCACGTTGCCGACCACGACGGTGCGGGCCCGGCGCCGGATCGGCGTCCCGTCGTCCACCGTGATCTCGACCCGCGTCGCCGGGTAGCGCACCTGCCGCAGCGCCGAGACGGCGTAGGCGGTCCAGCCCATCCTCGCCTTGAGGTCCTCCGGAGCCCCCTGCATGATCGCCGCGTCCAACCCGAGCCCGGCCATGACCGTGAACCGGGTCTCGTCCAGGCCGTCGCCGGTGACCTCGACGATGTCGACGGCCCGGTCCTGCCCCGACAGCGCCACGTTGACGGCGTCGCCGGCGTGCAGCGGCAGTTCCAGGTTGCGTACGAGCAGGTTGCCGGTGCCCAGCGGCACGATCCCGACGGGCACGCCGGTTCGAGCCAGCTCGGAGCAGACGACCCGGACGGTCCCGTCACCACCCACGGCCAGCACCATGTCGACGCCCTCGGCCAGTGCCGCCTCCGTCATCCCGACTCCGGGATCGGTCGCGGTCGTCGGGTACCACGAGGGTGACTGCCAACCCTGCAGGGTCGCCGCCTGCTCGACCAGGGCCTCGAATGCGTCCTGGTCGGCGATCTTCGTCGGGTTGTAGACGACGGCGAACCGGGACGGCGCCGGTCCGATCGTGGTCAACGGGGCCGGAGTGAGCACGTTGTGCACGACGAAGAGCTGCCAGCTGCCGAGCCCAACAAGTGCGCCGAGCGCCCAGCCGGCGACGACGTCCGAGGTGTTGTGCACCCCGAGGAAGATCCGGTCGAGTCCCACCACGACGGCGATCAGGGCCCAGCCGACGACCAGCAGTCGCCGCAGCATGCCACGGCGGAACGCACTGATGGTGAGCATGGCCATCAGAACGGCGAAGAATCCGGCGGCGGTGGCGTGCCCGGACGGGAACGAGTGGCCGGAGATGGTCTCCAGCGGCACCCGCCAGTGCGGTCGTGCCCGGTGCACCAGCTGCTTGACCACCGACGACGCGACCGACGCCACCACGATCCCGGCCAGAACCGCGATGGTGACGCGGCGGTGTCGCCGGATGGTCGCAGCAACCCCCCACACCGCCACCACGGCGTACAAGAAGGTGGGCTGACCCCAGAACTGCACACTGTGCAGGGCGTCGACCCAGCGGCTGTGCCCAGCGCTCACGTCGTAGGCGCCGTGCGCCACCGAGTTGTCCAGCTCGAGGATCGGTCCCCATCGGAGGCCGACCAGGATCCCGAGAACCCCGAACACCGTGCCCAGCACGATGAGCACGCGCGTGGACGAACGCGCGTTGCCCGCTCGGGTACGCGAAGGGTCGAAGGTCACGTGGGTCACCAGCGGTCGGCGGAGGGATGGACGGTCTCCCTTGGGTCGCGTCACACCCTAGGGGCGCGGGATAACCGGTGGCTGTCACGCGCCCGGTCGATACCCTGACCCCGTGATCGACGCACGCCTCCTGCGCGAGGACCCCGACCTCATCCGCGCCGCCCAGAAGCGCCGCGGGGAGTCCGCCGACCTCGTGGACGCGCTGGTCGCCGCCGACGAGGACCGCCGAAGCGCGATCACGGCGTACGAGGCCCTGCGGGCGGAGCAGCGGACCAGCGGCAAGCTCGTCGCCAAGGCACAGGGCGAACACAAGCGGCAGCTGCTCGAGCAGACCAGGTCGCTGTCCGACCAGGTCAAGGCCGCGGACGCATCGCGGATCGCTGCCGACGAGCGGTTCCGGACACTGTTCTCGCGGCTGCCCAACCTTGCCGACCCACAGGCACCCGAGGGCGGCGAGGACGACTTCGTCGTGCTCGAGGAGCTCGGCACACCACGGGACTTCGCCGCGGAGGGCTTCGAGCCCCGCGACCACCAGGAGCTCGGCAGGCTGCTCGGTGCCATCGACATCGAGCGCGGTGCCAAGGTCAGCGGAGCCCGGTTCTACTTCCTCACCGGAGTCGGCGCGCAGCTTGAGCTCGCGCTCGTGCAAGCGGCGATGGACCGTGCGGCGGCGTGGGGCTTCACCCCGATGATCCCGCCCGCGCTGGTCAGGCCTGCCGCGATGGAAGGCACCGGCTTCCTCGGGCAGGCCGCGGACGACGTCTACTACCTGCCGAAGGACGACCTGTATCTCGTCGGCACCTCCGAGGTTGCGCTCGCCGCCTACCACGGTGGCGAGATCCTCGACGCGGCGACGTTGCCGCGACGGTACGCCGCGTTCAGCCCGTGCTACCGGCGCGAGGCCGGGTCGTACGGCAAGGACACCGCCGGGATCTTCCGGGTGCACTGGTTCGACAAGGTCGAGATGTTCACCTACACCACGGTCGAGGAGTCGTACGCCGAGCACGAGCGGCTGCTGGCGTACGAGAAGGAGTGGCTGTCCGACCTCGGGCTGCCGTTCCGGGTGCTCGACGTGGCGGCCGGGGACCTCGGCCTGTCGGCGATCCGGAAGTTCGACTGCGAGGCCTGGATGCCCACCCAGGGGAAGTACCGCGAGCTGACGTCCACGTCGAACTGCACCCAGTTCCAGGCCCGGCGCCTCGACATCCGGGTGCGCGCCGAGCACGGCACCGGGCCGGTGGCGACGCTCAACGGCACCCTGATGGCCACGACAAGGACCATCGTCGCGATCCTCGAGAACCACCAACAGGCCGACGGCTCGGTCCGCGTCCCGGAGCTGCTGCGCCCCTATCTCGGTGGGCGTGAGGTCCTGGAGCCGCTCCGGTGAAGCCGCGTGAGTAACCCCGAGTTCGCACCGCGCCTGGTCGCCCTCGATGTGGACGGCACCCTCGTCGACTGGGACAACCAGATGACGGAGGCGGTACGCGACGCGGTCGGTAAGGTGGTGGCCGCCGGGGTGCCCGTCGTGGTGTCCACCGGCCGCGCCGTCCCCGGCGTGATGGACGTGCTCGGTCTCCTCGGTCTCGAGGAGGGCATCGCGGTCGCCAGCAACGGCGCCGTCGTGTTCGGCTTCGGCCCCTTCGAGGTGCTGCTGGCGGTCACCTTCGATGCCCGTGCCGTGGTGCAACTGCTGCTCGAGCACGTGCCGCAGGCCCACGTCGCCGTCGAGGAGGTCGGCCGCGGCTACCGGATCAACAAGCCGTTCCCGATCGGTGAGATCACCGGCGAGATGACCGTGCAGTCCGTCGAGGAGCTCCTCGCCGAACCCGTCACCCGCGTGATCATCCGTAGTCCGGAGTCGTCAGTGCAGGACTTCGACGAGCTCGTGGGCCGGCTGGGCCTACACGGAATCAACTACTACGTCGGTTACACCGCGTGGCTGGACCTCGCGCCTGAAGGTGTCTCGAAGGAGTCCGGGCTGGCGTTCGTGGCCGACCGGCTCGGCGTGGACCGTGCCGACGTCCTTGCCATCGGCGACGGCCGAAACGACCTCGAGATGCTCCGCTGGGCCGGTCGGGGCGTCGCCATGGGTGGGTCGCCGCCGGAGGTGCGCTCGGCGTCCGACGACGTGACCGAGCCGATCGAGGCCGACGGAGTCGCGGTCGAGCTCGCTCGCTGGTTCTGACCCGTCGGGGGTGGGGCGCCCTCGCCGCCTAGATCACAGAGCCGCCAAGGTCACAGATACATGCCGCCGCCCTGACCCTGCCCGGGCTGATCGGACGGGTCCCCGCCCTGGCCGCCGTGCATGCCCGGCGGTCCACCCTGCATGCCACCGGGGAGGGCACGCCGCATCTGTTCCAGCTGCGAGCGCGCGGCCATCTGCTGCGCATAGATCGCGGTCTGGATGCCGTGGAAGAGGCCCTCGAGCCACCCGACCAGCTGGGCCTGCGCGATCCGCAGCTCGGCGTCCGACGGCGTCTCACTGGTGAACGGCAGGCTGAGCCGCTCGAGCTCGTCGACGAGCTCGGGGGCGAGACCGTCCTCGAGCTCCTTGATCGACGCGGCATGGATGTCGCGCAGCCGCGCCCGGCTGGCGTCGTCGAGCGGTGCCGCCTTCACCTCGTCGAGCAGCTGGCGGATCATGCCGCCGATCCGCATCACCTTGGCCGGCTGCTCGACCAGATCGGTGACCGACCGCTCGCTGTCGCCGTCTGAGCCCTCCGCCCCCGGTGGCCCTTCGACAGCCATGCCGTCCGGCCCGACGATGACCACCCGGTGCTGCTGCTCGTCCGCCGACGGCCGCTGACTTCCCTGCTCGCTCATGCTCCCCACCCTACGCACGGGCGCCCCGTCCGGCCGGGTGCGGCGGACGGTCACATCACCAGCAGCACCTTGCCGATGTGACCGGACGCCTCAAGCAGCATGTGGGCCTCGCGTACGTCCTCCAAGGGCACCGCCCGGTCCACGATCGGCTCGACGGTCCCGTCGGCGACCAACGGCCAGACGTGCTCGACGACGCTGGCCATGATGGTGGCCTTCTCCTCCCGCGGGCGGGCACGGAGCGTGGTGGCCAGGACCGCGCCACGCTTGGCCATCAGCGTGCCGAGGGGCAGCTCACCGGTGCGCCCGCCTTGCAGCCCGATCACCACGAGGCGCCCCTCTGTCGCGAGGCAGTCGACGTTGCGAGGCAGGTAGGAGCCGCCCATGACGTCGAGGATCACGTCCGCGCCCCGGCCGTCGGTGACATCGCGTACCGCCGCGACGAAGTCGGTGTCGCGGTAGTTGATCCCGACGTCCGCACCGAGCGCCCGGCACCGCTCGAGCTTGTCGTCCGAGCCGGCGGTGGTCAGCACGGTGGAGCCGAGTGCGTGCGCGAGCTGAATCGCCATCGTGCCGATGCCACCGGCGCCACCGTGCACGAGCAGAGTCTCGTCGGGCCTCAGGTGAGCGAGCATGAACACGTTCGACCAGACGGTCGCTGCGACCTCGGGCAACGCCGCAGCCGTGACCAGGCCGACGCCGCCGGGCAACACCACGACCTGCCCGGCCGGGACGGCGACCTTCTCCGCATAGCCGCCGCCCGCCAGCAGCGCGCACACCTGGTCGCCTGGCGCCCAGCCCACCACGTCGCTCCCGATTGCCGACACGACGCCGGAGCACTCCAGCCCCAGCAGGTCCGAGGCACCCGGCGGGGGTGGGTAGTGGCCCCCCCGCTGCATCAGGTCGGCGCGGTTGACCCCGGCGGCGTGTACGTCGAGAACCACCTCGTCCGGACCCGGCTGCGGGTCGGGTACCTCGGCAAGCGTGAGCCCGTCGATCCCGCCCGACTCGGTGACGATGACCGCGCGCACGTGATCAGCCCCGCTCCGCCAGCCAGGTCTCGGTCAACCGGCTCACTTGTGCGGCGACCTCGTCCACGTGGTCGGACCCACCGCCGCGCAGGGCCGCTGCGTACCCGATCAGGAACGTCGTGACGGGGGCGGCCGGCCGTTCCACCAGATGCGCGGCGTCGCGGGCCACCTCGAGGACCAGGTCGGTGTCGAGGTCGAGCTTGATCCCCAGCTCCGTCTGTACGGCGGTGACCCAATCACGCATGGACATCCGGACTCCTTCGGGAACGTTGCGGGCGGTCGGTCAGGGACCGGAGCAGGTCGAGGTCGCCTGGCTCGTCCACGTCGGCGGCTTCCGGCCCGCGCGCGAGAACCTCGACGAGGTCCAGCGTGGCCAGCAGCTCGTGCACCGACGAATCCGCCCAGCTGGCTCGCACCGAAGCGGCCCGCCGCAACGCTGCGGTCCGCACGGCGGAGAGGAGATGCTGGCGACGGCCGGTGCCGTCCACGATGACGGCACCGTCGTGGTGCGGTGCGGCCGCCAGCAGGGTCGCGACCGTTCCCGCGCTCACCTGCGCCAGGTCGCCGGCCAGCAGGACGGTCATCTCGGCGTGGACGCGAGCCAGACCCGCCACAATGCCGGCCGCCGGCCCGGACCCTGGGGGATCCTCACGTGCCCACTCGACGGGGCTCGTCGTGGACCGCGGATCGCCGACCACGATGCGCTGGTCGGTGTGGGACACCGCGGTGAGCACGTGGTCAAGGAGCGTCGCCTGGCCGCGCGCGAGACGAGTCTTGTCGGTGCCGAGGCGGGTCGAGGCGCCGCCGGCGAGCACGATGGCGCTGACGGACCAGTCGCGGTCCGGGCAGTTCCCGTCGGCGGACACGGTTTGAGTATCCCCTGCTGCCCGGTGGGTCGCCGCGGCCGCCCTCCGGAGCGCGATCACAGCAGTGTCACCGCGTCCCCCACCGAGACCCGCCCGGGTTCGAGAACGTCCGCATGCACTCCGAACGTCAGTTTGTGCACTCGGCCGATCGTGCGCAGCAAGTCAGGATCGGCGCCGATGCCGGGTTGGCCCTGGGTCACCATCACGCAGCGCTCGGTCTCGTGGGTGATCTCCAGCAGCACGGTCCCGACCCGAAGACGCTGCCCGACCCAACCCGCCTCGGGGACACCGACCGCGGGTTCCGTGCTGGCGATCACGAGGCTCGGCCGGACCCGGCGTACGTCCACCTCGTGCCCGTGCTGCGCGCCCAGCCAGGCCAGGGACGCCGTGGTCACAAGGTGGATCGGCTTCTCGTCGTGATGGGGGACATCGCTCTCCATCGTGAGCGTGACGGGTCGGCCCACGTGGTCCGACAGCCGGGCGTCGATCCGCCGGTCGTCGCCCGGCAGCGTCGATCCGTCCGCGAAGTCCACCTGCGGGACCCCGTCACTCAGTTTCGCGGCCAGGGCGAGCAGTCCGGGCATCGCCCGGAACCTCGTGGTGCTCTTGCCGCTGCCCAGCTTGCCGTCGTGGTCCGAAAGCGCCCATCGACGGTCGTCGACGATGCCACGCCGGTCGACCTCGGCGACCTGCAGCCGCTCGCCAAGCAACGACTTCACGGGGTATCGCCAGACCTGCTCCACCGTCCCGACCAGCCCCACCATCGTCGCCGCCACTGCCCGCCTCCCGTCCGACCGGTAGGTCCAGATCACACCTGGGAGGATGGTGCCATGCGCGTCGCCCTGCTCCAGTTCTCGGCCGGCACCGACTCCGCCCTCAATCGCAAGACGATCGACGGCCTCGTTGGGCGCCTTGCCGACGGTCCCCCTGTGGACCTCGTCGTCGCGCCGGAGGGATCGATGCACGACTTCGGCACCATCGACCACGATCTTGGCGCCGCTGCCGAGCCCCTCGACGGACCGTTCGTCGGCGCGCTGGCCGAGCACGCCGCGCGACTCCACGCCACCGTCGTGGCCGGCATGTTCGAGCGCAACGGCGACGGTCTGCCGTGGAACACCTTGGTCGTTATGGCCCCGGACGGGACGTTGGCCGCGACGTACCGCAAGGTCCACCTGTACGACTCCTTCGGTTACACCGAGTCCGAGCGACTGTCGGCGGGGGACATCAAGCCGGTGACGCTCGAGGTCGGCGGGCTGCGGCTGGGGCTGATGACCTGCTACGACCTCCGCTTCCCCGAGTACGCCCGGCTGCTGGTCGACGAGGGCGCGGAGGCGCTCGTGGTGCCTTCGGCCTGGGTCGCGGGTCCGCTGAAGGAGGACCACTGGGGCACGCTGCTGCGCGCCAGGGCGATCGAGAACACGACATATGTGCTGGGTGCCGGCCAGTGTGGCGCGACCTACACCGGCTGCACTGCCGTGGTCGACCCGCTCGGCGTTGTCGTCGCGGCGGCCGGCCACGACGAGGCGGTAGTGACCGCCGACCTAGAACCTGACAGGATCGCCCGGGCGCGTCAGCGCAACCCCTCGCTGGCCAATCGGCGGATGTGACCCCGCCTGTGAGCCAGCGGACCTCGGCGCCCAGCTCACCGCCGGTGGGCAGGCGTGCCGCCCGGCGAGAGGTGGTGCCCGGGCACCACTACACACCTCCGGAACCACGACGCGGGCCGGTGCCCGCCGCGCTGCGTGGGTCCGCGCTCACGGTCTGGTTCGCCGGCTGGCTGGTCGGCACCGCCGCGGCCGCCACGTCGATCGTCAGCACGGACCTGCCCGGGCGTACCGGGGTCGCGGGTGCGGCGCTGCTCACTGTGGTGTTCGCGGCTGGTCTCACCCGGCGCTGCGGCGGACGGGTGTGGTTGTGGACCACCCTGGCGGCGATCGTCTCCTCCGGCGCGGTGTTCGCCGAGCAACGGTGGCTGCTCGCCGGAACCTCGGTGCTGGTCGCCGTGCTGGCCGGGATCCTGGCCGTGATGGCGACCCGGCCCGCGGACTCGGTGGTCGGCGCGACCGGTGAGTTCGTGCTCGCCGTGGTCCTGGCCGCCACCGGCGCCGTCGCGGTCGCCGGCTGGGACGCGCCGATCGACTCCAGCCGCTACAACTTGCTCGTCGATGGCGTCTCGTTGCTGCTGACTCTCGGCCTGGTGTGGAGACTTGGCGCGGGACTGCATGGCATGGGCCGGCGCGGATGCCTCGTCGTCGTCGCCGGCGCGGCCCTGATCGCGCTGGTGCTCGTCTACGGACAGGTTCTGCGTACGTACGGGTCCAAGAGCATCGTCGACACGGTCAACTCGACGGTGGCCTGGTTCGACCACCATCTGCACGGGGTGCCCCGACCCGCGGAGGTCCTGATCGGCTTCCCTGCGCTGGTGTGGGGCATCAGCACCCGCGCCAGCCGCCGGCAGGGCTGGTGGATGTGCGCGTTCGGAGTCGTCGGGACCGCGACGGTCGCCACCTCGCTGGCCGCGCCGCGGCTCGACCCGGTGTACGCAGGCTTGTCGACGTTGTACTCCGTCGTGCTCGGCCTCGCCCTCGGCCTGGTGGTACACAAGGTGGACACCATGTTGACCGGATCCGGCAGTCGCGCTCTGCGCGGACGGGGAGACGCGGAGCTGCGCCCGGAGCCGGGTCGGACCGAGCCGTTGCGGTGACCCGGGCGTACCCGGTCTGGCGGCCGGCCCGGTGTAGCGTCGCCCTGCAGCCGACGGGGCGAGGAGGCAGGACGCATGGCGGTGGAGATCGTCGCGGAGATGGTGGCCAACGTCTGGAAGGTCGTCGCTGCCGAGGGGGAGCAGGTGGATGCGGGCGACACGATCGTCATCCTCGAGTCGATGAAGATGGAGATTCCGGTGCTGGCCGAGCACCCTGGGCGATTGTCCGACCTGCGCGTCCGCGAGGGCGACGTGGTGCAGGAGGGCGACATCCTCGCCATCCTCACCTGACCTGGACCTGACACAATCGGCCCGGCGGGACGCCCGCCCAGGAGGGGTGCCGGAGTGGCCGATCGGAACCGCCTTGAAAGCGGTCGCTGGCAGAGATGTCAGCCGCGGGTTCGAATCCCGCCCCCTCTGCCCAGTCCCAGGAGGATCCGCCGTGCCGGAGTCGCCGAGCGACAACGCGCCTGACCAGGGGCGCCGCTATCACCTCGCCACCGGGGTCGCGCTGTTGGCGTTCGCCGGCTGCGCGTTGTGCACCGGCGTCGGGGTCGTCGCCTGCGTCGTGCTGGCCAACTGGCGAGAGCACCTCGCGGTGCTGATCGCGTTCTGGGCCGTGCTGGTAGCCACCGGCGTCGTCGCCGTGGCGCTCCTTCGCGCCGCGCTGCGGCTCGTCCACCGGGCCGTCGTGATCCGCACCGACGCCGTCGGCTACCGCGTCGGAGGGGTACGCGGCCTGGGCACCCGGTCCGCGCGATGGGACGAGGTGGACCGCGTCGTAGCGGACCAGCGCGGCGGCCAACAGGAGATCGTCGTGGTCTTGCGAACCGGCGGCCGGACCAGCATCCCCGTGCGCCTCATCGCGGAGCCGCGGGTCGACTGGGTGGCTGACTTCGACGCCCGACTCGACCAGATCCACGGTTATCGCCGGCTCCGGTGAGCTGTCGCCCTGCTTTGCCGCCGTCTGTGGCCGACAGGTAGCCTGCTCCCCGCCGCCGCGGTACGCCCGGTGGCACGGAGGTGTCGCCTAGCCCGGTTTATGGCGCCCGCCTGCTAAGCGGGTTGAGGTTAATCCCTCTCGCGGGTTCAAATCCCGCCACCTCCGCCATGTGATGCCTCAAGACATCGCGGAGGGCCGAACCCAATAGACGTGGGTTCGGCCCTCTGTGGCCCTGTCTGACCAAGGTTCCAGTACCGTCCCAACACCTCCGCCAGACCGGTTCCGCAAAGAGGGGCGAGCCGCGTCAGGCGCCGAGCCTGGCCTTGAGCCCGTCGAACTCGGTCCACAGGACGGTCGGGAGCTTGTCGCCGAACTTCTCGAACCACTCGTTGATCTGCGGAAGCTCGGCCTTCCACTCCTCGGGGTCGACGGTCAGCGCGGCTGCGAGCTGCTCGGGGGTCATGTCCAGCCCGTCCGTGTCGAGGCTGTCCGGCGTGGGCACGCGGCCGATGGCCGTCTCGACCGCATCGGCCGTACCCGCGATCCGCTCGATCGCCCACTTGAGCACCCTGCTGTTCTCACCGAAGCCGGGCCACAGGAAGTCGCCGGCCTCGTCGCGTCGGAACCAGTTGACGTAGTAGATGCGCGGCAGCTTGGCAGCGTCGTGGGCCTTACCGACCTCGATCCAGTGGTTGAAGTAGTCCGCGGCGTTGTAGCCGATGAACGGCAGCATCGCCATCGGGTCACGCCGCACGACGCCGACCTGGCCGACAGCCGCGGCGGTCGTCTCGGACGACAGCGTCGCGCCCATGAAGGTGCCGTGCACCCAGTCGCGGGCCTCGGTGACCAGTGGGATGGTCGTCTTGCGGCGCCCGCCGAAGAAGATCGCGTCGATCGGCACACCCCGGGGGTCGTCGTATTCCGGCGCCAGGATGGGGCACTGCTTGATCGGCGTGCAGTAGCGGCTGTTGGGATGGCTGGACAGCTCGTCTGAGTCGGGCGTCCAGTCCTGCTTCTTCCAGGACGTGGCGTGCGCGGGCTCGTTCTCCATGCCCTCCCACCAGACGTCACCCTCGTCGGTCAGCGCGACGTTGGTGAAGACCGAGTTGCCACGCTCGAGAGTACGGATGGCGTTGGGGTTCGTCTTCTCGTTGGTTCCGGGCGCGACGCCGAAGAAGCCGAACTCCGGGTTGACGGCGTACAACCTGCCGTCCTCGCCGAACCGCATCCAGGCGATGTCGTCGCCGAGCGTCTCGACCTTCCAGCCCGGGATCGTCGGCTTGAGCATCGCGAGGTTCGTCTTGCCGCACGCGGAGGGGAACGCCGCCGCGACGTAGTAGGTCTTGCCTTCCGGCGAGGTCAGCTTGAGGATCAGCATGTGCTCGGCGAGCCAGCCCTCGTCGCGCGCCATCACCGAGGCGATCCGCAGCGCGTAGCACTTCTTGCCCAGCAGCGAGTTGCCGCCATAGCCGGAGCCGTACGACCAGATCGCGCGCTCCTCGGGGAACTGCACGATGTACTTCGTGTCGCTGCACGGCCACGGGACATCGGCCTGGCCGGGCTCCAGCGGCGCACCGACGGAGTGCAGGCAGGGTACGAAGTCCGCCTCGAGCTCCTCGATCCGGTCCAGGACCTTGGTCCCGATGCGTGCCATCACCCGCATCGACGCCACCACGTAGGCGGAGTCGGTGATCTCGACGCCGAACATCGGGCTCTCGGCCTCGACGTGACCCATCACGAACGGGATGACGTACATCGTGCGGCCCCGCATCGACCCGCGGTACAGCTGCGTGAGCGTCGCCTTCATCTCGTCCGGGTCGGTCCAGTTGTTCGTCGGTCCGGCGTCCGCCTCGTCGCGGCTGCAGATGAACGTGCGCGCCTCGACCCGCGCCACGTCCGCGGGGTCGGTGGCCGCCCAGTAGGAATTCGGCTTGATCGCGTCGTTCAGTCGTACGAACGTGCCAGCGGCCACCAGCGTCTCGTTGATCCCCTGCGACTCGTCCTCGGAGCCGTCACACCAGTGGACCTGGTCCGGCTGGGTCAGGGCAGAAATCTCGTCGACCCACGCCTGGAGCCTGGCGTGGGTCGTGACTGGGGCAGTGCTGGTGTCGTTCGTGGACGTCATCTCGGCAGTCATGCCTGGTGTTTCCCTCTCGCGCACCGCGACGTCGAACGAGGTCGGCGCCGGCCTTCGGCTAATCGAAGGAGTGGTTGGATACGGGTGTCCGCACAACATCGGCGAACGGTGCCTGTGAGGGTACGCCCGCATGCTGGACACGGCCACAGAACTGCTCGTGAAGGTTGTCACAACCAGTCGGCGGCACCTCGGTTGTGGGGAAGTGACCGATTTCGGCCGCGGTCAGCCGAGCCGCTAGACTCGCTAGGACTTGATCACGACTCACCTGCGCTCGTAGCTCAACGGATAGAGCATCTGACTACGGATCAGAAGGTTGGGGGTTCGAATCCCTCCGAGCGCGCCTTCCGCCCAAAGCTTCCGAGGCTCGGCGTTATCGCTCCAGGACCACTGCTAGACCCTGGCCGACCCCGATGCACAAGGAGGCGACGCCCACACCGGAACCCGCCGTCGCCAGCTGCCACGCGACGGCACCTGCCAGGCGGGCGCCGGAGCAGCCCAGCGGATGCCCGATCGCGATGGCCCCGCCGTGCGGGTTGACCAGATCGGGGTCGAGCTCGGGCCACTGCACCAGGCAGGCCAACGACTGTGCGGCGTACGCCTCGTTCAGCTCCATGGTGGTCACGTCAGCCCACCCCCTGCCGGCCCGGTCCAACGCGCGCGCCACCGTGCGCACGGGTCCGATGCCGTACATCTGCGGGTCCACGCCGTGCACCCCGGTGCCGGTGATCCGGGCCAGAGGCTCCGTTCCTAGTCCACGCAGCCCGTCCTCGTCCGCCAGCAACAGGGCTGCGGCACCGTCCGACAGCTGCGAGGCGTTGCCGGCGGTCACCGTTCCGTCGGGCCGGAAGACCGGTCTCAGGGCGGCCAACTTGGCGGTCGTGGTGTCGTCGCGGATGCCCTCGTCGCGGGTGAGCTTCACCCCGGGTACGGACACCACCTGACGTTCGTACGCCCCGTTGGCCCACGCCTTGGCGGCGCGTTCGTGCGAGCGGACGGCGAAATCGTCCTGGTCCTCGCGGCTGATGGAGTACTGCTCGGCCAGGATCTCTGCACCCTCACCAAGCCCCACCGTCCACTCCGCGGGCATCTGGGGGTTGACCATGCGCCAGCCGAGAGTGGTGGAGTACACGGTCTCGTTGCCGCGTGGGAAGCCGCGCTCGGGCTTGGGCAACACCCAGGGCGCCCGGCTCATCGACTCGACACCGCCGGCCACGACGACAGAGGCGTCCCCGACCGCGATCGCACGCGCCGCCGACACCACGGCGTCGAGCCCGCTGGCGCAGAGCCGGTTGACCGTCGAGCCGGGCACGGACGTGGGCAGTCCCGCCAGCAGCGCCGCCATCCGGCCGACGTTGCGGTTGTCCTCGCCGGCCTGGTTGGCGGCCCCGAACACGACCTCGTCGATCGTCTCCGGATCGAGCCGCCCGCTTCGCTCCACGAGCGATCGCACGACGTGCGCCGCCAGGTCGTCCGGCCGGATTCCTGCGAGTGCACCTCCGTGCTTGCCGACGGGTGTCCGCACCGCGTCAACGACGTACACGTCCCGTCCGTGCATGGGTCACCTCCGGGTCCGATCCTGCGGCACAGGCGGCTGCGGCGCGAGTCTCAGCCCTGCTGGACGCGCAGCGGACCGATCACCTGGCGGCCGTCGTGGACATAGACCGTGAGCTCGCCCGCCCCGCTGGTGACACCGGGCGGCATCGGCACGTGGCTGGTGTGAGGCGTGACGTCGGTGGTGCACATGATGTTCGTCGGGTACGTCTTCGTGCCCACGCTGATCCGGGAGGGCGCGGTCACCGTCGCCGAGGTGACGACCACCGGGCAGGAGCTGCTGCCAGACACTGTGATGAACAAGGTGGCACCGTGCAGCACGGCCTTCGGGGCGAAGGCGCCCGGACCGGCGGCCGGGCTCGACGGCGGGCTCGTGGGCATCGACGCCGGGGGACCCTGCGGTGCCGTGGTCCCCGTCGTGGGTGCGCCTCCCGGGTTGCTCGCCGCGTCCGGTGACTGATGTCCGCAGCCGGTGAGCGCCAGACCTGCGGCGGCCACGAGCCCGATCAGGGTGGTCCTCGAGTCGATCACGGTGCTAGGACGCACCGAGGGTCAGGCGGGTTCCGGAGCGGGCTGACCCTCCGGGGAGCGCAGCGAACCGAGCTGTGCGGGGAGGCTCTGCGGAGCGGCCTGTTGCTCTGCTGCCTGGCTCGCCTCCAGGCGCTCGCGCGCCTCCTGAGCCGCAGCCTGGACCCCTGACATGTTCCGGAGCGGGAGGTCGGGCAGGAACAGAACCACGAGGAATCCGAGCGCGATGATGCACGCTGCAAGCAGGAAGTTCACGTCCATCGACTGGGAGAAGCCCACCTTGAACGGGTGCGACAGCACGGAGTTCATGTGGTTGAGGAACGACGTGTCGGTGAGCGAGCTTCCGGCACCACTCAGCGAGTGCAGCTGGTCGGGGTTCGCCGCCGCCGCCGCCTGGAACGGCTTCGTGTGCCGGGCCGCTTCGTAGGCGGACGCGATCTTGCCGCCGGCGGTCGTGAACAGGACCGAGAAGAACACCGCGGCGCCCATGGTGCCGCCCATCTGCCGGAAGAACGTGACCGACGAGGTCGCCACGCCCATCTCGGTGGGCTTCACCGAGTTCTGGACCGCCAAGATGACTGGCTGCATGTTGAAGCCGAGGCCGACGCCGAACAGCGCCATCACGGCCATCGTCTGCCACAGCGGGGTGTCTGCACCGACCGAGTGGAACAGCAGCAGCGCCACCACCATGAGCCCCGAACCGATCACCGGGAACTTCTTGTACCGGCCCGTCTTGGAGATGATCTGGCCGGAACCCATGGCACCGGCCATGATCCCGAACATGAGCGGAAGCGTCTGCAGGCCGGCGACGGTCGGACTCGAGCCCTTCACGACCTGGAGGTACAGCGGCAGCAGCACGATGGCCCCGAACATCCCGGAGCCGATGATGAAGCTGCTCGCGCTGGAGATGCTGAACGAACGGTTGCGGAACAGCCGCAGCGGCAGCAGCGCCTCGTCGCCGTACCTGCGCTCGGCCCACAGGAACGCCCCGAGCGCGGCGAGGCCGATCAGGTAGCAGGCCAACGCCGGTCCGGACGACCAGCCCCAGGTACGCCCCTGCTCGGCCACGGTCAGCAGTGGCACCAGGCACAGCACGAGTGCCAGGGCGCCCGGCCAGTCGACGCGATGGTCGCGCTTGGTGTGCGGGATATGCAGCACCCGTGCGACCACGAAGAGGGCGAAGAGCCCGAGCGGCACGTTGATGTAGAAGATCCACCGCCAGCCGCTGACGAAGAAGATGGTGCTGGCGCCGGCGAAGAAACCGCCGATGACGGGGCCGAGCACGCTGGACATGCCCCACACGCCCATGAACAGCCCTTGGTACCGGGTTCGCTCACGGGGCGGCACGATGTCGCCCATGATCGCCAGCGCCAGGGACATCAGGCCGCCCGCGCCGAGACCCTGCAGGGCCCGGAACCCCGCCAGCTCGTACATCGACTGCGACAACCCGCACAGCATCGAGCCGGCCAGGAAGATGGTGATCGCCAGCAGGTAAAACGGCCGCCGGCCGTACATGTCGGACAGCTTGCCGTACAGCGGCGTGGAGATCGTGGAGGTGATCAGGAAGGCTGTGGTCGCCCACACCTGGAGGTCGAAACCGTGCAGGTCGTCGGAGATGGTACGGATCGCAGTGCCGACGACCGTCTGGTCGAGCGCGGCGAGGAACATGCCCAGCAGTAGCCCGGACAGGATCGTCATGATCTGACGATGGGTGAACCCGCCGTCCGCACCCTGGGGGACGGAGCGGTGCGGTGCGGTGTCAGTGGCGCTCATGGGAGCCCTTCGAAGAGGAGATTCGGTCGGTGGAGGCGGCGGAGCCCGTGGGTGCGACGAGGCAGGCATGGCCGTGCTCGAGGCCGTCGACGAACCTGTTGAGCAGTGAGCCGAACGAGACGAGCTCGTCCTCGGTCCAGTCGGCGACGATGTCGGCGAAGAACGCGAGGCGGCGCTCCGTGAGGTCGTCGATGCGGGCGCGTCCGGCGTCGGTGAGGCCGAGGAGAGATGCCCGACCGTCGTCCGGATCGGGCTCGCGACGTAGCAGTCCGTCGTTGACGAGCTCGGCAGCCTGCCGGCTCACCGTCGAGGCGTCGGCCAGGACTGCCGACGCGAGGTCGGCGACCCGCTGCGGTCCGGCGTGGGAGATCACGAACAGCAGTGCGTAGGACGATCGGTCGGGGCTCGCCGACAGGCTCGCCTTGATCCGATGCATCAATCGATGCAGCCGGGCCACCTCGTCCACGAGCATCCGACTGCACTCGGCGCGGTCTTTCTTCATGGCTCCTCGAAATCTGTATGTCCCCTACAACTGGATGCAGGTTACACGCACATGTCTCGGATCGCCAATTCGCGGTCCCTCGTCCCTTCGGCGCCGGGGTGCGAGACGATGACGGGCGTGGTGGAACCGGAGGGGCAGGCCACGTCCCGGCAGTTGCGGGCGCCGCTGGACGCCGAGTGGGCGCGGGCGACGTCGCACCCGTTGATCGGCGGCGTGGCGGATGGCTCACTGGACGACGCGGCCTTCGGTCGCTGGCTGACGATCAACCTCGACTTCCTCCGTACCTACCGCCGGTTTCTGATCGCGATGGGAACCCTCTCCCCGGACGCGCGGGGCAGTCGCCTTATGTTCGAGGGAGTGCGCGGGCTCGACCGTGAGGTCCGGGACGCGAACCACTGGCTGACCGGGCGGGACATTCGCGCAGACGGCCAGCCCAGCCCTGCGGCGATGGACTACACGTCCTACTGCATGGCGGCGCTGGGCGCGGGTTGGTCGCGGGGCGTGTGCGTGGCGTACGGATTCGAGAGCGTCTACTACGACGCGTGGTCCCACGGCCTCGAGACTGCGGTGCCGGGTGGTCGATTCGGCAGGTTCCTGGAGTCCTGGGGCGGGGTGGACTCGATGCTGTTCGTGTCCCGGCTCGAGGTGCTGGTCGACAAGGTGCCGTGGGCGTTGGACCTGAGCCGGACGTTCGGCCGCGTGGTGCGGCTCGAGATCAACGCGTGGGACGAGGCGATGAGGGGGCCGGCGCAGTGAGAACCATGGCGTACCTCATGCGGGTGTCGCTCCCGGACGTTCCCGGCTCCCTCGGCGCGCTCGCGAGCGCGATCGGTGCGGCCGGCGGCGACATCGAGGCGATCGAGATCATCGAGCACCGTGACGACGGCACTGCCGTCGACGACTTCTTCCTCGAGCTCCCTGCCGGCTTGCTGCCCGACACGTTGGTGTCGGCCTGTCAGCGACTCGAAGGCGTCCGGGTTCAGTGGTTCTCCCGGTACGCCGCGGGCGGCAACCTGCACCTGGACCTCGAGACCGTGGAGCTGCTCACGCAGGAGCCCGCGGACGCGATCGCACGGCTCGCGGAGCTGCTGCCCGAGACGTTCCGCTGCGACTGGGGACTCGCGCTCGAGCGGGCCGAATCGGGAGAGGTGACGGTGCTGCACGCCACCGACACCGCGCCAAGTCTGCAGGGGATCGAGGCAGCCAGCAGCTGGTTCGACGCTCCGCGTGCGTCCAGGCTGCCTGATGTCGCGGGCTGGGACTCGATCGTGCTCGCCGCGGCTCCCGTACAGCGCGGACGCACCCTCGTGGTCTTCGGTCGTCGCGGGGGACCCGACGTTCTCGACTCGGAGGTGGCCAGGCTTGCCCACCTGGCCAGTCTCGCCGGCTCCATCTCGACGGCCTGAACGCAGTGCCCTTCCTCGCTCGGCCGTCGGCGTCAGCCTGCGGCTGCCTCGGCGTCGTTGGTGTGGCGACCGAACGAACGTCCCAGGGCGTTGACCTCCGCCTCCATGCGCGGGACCGTCAGCGCGAGTCGGCGGCGCATCATCCGCTCGGCGAGGCCGCTCCCGATGATCGGCCGGGCCAGCAGGGCGGCGACGACCGACTTGGGCACGTACACCCGCCTTGCTCGGCGCTCGACGCCCTGCGCAATCATGCTCGCGCAGTGCTCGACGGTCGTGGTGCTGTTGGCTGGCCACGGCAGGTGGCTGCGCGTCTCGCGGAAGCTGGGCAGGTCGGTCTCGGCGTCGCGGACGAGGTCGGTGTCGATCCACGACGGGTGGCAGACGCCCACGTCCACGCCCAGGTGCAGCAGCTCCTGGCGCATCGACAGTGCGAGCGCCTCCGCGCCGGACTTCGACGCGTCGTACGCCGCCATGCCGGCCAGCGGGGTGAACGCCGCCAACGACGCGACCACGAGGATGTAGCCCTTGGCCCCGACGACGTGCGGCAGGGCCGCGTGCGCTGTGCGGAACATGCCGGTGAGGTTGACCTCGATCGTCCGGGCAAACGCCGCAGGATCGATCTGGCGCACCGTCCCGTAGCTGGCCACACCCGCGTTGGTGACCACGACGTCGATGCCACCGAAGTGGTCGGCGACAGAGGCGACGACGCTGTTGGTGGCGTCCTGATCGGTGACGTCGAGTTCCCACCAGGCGTGCCTCTCGCCCAACTCAGCTGCCAGCTGCTTCAGCAGATCCGGTTCGAGTCCGGTGACGGCGACTCGGGCCCCTCGGCGAGCGAGCTCGCGTGCTGTCTGTGCGCCGATGCCGCGAGCGGCGCCGGTGATGAGGACGACCTTGCCGGTGACGTCGTGGCGTGTTCCCATCCGTGGAACCTATCCATGGCCCGTCCGGCCTCGCCACGTGCGCTTCGTCACCGCGAGGCCGGCGGGCGGGCCGGAGCACCACGCGCCGCCCACAGATCCGGTTGCTCTGTCAGGCTGCGTGCATGAGTGCTCTGGAGGGTGTGTCCGAGACGTTCGACCCCGACGTCTGGACGCCGGTCCCTGGGTTCGACGGCCTGCAGGATGTGACGTACCACCGCGCGGTCGACCAAGGCACGGTGCGGATCGCGTTCGACCGCCCGGAGGTGCGCAACGCCTTCCGCCCGGCCACTGTCGACGAGCTGCTCCGTGTCCTCGAGCACGCTCGGACCTCCGGCGATGTCGGGTGCGTCCTGCTCACCGGAAACGGGCCCTCGCCGAAGGATGGCGGCTGGGCGTTCTGCTCCGGCGGCGACCAGCGGATCCGCGGCCGTGCCGGCTACGAGTACGCCTCGGGCGACACCGCCACAACCATCGACAAGGCGCGGCTCGCCCGCCTGCACATTCTCGAGTGCCAACGGATCATCAGGTTCATGCCCAAGGTGGTGGTCGCCGTCGTCTCCGGGTGGGCCGCCGGTGGCGGGCACAGCCTGCACGTCGTGGCCGACCTCACCATCGCGTCCGCCGAGCACGCGCGCTTCAAGCAGACCGATGCCGATGTGGCCAGCTTCGACGGCGGGTTCGGCTCGGCGTACCTCGCTCGCCAGGTCGGGCAGAAGTTCGCTCGGGAGATCTTCTTCCTCGGCGACACGTACACCGCCGAGGACGCGCGCCGCATGGGCATGGTCAACGCCGTGGTGCCGCACGCAGAGCTGGAACGCACCGCGCTTGAGTGGGCCGCCAAGGTGAACGGCAAGAGCCCCACCGCCCAGCGAATGTTGAAGTACGCCTTCAACCTGATCGACGACGGTCTGGTCGGTCAGCAGATGTTCGCTGGGGAGTCGACCCGGCTGGCCTACATGACGGAGGAGGCAGTCGAGGGCCGTGACGCGTTCCTCGAGAAGCGCCGGCCCGACTGGTCCGACTACCCCTGGTACTACTGATCAAACGCGTTTGCGCAGGTCACAAGGGGTGTGGGGCTGAAAAGTCCTCGTCGGGTCCGCAAAGAGTCCGCAAGAGTTCGCCGACAGTCGTCGGCGCGAAGCGGCTCCGGGGCTGCGGGCAGCAGGGGCTGACCCGGAGATGGAAGTTTCGCTCGCCTGTGATCTATTCGATGTAGACGAAACTTGTGCCGATGGGTGTTTTGGTACTTGAGGTCTCCAACTGGCCTTTGAAGGAGCTTCCCTGTTATGGCTACTGCAACCGCACCCATCAAGGTCGACGTCGAGACCGACGAGCTCGTCTCGCATGCAGCGCATTTCATGTCCCGGTCGAAGAAGGACATCGTTGACGCTGCCGTGCGCGAGTACATCGACGCTCACCGCGATGAGCTCAAGGCAGGCGTCAAGGCTGCCCTCGGCAAGCTCAATGGCACCGATGTCGCCGCTGTCTCGATGACGACCGGTCTGCCGAAGTAGCCGATCACCGTACGCGGACTCGTCGGACCGAGCACTAGATTTGACGCAGGGCTTCTGACCCGATCGGTGTGCGCCCAACCAAGCGCTGCATCGGCGATCTCGAAGGCGACGTACCGGATCTTGGTGTCCCGCTGAACGAAATTATCCATCCGGTCATCACCAGCGCCCAGGCGCTGCCAGAGCAGCGAGACGCCGGTGGAACTGAGCGCGTGGTCTCGCTCACTGACCGTGTCTGGTTCAAGGTCAAGACGTCGGGCCACCGGGCGGCAGCTACCGAGCTTCGTTCGGGTGAGGTGCCCGACTGGACTCCGGTCAGCAAGGGCGCCTGGTGGATCGGCGCCTCCGGCCGGCGGCAGGGTGACAGCCCTCAGCATGACTTCTATGCCGTGCTGAAGCGCGAATGCACATCGGGCAAGACCGTTTCGACGGATCATCTGCTGCCCGGTGAGTGGGACTGGAAGCGCTTGAGCGCGGAGCAGGCCGTGGCCTGGCGGGGCTCGATGAAGAGGATGGTCATCGGGCTGATTGCGACATCGCTCAGGGCCGGGCGCGTAGCGGTAGCTGAGTTCCGCAGCCATCGGATCATGGCGCTCGTTCGGGCCAGCAACGGCCACGAGGCGTACCTGGCCATCGTCGCCGAAGGCGTTCCCGACCCTCTGGTCATCGCACTGCTGCTGGACTGTGTGCCCGGCGTGGACCGAGATGATTGGCAGGCCGAGCCTTCGTCCGTCGCGGGAATGAACCCGGGTCCTGGCGAGGTCATTTGGTCAACCTTGTTCCCATCAGACATCGCCAGCGGGATTCTCGACCTCGACGACGAGTGACCTGAGCGACTGTTGCATCAGGTCCCCGGGTGCGGTCCTCGGCCGTCGGCCACAGGTGGCTGTAGGTGTTCAGAGTCCTGGTCGCGGACGAGTGCCCGAAAGGTGCTCGGCCACCTGGCGGAGGCAGTCGGTTCCGTCACAGTCGCACACCCGACGCGGGTGGGCATCGACGGACCGCCCGCCGCCGGCAAGACGACGCTCGCTGACGAGCTGGCTGTCGTCTTGCGCGCGCAGGGCCGCGACGTCATCCGCGCGACGATCGAGGGTTTCCTCTTCCCCTGGGCACAGCGCTATCGGCGCGGCGAATACTCGGCCGAAGGCTGCTACTTCGACACCCACGACTACGACGCCCTGAACCGGGGTCTGCTCGATCCCCTTGGCCCGGGCGGAGACCTACGCTTCCAAGCCGCCGTCTACGACCGCACCGCGGATACCGCGCTGTCCCCGCCCGTCACGACTGCCCCCGCCGACGCCGTGCTGGTCTTCGACGGCGTCTTCCTCATGCGCCCGGAACTGATTGATCGGTGGGACCTGCGGATCTTCGTGGCGACCGCGTTCGAGAAACCGTGGACCGTGCCGTGATCCGAGAGCGCCGGGTGCTATCTCCGGCCGAGGTCGAGGAGCGCTGGCGCGAGCGTTACATCCCCTCCCCACAGATCTACTTCGCCACGGTCCGCCCGACCGATCACGCCAACATCATCGTGGGCAATGACGAACCCCAGCAGCCGGTCTGGGAGACCCGAACACACTGACCACTCAACTCGGCTGAGAGCGCGCAGGAATGAACGTTGTGCGGCCGTCCCGCAGGCGGAATGCTTGCGGTGATCGTCGGGCACGCCCGAGCCTCTTGGTGTCAGGAGGAGAACAGCCTCCAGTGCCCTTCGGAGACGAGGTCGACGGTGCCGTCGACCACCTTGATGGCGGTCTCGTCGTCGATCGCGTACGCCGGGCCCTGGATGTTGGCCGCCCATCTCTCGGCGTCGACCATGGTGTTCTCCGGCAACATCGGGTGATCCAGGTGCGGAAAGATCGAGAAGTCGACGACGCCCAGCGTGCTGTCGTCACCGGTGAGCGGCTTCCACCCGACGAACTCCTGCCCGATGCGGGGGGTCATGACCATGCTCCCCGCGCTGAACCCCACCCAGGCCGTGTCTTGCAGCGACGGCAGGATATCGGCCAGCCCGGACTGCCGCATCCAGTGGCACAGGTACAGAGCGTCGCCGCCATTCACCAGCAGGACGTCTGTCTCTCGGACCCAGGGCACCCATCGTTCTTTGTCGATGCTGGGCAGCGCCGTGAGCTCCAGCACTCCCAGGGACTTCCAGCCCAGCTCGCACATCGGTTGGTCGGACTGTCCGCTGATGAAACGCCAGGGTCCGCCTGGAGTGGCCCCGGGGTGGCCGTACCCCGCTGTGGGGACGCACAGAGCATTTGAGTCGGCGATTGGTTTACCCAGGAGCTCGACCAGCGCATTGTGGATGCTCGAGTTCCTCACGCCAGCAGAAGTGAGAAGGAGCCTCACGCTTGCCCTCCAGTACGCAACGATAGTGACGATCTCCGTGAGAGCCGGGACATCGGGTGCAGGGCACCTTTCTACGCCTTGTCCAGCTGACCGTCGCGAGAACACGACGCGTTCTGTGGCGCGGCGCCACGGCCCACGGCGACGCCGCCGGCACCCGGGCGTTGACTCGGCTCAACCAGCGCCGACGTCGTGAGAGTCAGCTGACGCGGCGGTAGCGGATGTGGGTGGTCAGTGGTGAGTGAAGCACCTCGGCGGGCTCGAAGACGAAGGAGTTCACCCGGTCGAAGATGCGCTCGCCCGAACCGAGCAGGACGGGCGCGATGTCAAGGGTGAGCTCGTCGATCACCCCGGCGATCAACGCCTGACGGACGGTCGAGGCCCCACCGGCGATGTCCACCCCGTTGTCCCCGGCCGCCTCACACGCTGCGGAGTAGGCCGCGTCGAAGCCCTCGGTGATGAAGTGGAACACCGTCCCCCCGTCCATCTGGATCGGATCATGGCGGTGATGGGTGAGCACGAACACCGGCGCGTGATACGGCGGTTCGGCGCCCCACCAGCCCGACCAGTCCTCATCCCAGTCCCCCCGGATCGGGCCGAACATGTTCCGGCCCATCACGTAGGCACCCCGGGGGCGCATGAGCCACTCCTTCGCGATCTTGTCAGCGTCGTTGGCCCGCGGGTCGCCGATGTGCCAGCCGTGCAGGTCCCTCCCCCGCTTCCCCAGGGGGTCCTCCCGGCTCTGGTCCGGCCCGGCGACGAAGCCGTCCAACGAGATCGACATGTGGCACGTCGTGTCCGGCACCGCGAACCTCCTGAGTGATTGCGACTTGCAAGCGGGCGTGCGGACGATAGTAGGTGCCGGCAAACCCTGACCTCTCGCAGGCGAAGCGTCCTCGGGAAGCGTCATGCCGCGAAGGGTGTGTCAACGTGCGGCTGCCACGATCCCGCATCGTCTCGCTTGGGGATGCCGTATGACGACGGGCTCGCGGCGACGCAGTTGGACCACCCAGACCGATCGTCAGGAAGGGTTTGCTCGTGAGTCGCGGCGGCGCGGCGGCGGCTGACCTCGCGTTTGCGCAGGTGTGCTGGTTCGCCCGCCGCCCGCCTACTCGTCCCCGACGACATCGACCGAGATCTCCACCGCCGGAACCGTCCCCCTGTTCTCAAGCCAGTGGAGGGTGTTCCGGTTCTCGGGCCAGCCCAAACCTGGCCCGTACTCCCTGGCGATCCCGTCTCGATGGTCGGTGATCATGCCCTCCAGCACGTAGACGGCCCCGGGTCTGCCCTTGTGGTCGTGAACCGGGCCGAAGACTCCTCCCGGCTCGATGGTCACCATTCGCATCCGAAGGTGGCGCCCGTCCATGCCCGGGATCTCGAGGCCGAGATCGACCGTGGCCAACAGCTCCACCGCGACACCCCTCGTCTCCGGCGCCACCTGTTCATTGCTCATCGTGCTGCCTTCTCTCCGTGAATAACGCCCGACGACAACACCAAGTCAGCATCTGGTCCGAGCGTCAGCCGCGCACGCGGAGCACGACGAGGGCCGCGAGGTAGGCCACACCGCCGACAGCGCCGACCAGGACGTACGGCGTGGGGTCGCCGCCGCGGGCCATCGTCACGACGAAACCGGCCAGGGTCGCGGCGATCATCGCCAGCGCACAGAACGCGGTGGCGCGCAGATCGAGGTCGTTGATGCGTTCATCCCGGCGGTTCATCAGGCCGCGGACGGTCTCGCTCCATCGGCTGGCCACGACGAGGGCGGCGCCTGCGATGATCATGATCAGCAGGCCGGTGATGCCGAAGTCCGGATCGCCGCCGACGAGGCCCGCCACGAGGTACGCGAGGCCGATCACGACGGCGGTCAGCGGGACGGCCAGGATCGTCAGCCGACTCGAACGGGCGGGGCGACTCGAACGGGCGGGGGTGGAGTCACTCGCAGACATCGAAGGTCTCCTCGACGGTCGTCTGGAAATACCGCGCCAGCGCGATCGCGAGGGGCAGCGACGGCAGGTATCGACCGTTCTCGATCGAGTTGATCGTCTGCCGCGACACCCCCATGGCACTGGCGAGGTCGGCCTGTGACAAGGAACGTTCGGTACGCATGTCCCTAACCCGGTTCTGCATCGCGGCAATCCCAGCCCGTGTCAAACATCCTTGTCACGCCTTGAGGATGCGGCAACAGCGGTCCGCATGTCAAGGTCATTTGTCACTGCATTGTCACTGCATCCATTGAGACAGCAATCTCAAACGGTGGTCGTCCGGTCCCAACTCCAATACGTTTCGGCAGGTGAAGATCGCCGTGGTGAGAGAGACCGCAGAGGCGGAGGCGCGCGTGGCGCTGACGCCGGACCAGGTCGGTGACCTCGTGGGACTGGGCTACACCGTGTCCGTCGAGCCGGGCGCCGGCGCCGCCGCCCACATCGGCGACGACGACTTCACCGGAGCAGGAGCGGACGTCGAGGACGGAGATCTCACCGAAGCCGATCTGGTGTTGTCGGTTCAGCCGCTGCGGGTCGATCAGATCCGTGGCCTGACCGCGGACACCGCGACGATCTCGTTCCTTCCGGCCGCCCAGTCCCTCGACGTCGTCGCGGACCTTCGTGACTGCCGGATCACCGCGTTCGCCCTGGAGCTCGTGCCCCGGATCTCGCGGGCCCAGACCATGGACGCGCTGTCCTCCCAGGCGCTGGTCGCCGGCTACCGCTGCGCCATCGTCGCCGCCGGTCTGCTCCGCCGGTTCTTTCCCCTGAACATGACCGCTGCCGGAACCGTTCCGCCAGCCGAGGTCGTCGTGCTGGGAGCGGGCGTCGCCGGATTGCAGGCCATCGCGACCGCGCGTCGTCTCGGGGCGGTGGTCAAGGCCTACGACGTCCGGGCGGCGGCGGCCGAGGAGATCCGCTCGATGGGGGCGCAGGCGATTGAGCTCGATCTCGAGACGCTGGAGGGCGCCGGGGGATACGCCCGCGAGATGACCGAGCACAGGGCGGAGCGACAACGTGAGCTGCTGACCTCACACATCGCCAAGGCGGACGCGCTGATCACGACTGCGGCGGTGCCGGGACGCCAGGCGCCGCTGCTCGTGACCACGGAGATGGTCAGGCAGATGCCGGCCGGGTCCGTCGTCGTCGATCTCGCCGCCGAGTCCGGCGGCAACGTCGAGGGATCCCAACCAGGCAAGGTCATCGGGGTCGGGGGTGCCCAGGTGTGGGGGGGCCAGAACGTACCCAGCCAGATGCCGGGACCGGCCAGCCGGCTGCTGGCTCAGAACATCGTCAACCTGATCAAGCTGATGACGACCGACGACGGCTTCGCCCCGGACTTCGAGGACGAGATCGTGGCGGGCAGCTGCGTCACCCACGCTGGGGAGGTACGGCACGAGCCGACCCGGGACTTGTTGGAGCAAACAGAAGGAGAACGCGGATGAACGAGTCAGTGGTCTGGCTGACGATCTTCGTGCTCAGCGTGTTCGTGGGGATCGAGGTGATATCCAAGGTGTCCTCGACTCTGCACACACCCTTGATGTCCGGCGCGAACGCCATCCATGGCGTGATCCTGGTCGGCTCCATCCTGGTCACCGGGACAACGGACAACAACGGTGCGCTCGCCGTCGGCTTGGTGGCGATCGTGCTGGCCAGCGTCAACATGGTCGGTGGCTTCGTCGTCACCGACCGGATGCTGCAGATGTTCGCCGGACGCCGAGGATCAGCCCCGGGGAGCGCCCGCAAAGAAGGGCCGGATCCGGACGCCACCGCGGCCGGCCGGACCGGCACGACCGCATGATCCCCACCTGGGTCCAGGTGGCATACCTCGTGGCCGCGGTCTGCTTCATCCTCGCCCTCAAAGGGTTGTCGTCCCCCCGGACGGCCCGCCGGGGCAACCTGGTCGGCGCCGCCGGTGCCGTGCTCGCCTGCATCACCGTCTTCTTCGAGCGCGACCTGCACCACTTGGTCGCGATCCTGCTGGCGATGGCCGTCGGTACGGCTATCGGCGTCGTGGGCGCCCGGCGGGTGCAGATGACCCAGATGCCGCAGCTGGTCGCGCTGTTCAACGGAGTCGGTGGCGGCGCTGCGGCGTTGGTGGCGTTGCTGGAGCTCCACGCGCTGGGGCCCCGCGCGTCGGACGCACCGACGTTCACCCTGGTCGCCACTGCGTTCACCATCCTGGTCGGCTCTGTCAGCTTCGCCGGCTCCATGGTGACGTTCGCCAAGCTACAAGAGCTCATGACCACCCGGCCGGTGATGTTTCCAGGACTGCAGGTCGTTTTCGCAGGTGCCCTGATCGCGGCGGTGGCGCTGTGGGTAGTGCTGGTGGTGAGCCCCGGACTCTGGTGGGGAGTGGTCATCGCGGTCCTAGGCTTGCTCCTGGGGCTGCTGCTCGTGCTGCCGGTCGGTGGTGCCGACGTCCCGATCGTCATCTCGCTGCTCAACGCGTTCACCGGCCTCACCGTCGCCGCCGGCGGGTACGTGCTGTCCAACACGCTGCTGTTGGTGGCCGGGACATTGGTCGGCGCGTCCGGAACTCTTCTCACCAAGCTGATGGCCGCAGCCATGGGCCGGTCGCTGCTCAACATCCTGTTCGGTGCGCTGCGTGGCGGCTCCACGCTGGGTGCCGGCGTGGCCTCCGATCGTCCCGTGCGCTCGGCCGGCCCGACCGACGTGGCCATCCTGCTCGGGTACGCCCAGCGGGTCATCATCGTCCCCGGCTACGGCCTTGCGGTTGCCCAGGCCCAGCACAGCCTTCGCGAGCTGGTCGACGTGTTGACTGCACGCGGTGTCGAGGTGGACTACGCGATTCATCCGGTCGCCGGGCGGATGCCCGGGCACATGAACGTCCTGCTCGCGGAGGCGCAAGTGCCGTACGAGCAGCTCAAGGAGATGAGCGAGATCAACGGGGAGTTCAAGCAGGCCGACGTGGCGCTCGTCGTCGGCGCCAACGACGTCGTGAACCCCGCGGCGAAGTCGACGCCGGGGGCGCCGATCTACGGCATGCCGATCCTGAACGCGGACGAGGCACGACAGATCGTCTTCATGAAGCGGTCGATGCGCCCGGGCTTCGCGGGCATCGACAACGAGCTGATGTTCGATCCGAAGACCACGCTGTTGTTCGGGGATGCGAAGGACTCGATGGGCAAGCTGCTGAACGCCGTGAAAGCGCTGTGAGCTGCTGGCAGCCGTGACGCACACCGCCTGAGGGCGAGGTCTGCCCTGGCTGCAAACCTCGTTTACAATTGATCATGGAGGGGCGTCGAAGCAGGAGTGTGACTCCTATGGACAAGCAGACCTACGACAAGCCGGAACCGGAGGGGGACCAGTCCGGGCGCGCCTGGATGTATCTCGTCGGCGGCCTGGTCGTCGTGTTGATCCTGTTGGCCGTGGCCAGCGGCAAGGTCCCGATGGGGTGACCGGACGCGAGGCCGCTCAGCCGACGACTCCGTACAACCTGTCACCCGCGTCGCCGAGCCCCGGCACGATGTAGCCGTGCTCGTTCAGCCGCTCGTCCATGCCGGCAGTGACCAGCGTGATCGGTGCGTCGATGTGGGCCGTCTCCTTCTCCACCCGGTCGATTCCCTCGGGCGCCGCCAGCAAGGTGATCGCGGTGATGTCGTCGGCGCCTCGGCGTACCAGGAAGTCGATCGCCGCCGCCAAGGTGCCGCCGGTGGCCAACATCGGGTCGAGGATGTAGCACTGACGACCGGCCACGTTCTCGGGCAGCCGCTCGGCGTACGTCGACGCCTCCAACGTTGCCTCGTTGCGGATCATACCGAGAAACCCCACCTCCGCCGTGGGCAGCAGCCGCTGCATGCCGTCGAGCATGCCGAGACCGGCCCGCAGGATCGGGACGACCAGCGGCTTGGGCTGGGTCAGCTTGACGCCGCGGGCTTGGGCGACCGGCGTCTGCACGGTGACCGGTGCCGTACGCACGTCGCGAGTCGCTTCGTACGTCAACAGCGTCACCAGCTCGTCGACCAGCCGCCGGAACGTCGGCGAGTCGGTGTTCTCGTCGCGCAGCGCCGTGAGCTTGTGGGCGATCAGTGGGTGGTCGGCGACGTGGATCCGCATGGCCGGAAACCTAGTGCATCCGCGGTCGGGCAGCTCTCGGCAAAGTCTTAGCGAGGCGGCAGCGGCACCTCATCGATTCCTCAGGGACTCCGTCCATCCTTGATCTGGCGCGGACCACCTGGACGTCGCCCGCGAGCGGAGGACGACGATGGACCGTGCCAGGCGACGGGTCGCTGTGGCGACGATGGCGGTGCTCGGGCTGCTGGGGGCGGCTGCCTGCGGGAACCACGACCCGGCGGACGCCCACTCCGCGCGCGCGTCGTGGTCGGGCGCGGCGACCCACTCGTCCCCCGAGTCCGGCATCCACAAGATCAAGCACGTCATCGTGATCATGCAGGAGAACCGGTCCTTTGACTCGTACTTCGGCACGTTTCCGGGCGCCGACGGCATCCGGACACGCAACGGGCGGTCCGTGGCCTGCCTCTCCCCTGGAGGGTCTGCACCATGCCGTCACCTGTACCCCGACCACTCCGACATCAACGGTGGCGGACCTCACGGCGCGCACAGCTTCCTGGTGGACCGTGCGCACGGGCGGATGACCGGTTTCCTCGCCAGCGCCCGGCAGGCCCGAAAGAACTGCACCGACCCGAACGACCCCGAGTGCTCCAACGGCGCGGGAGCCGACGTGCTCGGCTATCACACGGGAAGCGACATCCCGAACTACTGGGCGTACGCCAGGCACTACGTGCTGCAGGACCACATGTTCGAGCCGGTCCGGTCGTGGAGCCTGCCCGAGCACCTCTACCAGGTGTCGGAGTGGTCGGCGAAGTGCGCCACCGCGGACCCGGCGAGCTGCCACAACGACATCGTCGGGATGCGCAAGCCGTTGCAGTCCGGCTTCATCGGCGGTCGAGGAATGAAGCCAAGCAGCCGGGCGATCTTCGCGTGGACAGACCTGACCTACCTGCTGCACAAGAACCACGTGAGCTGGGCCTACTACGTGCACGCGGGTGCCCAGCCGGACTGCAGCAACGGCGCGGCCGTGCGCTGTGCGGCCAAGCCGCAACGTGCCACCACACCGGGCATCTGGAACCCGCTGCCCTACTTCACCGACGTCCACCAGGACCACCAGCTGGGCGACATCCGGCCGACGTCCTCGTTCTATCGCGCTGCCCGCACCGGCCATCTGCCGGCCGTGAGCTGGGTGGTTCCGTCGCAGCGCGTCAGCGAGCACCCCCCGGCCCGGGTCAGCGTCGGGCAGTCGTACGTGACCAGCCTGATCAACACGGTGATGTCCGGGCCGGACTGGAAGTCGACCGCGATCTTCTTGGCCTGGGACGACTGGGGAGGTTTCTACGACCACGTGCCGCCGCCGCGGATCGACCGAAACGGCTACGGGTTCAGGGTCCCGGCCATGGTGATCTCGCCCTACGCGCGACGTGGCTACGTCGACCACCAGACACTGTCCTTCGACGCATACGTGAAGTTCATCGAGGATGCCTTCCTGGGTGGCCAGCGACTCGACCCGGCCACCGACGGGCGCCCGGATCCCCGACCCACGGTGCGGGAGAACGCGCCTGCGCTCGGCAATCTCTACTACGACTTCAACTTCCACCAACGCCCCCGCGCGCCGCTGCTGCTGCCGGTCCACCCCCACACCACGTTGACGGGCCTGCCCCGGAGGTGACCCACGGCCGCCCATCGGCCAGGGCGGCCGGAACGGCACTACCCATGGGCCGGTCAGTCTGACACGCTGGAGACAAGGGTTCATCCGTACGCCCGATCCACAGTGGTCAGGCAGATCGTCGGAGGGGTCATGTCCGAGGACGACGTCGACTTCGCCGTCGTCGCCTACCGCGAAGAGGGCGCCTGGCAGGTGGCGCCGCTGCCGCTGCGAGTCGGCCTCGACATCGACGCTCTGGTGGATGCGGTCAGACCGTGGCCGTCGGATACCGGCGCGTTGGGTTTCGTCAGCGTGGACGAGGACTTCTTCGTTCTCGTGCGCGTCCTGGGCCAGCACGTACGAGCACTCCTGTCCGACTCGACCGCCGCCGGGGTGTGGCCGATCGCGACCGGTGTGCTCGACCTGCTGGACCTGCCCGAGCCCGAGGACGACGAACCGCAACCGATCGGGGACATGGACATCGTCACCGACCTCGGTGTCCCATCGATCGACCTGGCGGTGCTGTGCGAGGAGGACGAGCTGTACCCAGACGAGATCCTGTCCGACATCGCCCGCAGGATCGGGTTCGGTGAGCAGTTCGAGGCTGCCGTCGAGTCGGCGTCGGTCTGATCGTTGTCGGACACCGTCACCGGCCGCTGGGACGACGCCATGCGCCAGGCACTGAACCTCGCCCGCGAGGCACTGTCCGCGGGCGACATCCCTGTCGGTGCGGTGGTCGTCGACGGCGGCGGCCGGGTGCTCGGCAGCGGTCACAACGTGCGCGAACGTGACCACGACCCCACCGGTCATGCCGAGATGGTTGCGCTGAGGGGGGCGGCTCAGTCGCGGGGGCGGTGGCGGCTCGACGGCTGCACTCTGGTGGCCACGCTGGAGCCGTGCACGATGTGCGCCGGGGCGACGGTGCTGTCGCGTGTCGAACGGCTGGTGTTCGGCGCCTATGACGCCAAGGCCGGCGCAGTGGGGTCCATGTGGGACGTCGTCCGCGACCGAAGGCTCAACTACCGACCCGAGGTCGTGGGTGGCGTGCTCGCGGCCGACTGCCAGGCCCTGCTCCGCGACTGGTTCGACGACCGCCGGGCCTGACGCCGCGGGGTGGCCACGAGGGTTCGTTCCGGTTTCACCGCGGGTGGGCAGTCCGGTATCTTCATCCGCGGTGGCGTGTCCGAGCGGCCTAAGGAGCACGCCTCGAAAGCGTGTGTGGGGGCAACTCCACCGTGGGTTCAAATCCCACCGCCACCGCTGCGGGAAACGGCCTCTGAACTGCAGGGATGCATCAGGGGCCGTTCGCATTCTCCGTCGTGCCAGACGCGTGCCAGATACGTGCCAGACGGAGTCCCTGAACGCAGACGTGGCCTACCGCTTGCTCCTCGTCCAGCGCGCAACCGTCCAGCACGCCGAACCCTGCGGGGCACGACGGCATACAGAAAAATTGGCCGCGATTAGGTTTCTCTAATCAGGGGCTATTCTTTGGTACATGAAGTCAGCGCTGAACCCGTTCAACCCGGGGTCAGGCTTGCGTCCGCCAGCGCTTGTGGGTCGCGACGCCGAACTGGAAGCCCTGGACATCGTTGTCGAGCGGGTCAAGCACGCGCTGGACAGTCGCGGCATCATGCTCAGCGGACTGCGCGGCGTGGGCAAGACGGTTCTCCTCAATGAGATGCGTAACCGGGCCGACGTCGGCGGGTGGTTCACCGTCAACCTCGAAGCACGACCAGACAACGCCGGATCAGCAAGGGCTCGACGCATCCTCGCCCGAGCCATCACCGCGCAAGCCCGGCAGCTCAATCGCGGCAAGGCCGTCAGCGACCGAGTCAAAGCCGCCCTCTCGGCCGTGTCCTCCTTCAACCTCCAGTTCGGGACCTCCGGACTGGACCTCGGTGTCGAGATCACCCCCGGACGCGCCGACTCGGGAGACATCGAGATCGATCTGCCCGAACTCGTTCAAGACCTCTGCGCCGCCCTGCAAGAACAGGGTGGCGCCTTCGGACTGTTCATCGACGAGATGCAGGACCTCGACGACAGCCTGCTGCGTGCTCTTCTCGTCGCGCAACACCAGGCCGGGCAGCGCGGTTGGCCCTTCTATCTGGTCGGGGCCGGGCTCCCACATCTTCCGTGCGTCCTGGCCGAGGCCCGCTCCTACGCTGAGCGGCTCTTCGACTACCGCACCATCAGTCGTCTCCCCGACGCCGAAGCCACCGCGGCGCTGGCTGACCCGGTACAGCAACACGGCGTCTCGTTCACCGACGAAGCGATCCGGATCTTTCTCGCCGCGTCCGGCGGCTACCCCTATTTCCTGCAGGAGTACGGACGGGCAGCGTGGGAGACCTCCGCGGGTCCGGTCATCGCTGCAGACGACGCCACCTGTAGCGTCGCCCTCGGCCTGGAACGCCTTGATGCCGGGTTCTTCCACTCCCGCTGGAACCGCGCGACCCGGTCCGAAAGACGCCTGCTGGTCGCCATGGCCGAGGACAACAATGTCCCGTCCTCGTCCAGCGAGGTGGCCCGTCGCATGGGCATCAAGCCGACCAGCCTGGGCCCGTACCGGGCGAACCTCATCAACAAGGGCCTTCTCTATGCGCCCGACCACGGTTTGCTCGCCTACACCGTGCCCAACATGGCCGAGTACGTGCACCGGCACCGCGAGGACCTGGACTAGACCGGTAGGCCAGACTTCTTGCCACCGCCGTGCTCGTCACCGGCCGTTCGGCTTCTTCACGGGCATGGAGGGCGACGGCCCTGGAGCTGGGGGGTGTGCCCAGGGCCGCCGCTGCTGGAAACCGTAGCGCCTGTGCACAGGACCGGCCAGCGACCCACCGAAATACTGACCGGCGAGTCAACAGTGGTCAGCCGGGTGGTTCCCGCCACACGTCATGCGGCGCGCCGGGTTCAACGAACCGCAGTCCCGTGGCGGACACACCGTCCGGGACCACAAAGGCGAGGTCCGCGAGGCCGCACTGGTCGGGGGCCAGCCGGTGGGACGCAGGCAGCGCCGGCGCCCCGGCGACGGGAGGCAGGAAGCCTCCGGTGCTGGGGAGCAGCCGGCCGCGGCCGACCACCAGTCGCCAGTAGCGGGCACTGACCTTCGTGCCCTGGGAAGGGCTGGCGCACTCCTCGACGAGCGCGGACACGACGTGGCTGCCGGCCGGAGGGGAGACCGCCGCCACATCGGCCGGATCGGTCATGGACAGCACGCTGTGGTGGCCGTACGACGTGTCGAGCGGCTTGCCGAACTGCACAGCGCTGTAAGCCAGCGGCATCGATCCTGGCGCGGTCGGCAGATTGCCGATGGGAACGTCGTTCGACGGTGCGGCGGTGCCGTTACCTAAGCCGGAACATCCGCTCAGCACTGTGCCACCCACTGCGGCCACCGCGCACAGCCGTCGGAGCACATCCACGGGTCGATCCTAAGGCGACTGCCGCCGGTAGGATTCACCCTCGCCACCGGACGGAGCCGCCCCGTGCCTATCGACCAGCTGAACGCTGTGCTGCTGGTAGGCGCGGCGGTCCTGCTCGTGGCCGTCCTCGCTGTGCGGGTGTCAGTACGGGCGGGGCTCCCGAGCCTCCTGCTCTACCTCGGCATCGGTGTGGTGATGGGCGACGCGGTCATCGGCATCCGGTTCTCCGACCCGACCCTCGCTCACGCCCTGGGCTTCTCGGCACTCGTGCTGATCCTGGCCGAGGGCGGCCTGACCACCACGTGGGAGCACGTACGCCCGGCGATGGGCCTCGGCCTGCTGCTGTCCACCCTCGGGGTCGCGATCTCGGTGTCGATCGTGGCGGTCACGTCGCACTACCTGCTCGGGCTGGACTGGCGGATCGCCGTGCTGCTGGGCGCGGTGACCTCGGCGACCGACGCCGCGGCAGTCTTCTCGGTGCTGCGTCGCGTACCGCTACGGCCGTCGGTGCTCGGTGCGTTGGAGGCCGAGTCGGGGCTCAACGACGCTCCGGTGGCGATCCTCGTCGCTGCGGTCAGCACCGGCGTGGCCACCGATCTCAACCCGGCCGCGTTCCTCGGCCTGATCGTGGGCGAGCTAGCCCTCGGGGCCGTCCTCGGACTGGTGGTCGGTTGGGTCGGGGCCCGCATCCTGGCCGGAGCGGCCCTGCCGTCCTCCGGCTTGTATCCGTTGTCGGTGCTGGCCTTCGCCGTGCTGGCGTACGCCGGGGCTTCAGTGCTGCACGGCAGTGGCTTCGCCGCGGTCTACGTCGCCGCACTCGTGCTCGGCAACGCAAAGCTGCCTCATCGCGTGGCGACCCGGTCGTTCGCCGAGGGAGTCGGGTGGTTGGCGCAGATCGGCCTGTTCATCATGCTTGGCCTGTTGGCATCGCCGCACACGTTGCGGTGGTGGCACGTCGGCACCGCGCTGGCTGCCGGCGCGATCCTCACGTTCGTCGCCCGACCGGTGTCGGTCGCGGCCTGTGGTGGGTTGCTGCGCGTTCCATGGGCCGAGCAGGGGTTCCTCGGTTGGGCCGGCTTGCGGGGGGCCGTGCCGATCGTCCTCGCCACGATCCCGCTCGCCGAGGGCGTACCCGGAGCGGTCGACCTGTTCGACATCGTCTTCGTGTTCGTCGTGGTGTTCACCTTCGTGCAGGCACCGACGCTGCCGTGGGTTGCCACCCGGCTGGGGGCGGTGACGGACGGGCAGACCCGCGAGATTGAGGTGGAGGCGGCGCCGCTGGAGCGGGTCGCGGCCGACCTGCTTCAGGTGCACGTCCCGGAAACGTCCCGGCTGCAAGGGGTCGAGATCGGTGAGCTGCGGCTGCCACCTGGGGCGTCCGTGTCGTTGATCGTGCGCGCCGGCGAGACGATGGTGCCGACGCCGACGACCGCGATCAAGCGCGGCGACGAGCTGCTCGTAGTCGCGTCGCGTGGTGTACGAGAGCGTGCGGAGGCACGGCTCCGGGCGGTGTCGGTGGGGGGTCGGCTGGCCGGCTGGCACCCTCGACCGCGACCGCGAGGCTAAGGGGTCGACCGGACCCGGTGGGTCATGGAGTCGCTGACGGCGCTGGCACGCACACGGTCGTGCTCCGGCGTACCGGCACGAACCTGGGGGCCTTGTCCTGCAGCTGTCCACCCTGGTTGCCGACGGCGACGCTGATCCCCGCGGCCATTCCCCTGACCGGTTTGCGCACGGTGAACGGCTGATGGAACTGCTTCGCCACCAGCCGGACCTCCGGCGACTTCGGCTTGCGCGCCAGGATGGTCAGGTGTCGCGGGCTGATCCTTGGTGAGTTGGAGTTGCCGACGGCGCCTTGGACGAAGCCGCGTCTGGCCAGCGTCGCCATGGTGTCCGACGCAAGGCCGGAGATAGTCCCCCGGTTGTAGACGTTGACCGTGACCTGTCCGGTCCGGAGCCGTCCGCCCTTGGTGATCTGCTGGTTCTGGCAGGCGGCGTTGTTCTTGTTGCCGAACAGTGACGGGAACGCCTGAGTCGCGAGCTTCCAGCCGAAGAACGTCCCGCCCACGAGTACGACGACGAGAACGCCCAGAGTGATCGGGGTCCTCAACCTCATCACGGTCCGCCGTCTTCGATCGGGAAGACGCGAGCATGCAGGACGTGACGCTGCTGGAGGGCGGCGCGCAGCGCGCGGTGCAGTCCGTCCTCGAGATAGAGGTCTCCGTGCCAGGACACGACGTGGGCGAACAGGTCTCCGAAGAACGTCGAGTCTTCGTCCAGCAAGGTGGCGAGGTCGAGCTGGTCCTTGGTGGTCACCAGCTCGTCCAACCGCACCTGGTGCGGGGGCAGCCCGGCCCACTCCCGCTGGGTAAGCCCGTGCGCGGGATAGGGCCGGCCGTTGCCGACACGCTTGAAGATCACGAGGGCAGAGTCTAGGCAAGCGGGTGGTGCGAACCCCTGCGGTCGGCTCATGGCACCCGTGATGCCTCCGGACAGGGTGCGAAGATCAGCGCATGAGTGAGGCACGAGGCGCTGGCCCCTTCGAGTCGGCCTCGATACCCGATGCGTACCGCCGGCTCCTGCAGCCGGTGATGTTCGAGCCGTGGGCCGTACGCCTGATCGACTACATCGGTCTCTCCGCAGGGCAGCCCGTTCTCGACGTCGCCTCAGGGACCGGCGCGGTAGCCCGGGCCGCTGCCACTCGGGTCGGCGCCGAAGGGCACGTGATCGCGAGCGACATCAGTGCCGCCATGCTGGCGCAGGTGACCACCGGTCTGGATCCCCGTGGATCGCCGGTGCAGACCCTGGGGAGCCCAGCCACCGATCTTGCGTTGCCCGACTCGTCGGTCGATGTGGTCCTGTGCCAGCAGGGCTTCCCCTTCATCGCCGACCGGCTTGGTGCGGCACGTGAGATGCGTCGGGTGCTGCGGCCGGGCGGGCGCCTCGGCGTCGCGGTATGGCTGTCGGGACGCCGGCTCGAACCGTTCGAGACGTACGCGGAGGTACTAGCGGCCGAGGGCGTCGGCGAGCCCTACCCGCACGCGAACGACAGCGAACGCTTCAAGATGTCCGAGCAAGACGTCGATCGGACGCTGGCGGACGGTGGATTCCAGGACGTGAGCCTCTCGACGGAAGATATGGTGCTCGCCTGGCCAAGCGTGGATGCGGCAGCACTGGCCATCACGGGCACGCCCTTCGGTCCGGTGCTCGGCTGTGCTCGGGAGGGGAACGGCACCATGACGCTCCGGGTCTGAAGCGCAGGCAACTTGTTTTCGCTTCGGAGCGTCTCACACTTGTCAGGATTGACCCGAACCCGATGCAGCAGCAGATTGGTCCCATGATGGCTCGCCTTCCACGTGTCGCGGCGCTGGCGAGCTGCGCCCTCGTGCTGGCGGCCTGTCAGTCCGCCGCCGCCTCGCACGACGGTGCCAGCAGCAGCATCGGTGGGGCTCCGGCGACGAGCCCGGGCCTGGCGGACGCGCCGCACCCGACGGTGGCGCTTGCCTCGAGCCGGTCCGCAGCCGTCCCGTGGCGCGGCCCCGTGGTGATCAAGGCAACCCACTCCACCATCGCTTCGGTCAAGGTCCAGGACAGGTCGGGCCACGTCGTCACCGGCGCTCTGAGCTCGCACAAGCAGGCCTGGCGCAGCCACGGTTTCCTTCTCCCGTCCACGACCTACCGCGCCACCCTGGGGCTCGTCACCCCGTCGGGCACGACCGTGACCCGGCAGCTGCGCTTCTCGACCACCCAGGCGCGCGACAGCGTGTCGATGTCTGCGACCCCGGGCCCCGGTTGGGTCATGGGGGTGGGCGAGCCGATCGCGGTGCGATTCAGCCGAGCAGTGCCGGACCGGGCGGCAGTCGAACGACACATGACGGTGTCGACCAGTGCCGGTCGAGTCCGCGGCGCATGGCACTGGTTCTCCGACACCGTGGCCCATTTCCGCCCCCGCAGGTACTGGCCGGCCAACACGTCGATCACGGTGCACGTCGACCTGAACCACGTGTACGCCGGACAAGGTGTGTGGGGGGACCGCGACCACGACTGGACCTGGCGTACCGGGGATGCCCACATCGCCTACGTCAACTCGGCCAGGCACACGTTCAGGGTGACCGTCAACGGGAGGACCACGCACGTGTGGCCCACCGGCACCGGCATGCCGGGGTTCGACACCCGCCGGGGCACCTATCTCGTGCTCGACAAGTCCCACGAGGTCGAGATGACGTCCTGCAGCGTCGGCCTTTCCTGCACGCCCGGGACCTCCACCTACTACGACCTGCACGTGTTCTGGGACACCCGGCTGACCGACAGCGGTACGTTCGTGCACGCGGCGCCCTGGGACAGCCAGATTGGTGCCGCGAACACGTCGCACGGGTGTATTCACCTGTCCGTGACGAACGCCCAGACCTTCTACGGCAACGCGATGCCTGGCGACGTCGTGAAGCTCACCGGCTCGACCCGGCCACCAAACCCGGTCGACGCCGGGATGATGGACTGGAACATGTCCTGGCACCAGTGGGTCGCCGGATCGGCGCTGCACCACTGACGCTGGAGCAGTCGCTACGGGTTGGCGTTGTCGCCGACGTACGCGCGGGCTCGCTCCGACCGGAGCAGGGCAGGCAGCAATGTGGTGAACAGCGCGGCGATCACAGTCAGGGCGGTGCCGAGAATCACGTCGAGCACGTAATGGTTCCCCGTGCCGACGATGACCAGGATCGTGGTGACCGGATAGGCCACCCACAGCACCTTCAGCCAGCGTCGTCGCACCATCATCAACATCACGACCAGCGTCCACACCGCCCACGCGGTGTGGAGCGACGGCATCGCGGCGTAGGGGTCAGGCGCCGAGGACGCGACCCCCATCCGCTGCGTTGTGTCGACGAAGCCGAGCCCGGGCAGCAGCCGCGGCGGCGCCGTGGGAAACACCCAGAAGATCACCAAGGCGATCGAGTTGATCAGGACCAACGCGTTGCGCGCGGCCCGATAGTGCGACGGCCGCCACACGTAGCACGCCAGAAGCACCAACAGGGTCACGGTCAGATGCGCCAGTTGGTAGTACCAGCTGGCGATGTCTGCCAGAGTCGAGTGGCTCGACAACCACTGGTTGTACGACAGCTCGACGTCGAGATGGAAGCCGTTCTCCCAGCGCAGGATCTCCAGCCCATGCATCACCGCGGCGCCGCGGCTGGCCGTGGCGAGGCCCTGGACCCAGTCGTAGCAGAAGACCAGGATCAGCACGATTGCCAGCTCACCCAGCAGTCGCGGGCGCGCTCGGGTTCCGCGCGCGAGCCGGGCAGGGGCAGGGGCGACCCCCGAGGACTCCTGGTCGGCCACCTCCGGCCGCGTGGGCGCATTCGACACGAGGAACAGACTCCCACACAGCAATGACGAGTCGCGGGAAGAGCCTCGAGTTTGAGGCCTCCCAGCCTGGGTGACGATGACCATCCCATCGCCCCGAGACCCATCCCGTCGGGGCTCGACCGCCCAGCGTCCCGACCCCTGCTCCGTCTGTCCCGATGCTTCGTGGCGACGTGCTCCGACTCTCACCGCGGCCTCGGATACATTGGTGCACATGACCGGCACCCCTCCTTCTGGTCGCCGGGCGCTCGGCAGTGCCATCGCCTTGCCTGGTGGTCGGGACCGGCGGGGCCGGAACGCGTGGGGACGCCGGTGACCCTGGCAGAGGTCAAGGCGCCGCCTTCTCCGGCGCCACTCGTCTCCCGGTCGTCGTCGCGGCTGGTGCGCTGGTGCGACGTGGGGGTTGACGCGTGCCTGCTGGCGTTCGCGACGTGGACGGTCGTCTACCACCTGTGTCTGGTGCTGCGCCTGGGCGTGACGTGGGCGGTGGGCCTCGCGGTCGCCGCGCTGGTCGCCTTCGGGGCTGTGCTGGTGCGCCGCAGGCGGATCTTGGGCCAGCCGGCTCCGAGCGGTGAGCCAGATCCCGACAGAGTGCCTGGGCCGCGGGCGGCGAGCGTCTCGGATCAGCCCGACCCGGCAGTGGAGGCGGCGGCGACGCCTGCGGGGTCGCGCCGGTTCGATCGCTATCTAGTGCCGGCGGCATGCCTGTTCACCGGTGCGGCCGCGCTTCTGATGGCGTTCGGT
>JBOHDX010000096.1:0-39178 GCA_050700835.1 Nocardioidaceae bacterium
GTCGCGCCACTGCTGGGCCACCAGCCGCGCCGTCAACGACTCCACCGCACCGATCCGGTCCACCAGGTCCCGGGCGCACACCGGTTGCCCGGCCAGCCGCTCCAGCTCACCGGCCCCACGCCTGCACCACAGAATCGAACATGTGCCCACACTCCCACTCGGCACCGACAAAACCGATCACCACCACAGCCGCGCCGACCATGCGGCACGGCGCACACCGTTGGCCGGCTTGTCGAGCGTGTTCGGCTGCCCGGGGCACAGCGCCCCTGTCACCCGCCCTGCGTGAGCTGCCCTGCGTCACCCGCTCTGCGCACGCACGAAGACGCCGAAGTGCGGCACGGTGAACGCCACCGCACCGCGCTCGGCGGCGTAGACCAGACCCTTCTTGATCAGGGCGTCCCGCGCCGGGGAGAGGCTCTGCGGCCGACGCCCGACCGCACTGGCCACGTCGGCAGTTGCGACGGGCGCGTCGTCGGTGCCGGCACCCAGGTCGGCCATGGCGCGCAGGTAGTCGCGCTCAGCCGGCGTGGCCCGTTCGTACCGCGAGCCGAAGAAGCCGACGGCGAGCTCGTCCTCCGCCTCGGGTGCGCCCGCGCGGACGTCGACCGCCCGGATCGGACTCTCCGGGGCGGCGTCCCAGGCCACCTTGCCGTAGGCCCGGATGAAGTACGGATAGCCGTCGGTCAGGCGGTACAGCTCCGCGAGAGCGCCCGGCTCGAACGTCACGCCTTCGCCGTGCGGCCGGCACGGTCAGCGCGCGTTCAGCCTCCTCGCGCGGCAGCCGGTCGACCACGACGTACCGGAAGAGGCGTTCGGCGTAGGACTTGCCGGCACTCAGCGCCACCGGGAGGTGCGGCAAGCCGGCGCCCACGACGATCATGGGCGCGCGCTGCTGGCTGACCTCGTGGCAGGCGCCGCACAGGGCGCCCAGCTCCTCGGGCGTGATGTCCTGCATCTCGTCGACGAAGACGGCAAGCCCGACACCAAGATCGGCGCCCAGCGCTGCGACGTCGATGCACAGCTCGACCAGGTCCAGCTCGAGGTCACCGGAGTCGGCCCGGCCCTTGGTGGCGGGTACGTCGGTCGGCGGGTGCCACCGAATCCCCTTGCGGTCCGACGCGTTGGTGCGCATCGCGAACGACTTGATCACTCCCGCCACGGCGTCCACCCGCTCGGGGTCACGGTGACGGTGGGCGACCTCACGGACGGCGGCGTGGACGGCCTGCGCCAGCGGCAGCCGGATGCTTGGTCGGGGCGCGCCTCGAGCTTGCCTGTGCCCCATGCGCGATTGACGGCTTGGGAGCGCAGCGCGTTCAACAGGACGGTCTTGCCGACGCCTCGCAACCCGGACAGCACCAGGGAGCGCTCCGGCCGGCCGGCGGCCACCCGCTCCAGAGTGACGTCGAACTGGCGCAGCTGCCGGTCGCGGCCGGCGAGCTCAGGAGGACGCTGCCCAGCTCCGGGGGCGTACGGGTTCCGGATCGGGTCCTCGCTCGCACTGACTGTATGGGCTGTCTAGCCCGCACCGTAGATTTGGCTATCGAGCCCTAGCCGTGTCGGCGCACCGGTGGACCGTCAGACTGGAGCACATGAACCCGATGCCAGTGCCGACAGCCAAGATCGACCAGGTTCCGACCGAGCTGCCCGAAACCTTGGTCCTGCTCGATGTGCGCGAGCCATCCGAATGGTCTGCCGGGCATGCCACGCAGGCTCGCCACATCCCGCTCGGCGAGCTCCAGGACCGGATCGCCGAGGTCCCGGCGGACCGCCAGGTGCTCGTCGTCTGTCACTCCGGGGGTCGATCCGCCCGGGCCACGGCGTTCCTGCGGACCCAAGGCGTCGAGGCGATCAACCTCGAGGGCGGCATGCTTGCCTGGGAGCACGCCCAGCGTCCGATGGTCAGTGAGACGGACGCTCCTCCGCAAGTGCTCTGAGCCCGGGCGTCACTTGAGCAGCCGCGACAGGCGGCGGTCGGCGAGCGGCTTCCCGCCGGTCTGGCACGTCGGGCAGTACTGCAGCGACGAGTCGGCGAAGGACACTTCCGCGACTGTGTCGCCACACACCGGGCAAGGCAGGCCGGCGCGTCCGTGCACGCGCATCCCCGACTTCTTCTCCCGCTTCAGCTCGGACGCCGCGAGTCCGTCCGAACGGGCGATCGCACCTCGCAACGTCGAGCCGATCGCGGCGTACAGGTGCGCAAGCTCGTCACCGGTGATGTGCGATGCCGGTTTGAACGGCGACATCCTTGCCACGTGGAGGATCTCGTCGGAGTAGGCGTTGCCGATGCCGGCGATCGTGCCCTGGTCACGAAGCACGCCCTTGATCTGTGCCCGCGCCGCCTTTGCCAGCACGGCGGTGAAGACCTCCAGCGTGAAGGCCTCGTCAAGCGGGTCTGGGCCGAGCCGCGCCACACCGGGTACGTCGGACGGGTGCCGGACCACATAGAGCGCCAGGCCCTTCTTGGTGCCCGCCTCGGTGAGGTCGAACCCGGAGTCGTCGTCGAGGACGAAGCGAGCCGCGAGCGGGTTCTTGCGGCTCGGGCGCGGCGGTGCCGCCGGCACTTCCTGTTGCCAACGCAACCATCCCGCGCGGGCCAGGTGCACCACGAGGTGCAGTCCCCCTGCCTCGATGTCGAGGAACTTCCCGCGCCGTCGGACACCGTCGACCAGCATCCCAGCCAGCGCATCGACGGGCGGGTCGAACGTCTTCAAGGCGCTGATCGCGACGACGTACACCCGCGCGAACGCTCGACCGTCCAGGCGGGTGCGCAGGTCCTCCGCGAGCGCGGCGACCTCAGGGAGCTCAGGCACGGGACCAGTTTGCCGTGACCTGCAGACGATCGGCCAGGGACGCGCCATCATGGGTGGATGGCGGAGGTGGCGTCGTTCCCGTCTCGCGGCGAGGTCTTCTTCGATGCTCGTGGGCAGGGGCGCGCACTGCGCATGTCCTGGCACCACGATGACGGCGTCGTCGTGCTCTCCCTGTGGCGTGACGGGCTGTGCGCGGGCTCGTTCCGGCTCCGGGCCGAGGAGGTGTCGGAGTTCGTCGACAACCTCGTCAGCGGTCTGGGTGAGGGCTACGCCCAGACCCAGCAGTCGCACGACGTCGGCTGAACGTCCATCAGCGCCAGATCTGCGGCAGCGGCGCGGCCAGCACCCTCGGCAACCGCTCAAGGTAGCGGGCACGGCTGATCTCGCTGACGCCCATCGCGACCAGATGGTCGGTGCTCCACTGCACGTCGACCAGCCGGTCGTCGGCCTGGTCGTCGCGCAACAGGTCGACGAGCGCGACCAGGGCGACCTTCGACGCATCGCGGGCGCGGTGGAACATCGACTCACCGGCGAACAGCCCACCGATCGCCAGGCCGTACAACCCCCCCATCAGCTGGTCGTCGCGCCAGGCCTCGACGGAATGCGCCCACCCGAGCCGGTGCATCCGGGAGTACGCGGTGCAGATCTCGGTGTTGATCCACGATCCCGACCGAGCGGGATCGGCGCAGCCGCGCACCACGTCCTCGAAAGCTGTGTCGACCCGGATCTCGTAGTCGCGTAGGGAACGCCGCAGGGACCGGCTGACCACCAGGTCCGGCAGCTCGAGCACGCCCCGCCGCAACGGCGACCACCACAGCATCGGTGCCACGTCGTCGACCGGCATCGGGAACGCCCCGTGGGTGTAGGCGTCGTACAACGTCTCCGGCTCCAGGTCGGCACCGCCGGCCACGCAGTCGTCGTCGGCCCATCGCGACGCATCGAAGCGCCAGGGCGACGGGGCCAGGGGCTCGGGCACAGCACCACTGTGCCGGTTCCGCCTCCGGACCCGCAGTTCACACCGGCGGGTCGTCGGCGACGAGCGTCAACCACATCCCGGTCAGATGGCCGAACTCGGCCAGCTCGGAGGCGTTGAGGCTGGGCAGGCACCGCCACCACGACGCCGCCCTGTTCACCCGGCCCACGTGCATGGCCGCCCGAGCCAGCTCGCGCAACTGCGAGCGGTCGGCGAGGTCGTCCCAGACCTCGAGATAGGCGTCGAACACCCGCCCCATCCGGGGATCCGACGGTGTGGCCTGGAGCTGCCTCCCGAGGACGTTGAACGGGACCAGGAGCGAGGAGAAGGGGTGCGCCCACACGGAGTCGCCGAAGTCGAAGAAGCGCAACCGGGTCTCGCTGGCCTGCGGCACGAACGTGTTGTTGTCGTGCAGGTCGTTGTGCTCCAACGACAACGGGACCGGGCTCGCCGCGAGCAGGTCGCACCACCGTTGCAAGTCGCTCGCGTACGCCCGAATGCGTGCCACCCCGTCGGCGTCGATCCGACGCGGATCGCCGGCCGGCATCGCCGCGAGGTCGGCGGTACGCAGCTCCGCCCAGGCCGCCACGTCCTGCGGCCGCATCGCCGGGAGGCCCGCGGCCGCGAGCTCGGCGTCGTGGCGGGAGCACCGACGCTGCGCGTCGGCGTAGTCGGTCATCACACGCTCCCAGGTGACCGGATCGGTGTGCCCGAGCGCTTGCAGCGTCGGACCGTGGTCGGGGGTCAGCATCCAGCCCCTGGCCGTGTCCACCGCCAGCGGTGCGACGACGTGGTCCGGCACCAGCCGGCTCAGGGCGGCGACCAGCCCGGCCTCGAATGCTTGGCCGGGGCAGTTCTCCTTGAACCACGTGCGGCCGGCGTCGGTCTCCACGACGAGCTCCGTCGACCAGGGCCGGATCCGGGGTCGCTCGACGTCTCCGACCCGGGTCAGGCCGGCGTCCTGGAGAGCCGCGTCGATCCACCGGACGGCGTCGGCGCGCCATGTGCCTGTTGCCCACAGCTCGCTGGTCGACGACGACAGATGCTCGAGGATCACCGCGAGAAGGTAGGCGTCGCGCACGACGAACGGCAAGCCAATTGTGGGCGCCGTAGGGTGGTCCCATGGGTGTCGGACGGGCAGCGGTCAAGGGCTTGGTGCCGCTGGGTCGCAAGGTGGCGCCCCAGCTGACCGGCGGGTTCGTGCGCGAGGTCTTGGAGCGCGCCATCGACGGAGCCGGCCCGATCCGCGGCGCGGCCGATGCGGCGGACGCGAAGCTCGTCTCAGCGCACGGTGACATCGCCAAGGCGATCAGCGCACTGATCGACTCCCACATCCGGCTGGCCGGGGCGCAGGGCTTCGTGACCAACATCGGCGGGCTCGTGACGATGGCCGTCACGATCCCCGCCAACGTGACGGGGCTGGCATTGCTGCAGTGCCACCTGGTCGCAGGCATCGCCCACCTGCGCGGCTATGACCTGGACGATCCGCGGGTACGCAACGCGATCCTCGCCTGCCTGCTCGGCGAGGACACCGTGCACGACCTGGTGCGCAAGAAGAAGCTGCCATCGAACCCGATGACGCTGGCCACGTCGCCGGTGCACGACCCACTGCTGGACAAGAAGATCGGCACCGAAGTCACCACCGAGCTGCTGGCCAAGGTCAGCGGTCGCCGTGCAGCACTGGTCGTGGGGCGCCGGATCCCCTTGTTGGGCGGTGGTGTGGGCGCGATCACCGACGGGTGGTCGACCCACCAGATCGGTCATTACGCCGAGAGGGAGCTGCTTGCCCGGCGCACCCGCGGATCGGCGCAGACGTCAACGTGAGCGCAGCCGGCGATAGGCCCGGTGCGCGACGGCGAGACCACGGTTGCGCTCCGCGCCCTCGACGAGCCGTCGTTTGACCCATTCGGTTCGGTCGCTGCGCGACGGCGCCGACGACCCCGCCGCCCGGTGCTCGTCCTCGGCCCTGCGGCTGCGGGCCAGCTCGAGGATCACCGCGTCGAGCGCGGCCTCGGTCACCTCGAGCTGTTGCAGTGGCGTCGCCGCGTCCGGGTCGACCCACGCGCCGGCCGGAGCCGCCGGCAGCAGGTCGTCGAGCTCGCCGACGATGTCGTACTTCGCGGCTCGCAACTGCTCCGTCCAGTCCTGCGACAGCGCGGATGCCCACTCGTACAAGGCTGGTGGCAGCACGACCTTGCCGCCGGCGAGGTGTCCGGCGAGGGTGCGGTGCGCCAGCAGCTCGCGCACGATCTCCCGGTAGTAGTGCGGTTCCAGCCTGGTCGGGGGCAGCCGCTGGTTGACGTGCTTGATCACGGTCGCCTCGACACCGCCGAGGCCCGCGTTGCTGCGTTGGCTGCGCTCCGCCAGCCAGCCCGGCTTGATCTCGAGGGTGTCGACGAAGCGTTCCATCAACAACGAGCGCGGGGCATCCGGTGCGGGGACCGTGACCACATGCACGCGGTCCGCCGGCAACGTCGAACCCCATCGCGCCAGCACCTCCGGCCAGCTCTGCACCTTCCAGAACCAACGCGATGCCTGGAGCTTCGGCTTGGCCAGCTGAAGGTCGGCGCAGAAGTCGGCGTACCCGAACTCTCGCCGGTGCTTGATGCTCTCCTGCCACTCCGCCGGGATCTGCCGGGCAAGGTCCCGGGCGGAGCAGACGAGGTGGACCTCGGCGTCGAGGTCACGCAATGCACGCTCCGCCTGCTCCTGGTTCGCGGCCGCCAGGATCTCGTGCGAGATGACGACGTTGCCGTCGAACTCGCGCGCCTGCGCAGCCAGTCTCGACCATGCGCCGGCGGCGTCCTTCTCGAGGCCGCCCCACTTCATGCCCATCAGGTCGAGCGCCGCCAGGAAGTGCTGGTCGAACCGCTTCGCGGCGTACAACACTCCGTGCTCGGCGAGGCGATGCCGATTGTGGAACAGCAGGTCCTGGAGCAGCGTCGTGCCGGTCTTGGGTGACCCGACGTGCAGGAAGACCTTCTTGGTGGGTGCCATCGGCGGCGAGCCTATCCGCCCGCCGGCAACGTGCTCACCCGCCGCTCAACGCGGTGACGACGCGTGACGGACTGGGCCGGCCGAGCTGGCCCGCCATCCACCGGCTCGTGTCGACGAGTGACTCAAGGTCGACGCCGGTGTCGACTCCCAGCCCGGACAGCATCCACACCAGATCCTCGGTGGCGAGGTTCCCGGTCGCGCTCTTCGCGTACGGGCAGCCACCCAGGCCGCCTGCTGATGCGTCGAACGTCGTGATGCCGTGGTGCAGCGCCGCCGAGGCGTTCGCCAGCGCCTGGCCGTAGGTGTCGTGGAAGTGCATCGCGAGTCGGCCGGGCGGCACGCCGGCGTCGGCGAAGGCGTCGATGAGCGCGACCACGTGCCCCGTCGTGCCCACGCCGATCGTGTCCCCCAACGACAGCTGGGTGGCACCGAGATCGAGCAGCCGGATGCCGGCCGTCACCACCTGGTCGACGGCGACGTCACCCTCCCAGGGGTCGCCGAAGCACATCGAGAGGTATGCACGGACGTCGAGGCCCTCCGCGCGGGCACGCCCGACGACCGGCTCGAACATGGCGTACTGCTCATCGAGGCCACGGTTGAGGTTGGCCCTCGCGAACGACTCGGTCGCACTGCCGAAGATCGCGATGTGCTGTGCACGAGCGGTGAGTGCCCGGTCGAGCCCGCGCAGGTTGGGCACCAGGACGGGCATCGGGACGGGGCCGGCGAGGTCGATGCGGGTCACCAGGTCAGCCGCGTCGGCCAGCTGCGGCACCCACGCGGGGTGCACGAAGCTGGTCACTTCGACCACGGGCAGCCCGGCGGCGACGAGGCGCTGCACGAACTCGACCTTGGCGTCGAGCGGGACGACCGACTTCTCGTTCTGCAAGCCGTCGCGAGGGCCGACCTCGTAGATGGTCACCCGGTCGGGCAACCCGGGGTCGGACACCACCTGGGGCGACCTCATGCGCCGACCGGGTCGACGGTGAACAGCACGTGCCGCAGCGCGACCTGGTCGCCCGCGGCCGCACCGACGTGGCCGACCGTCCCGGCGTAGGGCGCCTTGAGCGCGAGCTCCATCTTCATCGCCTCCATCACGCCGAGGGTCTGACCCTCGCTGACCTCGTCACCCTGCCCGACCTCGACGGACAGCACCGTCCCCGGCATGGGAGCGACGACCTCACGTTCGGCGAGCACGCTCGACGCTGCCGGGCCGAACGCATCCGGTCTGGTGAACACCCAGGGCTGTCCATGCAGCACGACCGTGATCGCGTGCTGATCGACCGCGACGGTCGTGTCGAGTGCGATCCCGTCGACGTCGACGCGCACGTGCGTGTCGGACCGCTCCACCAGCGCGATGCGCGTCCGAGTCCCCTGCCCCGTGACCACCCCCGTGGTGGGATCGACCTGCCACGTGGACGTCGACCCCGCGCGCTGAAGCGTCACCGGCACCGGGGCCGGCGGGCCTCCAGCGCGCCAGCCGTCGGCCGTCCCGAACGGGTCCCGCGCGTCGTCCCGGGCGGTGACTCGAGCCAGCACCCAGGCCGCGAGCGGCTCCGCCATCGGGGGTACGCCCGGCGCCGCGACCGCCGCGGCACCGGCCGGGTCGTGGTCGAGCCACGCGGTGTCGATCGCCGCGTCGGCGTAGGCCCGCGACGAGGCCAGCGCCTGCAGGAACCCGACGTTGGTGGTGAGCCCGACGACCGCCGTGTCGTCGAGCGCGGCGACCAGCGACAACCGGGCGGCCTCGCGGGTCGGCGCATGCACGATGATCTTGCCGAGCATCGGGTCGTAGGCCGTCGTGACGGTGTCACCGGAGTCGAGAGCGGCGTCCACGCGGGCCCGCGACGGCGAGGGCCACCGCACGATGTCCGCGCGGCCGGCCTGCGGCAGGAAGCCGGCGTAGGGATCCTCGGCATAGACCCGGGCTTCGATCGCATGGCCGCTGCACGTCACGTCGGCCTGAGCGAACCCGAGCGGCCGCCCGGCGGCGACGTCCAGCTGCAGCCGGACGATGTCGCGGCCGGTGACCGCCTCGGTCACCGGGTGCTCGACCTGCAGGCGGGTGTTCATCTCGAGGAAGAAGACCTCGTCGGCAGCGACCAGGAACTCCACCGTGCCCGCGTTGACGTAGCCGACCTCGCGGGCCAGCGCGACCGCCGACGTCAGCAGGGTCTCGCGCACGGCTGCCGAGATGGTCGGCGCCGGCGCCTCCTCCAGCACCTTCTGGTGCCGGCGCTGCACCGAGCAGTCGCGCTCGAAGAGGTGCACGACGTTGCCGTGGTGGTCGCCGACCACCTGGACCTCGACGTGACGGCCGTGCTCGACGTACCTCTCGATCAGCAGGGTGTCGTCACCGAACGCCGACGCCGCCTCCCGCCCGGCGGCCGCGACCGCGTCGGCCAGGTCGCCGGGCGTACGCACGATCCGCATGCCCTTGCCGCCGCCACCGGCCGCCGCCTTGACCAGGACCGGGTACGCGTCGGCAGCCGCCGCCACCGCCGAGCTGCCAGTGCCCGGCCGGGTGAGCTGAGGCGCAGCGTCATGACCATCAACTGACAGGTCGAAGCCCACTGATAGGTCGAAGCGCGGGGTGACCGGGACACCGGCGCGTTCCGCGATCTCGCGGGCATGGTCCTTGCGCCCCATCGACTCCATCACCTGGGCACTCGGCCCGATGAACACCAGCCCCGCCTCGGTCACCCGGCGGGCGAACTCGGCCCGCTCGGACAGGAAGCCGTAGCCGGGGTGCACCGCGTCCGCGCCCGAGACCTCGGCAGCGTGCAGCAGCGCGTCGATCGAGAGGTACGACTGCGACGCCGCTGCCGGGCCGACGCGCACCGCCAGGTCGGCCTCGCGCACGTGCGGGGCCTCCCGGTCGGCGTCCGACCACACCGCGACCGTGCGCAGTCCTGCCTCCCGGCAGGCGCGGATGACCCGCAGGGCGATCTCGCCGCGGTTGGCCACCAGCACCGTGGAGAACGGGTGTACGACGCTGTCATCCACGCGCGTCACATCCGGAAGACGCCGAAGCGCGGCTCGGGGATCGGTGCGTGCGCCGCGGCCGCGAGGCCCATGGCCAGCACCCGCCGGGTGTCCATGGGATCGATGATGCCGTCGTCCCACAGCCGGGCCGTCGAGTAGTAGGGCGCGCCCTGCGACTCGTACTGCTCGCGGATCGGTGCCTTGAACGCCTCCTCGTCGGTGGCCGACCACTGCTCGCCTCGTGCCTCCAGGCCGTCACGGCGCACGGTCGCGAGCACCGACGCCGCCTGCTCGCCGCCCATCACCGAGATCCGCGCGTTGGGCCACATCCACAGCTGGCGCGGGTCGTACGCCCGGCCGCACATGCCGTAGTTTCCGGCGCCGAACGAGCCGCCGATCACGACCGTGAACTTCGGCACGACCGACGACGCGACCGCGGTGACGAGCTTGGCGCCGTCCTTGGCGATGCCGCCGTTCTCGTACTCTCGGCCGACCATGAAGCCGGTGATGTTCTGCAGGAACACCAGCGGGATGCCGCGCTGGTTGGCCAGCTCGATGAAGTGGGCACCCTTGAGTGCCGACTCGGAGAACAGGATCCCGTTGTTGGCCAGGATCGCCACCGGATAGCCCCAGATCCGGGCGAAGCCGCACACCAACGTCTCGCCGTACAACGCCTTGAACTCGTGGAGCCGTGACCCGTCGACCACGCGGCGGACGACCTCACGCACGTCGTAGGGCGTGCGCGAGTCGGCCGGTACCACGTCGTACACCGTGGCGGGGTCCTCGGCCGGCTCCTCCGGCTCGTGCCGTCGCAGGCTGGGCTGCTCGGGACGCTCGAACGTGTCCACGATCGACCTGACGATGGCGAGGGCCTCGGCGTCGTCGGCGGCGAGGTGGTCGACGACACCGGACCTGCGGGCGTGCACGTCGCCGCCGCCGAGATCCTCGGCGCTCACGACCTCGCCGGTCGCGGCCTTCACCAGCGGCGGGCCCCCGAGGAAGATGGTGCCCTCGTCCTTGACGATCACCGACTCGTCCGACATCGCGGGTACGTACGCCCCGCCGGCAGTGCACGAGCCCATCACCGCGGCCACCTGCGGCACGCCCATCGCCGACAGGTTGGCCTGGTTGAAGAAGATCCGGCCGAAGTGCTCCCGGTCGGGGAACACCTGGTCCTGCAGCGGCAGGTAGGCGCCACCGGAGTCGACGAGGTAGATGCACGGGAGCCGGTTGTCGGCCGCGATCGTCTGAGCCCGCAGGTGCTTCTTGACCGTGACCGGGTAGTAGGTGCCGCCCTTGACGGTCGCGTCGTTGGCGACGACGACGCACTCGCGCCCGGACACTCGGCCGATCCCGGTCACGATGCCGGCAGACGGCACCGCGTCGTCGTACATCCCCGTAGCCGCCAGCGGCGACAGCTCGAGCAAGGGGCTGCCCGGGTCCAGCAGCCGGTCGACCCGGTCGCGAACCAGCAGCTTGCCCCGCCCCGTGTGCTTGGCCCGCGCCGACTCCGACCCTCCCTGGCGGGCCACGGCCACCCGCGCGCGCAGCTCGCCGACCAGCTCGCGCAGCCCGGCCTGTGTCGAGGTCCGGGTCGAGGTCTCCGTCACGAGCCGATGTTAACGCTCGTTAACTACAGAGGTCCAGCGCGGGCGACCGCGCCCAACCCCCCGCCGGAGTGGTGACCGGAAGTAGCCGGACGTTCACTTTGCCCACCGTTGACCTTTGTGTCCGGGGCGAGTTGACTGCCCAGGCGCTCACACTCCCGGTGGCAGGAGACCTCCATGAAGCTGGCAAGACCAATCGGCACGCTCACCGCCCTCAGCGCGTTGGCACTGCTCGCGTTCACGGGCACGTCCGCGGCCTCCGCGGGCGGTCACGCCTCAGGCGACCATCACGGTCGCGCAGCGCTGAACCACATCTACGTGATCATGTTGGAGAACCACTCGCAGTCCAGCGTCATCGGCGACGCCAACGCGCCCTACATCACGCACCTGGCCCACACGTACACGATGGCCGACCACTACTACGGCGTCACCCACCCGTCGATGCCGAACTACATCGCGACGATCGCAGGGGACAACTTCGGCATCCAGGACGACAACGACCAGAACGTCGTCAACCTCGACCGGCCGAACCTCGTCGACCAGCTCGAGGCTCACCACATCCGGTGGGGTGCCTACATGCAGACGCTCCCGGCCAACAAGCTCGACCGGTTCGCTCCCAGCTCCGCCGACGCGCTGTATGCCAAGAAGCACAACCCGTTCGTGCTGTTCGACGACGTCATCAACAACCCGGACCGGATGGCCGACGTCAAGCCGTACACCCAGCTGGCCGGCGACCTCAACAGCCGACACGCGCCGCAGTTCGTCTGGATCACCCCCAACCAGTGCAACGACATGCACGGCGGCGTCTACGACGCGATCGCCGGTCACCCGGAGACGCCGTGCCCGTACGGCAGCACCAAGGACGACCCGAACGATGCCGCGCTGAAGCACAAGGCCGACGAGTTCGTGAAGGGCGCGGTGACCACGATCATGTCGTCTCGCGCGTGGACGAAGCGCTCCGCGATCGTGATCATCACCGACGAGAACGACTACACCGGCAACACCGAGACCGGCGGCTGGGAGAACGCCGACGGCTGCTGCGACTCCCCGTACGTCGCCGCCGGTGACCCTCGGGTCAGCGCTACCTGGCCCGGCGGTACTTACGGCGGCGGTCTCATCCCCGCGGTCGTGGTGACCGGCTCGGGACCGCGGCACGTGGTGGATCACACCGACTACAACCATTACTCGCTGCTGGCGACGATCGAGACCAACTGGCACCTCGGCTTCCTCGGCCACGCCGGTGACCGTGCCGGCGGCGTGGTGCCGATGTGGTCGGTGCTGAGGCACCGTCACTAGCGGCGTCCGCCGGAGCTCAACGGAGTCGTCAGGGTCCACACCGCTCCGGCCGCCGTGAGATCACGTTTCGAGGCGTCGCGACGGGTTGGAAGTCGTACGAAAATGTGATCTCGCGGCCGCGGCCGCCGGACCACGGCTGCTGCGCGACCCGGACGTCAAGACGCAACAGCCCGAGGAGGTTAACAACCGTTAACCAACGGGGATACGCTTCACGTCGTGTCCACCTCACGGCGCGAACAGATCCTGTCGAGCGCGGCGGACCTGTTCGCCACACGGGGATTCCACGGTGTGTCGGTGCACGAGATCGGCGCCGCCTGCGGTGTGTCCGGCCCCGCGTTGTACCGCCACTTCGCCAGCAAGGACGCGATGCTCGCGCGGATGTTGATCGGGATCAGCGAGGAGCTTCTCGAGCAGGGACGAGCGCGGGCGCGGGACGCGTCCGGTCCCGGCGAGGCGTTGCGCGCGTTGGTGCGTTGGCACATCGACTTCGCGCTCACCCATCCTGCACTCATCGTGGTGCAGGAGCGCGAGTGGGCGACGCTGCAATCGTCCGACCGGGACCGGGTACGCCTGCTCCAGCGTCGCTACATCGACGAGTGGGTCGACGTCGTACGCCGGCTCCGCTCAGACCTCGACAGACCGACCGCGCGAGCGGCGGTGCAGGCGGTGTTCGGACTGCTCAACTCGACCCCGCACAGCGCAAGGCTCTCCGAGCAGGCGATGAGAGACCTGCTGGAGAGCCTGGCGCTGAGCGCGTTGCTCCCGCAGCCGGAGGTTCAGCCCGGAGGCGCCGGAGGTTCAGCCCGGTGGCGGCGGCGGAGGCTGGTCCGACGAGGGCGGGGGTGGCGGCGGGGGAGGCGGAGCCGACGGCGGCTGCCAGGTCTGGGTGGCGCTGGGACCCGGGTCGACCGCACCACCGGCACCCGCAGCGGCACCTCTCGCGGGGGGCTGCCAGGCGATCTTCTCGCCGCTCTCGCGCAGACCGAGTGCCGCGAACACCGTCTCCGCGATCGCCAGGATGAACAGCAGGTAGCCGGACCAGCCAGGGTGCACGCTGATGCCGAACCCCCCGCTCCCGTAGGTGAATCCGCGCAGGATCAACAGCAGTGCGCCGAGTCCTGCCAGCCCCGTAGTGATGACGGCCCAACCCAGAGGAAGCGCCGGCAGGGACGTTCCAGCGAACACCCGCACGGCGACCACGGCGGCGGCCGCGAAGACCAGGAGCAGGCCGAGTACGCCCCAGCTGTGCCACGCGCTGATGCCGACGGAGAATCCGCCCGCACTCGCGGTGACGAAGGACGTGACGAAGGAGAAGATGAAGACCAGGATCGCGGCCCCCATCACACCTTGGTCATTGCGATTGATCGACTTCAGATCGACAGGCATGTGCTGCCTCCTAGACGCACGTGCGCCGGGCAGCCCACATGCGGCCCGACCCCACCATGAGCGGCATGTTCCTCCGATTGATACCTGCATGCACGCCATTCGACGTATGTCGCGGCGGCGATTTGGCAACGGACATGGAGAAATCAGGGCATTACCGCTCGCGTCGAATCGACGCGCGTCAATCGCGCAGCAGTGCGCGTACGTCCTGCACCGACTCACAGCGCAGCGCCCCGTCGGCGAGCTTGCGGGCCACTGCGAGGTCGGCTTCGCGGGCCGCCTGCTTGACCGCGGGCACCGAGCGCGGGGCCATGCTCAGCTCGTCGACCCCGAGTCCGAGCAGCAGCGCAGTGGCTTCCGGGTTCCCGGCGACCTCGCCGCACACCGCCACCCGCGCCCGACCCTTCACTTGGTTGCAGGTGCGGTCGATCAAGAACAACACCGCCGGTTCGAGGGCGTCGGCGAGATAGGCCACCGCCGCATTGCCTCGCTCGGCAGCCATGACGTACTGCGTCAGGTCGTTCGTGCCGATGCTCACGAAGTCGACGAGGTCGGCCAAGTGCTGGACGGTGAGCGCCGCGGCGGGCACCTCGATCATCACGCCGACCTCGAGCCCGTCCGGCAGCCGGGGCAGTCCCAGCGCCGCCGCGGCGGCCGAGAGGGCGTCACGGGCGCGGACCAGCTCGTCGCGGGTCGACACCATCGGAAACATCACGCTGATGGGTGTCTGCTCCGCGGCGCGGACGATCGCTCGCAGCTGCGTGTGGAACACCCGCGGCCGGGCCAGCGAGAGCCGCAGCCCACGCAGACCGAGGAAGGGGTTGGCCTCGGGCCGGGTACGCAGATAGGGCAACGGCTTGTCGCCACCGACGTCGAGCGTGCGGACCGTGACGCGGGCTCCGTCCAACGCCCGCGCGACGGCCAGGACCGCCTCGACCTGCTGCTCCTCGCTCGGCATCGTCGGCCGGTCGAGGAAGAACAGCTCGGTCCGCAGCAGGCCGACTCCCTCCGCACCTGCCGCCGCGGCCGCGGCGGCGTCGGCAGGAGACGCGACGTTGGCGGCCACGTGGATCCGGGTGCCGTCGCGGGTGAACGCGGGTTCGCGGGCATGAAATCGGGCTTGGGCGTCGGCCCGTGCGAGTCGCTTCGCGCGCAGCCGCAGGTCGTCGATGGTCTGCCGGGCCGGGCCGACCTCGACCGTCGCGGCGTCGGCGTCGACTGCGACAAGGCTGCCGGCCGGCGTGTCCAGCAGCTCGCCGCCGATTCCGACGACCATCGGGATGCCGAGCGCACGCGCCAGGATCGCGGCGTGCGAGGTCGCGCTGCCTTCGACCGTGACCACGGCCTCCACCTCCGCCGGGTCGAGTGCCGTGACCTGCTCCGGAGTCACAGCGCGAGCTATCAGCACGCCCGGCTGGCTGCCCGGCCCGGCCACACCGGTCAGGTGCCGCAGCACGGTCGCACCCACCGCCTGCACGTCGGCCGCACGAGCGCGTTGGTACTCGTCGGGCAGTGCGTCGAACGCAGCGGCCGCGTTGTCGACGACCCAGCGCCACGCCGTCACTGCCCCCACGTCAGGGGCGATCCGGGCGAGAGCCTCGCCGGTCAACGACGGATCGTCGAGCAGCAGGAGGTGGGCGTCGAAGATCGCGGCCTCGGCCGGTCCGGTCAGCTCCGCGCTTCGCTCCCGCGACGCGGTCAGGTCCGCGCGGGCGCCGGCCACCGCCGCCTCGAGTCGCTGTCGTTGGGCCAGCGGATCCGCCGGCTCGAGAGCAGACTCGTCGACGGGGACGTCGTCGAGATACCACGCCGGCCCCACGCCGATCCCGGGCGAGGCGGTACACGGTGCATCCACCTGCTGGTGGCTGTCCACCTCGTCGAGAGTGGGCTCGTCGTCGCCGGTCTCGGGCACCTGCGTGACCTCCTCGCCGAAGCCTTCGCTGACGAGGGTCCGCAATGACGTCACCGCGTCCGCTGCCTGCGGCCCGGTCGCAGCGAGCAGCAGGGTGTCGCCTCTCCGCGCACCCAACGTCGCGACGGCGGACAGACTTGCGACATCGACCGGGCCGCGGCTGCCGGTGACGTTGGTCAACCGGATGGCCGCGTCGTAACGGCGAGCCGCGCTGACCAGCACCGCGGCCGGCCGCGCATGCAACCCGTGCTCGTTGACGACGGTTACCTCGGCGGTCACGTCCTCGACCATCTGCGGCACCGGCTGCGTCTGAGGCAACGGCTGCGTCTGAGGCTGCGCTCCGGTCCCCGATTCCTCCGTGCTGATCCGTTGCGCCTTCTCCGATGCCGAGGCGCGGGCCTCCTTCTCGACGGCGTCGAGCGATGCGCCCAGCGCGGCCTGCACCGTCGCGGCCACCAGGCCCTCTACCAGAGGGGCGGTCGAGACGACGACCGGTCCTCGAAGACCGGCGACGAGCTCCATCGCCATCTCGGCCGACAGCACGGCACTCCCGAGGTCGGTCATCACCAGCACTCCGGCCCCGTCGGCAGCCTCGTCCGCCCGGGTGATGGCGACTGCGACCTCGGTGGCGTCGGTGCCCAGACCGCGGTCGGCCCCGGCCGCGATCTCGATCGGTGGTGGCGCGTCGGCGACCATCTGCAGGGCCAGATCCACCGCCGCCCGGGCCAGTGGTTCCGAGTGCGACACGACGACGATGCCGACGCGTCCCGTCACGAGACCGCCAGAGCTTCCGCCAGGGACTCCATCAACATCGTCGCCGACGCGGCGCCGGGATCGATGTGCCCGGCGCTGCGTTCGCCCAGATAGCTGGCGCGGCCCTTGCGAGCGACCAACGGCTCGGTCGCGTCGCGGCCCTCTGCGGCGGCCGCTGCGCCGACGCGCGCGGCGTCGGCCGCGGAGCCGCCAGCCCCGACGGTCGACTCGTACGCGCGCGTCGCGGGCGTCAGCGCATCCACCATCGTCTTGTCGCCGAGCTCGGCCTTCCCCCGGGCGATCAGCCCGTCCAGGCCGGCGCGGAGCGCGGTGCCGAGTGCCACCGCGTCGACGTCCGGCGCCTCCCCGAGCGACTTGCCGATGCGCAGGAAGTAGGTGCCGTACAACGGCCCGCTCGCACCCCCCACGGTGGACACGAGGGTCATGCCGCTCACGGACAGCAAGCCCCCGATCGTCTCCGCCGGCGACGCAGCCAGCTTGTCGACGACCGCAGTCATGCCGCGGGCCAGGTTGGTGCCGTGATCGGCGTCCCCGATCGCGGAGTCGAGCTCAGTGAGGTATCCCCTGCCGGTCACGACGGCCTGCTTGAACCGGGCCAACCAGTCGGTCGCCTGCGCCAACGTCACGTCGCCCACGGTCACACTCCCCAGCGCAGCCCGGGGGTACGGACGGGCGCGTCCCACAAGGCGAGCAGCTCGTCGTCGGCCTTGACCAGGCTCAGCGAGCATCCAGCCATGTCGAGCGAGGTGATGTGGTTGCCGACCAGCGATCGCGCCACAGAGATGCCATGTCCCTGCAGCAGCACCGCGAACTCCGCGTACATCAGATAGAGCTCGATCAGGGGGGTGCCTCCCATGCCGTTGCACAGTGCGATGACGGCGTCGCCGCTGGCGAACGGCAGGTCCGAGACGATCGGCTCGAGCATCTGCTCGGCGATCTCGTGCGCGGGTGCGAGGTCACGGCGGAAGCGGCCAGGCTCGCCGTGGATCCCGATCCCGATCTCCATCTGGTCCTCGGGCAGGTCGAACGTCGGCTTGCCGGCGGCCGGCACCACACAGCTGGTGAGCGCCATGCCCATGGACCGTCCACGGTCGTTGACCTTGCGGGCGATCTCCGCGACGGCCTTCAGGTCGCGACCCTCCTCCGCCGCGGCACCGGCGATCTTCTCGACGAGGACGGTGACCCCGACGCCACGACGACCGGCGGTGTAGAGACTGTCCTGCACGGCGACATCGTCGTTGGTGACGACGGCCTCAACGGTGACCCCTAACTCTCCCGCCAGCTCGGCGGCCATCTCGAAGTTCATCACGTCGCCGGTGTAGTTCTTCACGATGTGCAGCACGCCGGCGCCGCCGTCGACGGCAGTCGTCGCCGCCAGGATGGGTTCGGGCGTGGGTGAGGTGAACACCTCGCCACAGACCGCCGCATCCAGCATGCCCGGGCCGACGAAGCCGCCGTGCAGGGGTTCGTGGCCGGATCCTCCGCCGGACACCAGGCCAACCTTCTTGCTCACCGGCGCATCGCCTCTGATGATCAGACGGTTCTCGTGATCGACCCGCAGGTCATGGTGTGCCGCCTCGACCCCGCGCAGCGCCTCGGCCACCACATCGGCCGGGTCGTTGATCAGCTTCTTCACGATCCTTCTCCCTCTCCACGAGCCTGCTCAAAACGTACCGCCGCTCGGGCCTGACGACCATGCTGCATCGCATGCCGGCCGCGCGACTCGCGAGCGTGCAGTCGTGGCATGTCGTTCGACCAGTTTGCACAATCTTCTTGACCCTCCCACCGTCGCGACACACGATGAGGCACCGACCACATCACTGCAGCGTCGACTCGGCGGCGGAGGAGGAGGGGGGAATGTCCGGAGCCCGAGGGTCCTGCCGGCGACGGGTGCGAGCCGCCGTGCTGTCGACGGTGCTGGTGATCGCCGGCTTGACCGGGTTCAGCGCGATCGGTCCGCACTCGTCACCGGCCTTCGGGGCCGGCGACACCGACGACGAGATCCACGCGAGCTTCGGCAACACCCCCGACGAGATGTGGCTGTACTGGCGGGGCCCCGACGACACCGTGCAGTACGGCACGGACAGCAGCTATGGCAGCACCGCCACCGCGGCCGCACCATCGGTGCAGCCGGTCGACAACGCCGGTCCGTTCTGGCAGGTGGAGCTGGCCGGGTTGAGTCCCGGCACGACCTACCACTACGAGATCGGTCCAAGCGGCCTCGACCACACGTTCCAGACCGCGCCGACCGGCGACTTCACCTGGGACGACATCGGCGACACCGGAACCACCTACTACAACCCGGCCGCGGGTTCGATCTGCAACAAGACTTGGATGGCGGACGTCTGGCAGCAGGTCGCGGCCGACCAGCCGGCGTTCGTCACCCATGGCGGTGACATCACCTACGCCAACGAGTGCGGTGTCCCATCCGTGCACCAGTTCTGGAACGACATCGCGCCGATCGCGACCCAGGCGGCGATGCAGTTCGCGTGGGGCAACCACGAGTACGGGCCGCCGCGAAACGCCCCGGCCGGCACGCCGCGCGACTCGATGGCCAACTACAAGGGCCGCTTCAACATGCCCAACCCGCAGACGGTGCCCAACGACACGCCGTCGCAGACCGGCAACCCCGGGTGCCCTGCGCCGGGCAGCCCGAAGACCAACGGCTGTCTCGGCAACGACTGGGGCTACTTCACCGCCGGGCACGTGCTGTTCATCACCTACCCCGAACCCTGGTACAACGCCTACCCCGCCTGGCAGACCGAGGCGGATGCGTTGATGGCCCAGGCCGAGGCGGACCCCAACATCTACGTCATCGTGACCTACGGTCACCGGCCGGCGTACACGAGTCTGGGCACCGCGGCCAGCCAGGCGCTGCGCACCGCGATCAACGCGCTCGGGGACAAGTACGCACCGACGGCCCGCCCCGACGGCAAGTACGTGCTCAACATCGGTCACCACATCCACGGTGGCGAGGTGTTCTCCCCCCAACACGGCGTGGTGAACGTGACCGACGGCGGCGGCGGGTCGGAGGAGACCAGCATCAATACGCCGTCGGCGGGGTCCCTGTGGCACACCAACCACCTCGAGCACCTGCGAGTCGATGTCGTCGGCGACCAGATGACGCTGAACTTCATCTGCGGCCCGGTCTTCACACCGTCGCCCAACAAGGATCCCTGCGTCGAGGGCACCGACCTGTACACCACGACCCTGACCGGGTACGTCGACGGCCCGCCTGCACCTGTGCTGTCGACCTCGCTGAGCGACGGGGTCACCAACGTGACAGACGGGCAGCAGGTGACCTACACCGCAACGGTGCAGAACACCGGGACGGCCGACACCACCAACGGCGTCAGCCTGGACGTCACGTTGCCGACCAACCTGACCATCGGCCAGACCGACGGCACCGTCAACGGACAGAGCGTGAGCTGGTCGCTCGGCGATCTGGCAGCCGGTGCATCGGTGTCCAAGACGGTGCAGGCGATCGTGGAAGACAACGCTGTCGGCGACGCCTTGGCCACGCAGGCGCAGGTCACCGCAGACGCCTGCAGTGACTCCCGAAGCGTGTGCAGCGCCACCGACACCGACACCGTGGCGAGTCCGCCGCCGCCGACGAGGGACTACATCTCCAACCCAAGCGTCGAGACGTCCACGGTGGGATGGACCGGGCGCTACAACACCCGCTCGGTGATCGGCCGCGCCACGAACGACGCCTACGACGGGACTTCGTCGTTGCAGGTCGCGCGCAGCGCCGGAACCGCGGGGCCGGCCGGGGTAATCTCCTCACCGAGACCTGTCACCTCGACGGCGGCGGGCGGGGCGTACACCGGCACCGTCTGGGTGCATGGTCAGCAGGCCCGCCAGACGGTCAACCTCGTGCTGCGCGAGGTCAACCCCGCCGGCAAGATCGTGCTGGCCAAGGCCACGACGCTGACGCTGGCGGACAACTCCAACTGGTATCAGCTCACTACCGGCCTCACCGCGGTCGCCGCTGGGGACCAGATCGCGTTCGTGGTCTACAGCCCCCGGCTGGCCGGCGGCGCGTGGTTCCACGCGGACCTGATGAGCCTGATCGGCCCCAGCTGAATGTCGGCGGTTGATGGTCGGCCGTGCAAGGTGGGACGGTTGCATGAACCGGAAACGTCGGCTCTCCCCAGTACGGTCGGGTCCGTGCCCGCGACTCGCCCTCCGCCGAAACGCAATCGGGTGACACCGCTCGGCGACATCGTGGCGATGCCGCTGCGCGGGGCCTGGCTCGGCAACCGCGGCATCCTGCACCGGGGCACCGACATCGTGCGGTTCCACGCGAGCCCGCTGTGGATCATCTGCACCCTGCGGCACAAGGACTGGCGGTTGCCGCAGTGGCACCCACACCGCTTCACCGTGCTCTTCTTCCACGACGAGGCGGTGGCGCTGGCGGCGGGTCATCGACCATGCGCGCTGTGTCGCCGGCCCGACTACGAGTCGTTCCGCGCCGCGCTCGCCCGAGGGGTCGGGGTCGGCGTACCGGCTGCGAAGGACCTCGACCGACGACTGCACGGCGAGCGAATCGTCCGAGGAACCCACCGGCGGCGACTGCACCAGCGTCCGTGGCGTGGGCTGCCGGACGGTGCGTTCGTGCTGGTGGACGGCGGTCCCGCGCTGGTTCGCCCCGATGAGCTGGTGCCGTGGACGACCGGTGGCTATGCGGCGCCGCGACCCCGTCCGCGGCGAGGAGAGGCCGAGGTGATCACTCCGCCGTCCACCCTGGCTGCCCTGCGGGCCGGCTACCGTCCCCAGCTCGATGCGGGTGCGTTCCAGGGGTGACGAATGGGAACGGCACACCAAGGATGGCCTGCCGTTGGTGCCGTTCGCCGATGCCGCAGAGCTCGAGGCGTGGCTCGCCGAGCACCACGCCACGTCGCCCGGCGTGTGGCTCAAGCTGGCCAAGAAGGCGAGCGGACTCGTGTCGGTCACGTTGCCGGAAGCGATCGAGGTCGCCGTGTGCTTCGGCTGGATCGACGGCCAGAAGGGGTCGTACGACGCGACCTGGTTCCTGCAGCGGTTCACCCCGCGGCGCCCGAGGTCCATCTGGTCCAAGTCCAACACCGACAAGGTCGGAGTGCTGATCGCCTCCGGCCGGATGCGGCCGGCGAGTCAGCTCGAGGTGGATCGCGCCAAGGCCGACGGGCGCTGGGAGCGTGCGTACGCCGGGCAGGCGACGGCCGAGATCCCGCCGGTCGAGCCCTAGCCCGCCCATCCGCGGGTTCCTCAGCCCAGCGACATGTTCTCGTACGACAGATACGTGCGGGCCACGCGGGAGACACGGTCGGCCGCGAAGTGCCTCTGCAATGCCCGGTCGCGCAGCGCGTTGTCGAGCGACGCCATGATCATCGACTGGTCGAGCACCAGGATGCGGTGACCCACCGCACCCGTTGACGGGTTGACCGCGTCGAAGAAGCCTCGCGACCCGTACACGCCCGGATACAGAGTTCGCAGCCGTTGGATGTTGGCGTACGCCCGCTGAGGCACTACGTCCAGCGCGATGAAGGACGCGTGCGGCGTCACGACGTCCTCGGTGGCACACCCGTGGCACTGGGACAGTCCCTGGTTCGGGTCGCTCGCGGTGGCGCCGACACCGTGGTACGGGAACCTCAGCCCCTCGACACCGAAGCCACCGTAGCCACCGGAGTCGTCGGCCGTGCTGGACGGCGACATGCCCCAGACAGGAAGGTGCAGCTGCTCCTTGGCGTACTTGATCTGCACCTCGGCGAGGCGTCGGTCCGCCAACCCGAAGCTGTGCGTGCCCCACGACGTCTCCGGCACCACGTCGTTGACCATGAGTCCCTCGAACATGCCGCCGCTGTACGTCGGGATGAATGTCAGGTGCGACCCCGGATAGGTGTAGTGCCCCTCCCAGACCGGGAACCTCTGGTGCGACTGCGGGTCTGTGACCGTCGTCCAGGAGCCGCCCATCGGCCACTGGCCCTGCCAGGAGAAGTCGGGATCGGTCTGCTGACAGTCGGCGAACGGCGCGGGAGGAGGCAGCTCACGCCAGCTGCGCCACCACACGTTGCCCGGCATCTGGTGCCGGCCCATCCCGATGTACGCGGAGATCCGCGGATCGCTGTAGAGCGCGCCGTTGTGGTAGTAGTGCGTGTAGTTGTTGCCCTGGTCCGGCGGCGAGCCGACGTAGTAGCCGCCGTACATCTGACCGGTCGGCTGGTTTCCGGTGACGGCAGGGTTCGTGTTGCAGTGCGTCTCCGCTCGCCCGTCGTAGAAGATGCTGAAGTCCATCGGCTTGAGCAGGGAGTCCGCGAGGTGTCGCGCCTGGGGGATCGCCTGGCGCACCTCGATCAAACCGGAGGCGTACCAGCCGTTGTCGACGTTCGACACGAACGAGCAGTTGTCGAACGTCCCCGTGGTGGTGGAGCACGCGGCCCCTCCGGGGTTTGTGAGCACAGCACCCGTCGATGTGTCGTACCACTGGTAGAGGAAACCCTTGTAGCGCGCGAGGTTGCGCACCGAGCGGAGCGTGGCGTTGACGTCGTCAGCCGCCTGTTGTCGCGTGATGAGTCCAAGGTCCTGGGCGGAGACGACGGCCCAGAGGTACACGCCGATGTTGGCCGAGGAGGTGTAGCGACCGTAGCTCGTGGGGGTGCTGGAGCCGCCTGCGTACGTCACGTTGTCCAACGGCAGGTGGGTGACGGGGTCGACGTCGTCACCGTAGAACGCCCAGGTCCGCCGCGCGATTGCCATCAGGTTCGATCGCTGCGTGCGATCCAGTCCGGTGAAGCGCGCGACGGAGCCCCCGTGCGGAGCGGGAGCGGCGTGTCCGGCGCGACCGTGGACGGCGGGTTGGGCTTGCGCCGACTGCAGGGTCAGCACTCCCAGGCCGAGCACGGCCGCGGCGGCAGTCGCGCGGACGACGGCCGATCGATGCACGTTCATGCGCTTTCTCATGCAGGACACTTCCTTCTCTTCGCTAACTGGCGACGGGCGATGCCACGGCATCGAGCAACATGACCGTGTAGTCGTCCGTCGGATGCTGGAGGACATGCTTCGTTTCGCCGCGTTCGACGACTTTTCCCTTGTTCAGCACGAGAATCTCGTCTGTCACGACGCGGGCGCTCAACAGGTCGTGCGTGATGTAGAGAAGGCTGAGCCCCCGTTGCTCACGCAGTCCGGCGAGGAGCTTGAGCACCCCCGCCCGCAGCGACACGTCGAGCATCGAGACGGGTTCGTCAGCGACGATCAGCTCCGGGTCACACGCGAGGGCGCGAGCGATCACGACCCGCTGGCGCTGTCCACCGGACAGCTGGTGCGGCAGCTTCGCGGCGTACTGCGTCGTCGGTGTGAGCCCGACCGTCTCGAACAGCTCGTGCGCCCGGTCGCGGGCGTCACCGGCCGCCAGCCGGCGGAAGTTCTGCAGGGGACGCATCACGGTGTACTCGGCGGTGTGCAACGGGTTCAACGCGCCATAAGGGTCCTGGAACACCATCTGCACCCGCGCGTGGTAGTCCCGCAGCCGCCGGCCACGAAGACGCTCGACCGCGCTGTCGCCGAACCGTACCGAACCGGACGTCGGTCGCTCCGAGCCGGTGATCAGCTTGGCCAGCGTGCTCTTGCCGCTGCCGCTGGCTCCGACCAGACCGACTGCAGCGCCCGGTGCGATCGTGAACGAAACATCGTCGACAGCCGTCGTCGTCGTGCGGCCACGGCCGCGCCGGGTGTACGCCTTGGAGACGCCGCGAACCTCCAGGGGCGGAACCGTACTGGCGGAGCGGTCAATGGACACGGCGGCCCTCCTCGAGCCCATCCGCCACCGAAGCGACGCGAACATGGCACGCGGCACGCCCGGATTCGAGCGGGGCCAGCGGTGGGTCATGGGCAAGGCAGACCTCGACGGCCAGAGCGCACCGGGGGCTGAAGGAACATCCGCTCTGCGGCAGGGACAGGTCGGGCGGCGACCCGGGAATGCCGCCGAGCTCGATCTCCTCGGCGCGCGGGTCTGCGTAGCACCCGAGCAGTGCTTCGGTGTAGGGGTGGTGCGGTCCCCGCAGCAAGTCGGTCGAGGGCTGGTCCTCGACGATGCGGCCCGCATACATGACCATCACCCGGTCGGTGGCCTCGAGCACGACCCCGAGGTCGTGGCTGATCAGCACGGCGGTGAACCCGTTGTCGCGCTGCAGCTCCTGGATGGTCTTCATCACCGCGCTCTGCACGACCACGTCGAGGGCCGTCGTCGGCTCGTCGAAGACGATCAGCCTCGGCTCCAATGCCAGCGCGAGAGCGATCGACACGCGTTGGCGCATCCCTCCGGACAGCTCGTGCGGGAAGTGGCCGAGCAGCGAGCGATCCAGGCGCACCTTCTCCAGCAGGTCCGCGCCGCGCGTCCGGACGTCGGCCGACGACGGCTTGTCGCCTGGCTCGGCGTGCGCCCGCAGGATGTCCCGGAAGTGACGCTCGACGGTACGTACCGGGTTCAGCGCGTTCATGCCGCTCTGCAGCACCAGCGCGATCCCGTGCCGGCGTTGGCGCCGGAGCTCCTCACCATCCAGGCTGCTGAGGTCGACCCCGTCGAAGTCGATGTCGCCGCTTTCCAGACGTGCCGGCGGTTGCAGCATGCGGGTCAGCGCGTAGCCCAGCGTCGACTTGCCGCAGCCTGACTCGCCGACCAGGCCCACGAACTCGCCCTGCTCGAGAGTGAGGCTGACGTCCCGAACGGCCCACACGCCCACGCCGCGGGCCGGTTCGTAGACGACGTTGAGGTCCTTCGCCCGGAGTATCGGCATCACTTCTCCCGCAGGCGCGGGTTGGACAGTGCGTCGACACCGAAGTTGATCAGCGTGAAGGACACCGCGAGCAGGGCGATGGCCAGACCTGGGGCAAACACGAGGACCCACTGGCCGGTCAGCAACGCGTTCTGCTGCTCGGCGTAGTAGAGGATCGTGCCCCAGCTGACGGTGTTCGGGTCGCCGAGCCCGAGGAACTCCAGGCTCGCCTCGGCCATCACGGCAGCCGTCGCCGCGGCGAAGAAGCTGGCGGCGACCAGCGACGTCATGTTGGGCAAGATCTCCCGGAACACCACCCTGGGCAGCCGCTCGCCGGAGAAGATCGCCGAGGTGATGAACTCCCGGGTGCGCAACGTCGCAGCCTGGCTGCGGATCACCCGGGCCCCCGTCGCCCAGCTGGTCAGCGCGACGACGATGACGATGGTCCACACCGAACGGCTGGGTACGTACGCTGCCAGGATGATCATCAGCGGGATGCCCGGTATCACCAGCGCGAGGTTGGTGAGGAAGCTCAGAACCTCATCGACGATCCCCGGCCGGTAGCCGGCGATCAGTCCCAGGGTGACCGCGACGAGGGTGGCCGCGAACCCGGACGCGAGGCCGACGAGCAGCGAGACGCGGCCGCCGTACACCATCTGGGAGAACACGTCCTGACCGTTGCCGGTCGTCCCGAACCAGTTGTCCGAGCTCGGCCCCTGATAAGGGGTGAAGGTGGTGGCGTCGGGCGAGTGCGGCGCGATCACGGGAGCGAAGATCGCGACGACCACGATCAGCCCGAGGACCACCAGCCCGATCCGCGCCTTGCCGTTGCTCCACAGCGTGCGCAGTGCCCGCCCCAGGAACAGGACCGGCACGGGCAGGCGGCTACCGGAGGAGACCGGTATTGCGCCGCGCGTCCCGGGCTCCACCGGCGGCGGGGTCGCACTCGTGATCGTCATCGCCGCACCCTCGGGTCGAGCCGGACGTACAACAGGTCGACGATGAAGATCGCGACCAGCATGCTCACGCTGATCACAAGGAACAGCGCCTGCATCAGGGGGAAGTCGTGGTTGGACACCGCGACGTAGAGCAGGTTGCCCAGGCCCGGGTAGCCGAACACGCCCTCGACGAGCACTGAGCCGCCGACGACAGCGCCCAGCGACAGCCCGAACGCGGTGACATTGGGGAGCAGCGCGTTGCGGGCGGCGTACAGCAAGGCGATGGTCCGCCGCCGCAGACCGTTCGCCTGGGCGAAGGTCACGTAGTCCTCGCCGAGGACGTTGATCATGTTGTTGCGCATCCCGAACACCCACCCGGACAGGGAGGTGATCGCCAATGTCACCGCCGGCACGATGCTGTGTGCGATCGCGTTGGCGATGAAGCTGAGGCTGAGATTCGGCGTCAGTCCGGGGCTGTAGCCGCCCTTGATCGGGAACCAGTTGAGCCGGAACGCGAGCACGTACAGCAGCAGCAGTCCCAGCCAGAACGGTGGGAACGCGGCGAAGAACGTCGCGCCCACCGTCACTGACGTGTCCACCGCGGTGCCGCGTCGCCACCCGGCATAGACGCCGAGCAGGGTGCCGACGACGAACGCGACGATGGTGGTGATGCCGACCAGCAGCAAGGTCCACGGCAGCGCGCTTTCGATGGTCCGGGCAACCGACTGGGTCGGATACGTGTACGAGCTGCCGAACCGCAGGTGGACGGTGTTGACCAGGTAGTCGCCGTACTGGCTGAGCAGGCTCGTGTGCGGGACCCCCAGCTGGATCTCCACGGCCCGGCGCTCGGCGTTCGTGATCGGCTGACCACCTTGGGCCAGCTTGGCCAGCGCCGCATCCACCGGCGAGCCCGGCATCAGCCTCGGCAGCAGGAAGTTGAGCGTGATCGCGGCCCACAGGGTGACCACGAACAGCCCGGTCTTCCGGAGCACGTACCGCATCGGTTCAGGACTTGGTCAGGTGCGTGAGCACGGTCAACAGCGAGTTGTTGTAGTTGGTCGGCAGCGTGTACGGATTGCTTGCGGACGGCCACCCGGTGAAGTTCTTGGTGGAGAACAGCCCCCAGCTGCCGCCGTAGTACATGAGGACGACCGGCACCTGGGAGAACATCTGCTGCTCGAGGGCGTGGGTCGCGCTCTGCTCCGTGGACGTGTCGGTCGCGGCGGCCAGCGTCCCAAGCGCATGGTCGACGGCCGCGCTCTTGAACCGCTCGAAGTTGTTGGCCGTCGGTGTGTTGACGGCCGCCGCGAACGAGCTGTTCAGGGCGTTGTTGAAGTCGGTGTAGGGGTCGCCGGTCCCGCCGAACCCACCGAGCGCCGCGTCGAAGGTGCCTGCCTGGGTCGTTGCGGTGTACTGCGCGAACTGCGGCAGGTCGACCTTGACGCTGACGCCGACCGCACCCAGCTCGGTGGCCACCTCCTTGGAGGCGGCGACCCAGTCGCTGAAGTTGGACGGGACCGTGATCGTCATCGTCGCCTGGTGCCCTGCGGAGTCGACCAGCTTGCCGCTCTTGTCGGTGTAGCCGGCCTGGGCGAAGGCGGCCAGCGCCGCCGACTTGCTCTGTGTGACGTTCCCTTGGTTGGGCAGGCTGGGGTCGAGCCACTTGCTGAGGTTCGGCAGGATCAGGCCGGACTGGCTGGCCTGGCCGAGGTAGCCGTTGATCGCCTTGCTGGCGATCGTGTTGCGGTCAAGGGACAGCGAGACGCCGCGGCGGAAGTTCACGTCGTTGTAGGGCGCCTTCGTCAGGTTCAGGAAGAGCCCGATCGCGCCACCCGGGGGGAACCAGTACGTGTTGTGGGAAGGGTCGCGGGACACGTAGGTCTGCTTGACGTCGGGCAGGAAGTTGTACGACCAGTCGAACTTGCCACTGGTGACATCGAGCTGGTTCGTGCTTTGGCTGCTGGACTGCGCCGGGAAGACCACTTCGCTGGGGGCGATCTTGGATGCCTGCCAGTAGCTTGCGTTCTTCTTCAGGGAGTACTGCGTCGGCGCGAACGTGGCGAGGGTGAACGGGCCGGTGCCGACCGGTTTGGTGTCGGCGTACTTCGTGGGGTCGGAGATCGTCGACCAGATGTGCTCCGGCACGATCGGCGTCCCCGCGATGACGCCGGCGAACGGAACATTCGGCTGCTTGAACGTGAACGTCACGTTGTTGCCGGAGGAGGAGACGCCCGAGATCTGGCTCCAGACGCCGCTCCCATCCAACGCCGGGTTCTTCTTCAGGAGGTTGAAGGTGAACACGACGTCGGCGGCCGTGAACGGCTTCCCGTCACTCCACTTCACGCCTTGGCGGATCGTGTAGACGAGCGTCTTCGGGTTGGTGAACTTGTAGCCCGTGGCCAGGAACGGCGTGTAGCTCCCGTCGATCGGGCTGCGGATCTCCAGCGGCTCGTAGATGAGATAGCCGCCATGCAGCTCGGTGGCCGGCTGGAACGGGTTGAAGTTCTCCACCAGCGTGGGGTTGCCGGCGTCGCCTTGGATCGTCAGCGTGCTGCCGCCCCCTCCGGCGGTGCCGTTGTCGTTGCCGGCGCACGACGTCAGGCCTGTCGCGGTCAGGGCCAGCAGGGCAACTCCTGCCAGCATCGTCGCTCTGGTACGCGGTCGGTCGGTCATCGTGCACTCTCCTCGTGCTGGGTGGACGGTTCGTGGCCGTCGCGTAGGCGGATCCGGGCGACACCCGGAAGCGGTAGGTCGAAGTCGAGACGGCCCAGTCCGTCCGACGGGATGAGGTCGGGGATCGTCTCCGTGTGCAGGGCATCCGCCTCGCGCAGCTCTGTCATCTGCTGCTCGTCTGGCCAGTCCACGCCGTCGGGCGCGGCCGCGAGAATGTTCGAGTGCTGCGCGTCGACCCGCGCGAGCTCCACCTGATAGGCGTCCGCGGTCAAGCCGCTCAGGGTGACGACGACGCGCCGGTCGAGGCGGGCGTCGCCGTTCAACAGCTCAGCGTTGATGGTGCCGTTCCAGACCAGGACGTCAATGGTGCCGTCGTCGTGCGCGGTTGCCCAGGCATGCACGAGCACGCCCGCTCCGTCGCCGGCGACGGTGCTGGCGAGCACGGTGTCGCCCATGTGTGCGGCGAGGTGGGCGGCCCAGTAGCGGGGTTTGCGGAGGTTGCCCACGGTCAGCAGGCCGAACCCGTCGTGGAACAGCCGGGGAGGACGGCCGAGCTCCTCGAAGTGGTCGCTGACCACCCAGTACGCCAGTGCCTCCATCCGGTCCTGCACACCGGCGTAGCCGCTCAGGATGAACGGCGCGCCGGCGACGCCGTCGTGGATGGGGCCGAAGTGCGTGGAGCCCACGCCCCACTCGGTCCACCAGATCGGTGTCTGTGCGAACCCGCGCCGGGCCAGGGCAGGGGTGAAGTCCAGCGGCACGTTGCCGTAGGTGTGCGTGGTCACGAAGTCCAGCGGCAGGCCCTCCGCCTCGGCGAACGCGGCCAGCGCCTCGACCCATTCCGACGCGGCGGTCGACGGTCCACCGACCCGCAGCCGGCGGTCGACGCTCTTGACGGCGCGTGCGGCCTCGGCGTACAGGCGCAGGTAGTCGTCCTGGGTGCCGGTCCAGAAGACCTCGAGATTCGGCTCGTTCCAGACCTCGAAGCCCCAGGCGGCGACCTCGTCGACGCCGTAGCGCTCCACCAGGTGCGCCGCCAGCGCGGCGACGACCTCGCGCCACTCCCCCCAGTCCTTCGGCGGCGAGATGATGCCCCGGTAGAAGAACACCGTCTGGTCGGGGTCGACCGCGAGCACGGCCGGCATGAACGACAGCTCGACGATCGGTCGGAATCCGATCTGCAGAAGCTGGTCGTACAACGCGTCGACCACGCTGAAGTCGTAGCGCAGGCTGCCGTCGTCGCCACGGCTCACCAGCGCGTTGTCGTCGTGCAACACGGCATGGGCGCGTACGTGCGTCACGCCGAGGTCGTCGCGGGCCTGTGCCAGCGCCGCGGCGAACTCCACCCCGATGTCGTGACCGTGGCCGTCGTCGCCGAACCGCAGCTGGGTCAGGCGCTCTGAACCGACCATCGACCAGACGCGATCGAGGGTCCCGGTGCTCTGTGTGGCGTCCACGTGCACATCGACCACTCCCGGGTCGCCGGTACGCGTGCGGCCCTCGACCGCAGTGGACCAGTGCCAGGCAGGGTGCTCGGCCCCGATGACAGCGCCGACGCGATAGCGGTAGGTGACGCCGTCGGCCAGCCCCGTGTCTGCGAAGGCGGTGCCGGCAACCGCCGGAACGTCGCTTCCACCGTGGGTCACGATCTGCGGCTCGGCGCCCGGGGCGGCGCGTTCGATCAGATAGCCGGCGGCGCCGTCGACCGCCTCCCAGGTCAGCCGGACGTGACCGACGCCTGCCTCGGCGTCCACCGGGCTGGGCGCCGGCAGTGCGCTCGACGGGTCGGCCTGCGCGGTGTCGGTGAGTCGCCGGTAGATCCGGTTCTCCCAGTCGGCCCGGGCGTCGACCGTGTCAACGCTGTTGGTGGCGCGCGCCGGCTCTGTCCGGTCGGTCATGGCTGGCTCCCTCGTGGCGTGGTGCGGGATGTGCGGCAGCCGCAGCTGCGCCTGATCGTCACCTCGGTGGGGAGGGTCAACGTCTGCCGGGCACGGTCGTGGTTGCGGAGCCGGTCGAGCAGCATGCGCACGGCTGCCTCACCGATCTCGCGCATGGGCTGGCGCACGGTCGTGAGCGTCGGGCGTACGTGCCGGGCCGAGGCGATGTCGTCGAACCCCGTGACAGCGACGTCGCCGGGGATGCGGAGCCGCCTGCTGCGCAGCACGGCCAGGGCGGCCACCGCCATCTCGTCGTTGCCGAGGACCACGGCGCGGGGCGGGGTGCGTCGGGTGTCCAGCACCTCGTGCATCGCCCGGTCCCCACCAGCCTCGGTGAACCCGCCGTGCGCATCCGGCGCGCTCGGGGTCGGCAGACCCGCCGTCGCCAGCGCTTCGCAGTAACCGGCGAAACGCTCGTTGGAGTCCGGCGAACGCGCTGGTCCGGCGATGTACGCGAGGTCGCGGTAGCCGTGCGCGTCGATCAGGTGGCTGGTGAGCTCCCTTGCGCCGCCCCGGTTGTCGGCTCCGACGAAGTCGAGCTTGCGTCGGGCGGAGTTGGTGGCCAGCACCACGACCGGGACGCTGCCCGCGATGGCGGCCAGGTCCCCGTCCGACAGGCTGCCGGCGAGCACCACGAGACCGTCGACCTTGCTGGCCACCGACCACGCGAGGTCGCGACCGGCGGCCGAGTGGGTCGCGGCGATCAGAATGGCGTCGCCGGCGAGGGTCGCCGCCCGCTCGGCGCCCCGGATCACCTGGTCGACGAACAGCGGCGACTCGCTCTCCGCGTCGACCGAGCGACCGAGGTCGGGGAACAACAGTCCGACGATTCCGGCGCGGCGTACCGCCAGCCCTCGGGCCGTCCCGTTCGGAACCCAGTGCAGCTCACGGGCGGCCTCGAGCACGCGTACCCGAGTCTGCTCGGAGAAGCCCTGGCCGCCACGCATGACCCGCGAGACCGTCGCCGTCGAGACGTCGCTGCGGCGAGCAACCTCGTAGATGGTCGACCTCGGGGACACGGACGCTGCTCCTCGCTCCCCGTTGCGTAAGCGGTTGCGTTACGTAAGCGGTTACGCTGCCATGTGTTCGAGATGGTGTCAATGCCCTGATGTGTCCAATGTGTCCATCTCTGTCCTACCCCTCCCGCCGTCGACGCCAACGGCCCGTCGCGGGCGGCTGCGACCAACCAGAACGATCCGCTTGGATGGATCGAGAAATGACGACGGGAGGGATGACCGTGCAACCGAACGAGATCGCCGAGGTTCTGGACCGGCCGATCAGTCAGGAACTGTTGGCCCGCGACGTGACCCGCCTGGCCTACGTCGCCAAGGACGGCACACCCCGCAACGTCCCGATCATCTTTACCTGGAACGGCTCGCAGATCGTCATGTGCACTCCGAAGAACGCTCCGAAGCTTCAGGCCTTGAGCGAGAACCCGATGGTTGCCCTGACGATCGACACCGAAGTGCACCCGCCCCAGATCTTGCTCATCCGGGGTCGGGCCGAGCTGGACTTCGTCGATGGCATCCCGGACGAGTTTCTCCAGGCGACCAGCACCTACGAGATGACGCCCGAGCAACGGGTCGAGTGGGAGGCGGAGGTGCGTTCGCTCTATCACGACGGCATGGTCCGGATCGTCGTGACCTCGAACTGGGCGAAGCTGATCGACTTCGAGTCGACTCTGCCGAGCGCGGTCGAGGAGTTGCTCCGGCAGCGGGAGGAGCGTCAGCGCGCCTGAGCACCGCGGGGTTGCTCACGCGGAGCGTGCCGGTACGGGTCGGCTACTGGGACTGGGGTTTCCACGGATTGATCAGTTCGAAGCCCGCTGCGCCGAAGTCGTCGATGTTCCGGGTGGCCAGGGTCGCCTCACGGGACGCACAGATCGCGGCGATCTGTCCATCGGCGGCAGCAATGGGGCGACCGGTCCTCTCACGGCCCGCGACGATCTCGCCGTACCAACGCGCGGCGCGCACGTCGAACGGCAAGATCACCTCGCCGAAGTCGGCGAAGACCGTGGCCGCGATGGCTCTCAACTCATCCTTGCGGCGACCGTCGGGTAGCCGAGCGATGCCGTACTCCACTTCGGCGACGGTGATCGCCGTGGTGTGCAGCCGGCCTGCCTCGGTGCTCCATCTGACAACATTCGCATCGGGGTCCTCACGCATCATCTCGGAGATGACGTTGGTGTCAAGGACGATCACGACACGGTCGGCAGATCAGCCGCACGCGGCCGGTCGGTTCGGGGCGAGATCGCCAACTCGACCCCGCCGGCCGAGCCGAACCGGTTCCTGATCGCCTGGGCAAGGTTTGGTGAGGGGTCTTCCTCCGCCGTCACCGCATCGGTAAGGATGGCGCGAACCTCGGCCTCCATCGACCGCCCGTGCCGAGCAGCCCGAACCTTCAGCCCGCGGGCGACCCGCTCGTCGAGGTCGCGCACACTGATCGCCACCACAACAATCACCTCCGTGCTAGCAATGCTAGCAGGTGGCTGGTGGGGCAATCAGCTACGCCCAAGGCTGTGCGTGCCCAACTCGAGCAGTAAGGGACTGAACGGCATCCCTTTGGCAGACGTCGCCTCGCTGTGATCGCCAGTGCGGCGACCGTCCCGACCCGGACTGGACGAAGCCCCGGATCATGGGACCCGGGGCCTGTCACACGTGCGCGAGGGGGGAGTTGAACTGACGAGGTTGACTCGCCGCACCGGAGCCCCGCCACCCCGATTCGCGCTCAAACTGAGCGTGAAGTGCGCGGCGGAGCAGCAAACGACATCCTTGGGATACGACGACCTACAGGGTCGGTAGCACATGACTTAGCACATGAGGGACACTCGGCAGCGCGTAGACTCCGACCATGACCGAAGCCGTCAGCCGTCTCGATCGGATCACGGTGGACCCGTCGATCTGTCACGGTGCGCCCACGATCCGAGGGATGCGCCTGCGCGTTCAGGACGTGCTCGAGCTGCTCGCTTCCGGCATGACCTACGACGAGATCCTCACCGACTACGACGAGCTCGAACGTGACGACATCCTCGCGGTGCTCGAGTTCGCCGCGCTTGACTCCTCGGCCCGGCTGCAGCGCATCGGGGCGTGACCTCGTTCCTGGTCGACCAGCAGCTTCCCAAGGCGCTGGCGATGTTCCTGGGCGAGCGTGGTCACGACGCGCGTCACATCAAGGAGTACGACGGCGGCACCACGATGCCCGATCCGGACATCGCACGCCTGGCTGACTCCGAGGATCGATTCGTCGTGACCAAGGACAACGACTTCCGCGTCTCTCATCTGCTGGGCAAGCCGCCCGCGCGACTCCTCCATGTCACCTGCGGCAACATCAGGACCCGTGATCTCCTCGCCCTGTTCGACGAGCACTGGTCCGCGCTGGAGGCCGCGCTCTCGACCTACAGGTACCTGGAGATCAACCGTGCGGGCGTGTTCGTCCACGACCGCAGTTGACCGCCGGTCGGCGGTCGTGGGCAGTACTACCTCCCCGACCTACCTGCCCGCCCTCTTCCGGCCACTTCCTCACTCCCCTCTCCCCACTCGCCAACACCACTCCCTGCCCCACCCCCACGTCCATCCGCTCCTCCTCTCCCGTTCCCCTTCCTCTACCTTCCCCTTCTTTACTTCCCTTGAATGGACGTATGCTACCGTGGTAGATACCCGTCGCTCGATATTGTAAACATAGGAGGCGAGCTTGCAGGGTGGCGTGATCCTCTTCCGCGGCACGGGTGCGGCGGCGTGCCGTTACTTGGAGTCGGATCGCTCCCGCGCGGATGACTACTACCTGGCCGGCGGCACGGCGCCTCGTTCGCCGAGATTGATGGCAACGGCCAGCTGCTCGCCGCTTCCAATCTCGGCCCCGAGGCCTACGCCCGTTGGGTGGACTGGATCGACCCGTTGAGCGGGGTCTCGATGGGCAGGCCGCGGCTGTCCGGGGAAGAGGGCTCGCACAAGAAAGGTTCCCCTCGGTTCGCCGAGATGGTGGTCAATACCCCGAAGTCGTTTTCGATCGCCGCGGCGCTGCATCCCGAGGTTTCGGACGCGCTGGATGCCGCTCAGGCCGATGCTGTCGGCGAGATCCGCCGGTACCTGGGGTTGCACTCGGTCACCCGGGTCGGACCGCGCGGCCGCCAGGAGGTGGTGCCCGTCGAGCGTCTGCAGACCGTGTCAGTGGTCCACAAGACCAGCCGTGCCGGCGATCCCCATCGGCATGTCCACTTCCAGATCGGCACCCGCGTCTGGGCTGCGGGCAGGTGGCGCGGCCCGGACACCGCAGCCCTGTTCAAGCAGCAAAGGAGCAATCCGTGCCCTCGGGACCGCCGTCATCGCCGCCCACCCGGGGCTCGCCCAAGTGCTGGACCGCCACGGCCTCACGCTCGATCCGGTGACCGGCGAGGTGGTCGAGCTGGCGCCGTTCAACCTCCTGATGTCCAAGCGCGCCAGCCAGGTGGAGAAGAACCTCGCAGACCTGGAGGCCACGTGGGCCGAGGCACATCCGGGCCAGGAGCCCGGCCCCGGCGTCACCTCGCGGATGGTTGCCGCTGCCTGGGCCACGGGCCGGCCGCAGAAGCGACCGACCACCCTGGCTCACGAGGACGGGTGGCGTCGTGAGCTGGCCGAGGCCGGGTACGACCCCGCCCAGGTAGTGCAGAGTCGCCTCCCAGAACATGCGCCAATCGCTCTGGGCGACGTGGAGATCCAGACGGTCGCCTCCCGCGCTCTGGACCGGTGCGCCGCCCAGGCATCCACGTGGGCGCGCCACAGAGTGCACGAGCAGGTGACCCGGATGCTCACCGAGTACGGCGTGCGCGCCACACCCGCCGACCTGCGCGACCTGGTCGAGCTCGCCACCGACCTTGCTGCCGAGGACTGCCTCTCGGTGCTTCCGCCCGGGGCAGCGCGCCCGGAACACGTAGCCCATCTGACCAGCCTTGACGTGGTCGCCGCCGAGACCCGGCTACGCGACCTGCTCAGCGCACGTGTGACCACCAGCGGTGAGGCCTCGACGCCTGACGTGACGGGGTTGGCCGCCGAGCGAGGACTGGACGACGCACAGGCTCAAGCCGCTGCAGCCATCGCCTCAACCGACCCGCTGGTGGTCGTGGAGGGCGCGGCGGGCTCAGGCAAGACGACCATGCTCGCTGTGGCCATTGAAGCTGCCGCTGCCGCGGGTCGAGCGACGAGGATTCTCACGCCGACGAAGAAGGCCGCCGACGTGGCCACCCGTGAGCTCGGCGCACCCGCCGAATCGGTGGCCAAGCTGCTCCACGCCCACGGCTGGCGCTGGAATGTCGACGGCGTGTGGTCCCGGCTCGCCATTGGAGAACGCGACCCAGACGGTGGCACGTACGGCAGAGTTCCAGCGTGGGCGCGACTGGCACACGGTGAGCGCGTCGTGGTCGACGAGGCCGGCATGCTCGACCAGGACAGCGCGATCGCGCTCCTCACCGTGGCGGGCGAGGCCGGAGCCACCCTCGCGCTGGTCGGGGACCGGGCACAGCTGCCGGCCGTCGGCCGTGGTGGGGTGCTCGACATGGCCGCAGCGCTGGTCACCGGCAGTGGCCGAACTGTCGTCGACATGGATTCGGTCCACCGGTTTAGTGATCCGATCTATGCCGACCTCACCCTGCGCCTGCGTGCCGGGGACAACCTGGCGCAGCTGTTCGACGGGCTCTACGCGCTCGGACATGTCCGGCTGCACTGCAGCACCGACGACGCCCACCAGGACATCGCCGCCGCGACCACGGCGGCGATCCAGACCCGGCAGTCGGTCGCCGCGACTGTCGCGACCAACGAGGAGGCCCGCTGTCTGAACCACCGCATCCGCACCCAACGCGTCGCGCGCGGCGAGGTCGACGACACCGCAACCCTCACCGGGAGTGACGGTCTGCCCATCGGTGCGGGGGATGTGATCACCACCCGCAAGAACGACAGCACCCTCGGGGTCGCGAACAGGCAGACCTGGACCGTCCAGAGCATCGGCGACGACGGCACCGTCTGGGCGATCGAGACCGGCCGCCCGCGCAAGCACCCACGGTCGGTCGCTCTGCCCAACTCATACGTGAGCGACCACGCCCACCTCGCCTACGCCGCGACCGCCTACGGCGTCCAAGGCGTCACCACCACCAGGGCGCACGCCCTGCTCTCGGAGGCGTTGGAGGCATCCGGGGTCTACGTCGGCATGACCCGCGGCCGGGAGGCGAACGTGCTGCACATCGTCGCCGACGACCTCGATGAGGCGCGGGAGCAGTTCACCGACGCGCTCCAGTTCGACCGCGCCGACCGCGGCCTGGAGGTGGCAACCTCAGGAGCCCAGACCGCCGTAGCGGGTTTGAGGGCCGAGGGACCGGTCAAGGTGGTCAACGACGAACGTGCCCGGCTGGTCGAGGCCATCGCCCACGCCGAGCGAGAAGCCGCGCGCTGGGACCGCGCTGCTGCTCTCCTGGCCGCCCAAGCCCAGGACCATGCGCGTGAGGAGGCATCTGGTCAAGACGCCTTCGCCCGGGCCGAAGCTCACCTGACCGCCCTCGTCGACGATGCCGTACCATCACTGCGCGCCCAGGCCACCGCCGACGGCCAGACCTACCTCGATTCGCACAGCCAACGAGAGACCGCCTGGGACTCAACCCGCTCGGCTGGCCGACTCGGCAGGCGTACTGCCCGGCGGAGGCTCGACATCGCGCAGGCACAGGCCCGGGATGCCCACGAGATGGTGCTCGACCGATGGGGCAGCACCCCCGACCCCGACAGCTGGGCCGCCACCACCCGAGATGGACTCGAAGCATGGGCTGCCCGGGTCGCCCACGAGCGCGCCGAAACCGATCCCCTCGTCGCTGAGGCCCGCGAGCAGGTCGCGCGGACCGGTAAAGCGCTCCAGCAGATCCGCTGGCGCCACCGCACCGAGACCGAAGAACTCACCATCGGGGTCTACGGCCGACGCGATGCCGCCTCTTTCCGAACCGTCAGCGGAACCAACAGCGCGCGCGGCCGCGCGCAACGCTGGCAGCAGTACGCCGACACCTCACGAGCCGGCCTCGCCCGCATCGAATCCCTCCCGATCGGACGAGCAGTGCAGCTCATCGAAACACGCCGCTCCCCAGCCCTCCAGGTCCAGGCCGAGCAAGCAGCCGCCACCCACAAAGCCAGGGGCGTGTCGCCGGAACGCCGAATCGAACAAACAGACCCCCAGCTCGGCCTGGGCATATAGGCGCCGGGACGGATCGGCGCCGGACGGCCCAGTCGTCCCCGAAGTGGATCCTCCATCGAAACGAGGCAGGTGGGCTCGGTCAAGGTCAGGCTGGGAGCCTGGGACGGCTCGCGGCCGCGCTACGGTCAGGCTGGGAGCCTGGGACGGCTCGCGGCCGCGCTACGGTCAGCCTGTGACGGAGTCGTCCCCGCCGACCGAGTGGCCAGCACCGGCACCGATGGCCGGCGAACTGATGATCATCCCACTGACCAGCCAGATCTTTGATCTGGACTTGGCGGCGTACCGCTCCAGCCCGAAGGCCATCAGCGCCCACAGCGCGGGCCGGTGGCCCGGCGAAGATCTCAGCCGCGACGAAGCTCGTCGGCTCATGGCCCTCCACGAAAAGGAGCACGCGGCAGCGGAGGCCTACGCCTACGCCATCCTGGATCCCGATGGCACACGTGAACTCGGTTGCGTCTACCTACGTCGGTTGTCTGCGTTTCTGGACCGGACAGGAACCAGCTTCGACACCGCAGCGATCGAACCAAACCGGACCGCAATCGTCACCTTCTGGTTGATCGACGACCAGAAAGAGCGACCCTGCACCTCACTGGTGCTCAGCAGCTTGCGCCGATGGCTTCACCGCTGGCGTGCAGCGGACCTCGTCTACCGCTGCCTGCCAGGCGAGGTTGCATCCGTTGCTGCGCTCGCGGAAGCCACCGGCTTGTGTGCGCTGATTGCCTCGGGCCAGGAACTGCCATACCTCTGGTTCGCGGACCAGGCGACCACCCCGGTCGATTGACGATCTCGTTGCTCTGCCCGGGAGCCGATTGACGAACCATGACCGGTCGCCTTTGGCCGTCTCGACGGCGAAGCGAGCCGACGTCCCGCTGAGGTGTCGGATGCGGGACGGCCGCCCCGATAGCGGATCCGCTTACGGGCCGATCTGTGGCGAAGCCGT
>JBOHDX010000097.1:0-32628 GCA_050700835.1 Nocardioidaceae bacterium
GTGCGGAGCAGTCTCGTGGGCTCGTCCACGCGTGAGGTGGTCAAGGCGATCGCGTCGCTGCCGCTCCCACCGGCGGCAGCGCCCGCGGACACCCGTCTCACCAAGGGCCTGACGGCCATGATCGTGATGGAGATGGCCGGGTCAGCTGCCCCCGCCCGGGGGGCCCGCGAGGACGAGGTGTTCCCGTTCCTGCTCAACGAGGCGTTGTTCAGCCCGATCGAGGACGTCCGCATCTATACCTCGATGCTGCTGCGGGCCAGCCCGTACGCCGCGCCCACCGCGACCGCGCTCAGCGAGCTGGTGCGGCGTCCCGACGCGCTGACCAACGCCAGCCTGATGATGTCGGTGATGCCGGTGCTCCGCGTCCTGGGGAGCGACGCCCAGATCCCGATCCTGCAGGACCTCGTGCTCGACGAGTCGGTCCCGGCGCCGGTGCGTGCCAGGGCGGCGTACTCGCTCGGCCACGTCGGCACCGCCGCCGACGACCCGCCGGCATACTGGGCCACGAACGTTGGCTGGACGAGATCAGGCGCAGCGACACTCCTGCGCCGGTACGCCAAGTCGCCATCTGGTGGGGCAACCTACCCACCGAGACTTTGGCCAGCGCGCGGCTCTGACCGGCCGTGACCAGTCAGCGCATGCCGCAAGGACGTCAGGAGGCGCTCATTCTGCGGTGCCGCCCGCTGCCACTAGGGTCGAAGGTCATGAGCCGGCTTATCCACCTCAACGGACCCCCGGGGATCGGTAAGTCCACTCTGGCAAGGCGGTTCGTCGATGCACATCCGGGTGTGCTCAACTGCGATGTCGACGTGCTGAGAACCCTGATCGGCGGATGGCAAAGTGACTTCGCTCGTGCCGGCGCCCTCATCCGGCCGGCGGCGTTAGCCATGATCGAGGCATACCTTCGCAACGGCAACGACGTCGTGTTCCCACAGGTGTTGATGGACCCAGTCGAGTTGGCTCGGTTTGAAGAATCTGCCAGCAACGCGGGGGCACAGTTCATCGAGCGAATGCTCATGGACACGCCAACCTCATCGGTGGCGCGATTCCACCGGCGGGGACAGTTCGAGTCTGAGGATCCCTGGCACGACCACGTGCGCACGATCGTGGCCGCGCAGGGGGGTGACGCGATGCTTGCTCACATGCACGCGGCGCTCGAAGGGGTACTCGTCGAACGGCCAGACGCTGTGGTGGTCAACAGCAGCGAAGGCGAGATCGACCAGACCTACCGCTCGCTCATCGAGACCCTGAACTGAGCTCATGGCGAATGGTACTGCAGGTAGTACCATTCTGTGATGGCGTCTCTTGTTGGTCTCGTCGCCGCGATGCGCCGGAGTCAGCAGAACGTCTCCTACACCGAACTTCACAGGGTGTGTGAGCACTACTGCGGGGCGTCGCGGCAGTCGGGCGCTCATGGGGTTTGCGCCAGGTGCTCAAGGCGATCGACAAGAAGGAGGCCATGTGATGCAGACCGACACTCGTCCTGACGTCTCGCACTACACCTACCGCGTCTCATGGTCGGCTGACGACGCCGAGTACGTTGCGACGTGCACCGAGTTCCCGTCGCTGTCGTGGCTCGCGGCATCTCAGCTCGAGGCGCTGCAAGGGCTCCAAGAGCTCCTCGGGGACGTCGTGGCCGACATGACCGCTGCGGGGGAGCAGGTGCCGGAGCCTTTCGCCGACCGCACCTACTCCGGAAAGTTCAACCTGCGCGTCGGCGAGAACCTGCACCGAGAGCTTGCGATCCACGCCGCGGAGGACGGCCTCAGCCTGAACCAGTACGTCGTGCGGAAGTTGACCTCGACGAGCTGACGGCGCGGACCGGATTGCGGTGCAGTGGGCCCTCGCACCACCGGTCGACATGTTGGCCGCCGACTACGTGCGCCGCTCCGTCGAGCTCGCGTATGCCACGGACTGCCTATGGGGCGCAGGGCTTGACCGTTCCAGTCACTGACATGTTGGTCAGCGAACACACAGGGGCGACCTCGGTGTAGGGCGGCATGACCCGCGGTCGCGAACGCAACGTCGCTCACTTGGTTGCGGAGTCGGCCGAGGACGCCCGGCAGCAGTGGGTCCACGCCTTCGGCCGCGACCGCGCCGACCTCGGCCCGACCCACCGCAGCCCAGCTCGCCGCGGACGCGGTCGACCGTTACGGACCAAGGCCAAGCGGGCCGCCCTGCGGCCACCGGCACCAGCCCGTCGCCGCGAGCACGGCCACGGTTACCGTCCACCTGCGCGGGCGCCGAGGCCACGCATTGGTCGGTGACGAGCGTCCCGGGATCGTCGGTGCGACGTGTCACACTTGACATCGATCGACCACTAGTAGGGAGGCTGCTATGACCAGCGACCGCAGTCTGAGCTGCCACCCGAATGGGTCAGCGACAAGGTCGACCTCGACTTGCTATTCAAGGACGCCAAGCCCATCGGCGACGGCTCCGACTGGGCGTGCCCCGCCCTCTTCGAGTCCGAGAAGGAGCAGGCGGAGTTCCTTGCTTGGTATCGCGTCGAGCGCCAGAACGAGCTCGCCTGAGCCGTGAGGATCGTGCTCGACACCGACGTGGCGTCGGGTCTGATCAAACGCACTCTGGCACCAGCGATGCTCGCCACGATTGCGCCGCATGAGGCCGCTTTGTCGTTCGTCAAGGTCGGCGAGCTCGCCCGATGGATTCACGCCCGCGACCTCGGTCAGCGGCGCCGCCTGGAGGTCGCGTCGTTCCTCGCGACCGCCGGGAGGTCGCGTCGTTCCTCGCGACGCGCCCCATGATCCCGGGCGGTCGCGACGTCGCAGCGAAGTGGGGCGAGATCGTCGCCTATGCCGTCAAGCGCGGTCGACCGCGCCCGTTCAACGACTCCTGGATCGCGGCCAGCTGCCTCACCTACGACCTGTCGTTGGCGACGCTCAATGTCACCGACTTCGAGGACTTCGCGGAGTACGAGGGCCTCCGTTTGATGGTTCATCCCCGATGAACGTGTAGCGAGCGTCGGCTGGGCGAGGGTGCCTACCTGTCCGGCGGCATGTTCCCGCCCACGTGCGGGCTTCGCCTGCCGGCGACCCGACTGCCCTCTGTAGCCTCGACGAACTCGGCCCAGAGGTCACCGGCCAGCGTCTCGGTCCACCGTCGGGCGGTCTTGGTCTGTCGGGTGGTCGAGCCAGATGGATCGGATGGGCGGTGGCGTCGTCGCTGCGGCTGCGAGGCGATGCTCTAACAGACTGGGGTGGGCAGCACTGACGGGTCGCTCTCGTTGAGGATCTGCAGGCACAACTGGATGCAGTCCTCGCAAATGCCGACTGCTGGACCTGCGATTATTCTGCGTCCGACGAAGCCAGCCCTGCCGCAGAACGAACAGGTCGCGGCGCTGGCGGGGGCGGACTCCTGGGTCATGCTTCGAAACTAGCGCAGGGCTTGCCACTCCACTTCACCTCCGCGGCTCAGCTCTCGGGTTCCGCAACCTGACCAACTACGTCGCCAGATCCCTACTCGAGACCGGCGGATTCAGACCTCAACCCCACCCCCGATTGTGAAGAGCTCTTTTGGTCACGCCTTAGGGCCGTACTCCGGGCGCTCTCGCGGACCACGACCGGCAACGGTGACCCCGGGCTGCCATGCCTTCCGGATGACCGCCGGCACCGTCAGATCCTCCCAGAGGTCGACGAGTAAGGCGCCGTCGATCCAGTCGACGCCACCCCACGATCTGCGGCCCTACTTCGCCTCGGCGCAGATCCAGGCGGTCAGTGGATCAAGGTGCTCCAGGTCCCGCTCGGCCACACGTCTGCGGTCGAGACCTGGGACACCTACGGGCACCTGATGGGCGACGAGGACACCGGCAGCCGAGCCATCGTCGACGCCCTGCTCGGCCATGGTCGGCAACGGACGGCAGCGTCCTTGAGTGAAAATCGTGGGCACATACGGGCACAGTAGACGCAGTCTGAACGTAAACCCGCAGGTCAGATGGGGTAAGGCAGAGAGGCTGGTCTGTCGACCGGGCATTGACCAAGTCGGTGCGGGCCTACAGCTGTGCCAGCGCCCTGGTGAGTACGTCGCGAAGGATCTGCTCGATCTCGTCGAAGTGCTGCTGGGTGCAGATCAGCGGCGGCGACAGCTGGATGACCGGGTCGCCACGGTCGTCGGCCCGGCAGTACAAGCCGGACTCGAACAACGCCTTCGACAAGAAGCCGCGCAGCAGCCGCTCGGACTCGTCGTCGTCGAACGTCTCCTTGGTCGCCTTGTCCTTGACCAGCTCGATGCCGTAGAAGAAGCCGTCGCCGCGGACATCACCGACGATCGGCAGGTCGCGCAGCTTCTCCAGCGTCGTGCGGAAGGCACCCTCACTGTCGAGGACGTGCTCGTTGAGCTGCTCGCGCTCGAAGATGTCGAGGTTGGCCATCGCGACCGCCGTCGAGACGGGGTGGCCGCCGAACGTGTAGCCGTGGGCGAACATCTCAGTGCCGTGCTTGAACGGCTCGAACAATCGCTCGGTGGCGATCATGGCGCCGAGAGGGGAGTAGCCAGACGTCAGGCCCTTGGCGCAGGTGATGATGTCCGGCTGGTAGCCGTAGCGCTGCGCGCCGAACATGTGCCCAAGCCGGCCGAAGGCACAGATCACCTCGTCGGACACCAGCAGGACGTCGTACTCGTCGCAGATCTCCCGAACCCGCTGGAAGTAGCCGGGCGGCGGCGGGAAGCAGCCGCCGGAGTTCTGCACCGGCTCCAAGAAGACGGCGGCGACGGTGTCCGGACCCTCGAACTCGATGGCCTCGGCGATCCGGTTGGCGGCCCATTGGCCGAACGCCTCCAGGTCGTCGGCGTGCTCGGTCGCCCGGTAGAAGTTGGTGTTGGGCACCCGGAAGGTGCTCGGCACCAGCGGCTCGAACGGGGCCTTCATGTCGGGCAGGCCGGTGATCGAGAGGGCGCCCTGCGGCGTTCCGTGGTAGGCGATCGCGCGACTGATCACCTTGTGCTTGGTGGGCTTGCCGGTGAGCTTGAAGTACTGCTTGGCCAGCTTCCACGCCGACTCGACCGCCTCGCCGCCACCGGTGGTGAAGAAGACCCGGTTGAGGTCGCCCGGGGCATAGCCGGCCACCCGCTCCGCGAGCTGCATGGCGGTCGGGTGGGCGTACGACCAGAGCGGGAAGAAGGCCAGCTCCGAGGCCTGCTTGGCCGCTGCCTCGGCGAGCTCGGTGCGACCGTGTCCGGCCTGCACGACGAACAGGCCGGACAGCCCGTCGAGGTAGCGCTTGCCGTTGGCGTCATAGATGTACGGCCCGTCGCCGCGCACGATCGTGGGTACGTCTGCGCTCTCGTAGCTGGAATGGCGGGTGAAGTGCATCCACAGGTGGTCCTTGGCAGAGCGCTGCAGGGCGGAGAAGTCCGCACTCTCGGCGGTCATGTGCATACCTCGTGCATCTCGTGGGCTGGGGCGTTGATCTTGCGATCAGTCTCGCCGACGACGTACCAATAAGGCAAGCGATTCCGTTGCGGGTGTCGGGTCATACCAGCGTATCCAAGCCAGAGCGGCAGCTGTGCAACGGATTCCGTTGGCTTGACGCGCCGCAGAGTCGCCCGCCGGTCGCCAAACCATGCCGGTTAGAGTGCCACCTGATCGCGTCGTCGGCGGACGGGAAACAGTGGCCATGAGCAGGTACGGCGCGCAGTACGGACCGGACCTCACCTTCCTGGGCGTACCCGGGTGCGACCTCGCGGAGCCGGGCACCTTCGCCGACGCCGACGCGGTGATCGTCGGCGCACCGTTCGACGGCGGCACCTCGCACCGTCCCGGCACCCGATTCGGCCCGATGGCGATCCGGCAGGCGTGCTACCTGCCGCAGGACGGATCCCGCCCGCATCTCGCTCTGAGGGTCGACGCGTTGCGTGACCTCGTGGTCTATGACGCCGGCGACGTCGAGATGTTCTCCGGGGACGCGGTGCGCTCCATCGCCGACCTGGAGGCGGCCGTGACGGCGGTGTCGTCGTCCGGCGCCGTGCCGGTGGTCCTCGGCGGTGACCACACGATTGCGCTGCCCGACGCCACCGGGGTGGCGAGACACCTCGGCTTCGGCAGGGTGTCGATGATCCACTTCGATGCGCACGCCGACACCGGCGACATCGAGTTCGGCTCCCTGGTCGGGCATGGACAACCGATGCGGCGGCTGATCGAGTCGGGAGCCTTGCGCGGGGACCGTTTCCTGCAGATCGGGTTGCGCGGCTACTGGCCCGGCCCGGAGACCCTGTCGTGGATGGCAGCGCAGGGGATGCGGTCCTACGAGATGACCGAGATTTCCGCTCGCGGCCTGGAGGACTGCCTCACCGAGGCCTTCGCGATCGCGACCGACGACTGCGACGGGGTCTTCCTGTCCGTCGACATCGACGTCTGCGACCCGGGCCACGCGCCCGGCACCGGCACTCCCGAGCCGGGTGGCTTCTCCGCCCGGCAGCTGCTCGACTCGGTCCGCCGGGTCTGCCTGGAGCTGCCCGTGGTCGGTGTCGACGTCGTCGAGGTGTCGCCGCCCTACGACCACGCCGAGATCACGGCGTACCTCGCGAACCGCGTGGTGCTCGAGGCGCTGTCGGCGATGGCCGCCCGACGCCGTGGCATCTCCCACGACCCGGCCGGCCCGCTGCTGCAGGGCCGCTGACGTGGCGGGCGAGCTGGTCTTCACCGGCGGCCGTGCGTTCTGCGCCGACGCCGCCGGCTCGTTCGTCGATGCGGTGGCGGTGGGCGGCAGCCGGGTGATCGCCGTCGGCGACGCCGCTGTGTCGATGGTCGGGCCGGGCACGGAGGTCCACGACCTCGCCGGGGGGCTGCTGGTTCCGGGCTTCGTCGACGCCCACGCCCACCCGGTCCAGGGCGGTCTCGAGCGGATGCGTTGCGATCTGACGGCGGTCGCCGACGTCACCGGCGCTCAGCCCTATCTCGACGCGATCGCCGCGTACTCCCGCGCGAACCCCCACCTGCCGTGGATCCTGGGCGGGGGCTGGCAGATGGCGGCGTTTCCCGGTGGCACGCCCACCGCGGCGATGCTGGACTCGGTCGTGGCAGACCGGCCGGTGCTGTTGCCGAACCGTGACCACCACGGCGCCTGGGCGAACACTGCGGCCCTCGAGCTCGCGGGCGTCGACGCGTCCACACCGGACCCGGCCGACGGCCGGATCGAGCGGGACGCGTCGGGAGCACCGACGGGCACGCTGCACGAGGGCGCGATGGATCTGGTGAGCCGGTTCGTGCCGGCCGACACCCAGGACGACCACGTCGCAGGACTGCTCGCCGCCCAGGCGTACCTCCACTCGCTGGGCATCACCGGGTGGCAGGACGCCATCATCGGCGACTACGCCAACATCACCGACGCCTCCGCGGCGTACGTCCGGGCCATCGGTGCCGGGCAGCTGACCATGCGCGTGGTGGGTGCGCTGTGGTGGCAACGCGGTCGCGGCACCGAGCAGGTGGCCGAGCTCGTCGCGAAGCGGGACGCGCTCGTCGCGCAGGGTTTCCAGGCGACCAGCGTCAAGATCATGCAGGACGGCATCGCCGAGAACGGCACGGCCGGGATGCTCGAGCCCTATCTCGACGGGCACGGATGTGCCACCCACAACGCCGGGCTGTCGTTCGTCGACCCGGTCGCGCTGCGCACTCACGTGACCGAGTTGGACGCCGCCTGCTTCCAGGTGCACGTGCATGCGATCGGCGACCGCGCCGTGCGGGAGGCCCTGGATGCCTTCGAGGCGGCCCGCCGCGCCAACGGCCTGAACGACCTGCGCCACCACATCGCGCACATCCAGGTGATCCACCCGGACGACGTGCCGCGGTTCGCGGACCTGAAGGTGGCGGCGAACATGCAGGCCCTGTGGGCCGTCCACGAGCCGCAGATGGACGAGCTGACGATCCCGTTCCTCGGCGAGCCGCGTGTGTCGTGGCAGTACCCGTTCGCCGACCTCGAGCGGACGGGGGCGATGCTTGCGGCGGGCTCCGACTGGCCGGTGAGCAGCCCCGACCCTCTCGCCGCGATCCACGTCGCGGTCAACCGCACTCCACCAGACGAGGTGGGGGTGCCTCCGTTGCTGCCTGGCCAGCGGCTCGACCTGACGACCGCGCTGCGCGCCTACACCGCCGGCTCCGCCTACCTCAACCATGCCGACGACACCGGCAAGATCGCGGTCGGCGCGGTTGCCGACCTCGCGGTCCTCGACCGTGACCCGTTCGCCGGGCCGGCCGAGGAGATCGGTCAGACTCGCGTGGTCGCCACCTACGTCGCCGGCCGCCGGGTCTATCCCACCACCTGAAACGCGGGCCTCCTGTCTCAACGGCGGGAGTCGGTCAGCGGAAGGCGGACTGGCCGGTGAGGGCTTGGCCGATCACCAGCATGTGCACCTCGGACGTGCCTTCGTAGGTGAGCACCGACTCGAGGTTGTTTGCGTGCCGCATCGGGGAGTACTCCAGCGTGATCCCGCTGGCGGCGAGGATCGTGCGGCACTCACGGGCGATCGCCAGCGACTCGCGCACGTTGTTGAGCTTGCCGAGGCTCACCTGCTCGCCGGTGATCGTGCCGCCGTCCTTGAGCCGTCCGAGGTGCAGCGCCAGCAGCATGCCCTTGCCCAGCTCGAGCGTCATGTTGGCCAGCTTCTCCTGCGTGAGCTGGTACGCCGTGAGCGGCTTGTCGAACACGGTGCGAGATCCCGCGTACTCGATCGCGGTCGCGAGACTGTCTCGGGCGGCGCCCAGGGCACCGAAGATGATCCCGAAGCGAGCCTCGGACAGGCAGCTCAGCGGCCCCGACAGCCCGCGCGCCTCCGGCAGCATCGCCGACGCCGGCAGCCGGACGTCTTCCAGCACCAGCTCGGACGTGACCGACGCGCGCAGCGACATCTTGCGGGTGACCTCCGGCGCGGAGAAGCCCGGTGTGTCCGTCGGCACCACGAAGCCACGGATCCCGTCGTCGGTGCGGGCCCACACGATCGCCACGTCGGCTACCGACCCGTTGGTGATCCACATCTTCGTGCCGTTCAGGACCCAGTCGTCACCATCGCGGCGCCCATGCGTGCGCATGGCGCCCGGATCGGAGCCGAAGTCGGGCTCGGTCAGCCCGAAGCACCCGATCAGCTCGCCGGCGGCCATCCGCGGCAGCCACTCGTCCTTCTGCTCGTTGCTGCCGAACCGCCAGATCGCGAACATCGCCAGCGATCCCTGCACCGAAACGAGGCTGCGGATCCCGGAGTCCGCGGCCTCCAGCTCCAGACACGCCAGACCGTAGGACACGGCGTTGGTGCCGGCGCACCCGTAGCCGGTCAGGTGCATGCCGAGCAGGCCGAGCTTGCCCAGCTCGGGTGCCAGCTCACGGGCCGGGACCGTGGCGTCCTCGAACCAGTCCGCCAGGTGCGGCCGGATCTTGTCGTCGACGAAGCTGGCGACGGTACGCCGGATGGCGCGCTCCTCGTCGTCGAGTAGCGAGTCGATGGCGAACAGATCGAGTGGTGCGAGGGGGGCAGTCACGGCAGGGCTCCGGGTGGCGGGAACGTTTCGGGCCGGGGTTCGACCCGAGTCGGGCATGATCCAAGCAGAGCACGTCCGCGCGCACGACGACGCACCGCGTTCCCTCATGCGCTCTCAGCCTGTCGATTTTCACAGTTTGGCAACGAATTTCGTCGCGGAATCGCCTAAGGACTTCTGTAAACGCCGTTCTTGACTCTATTGTTCACTCGATCAGTGAGTTGAGTGCCACGACCCGGAGGGTTCATGCCTGACGTCAAGCGGCTTGCGAACTTCGTCAACGGCGACACGTCGGCAGCGGCCGACGGCGCCACCTACGACGTGCTCGACCCGACCACCGGCGAGGTCTATGCGACCGCGCCCCAGTCGGGACCGGCGGACGTGGACGCGGCCATGGCTGCCGCAGCCAAAGCGTTCGAGTCGTGGGGGCAGACGACCCCGTCGGAGCGCCAGTTGGCGCTGCTGCGGATCGCCGACTCGTTCGAGCGGCACGCCGACGAGCTGGTCGCAGCCGAGAGCAGGGACACCGGCAAGCCGATCGGACTCACCCTGAGCGAGGAGATCCCGCCGTCGGTCGACCAGGTGCGGTTCTTCGCGGGGGCGGCACGGGTGCTCGAGGGCAAGTCCGCCGGGGAGTACATGTCTGGTCACACGTCGTTCATCCGGCGTGAGCCGATCGGCGTGTGCGCGCAGGTCACCCCCTGGAACTACCCGTTCATGATGGCGATCTGGAAGATCGCACCGGCGTTGGCGGCCGGCAACACGGTGGTCCTCAAGCCGAGCGACACGACGCCCGCCTCCACGGCGCTGCTGGCCGAGCTCGCGTCCGAGCACCTGCCGCCGGGCGTCCTCAACGTGGTCTGCGGCGACCGGGAGACGGGCCGCGCGTTGGTCGCGCACAAGACGCCTCAGATGGTGTCGATCACGGGCTCCGTACGGGCCGGCATGGAGGTGGCCAAGTCGGCGGCTGACGACGTGAAGCGAGTCCACCTCGAGCTGGGCGGCAAGGCCCCGGTCGTCATCTTCGACGACGCCGACGTCGAGGCGGCCGCGGAGGCCATCGCGACCGCGGGCTACTTCAACGCCGGCCAGGACTGCACCGCCTCGACCCGGGTGCTGGCGGGGCCGGGCGTACACGCCGACTTCGTCGCTGCGCTGACCGCACAGGCAAAGAACACCCGGACGGGCATGCCGGACGACGAGGACGTGTTGTACGGCCCGCTCAACAACGCCGACCAGATCGCCCGGGTCTCGGGCTTCATCGACCGGCTCCCCGACCACGCCACCCTCGACATCGGCGGTGCCCGCGTCGGCGACCGGGGCTACTTCTACTCACCCACCGTCGTCTCTGGGCTGCAGCAGGACGACGAGGCCATCCAGAACGAGATCTTCGGGCCTGTGATCACCGTGCAGAAGTTCTCCGACGAGGAGCAGGCACTGGCGTGGGCGAACGGCGTCGAGTACGGCCTGGCCTCCAGCGTGTGGACGAAGGATCATGGTCGTGCCATGCGGATGGCGAAGCGGCTCAACTTCGGATGTGTCTGGATCAACACCCACATCCCGATCGTCGCCGAGATGCCGCACGGTGGCTTCAAGCACTCGGGCTACGGCAAGGACCTGTCGATGTACGGGCTCGAGGACTACACCCGGGTCAAGCACGTGATGAGCAACATCGAGGGGTGACATGAGCGATGACGTGATGGTGGCCGAGTCGAGTCGGGAGGCAGGAGGACGCGCCGCGGTCTCTGCCGGCACTCCGGCGATCCAGCTGGAGGGTGTGTCCAAGCAGTTCGCCGCCTCGAACGACAACGTCCAAGCCGTCGAGCATGTCGACCTCAGCATCGACCAGGGGGAGTTCTTCTCCCTCCTCGGCCCGTCCGGTTGCGGCAAGACGACCACGCTGCGCATGGTCGCCGGCTTCGAGGATCCGACGACGGGCCAGATCCTGTTGTACGGCAGCGACGTGGTCGGCGTGCCGCCGAACCGCCGTGACGTCAACCTCGTGTTCCAGAACTACGCACTCTTCCCGCACATGTCGGTGTTCGAGAACATCGCCTTCGGGTTACGCCGCAAGAAGATGGAACGCTCGAAGATCGACGCGCGGGTCGGCGAGATGCTCGAGCTGGTCGAGCTGACCGGACGCGACAAGCGCCGTCCGCGGGAGCTGTCCGGAGGCCAGCAGCAGCGCGTGGCGTTGGCGCGGGCCCTGGTCAACCGGCCCCGGGCCTTGCTCCTCGACGAGCCGCTCGGGGCACTCGACCTCAAGCTCCGCCAGGCCATGCAGCTGGAGCTGAAGCGGATCCAGCGCGAGGTCGGGATCACGTTCGTCTACGTCACGCACGATCAGGGTGAGGCCCTGACCATGTCGGACCGCCTGGTCGTGATGAACGCCGGCCGGGTCGAGCAGCTAGGCACTCCCCGGGAGGTCTACGAGCAGCCGCGTACCCGCTTCGTGGCCGGCTTCATCGGAACGTCGAACCTGCTCACCGGCGCCGTGACGAGGGTGGTCGACGGGAGTGCCGTGCTCGAGCGGGGAGTCGACCAGCGGATCGTGGTGCCGCTGCGCGGCCGGCAGACGACCGGTGACGTCGTGCTGACCGTACGCCCGGAGAAGATCCTCATGTCCTCGGCCGAACCCACCGCCCAGTGCCGGCTGTCCGGTGTGGTGAGGGAAGTCGTCTACCAGGGGACGTTCACCGGCTACACCGTCGAGACCGATGCAGGCGAGCCGATCGTCGTGCACGTGCAGAACTCCGCCGGCTCGCTGGAGGGCGCGAACGCGGAGGACACCGTGTGGTTGTCGTGGGACGCCGACCACTCGTACCTCCTGGACGAGACGGCAGACCCGTCGGTGGACAACTCGGTCCCAGCCGCCTCGCCGGGCGACGCAGCCGTACCCCTACGAAAGAAGGCATCGTGACCACATCCCCTCCCGGACTCGACCCGGCGCTGCTGCGCGGCCTGGCGCAGCAGCGTCACTCACGTCGCGATGTGCTGCGCCTGATGGGGATGCTGGGAGGTGGCGCGGTGCTGGCCGGCTGCGGCATCGGGTCCCAAGGCAGCAAGGCGAACACGAGCAAGAGCGCGGTCGACAAGTACTGGGCGGCGCAGAAGCCGACCGGCAAGCTGAACTGGGCCAACTGGCCCCTCTACCTCGACACCAAGGGCCAGAGCGACCATCCGACTCTCGACACGTTCCAGAAGCAGACGGGCATCAACGTCCACTACTACGAGGACATCCAGGACAACGGGCCGTTCTTCGCCAAGGTCCAGCCGGGCCTGTCGTCGGGCCAGTACTCCGGCTACGACCTCGCGGTGATCAGCTCGGGCATCTACTTCAACAAGTTCCGCGAGCTGGGCTTCTTCCTGCCCTTGGACCAGTCCAAGCTGACCAACTTCCACAAGAACGCCGGGGACCGATACCAGCACGAGGCGTTCGACCCCGGCAACGTCTACTCGATCCCGTGGCAGGCGGGCTTCACCGGCATCGGCTACAACCCGGACGCGGTCGGTGGTGAGATCAAGAGCTGGGCGGACCTCCTCAACCCGAAGCTCTCCGGCAAGGTCGGCATGTTCGCCAACAACGAGGACCTGCCCAACTGCGCGCTGCTCGCTGTCGGGGTCGACCCGCTGAAGTCGACCCAGTCCGACTGGAAGAAGGCGGCCGGCTGGCTGGACAAGCAGAAGCCCTACGTGCGCCAGTACTACTCGCAGAACTACATCCAGGCGCTCGCAACCGGGGACGTCTGGGCGTCGATGGCCTGGTCGGGCGACATCTTCCAGCAGAACCTCTCCGGCTCGAAGCTCAAGTTCATCATCCCGGAGGAAGGCGGTCTGCTGTGGACGGACAACTTCGTGATCCTCAAGGAGGCGCAGAACGCGCTCTCAGCGATGGCGCTGATGGACTTCTACTACCAGCCGGAGATCGCCGCCCTGGTGACGGAGTACGTCAACTACATCTCGCCGGTGCCGGCTGCCGGGAAGGTGGTGGCCCAGGATGCCGCCAAGGCGACCGGCAAGAACGCGACGTACCTGCACAACGTCGCGACCAGCTTCGCGACGTTCCCGACGTCCGCGACGTACGACCAGACCACCATCGGCTACACGCCCAAGGAGGGCACGGAGCTCAACACGTGGAACTCCATCTTCCAGCCCGTCTACCAGTCCTGAGGGGCGCCCGTGCGTAAGCGCCTCGCGCCCTATCTCCTGGTCCTGCCGGGCGGGCTTTGGCTGGCCGTCTTCTTCGTGATCCCGATGGCCGCGATGGTCCTGGTGTCGCTGCAGTCGGGCGACCTGATCCACGGGTACCAGCAGGTGTTCCGGGTCCAGAACTACGCCGATGTGGTGAGCCAGTACCACACCCAGCTGGTCCGGTCCCTGATCTACGGGCTCATCACCACGGTGATCACGATCGCTCTGGCGTACCCCATCGCGTACTGGATCGCGTTCTACGGCGGCAGGCACAAGTCGTCGTACCTCTTCCTGCTGCTGTTGCCGTTCTTCGTGACGTTCGTGATCCGGACCATCTCGTGGCAGTTCCTGCTGGCCGACAACGGCATGCTGATCACCCCGCTGCGATCGGCGGGGATCGTCAGCGCCAACTTCCACATCCTCGCCACCGGCCCGGCCGTCATCGGCGGGTTGGTCTACAACTTCCTGCCGTTTATGGTGCTGCCGATCTATGTGGCTCTGGAGAGGATCGACCGCTCGTTGCTCGAAGCGTCGCGTGACCTGTTCGCCACCAGCACTCAGTCGTTCCTGCGGGTGGTCATGCCGTTGTCCCTGCCTGGCGTGTTCGCCGGCGTCATCCTGACGTTCGTGCCGGCCAGCTCGGACTACGTCAACGCCACGATCCTGGGCGGCAAGGGGCAGGTGATGATCGGCAACATCATCGAGTCGCTCTATCTCACCAACTCGCAGTACCCGCAGGCCGCGGCGCTCAGCTCGGTGCTGCTCGGCGCCCTGCTGCTCGGGATCTTCGTCTATGCGCGCGCGCTCGGCACTGCCGACGTGCTGGACACGAGTGCCGCATGACCGACACCTTGATCGAGCCCGCGACCACCCGGAGCGCGCCCGAGCGCCGGGCCAAGGTCAAGGCACCGCGGGCGCCGTGGCTGCACGTCTACACCTGGTTGGTCATCTTCTGGTTGTCGGTCCCGATCCTGGTGATGATCGCGTTCGGGTTCAACGACACGACGAGCAAGTTCAATTTCACCTGGCAGGGATTCACCCTCAAGTGGTATCGCGACCTGTTCCAGATCCCCAACCTGACAACGGCTTTGGAGAACTCGCTGACCATCGCCGCCCTGGTGACGGTGGTGTCGGCCGTCCTCGGCACGATGATCGGGTTCTCGATGGGGAAGTACAAGTTCCGCGGTCGGGCGGTGCTCGATCTGGTCCTGTTCGCCAACGTCGCCGCCCCAGAGATCGCGATGGGCACGGGGCTGCTGTCGCTGTTCCTGACCCTCGGGATCCCCCGTGGCTACTGGACCATCGTGATCGCCCACATCATGTTCGACATCGTCTACGTCGCGATCACCGTTCGGGCCCGGATGTCGGCCTACGACCGCAACCTCGAGGAGGCCGCCCAGGACCTCGGTGCCAGCTCGTTCACGACGTTCCGCCTGGTCACCCTGCCGATCCTGATGCCCGGCGTCATCGCCGGTGCGCTGCTGGCGTTCGCGTTGTCGATCGACGACTTCATCGTCACCGAGTTCAACGCGGGCCAGACCTTGACCTTCCCGCTCTTCGTGTACGGCACCTCGCGGGTCGGGACGCCGCCACAGGTCAACGTGATGGGCACGCTCATCTTCGGTTTCGGCGTCTTGTTGGTGCTCGCCAACGCATGGTGGATGCGGCGTACCCGCCGGCTGACCCGCAAGCGAGTCGCCGTCGACGCCGCCTGATCGCTCGCCGCCCGCGCCTCGACTCCCCGCTTCACACGCCGCCCGCGCCTCGACTCCCCGCTTCACACGCCGCCCGTGCCGTTTCGTGACCGAAATGCCCGAGTTCGGGGTACGCCCGGCGAGTGAAGCCGACCCGGCCGGGGCAGGTCAGACCAGGCCGGCGTCGTGCACGACGAGGGCGACTTGGACCCGGTTCGTCGCGTCGAGCTTCATCAGCAGGCGTGAGACGTGCGCCTTCACGGTCGCCACGCTCATCGACAGCTCCGAGGCGATCTCCGCGTTGGCCTTGCCCTGGCCCACGGCCACCGCGACCTCGCGCTCGCGCTCGGTGAGGGCGTCGAGCCGGGTACGTGCGGCAGCACCGGTGCCCGACGGTGCGGAGACGACCTGGCGGATCAGGGACGCCGTGACGCTCGGCGACAGCATGGGCTCACCGTTCGCGACCCGGTGCACGGCGTCGACGATCTCCGCAGGAGGGGTGTCCTTCAGGAGGAAGCCGCTGGCGCCCGCGGCGAGCGCCTGCATCACCTGGTCGTCGGCGTCGAAGGTGGTGAGGACGATGACCTGCGGGCGGTGTGGTCCGGCCAGGATCCGCGAGGTCGCGGTGATTCCGTCCATCCGCGGCATCCGGATGTCCATCAGGACCAGGTGCGGCTTCAGCCGCGAGACGGTCGCCAGCGCGGCCAGTCCGTCCGACGCCTCGCCGACCACCTCCACGTCGGGCGAGCCTCCCAGGATCATCGACAGGCCGCGGCGTACCAGCGCGTCGTCGTCCACGATCAGGATCCGGATGCGGGAGTCCTGGACCGAGACGTTCTCCTCGCTCACGACGGCCACGGCAACCAGGCCGTGAGCACGAAGCGGTCGTCCCGCTCCAGATGCTCGATGCGGCCGCCCGCGAGGGCAGCCCGCTCACCCAGCCCGAGCAACCCGTTGCCGCTGCCGGGGATGCTCGCCCCGTTGACCGGACCGCCCATGCGCAGCGGGTTGTCGACACACACCAGCAGGTCGTGACCCGGCTGCCCGTCGACCCGCACGCGCACCCGGGTTCCGGGGGCGTGCTTGCGGGCGTTGGTGAGCCCCTCCTGCACGATCCGGTACGCCGCGCGGCCGATGCTGTCCGGGGCGACGTCGTCGGGCAGGTCGGCCGACCAGTCCACCTTCATGCCGGCATTGCGTGCCTCGTCGACCAAGGCCGGGAGGTCGCGCAGCGTCGGCTGTGGAGGCGCGGGGGTCTGACCGCCGGGACCTTCGCGGAGGACCCCGATCACCTCACGGAGGTCGTGCAGCGCCTCGTGCGCGTTGGTCGAGATGATGTCGGCCGACGCGGCGATCTCCTCGCGGGACAGGTCGTGGCGATAGCTCAACGCGCCCGCGTGCATGCAGACCAGCGAGATGCGGTGCGCAAGGACATCGTGCATCTCCCGCGCGATCCTGGCCCGCTCCGCATCCCGGGCACGGGCCACCCGCAATGCTTGCTCGCTCTCGGCACGTTCGGCGCGTTCGCGCAGCGATGCCAGCAGGTCACGGCGGGCGCCGATGTACATCCCCCAGCCCATCGCCCCGGTCAGCACCACAACCAGGATCAGCAGGTGAACCCACCAGACGACTCCGGGTGACGGTTCGAGGGCGAAGAAGACCATCCCGGCGACCATGTGCAGCACGCCGACCAGAACGATGGCCGGAATTCGCCGGTAGATCGCCACGGTCACCAGGACGACGCCCACGGCACCGCCGGCGGACTGCGAAAGGGCCGTGGCCGGCAGCAGCGTCAGCGCGATCAAGATCGGGGCTCGATGGCGCATCGGCAGCACCGCCATCGACGCCGCGCCGATCCCGAGGTCGACCCAGAACAACGTCGGCGACTGGTCGTACTGGCGCGACGCCTGGGCCCACCACTCGAGCAACCCGACGACCAGAGCGGCTAGCCAGATCGCCGGCTCGCGCCACCGGGGTCGCGTCGCGCACGTCGTCCGATCGCGCGCGGGCCGCCCCAGTGTCCCGATCCAGGACGAGGGCGAATCAGGCGGCGCCGCGGCCGCAGCGCTGACGGACTGGTCCACGTCGATCGAGGTTACGGCACCCTCTTGGTCGGCATCCACATCCGAAAGTCGACCCACGACCCCTACTTCGGTCGAAGCAGTTCGAGACCACAGGCCGATGTGGCCGATCGCGATTCGGGACAGCCTGGACACATGATTGCTGTCGAAGGACTCACGAAGCGCTACGGCGGCTTCCTCGCCGTCGATGACGTCACGTTCAGGTGTCAGCCGGGGACCGTCACCGGGTTCCTGGGGCCCAACGGAGCCGGCAAGTCCACCACGATGCGGATGATCTGTGGACTGACGCCGCCGACCAGGGGTACGGCCACCGTCGGCGGCGTGTCGTACGCAGACCTTCCCAACCCCGGTATCGACGTCGGCGTCCTGCTGGACGCGTCGGCCCAGCACGCGGGTCGGACCGGTCGCGAGATCTTGACCCTCGGCGCCATGACGATGGGGTTGCCGGGTGCGCGGGTGGACGAGCTGCTCGAGCTCGTCGGGCTCACGCAGGCCGAGGCGAAGCGCCGGGTCCGCAACTACTCACTCGGCATGCGTCAGCGGCTGGGTATCGCGCACGCTCTGCTCGGCGACCCGCAGATCCTGGTCCTGGACGAGCCGGCCAACGGACTGGACCCGGCCGGCATCTACTGGATGCGGGGCTTGCTTCGCAACTACGCCGACCGCGGCGGCACTGTGCTGCTGTCCTCGCACCTGCTGCACGAGGTCGAGGTGATCGCCGACGAGCTGGTGGTCATCGGCCGCGGGCGGATCGTCGCGCAGGGGACCAAGTCAGATCTGCTCACCGCTGCAGGCACCTTCGTCCGGGGCCTCGACGGCGACGCCCTGGCAGCCGCGCTGGTGGAGGCCGGCATCTCCGCCCACGCGATGCCGTCCGGCGGTCTGCGCACTGATGCCGCCCCGGAGGAAGTCGGTCGAGCCGCCGCCAAGGCGGGTGCCGTCCTGGTCGAGCTGCGGCCCGCCGATGGCGCCGGTCTCGAGGAGATGTTCCTGACCCTCACCGCCGAGGACGCACGAGAGGAAGTCGCCGTATGAGCGCCCCCACCAGCACCGTCCCGACCCTGTCGACCGATCGGCGGAGCCGGCCCTCGATGGCCACGCTGACCAAGATCGAGCTGCGCAAGTCCTGGGACACTCGCGCCGGCATGTGGCTGCTGATCGCCATCGCCGGGCTGACGGCGTTGATCATCGTGGTCGCACTGATCACAGCATCGTCCTCGGATGAGACCTGGGACAACTTCTTCGGCATCCCGTCGATCGTCCAGGCGTTCCTGCTGCCGGTGCTCGGCATCCTGCTGGTGACCAGCGAGTGGTCGCAGCGGACAGGGCTGACCACCTTCACGCTGGTGCCGCTACGGGCCCGGATCATCCAGGCCAAGGCCAGCGCGGCCGTGCTGCTGGCGCTGGCGGCCGTGGTGTTCGCAGGGATCGTGGGGGCGGTAGTCAACCTGCTCGGGATCGCCACCGGCGGGTCCGGAGACTGGAACCTCACGAGCGGTCACTTCGGCGGCATCGCGCTGCTACAGGTCGTCAACATCATGCAGGGTGTCGCGTTCGGGATGTTGTTCCTCAACTCGGCCGCGGCGATCGTCGTCTTCTACCTGCTGCCGATCGCCTGGTCGATCCTGACCAACGTCGTGACCTCTTTGCACGGGGTCCGCGACTGGCTCGACCTGGGCACCACCAGCAATCCGCTGTCCAACGGCGATCGCATGGACGTTACCCAGTGGGCGCAGCTGGGCACGTCAGTGCTCGTCTGGGTCGCGCTGCCGTTGGCGGTCGGGATCTGGCGACTGCTGCGCAGCGAGGTGAAGTAGCCGGCACGTTCCCGTCCGGGTTGGGCACCTTGGCCGAGAGCGGGGGCGCAGAGCGGGGGCGCAGAGCGGGGGCCCAGAGCGGGGGAAGCAGCACACGGGAGCGGCCGGCACGGGGGTGCGGCCGCTCCCGTGCTTTCCGTCCGGATCAGCCAGTCAGCGACTTCTCGAGCACGTCGAGCCCCTCCACCAGCAGGGCCTCCGGGATAACCAGCGGCGGCAGGAACCGCAGGACGTTTCCGAAGGTGCCGCAGGTGAGGGTGAGCACACCCTGCTGGTGACAGGCGGCCGCCAACGCACCGGCGGCAGCGGCGTCCGGCCGCTTGGTGCCCGGCTGGACCATCTCGATCGCGACCATGGCGCCACGGCCGCGCACGTCGCCGATCTGGTCGAACCGGTTCGCGAGGTCGCGCAGACGGGGCAGCATCACGTCGCCGATCCGCCGGGCCTTGTTGACGAGATCCTCCTCGCGCATGGTGGCGATGGAACCGAGGGCTGCGGCGCAGGCGACGGGGTTGCCGCCGTACGTACCCCCAAGGCCGCCCTTGTGCGCCGCATCCATGATCTCGGCCCGGCCAGTGACCGCCGCCAACGGCAGGCCCCCGGCGATGCCCTTGGCAGTCGTCACGACATCAGGCACGACACCCTCGTGGTCGCAGGCGAACCAGTCGCCGGTGCGGCAGAAGCCGGACTGGATCTCGTCGGCCACGAAGACGACGCCGTTGTCCCGACACCAGGCCGCGATGGCAGGCAGGAAGCCGTCGGCAGGCACCACGAAACCACCCTCGCCCTGGATCGGCTCGATCACGCAACAGGCGAGGTTTCCGGTGCCGATCTGGCTCTCCATGATCCCGATGGCGCGCGCTGCCGCCTGCTCGCCGGTGATGTCGGTCGGCTCGCGGAACGGGTACGACATCGGCAGCCGGTAGACCTCGGCGGCGAACGGCCCGAACCCGTGCTTGTAGGGCATGTTCTTGGCAGTCATCGCCATCGTGAGGTTGGTGCGGCCGTGATAGGCGTGGTCGAACACCGCGACCGCGTCCCGACCGGTGAAGGTGCGGGCGATCTTGACGGCGTTCTCGACGGCCTCCGCACCGGAGTTGAACAGCGCCGACTTCTTGGCGTGGTCGCCCGGGGTCAGGTCGGCCAACGCCTCGCACACCTCGATGTAGCCCTCGTACGGCGTGACCATGAAACAGGTGTGGGTGAACGCGTCGACCTGCGCATGCACTCGGTCCGCGACCCGCGGGGCCGCGTTGCCGACGCCGGTCACGGCGATGCCGGAGGCGAGGTCGATCAGCGAGTTCCCGTCCACGTCGACGAGGACACCGCCGCCGGCCGCCGAGATGAACACCGGCAACGTGGTGCCGACGCCGGCCGCGACGGTCGCGTCCCGGCGGCTCATCAATGCGCGGGACCTCGGCCCGGGGATCTCGGTGACGATGCGGCGCTCCTGCGGCAACGACGGGCCGCCCTTGCTCAACTGGGTCATGCGGCAACGCTATCCGTTGCACAGCCGGATGACACCTACGGATTCCGTCGCATTCGTGGGCTGGCAGTCGGTCACCTGCGGCCACCGGTGGAGCCGGTGATGGGAGACTCGGGTCATGCCCGCGTTCTTCGTGACCAGCCGGACCGACCGGCGCGATGTCGTCGTGCTGGGGTCCACGGGATCGATCGGGACCCAGGCACTCGACGTCGTCGCGCACGCGCCCGAACGGTTCCGGGTAGTGGGACTCGCCGCCGGCGGCAGCGACCCGCGGCTGCTCGCCGAGCAGGCGCTCGCGCATGAGGTCGACGTGGTCGCGGTGGCGCGCGCCGGCGCGGCCCAGGACGTCCAGCTTGCGTTGTACGCCGAGGCGCAGCGCCGCGGCTGGTCGGCCGGCGACATGCGGCTGCCGCGGCTGCTCACCGGGCCGACCGCAGCGTCCCAGCTGGCCGACGTGCCCTGCGACGTGTTCCTGAACGGCATCACCGGGGCCGTGGGTCTGGCGCCCACGCTGGCAGCCCTCGCTGCCGGGCGTACCGTCGCGCTGGCCAACAAGGAGTCGCTGATCATCGGAGGGCCCCTGGTCAAGCAGGCCGCCAAGCCGGGGCAGCTGGTCCCGGTCGACTCCGAGCACTCCGCGCTGGCCCAAGCCTTGCGTGGCGAGGACCCTCGCGGCGTGGCCCGCCTCGTCGTGACCGCCAGCGGAGGCCCGTTCCGAGGTCGCTCGCGGGTCGAGATGACCGACGTGACCCCCGAGATGGCCATGGCACACCCCACCTGGGACATGGGTCCGGTGATCACCATCAACTCAGCCACCCTGATGAACAAGGGACTGGAGGTGATCGAGGCTCACCTGTTGTTCGACGTACCGTTCGAGCGCATACACGTCGTCGTGCACCCCCAGTCGCTCGTGCACTCGATGGTTGAGTTCGTGGACGGATCGACGATGGCGCAGGCCTCTCCGCCCGACATGCGGCTGCCGATCGCGCTCGCCCTGGCCTGGCCCGAACGGCTCCCGGGGGCCGCGCGGGCGTGTGACTGGTCACGGCCGACGGCGTGGGAGTTCGAGCCCCTCGACGACGCTGCCTTCCCGGCAGTGGAGCTGGCCAGGCGGGCCGGCAGCCGCGGGGGGACCGCGCCGGCGGTGATGAACGCCGCAAACGAGGTCTGTGTCGAGGCGTTCCGGGAGGGCCGGCTCACCTTCCTCGGCATCGTCGACACCGTCGAGCAGGTCGTCGCGCGGCATCTCGCCGATTTTCGACCGGGCGGCGACGTACCCTCTGAAGAGGCGTCGTTGGGGATCGACGACGTCCTGGCTGCCGACGCCTGGGCGCGCGAGCGCGCCGGTGAGCTGATCGAGACGGGATGACCGACACCATGCACATCCGGGGGAGCACCAGAAGGGCCACACCATGGATGCGCTGATCTACGCCTTGGGCGTGATTGCGTTCTTCCTCGGGCTGCTGGTGTCGATCGCCCTGCACGAGGTCGGCCACATGGTCCCGGCCAAGAAGTTCGGCGTGAAGGTGACGCAGTACTTCGTGGGGTTCGGCAAGACCGTCTGGTCGTTCAGGCGAGGCGAGACCGAATACGGCATCAAGGCCTTCCCGCTCGGTGGCTACGTCAAGCTCGTGGGGATGCTGCCACCGGACAAGTCCGTCGACTCCGCCGGCAATCCGGTGCAGCGCGTACGCGCGTCCAACACCGGGATGTTCACCCAGCTCATCTCCGACGCCCGCGCCGCGGAGTACGACAACGTGCTCCCCGGCGAGGAGGACCGGCTCTTCTATCGCAAGCCCTGGTGGCAGAAGCTGATCGTGATGTCCGGTGGCCCGCTGGTCAACGTGTTCATCGCGATCGCACTGTTCAGCATCGTGATCATGGGCTTCGGTCTCCCGAAGGCGACGACGACCGTGTCCGCCGTCTCGGACTGCGTGATCCCGGCGACCGCGAAGGTCCAGACCTGTCAGGCCGGTGACCCGGTGGCGCCGGCGCTGCAGGCGGGGCTCAAGCCCGGCGATGTGATCAGGTCGTTCAACGGCACCCCGATCACGTCGTGGGGTCAGCTGACTGGGCTGATCCGGGACAACAACAACGGCTCCGCCGTGATCGGGATCAGCCGCGGCGGCCGGGCCATGACGCTGCACACCAACACCTTGGTGTCGTCGCGTCCCCAGTTGAACGACCCGAGCAAGGACACCAGGGTGGGCTTCCTTGGCGTCACCCCCACGGAGGTCAACCAGCGCGGCAATCCGCTCACCGTGCTGTCGGTGATGTGGGACGACACTGTGGCCACCGGCGCCGCCATCGGGCATCTGCCGCAGAAGATGGTCGGCGTCTTTCAGGCCGCATTCGGCGGCAAGCGCGACGCGAACAGCCCGGTCAGCGTGGTCGGCGCCAGCCGAGTCGCCGGCGAGGTCGTCTCCCAGCAGCAGGCGAGCTGGTCGGACCGGATCGGCTTCGTGATCGGCCTGTTGGCGGCGTTGAACCTGTTCGTGGCGTTGTTCAACTTCATCCCGCTGTTGCCCCTCGACGGTGGTCACATCGCCGGTGCGCTGTGGGAGGCCGTCCGGCGAGGCGTCGCACGGCTGCGCAGCCGGCCCGATCCCGGCTACGTCGACGTCGCCAAGATGCTGCCCGTCGCCTACGCGGTCGCAGGGGTGCTGATGATCATGGGCGTTGTGCTGATCTACGCCGACATCGTCAACCCGGTCACGCTGAACTAACGTGTTCGTCGTGAGCTGACGTGGTTCGCACCACCGGGAGAGGAGCTTGATGGCCACCGTCGATCTGGGCCTTCCTGCCGGACCGCCGCCGACCTTGGCACCTCGGCGCAGGTCGCGGCAGATCAAGGTCGGCAAGGTCCTGGTGGGGGGTGATGCGCCGGTCTCCGTCCAGTCGATGACGACCACCCTGACCGCCGACGTCAACACCACCCTGCAGCAGATCGCCGAGCTGACGGCGGCCGGCTGCGACATCGTGCGGGTCGCCTGCCCGAGCCAGGACGACGCGGAGGCGCTACCCGAGATCGCCGCGCACTCGCAGCTGCCGGTGATCGCCGACATCCACTTCCAGCCGAAGTACGTCTTCGCCGCGATCGACGCGGGATGCGCCGCCGTGCGCGTGAACCCCGGCAACATCCGCAAGTTCGACGACCAGGTGAAGGAGATCGCGGCGGCGGCGAAGGACCATGGCACGTCCATCCGGATCGGCGTCAACGCCGGATCGCTGGACCCCCGACTGCTGGAGAAGTACGGCAAGGCGACGCCCGAGGCGCTGGTGGAGTCGGCTGTCTGGGAGGCCTCGCTGTTCGAGGAGCACGACTTCCACGACTTCAAGATCTCGGTCAAGCACAACGACCCGGTCGTGATGGTGCAGGCCTACGAGATGCTCGCCGAGCGGGGTGACTGGCCGTTGCACCTAGGCGTCACCGAGGCGGGTCCGGCCTTCCAGGGCACGATCAAGTCAGCGGTCGCGTTCGGCGCGCTGCTGTCCAAGGGCATCGGCGACACCATCCGGGTGTCGCTGTCGGCCCCGCCGGTCGAGGAGGTCAAAGTCGGAATCTCGATCCTGCAGTCGCTCAACCTGCGGCCGCGCAAGCTCGAGATCGTGTCGTGCCCGTCTTGCGGCCGCGCCCAGGTCGACGTCTACACCCTCGCCGAGCGGGTGACAGCAGGGCTCGAGGGCATGGAGGTTCCGCTGCGCGTCGCGGTGATGGGCTGTGTCGTCAACGGTCCCGGCGAGGCGCGCGAGGCCGATCTCGGGGTGGCGTCCGGCAACGGCAAGGGCCAGATCTTCGTCAAGGGCGAGGTGATCAAGACGGTGCCCGAGGCGCAGATCGTCGAGACGCTGATCGAGGAGGCAATGCGGATCGCCGACGAGATGGGCGACGACGCCACGGCGGCTGCAGGCGCCCCCTCCGTCACCGTCGGCTGACCACACCCGTAGTGGCGCCTCGCCAGGATGCGGAGACGCCGTGATTCGGGTCGACGACGACGTCGAGCTGGTTCTTGCCGACGTCAGCCGCGCGGCCGAGATGTATGCCCTGGCTCTGCGCAACCAGGCGCGACTCGTGCCGTGGGAGGCGTGGGTCGGCGACCTGGACCTGGAGTCGATGCGTCGCCACTATGCCGATCTGATGCGCAGATACGCCGAAGGCAGCGCTCTGCCCCTGGTCGCACAGCTGAGCACCGCCGACGCGCCGGCGCTCGTTGGGTCCTTCGGCGCCAACATCGACGCCGACTCCTGCTCCGCCTCGGTCGGTTACTGGGTCGATGCCGCGTTCGAGGGCCAAGGTCTGGCGTACCGCTGCACGCGGGCGGTCGTGCGAGAGTTGCGCGACGTCCGCGGCGTGTCCGAGATCTGGCTCAACTGCGCGGCCGCCAACCAGCGCAGCCGGCGGCTCGCCGAGCGGCTCGGGTTCGAGCTGGCGACGACCCTGACGGACTTCTACGTGATCGGCGAACGCCACCTCGATGCGGTGCACTACGTGCTGCCGTCCGACGCGCAGCTGTGAGGCACGACGGGGAGCCCACGAGGCGGCTGGCAGGGCTACGCTGCCCGCACGAAGCCGCGCACCAGTGGAGGAGGTCGGCGTGCTCCGCACCACCACCGGCCTGCGCGTCCTCGGCCCGGACGACGTGGATGCGGCCCGTCGCGTGGTCGCCCGCGACCCGTTGACCAACGTGTTCGTCGGGCACCGCATCGACGTCACCGGGCTGCAGCCCCGCTGGCTCGGCGGCGAGGTGTGGGGATGGGCCGAGGACGGCCGGTTGGTCTCCTTGTGCCACCACGCCGCGAACCTCGTGCCGGTCGAGGCGACTCCGCAGGCGCTGGCGGCGTTCGCCGAGAGAGCCGCACAGGGCCGGCGCACCTGTTCGTCCATCGTGGGACCTCGCGCGGACGTCGAGATCCTGTGGGACCTGCTCCGGCCGGCGTGGGGCCGACCCCGGTCCGAACGCTGGAACCAGCCGTTCATGACGGTGTCGGGGCCGGCGACCATGGCGCCGGACCCGCGCGTGCGCCCGGTCCTGTTGGACGAGCTGGACGTGCTCTATCCGGCCAGCGTGGCGATGTACACCGAGGAGGTCGGCGTGTCCCCGGAGAACGGTGAGGGTGCCAGCTATCGGGCGCGCGTCGCGCAGCTGATCAGCCGTGGCTGGGCGTTCGCCCGGATCGACGACGGCGAGGTGGTGTTCAAGGCGGAGGTGGGCGCCGCCACTGCGGAGGCCTGCCAGGTGCAGGGCGTCTACGTCCACCCCAACCACCGGGGCGAGGGGCTCGCGGCAGCGGCCGTGGCGGCGGTCATCGCCCACGCGCAGCGGACCATCGCGCCGGTCGTGACGTTGTACGTCAACCACCACAACGTGCCCGCGCGCCGGGCGTACGAGCGGGCGGGTTTCCGCCAGACCGGCACGTTCGCGACCATCCTGTTCTGACCGGACGGGTGGCGGCGGTGACGTCGTGGCCCACCGCCCGGGGGTCTCGAGCGAAACCCTGGTGAGCTCGTCGCGTTGATCCGGATACCCTCGCCGTGATCCGGCGAGGCCGTCGCCGGCCACCTCGCCGAGAGGAGCAGCAGCGTGATCTCGAGGATGTCGAGCCTGTTCGTCCGGACCCTTCGCGAGGACCCGGCGGACGCCGAGGTTCCGAGTCATCGCCTGCTGGTGCGCGCCGGCTACATCCGTCGAGCCGCTCCTGGCATCTATTCATGGTTGCCGCTGGGCTACCGGGTTCTGCGCAACGTGGAGCGCATCGTGCGCGAGGAGATGGATGCGATCGGGGCGCAGGAGGTGCACTTCCCGGCGCTGCTTCCCAGGGAGCCCTACGACGTCAGCGGCCGGTGGGTGGAGTACGGCGACAACATCTTCAGGCTCAAGGACCGCAAGGGCTCCGACTATCTGCTCGGCCCGACCCACGAAGAGATGTTCACCCTGCTGGTGAAGGACTTGTACTCGTCGTACAAGGACCTGCCCTTGACCTTGTACCAGATCCAGACGAAGTACCGCGACGAGCCGAGGCCGCGTGCCGGCATCCTGCGCGGACGCGAGTTCGTGATGAAGGACTCCTACTCCTTCGACGTGTCCGACGAGGCGTTCCTGGAGTCGTACGCGAAGCACCGTGCGGCCTACATCAAGATCTTCGACCGGCTCGGTCTCGACTACGTCATCGTCGCCGCGATGTCAGGAGCGATGGGCGGGTCGGCGAGTGAGGAGTTCCTCGCCACCGCCGCCAACGGCGAGGACACCTACGTGCGCTGCACCAACTGCGACTACGCCGCCAACGTCGAGGCCGTACGCGTGCCGGCGCCCGCCGCGCAGTCCTACTCAGCCGTCCCCGCGGCGCACGCCGAGCAGACACCTGGCACCCCGACGATCGACACGCTGGTGGCGCACCTGAACGAGCGGTTCCCTCGAGGCGACCGGGCGTGGGAGGCAGCGGACACGTTGAAGAACGTGCTCGTCGTCGTCGTCCACCCCGACGGTCGGCGCGAGCCGCTCGCGATCGGCGTACCTGGGGATCGAGAGGTCGACGAGAAACGGCTCGGTGCCCAGGTCGAGCCGGCGGAGATCGAGGCGTTCACCGATCAGGATTTCGCTGCGCATCCGGAGCTGGCCAAGGGCTACATCGGACCCGGGGTGCTGGGGTCGGACAACAAGTCCGGTATCCGGTACCTCGTCGATCCTCGGGTCGTCGCGGGCACTCGCTGGGTCACCGGAGCCGACGAGCCCGGCCGGCACGTCCTCGACCTCGTGGCCGTGCGCGACTTCACCGCGGACGGCGTGATCGAAGCCGCCGAGGTACGCGCCGGAGACGCCTGCCCGAACTGCGGGCATGCGCTGGAGACCGCGCGGGGGATCGAGATGGGCCACATCTTCGCGCTCGGCCGCAAGTACTCCGACGCCCTCGGTCTGCAGGTGCTGGACGAGAACGGCAAGCTCGGCACCGTGACCATGGGCTCCTACGGGGTCGGAGTCTCTCGCGCCGTGGCGGCGATCGTCGAGAACTCCCACGACGAGCTCGGCATCGTGTGGCCGCGCGAGGTCGCCCCCTACGACGTCCACATCGTGGCGACCGGCAAGGACGTCGCGGCCTTCGACGCCGCCGAGCGGCTCACTGCGGAGCTCGACCAGGCGGGTATCGGCGTGCTCTATGACGACCGGCCGAAGGTGTCGCCCGGCGTGAAGTTCAAGGACGCCGAGCTGATCGGGGTGCCGTCGATCGTGGTGATCGGCAAGAACCTCGCGGACGGTCTTGTCGAGGTCCGGGACCGGGCGACCGGCGAGCGGACCGACGTGCCCGTGGAGCAGGCGTTCGCGGCGGTGCTGGCAGCCGTCCGCGCCGCGTGAACGGATCGACCGGCCGCGCCCGCGAGCCGGGAGCGGGCTCGGCGATCGAGGCGGTGATCTTCGACTGGGGCGGCACGCTGACACCGTGGCGCACGATGGACTATCGCGAGGAGTCGCGCGCGCTCGCGTCGGACCATGCCGACGACCGGCTCGTCGCCGTCACCGAGGCGATCTTCGCTGCTGGTGGGGCGATCTGGGGGCGTGCCCGCGACGAACACCGCAGCGCGACGTTATCGGAGTTGTGTGCCCTTGCCGGCGTCGAGCCGACTCCGTCGGCGCTGGCCGCCTATCGCGCGTACTGGGAGCCGGCGACACTGACCGACCCGACGGTACGGCCGTTGTGGACGTCCCTGCGCGGTCGGGGCGTCAAGGTCGGGGTCCTGTCCAACACGATCTGGCCTCGGGCGTGGCACGAGGAGTTCTTCGCGCGCGACGGTGTACTCGACCTCGTCGACGGCACGGTCTACACCAGCGAGATCGCCTGGACCAAGCCGCATCCCGGCGCGTTCCATGCCGCCATGGCTGCGGTCGGAGTCGAGGAACCGTCCGCGTGCGTGTACGTCGGCGACCGTCTCTTCGAGGACGTGTGGGGTCCCGCCCAGCTCGGCATGCGCACCATCTGGGTGCCGCACAGTGAGATCCCGGCTGAGCAGCTCGGCCACAGCGAGGGCGTACCTGATGCCGTCGTCAACTCGCTGAGCGAGGTTCTGGACGTCGTTGCCGGCTGGTGACGTGCACCGCGGGCGGGATGCTGCGCCGATCGGCACCGTCGCCGACCGTCTGACACGTGTCGACGTGCGCCCCATCGGCGATACCGGGCCAGAACCCGCGGATGGGCGGGCCAGAACCCGCGGATGGGCGGGCGGAGTCAGGGTCGGCCGACGCCGGGCAGGGCGGCGGGCGCCAGTCCCCACGAGAGCCCGCGCGTCGCCGCGTCGGTGAGGGCGGCGATCGCCCAGGCGCGGTCGGCGCCGGACGTGACGGCGACGAGGGACGCGTACAACACCGCACAGCGGTCTTCGACCTGTGCCGCGACGGTACGTGCTGCGGAACCGCCGTCTACCGGCAAGGGCAGGGCGTAGCCGGGTGCGGCCGGTCGCGGCAGCTGGCCGTGTGCGATGACCAGCGCGGTCACGGCGTCCCGGCGCGACCGATGGGTGTCGTAGCCGTCGGCGGCCTGTCGCTCGAGGGGTGACCCGGTCGGCAGGCGTCCGCCGAGAACTCCGTAGGCGTAGACCGCGGCGTACTCACCGGCCAGGGTCTGCTGCAACGCCGCGACCGTTGCGTCGGTACTCATCGGTGCGCGCCCTTCACACCGGCCAGGAGGACGACGTGCTGGGCCTCCGATGCCGACATCGAGGCAAGGACCCTGGCCAGGTCGCCGGAGGAAGCCTCCTGTGCCTGGTGCCGGCGGAGCGACTCTTGTCGCGCGGCGTCGCGGGCCACCAGACGCACCGCCTCCGGCAGCCGGTGCGGCACGCGACGGCGCGGCGGCTGCAGCCGAGCGTCCGGGTCGACGATGGCGAGGTCGGCGGTGCGGTGCCGCACGAGGGTACGCAGCGGGTCCGCGAGCTGAGGATGAGCCCGGAGCACGGCACTGACGAGGGCGAGCGATGCCCTCAGCTCGGTGCGCGCGGCAGCCACCAGGACCTCGTCGCCAGTCGAGCCCAGGGGAGATGTGGTGGCGGCGCCAGCGGTCTGCCTCCCGGTCCGCGGCGGAGCGCTGCGGGTGCCGCAGCCCGCGATCAGCAGGGCCGCTCCGAGGGCGGGACCGGTGAGCAGCCGCCGCCGGCTGATCCCTCGAGAAGGCACCCGCCGACGGTACCCGAGCCCGGTCTGGAACCCGCGGGCTGCGTATAGGCTGATGGACGGACCGAGGGTGCGTGCGAGCCCTCGGTCGCGTCGACAACAGAACACCGAGGAGGCCGCCGTGAGTCCCGGACCCACATCGGACACTCTGCAAGCCGTGCTGGCACCCCCGATCACCTCGATGGGGCTGGATCTGGAGGCGGTCGAGCTCGCTCCCGCAGGCAAGCGGCGGCTGTTGCGCGTCGCCGTGGACAAGGACGGCGGCGTGAGTCTAGACGACATCGCCGACGCGTCGCGCGCGGTGTCCACGGCGCTGGACGAGACCGGGGTGATGGGCGAACGCGCCTACACGCTGGAGGTCAGCTCCCGGGGTGTCGACCGGCCACTGACGCTGCCTCGGCACTGGCACCGCAGCACCGACCGGCTCGTGGTGGTCACCCTCAACGACGGCTCGTCGGTGACCGGCCGGGTGACCGAGGCTGGGGACGATTCGGCCCTGCTGGACGTGGATGGGTCGCGGGTCGACATCGCCTACACGCAGGTGGCGAAGGCGCGCGTACAAGTGGAGTTCAACCGGCCGAGGGGCCGGGGCGACGAGCCGGACCACGACGACGAGGAAGGCTGACCATGGACATCGACATGGCCGCGCTGCGCCAGCTGGAACGCGAGAAGGAGCTCCCGTTCGACGTCGTCGTCGAAGCCATCGAGCAGGCACTGCTGGTGGCGTACCAACGCACCGACGGCGCACACCCGCATGCGCGGGTGAACCTCGACCGGCGGACGGGACATGTCAGCGTCATCGCTCAGGAGCGCACCGACGAGGGCGAGGTCGTCGAGGAGTGGGACGACACCCCGACGGGCTTCGGACGCATCGCCGCGACCACCGCCCGACAGGTCATCCTGCAGCGGCTTCGTGACGCCGAGGACGAGCAGAAGTACGGCGAGTTCTCCGGCAAGGAGGGCGATCTGGTGTCCGGGGTGGTGCAGCAGAGCCGTGACCCCGGCGACGTCATGGTCGACCTCGGACGTCTCGAGGCCCTGCTGCCAGCGTCCGAGCGGGTCCCGGGGGAGAAGTACGAGCACGGGTCACGGATCAAGTGCATCGTGGTGACCGTCCGGCGCGGCATGCGCGGTCCGCAGGTGATCGTGTCACGCTCTCATCCCAACCTCGTGAAGCGGTTGTTCGCCCTGGAGGCCCCCGAGATCGCCGACGGCACGGTCGAGATCAAGGCCATCGCCAGGGAGGCCGGACACCGGTCCAAGGTGGCCGTCTGGTCCAACCAGCCGGCGGTCAACGCCAAGGGTGCCTGCATCGGCCCGATGGGCCAGCGGGTGCGCAACGTGATGACCGAGCTGCACGGCGAGAAGCTCGACATCGTGTCGTGGTCCGACGAGCCCGGCGAGATGGTCGCCAACGCGCTGTCACCCGCGACCGTCAGCAACGTGGAGATCGTGGACTGGGCAGCCAAGTCGGCCAAGGTCATCGTGCCGGACTTCCAGTTGTCGCTGGCCATCGGCAAAGAGGGCCAGAACGCCCGCCTGGCCGCCCGGCTGACCGGCTGGCGCATCGACATCCGCCCCGACACCGACCCCACCCGCGGCGACTCGTAGGCGGCCCGCGACCCGGGGCGTTTCGATGCTCGATGCGATCACGGGCTAGACTGACGGCGGTGAGTCGTTCCCCCTCCACGTCCGCTGCTTCTCACGCGCGTCCACAACCGGTACGCACGTGCATCGGCTGCCGGGAGAAGGAAGCGAAGTCCGCGTTGGTCCGGATCGCAGTGGACCAGGTCGTCACGACGGTCGTCGTGGTGCCCGACCTGACCGGTGCGATGGGTGGCCGTGGGGCCCATCTTCATCCCACGATCGCCTGTCTAGACCTGGCAGAGCGCCGCAAGGCGGTCTCGCGGGCCCTGCGGGTGCAGGGACCGGTCGACCTTCGGGCGGTCCGGGCGTACCTCACCGGCATCACTCCAGCGCACCAGGCGGCGTCGTCCGACGCCGCGACCGAGAAGAAGCGGAGCACCAGCTCATGAGCCTGCGATGAAGCTCTCGCGATGAGCATGCACGTCAACTAACGGTCCGCGCCGATCCGGCTCGGACCCCACGAAGGAGAACAGTGGCAAAGGTCCGAGTTCACGAACTCGCCAAAGAGTTCGGGGTCGAAAGCAAGGTCATCCTCGCGACGCTCAAGGACATGGGCGAGTTCGTCAAGTCCGCGTCGTCGACCATCGAAGCCCCCGTTGTACGCCGCCTCAGCGAGTCGTTCGGCGAACAGCTGCGCGCCCAGGGCTCCGCGAAGCCGCCAGCCAAGAAGGCGGCCGTCAAGAAGGCCGCCGCGGCCAAGGCCGACGAGCCTGTGGAACCGACGCCGGTCACCACGCCGGTCCCCACCCACCCGGCGGTCGAGACGACGGGCCAGCCCACCCAGGAGCCGCTCGAACAAGCGCCTGCCGCCGCAGCGGTCGCGCCGCCGAGCACGGCTCCTGCAGAGACGACGGCGCCGGCCCATGCCCCCGCGTCGTTGGAGCCGCCGGCCGACGACGTTGTCGTGGAGTCCCCGCGTACCGAGGGTCGACCAGCGCCTCGCCCCGGTGCCGGCCGGCCGAGCGGCGTGCGTCCCGGGAACAACCCCTACGCGCCCCGGCAGGGCATGCAGCGCCCCGGCCGCCCAGACCCGGGCGCAGCGCCGCCGGCGGGTCGCGAGGGGATGCCGGAGC
>JBOHDX010000098.1:0-1357 GCA_050700835.1 Nocardioidaceae bacterium
GACCCGCAGCGGTGTCAGCGGAGCAACTGCGGCGAGAACGGTGAGAACGAGGATCGGCAGCACACCGACGAGGGTCACAGCGGTAGCGCGGGTGTGCCGGCGGCGTCGCGATCTGTGGACGGTGAGATGCCAGGACGGACGGTCGCGGTCCGTCCCGTACACTCTGCGCAGCGGTCCGGCTCGCCGGGCCGACTTCGCACGTCCTCAGCCCGGTCTCGCATCGGGACGCGTCGCGCATCGGTCCCCTCCGGGGGCGCGAGCCGCGCAGGACGTCAGGCGCGGTCCCCACCCGGTGGCCGCGGACAACCGCCAGGCGGGCGCCGAACCACGGCCCCGCCGCGCACGCGCGCAGGCGCGAAGGAGGCCCCCGTGGCCCAGCCCGGACAGCAGCCCGTGAAGGACCGTCCCGTCGTCACCATGCGGGAGCTGCTCGAGAGCGGTGCCCACTTCGGGCACCAGACCAAGCGCTGGAACCCGAAGATGAAGCGCTTCATCCTGACCGAGCGCAACGGCATCTACATCATCGACCTGCAGCAGTCGCTCGCCTACATCGACCGCGCGTACCAGTTCATCAAGGACACGGTCGCCAAGGGCGGTGTGGTGATGTTCGTGGGTACCAAGAAGCAAGCCCAAGAGGCCATCGCCGAGCAGGCGACCCGGGTGGGCATGCCTTATGTCAACCAGCGCTGGCTGGGCGGCATGCTCACCAACTTCAACACCGTTCACCAGCGTCTGCAGCGGCTCAAGGAGCTCGAGGAGATCGACTTCGACGACGTCGCGGGCTCCGGGCGAACCAAGAAGGAGCTGCTCGGGATGAAGCGCGAGCGGGACAAGCTCGAGCGCACACTGGGTGGCGTCCGGGACATGGGACGCACCCCGTCGGCCGTCTGGATCGTCGACACCAAGAAGGAGCACCTGGGCGTCCAAGAGGCCAAGAAGCTCAACATCCCGATCATTGCCATCCTCGACACCAACTGCGACCCGGACGACATCGACTACCCGATCCCGGGCAACGACGATGCCATCCGCTCGGTTACGTTGCTGACCCGGGTGGTGGCAGACGGTGTCGCCGACGGTCTGATCGCGCGCGCCGGTCTCCGGTCCGGCGACGACACCCCCGGCTCGGAGCTCGGGGCGGAGGAGCCGCTGGCCGAGTGGGAGCGCGACCTGCTCGCCCACGACGACGCGGCTACACCGCGTGCCACGACCGCTCAGGCCGCGAAGGCACCGGCATCCGAGGCAGCACCGGCGACACCGGCGGCCGAGGCAGCACCGGCGGCTCCGGCGGCCGAGGCAGCACCGGCGGCTCCGGCGGCCGAGGCAGCACCGGCGGCTCCGGCGGCCGAGGCAGCACCGG
>JBOHDX010000099.1:0-2170 GCA_050700835.1 Nocardioidaceae bacterium
CGGCCGGTGGCGCCGCTGGTAGGTCAGCGACCGCGACCACGTCATGGCGAGCCCGGAACACCCGTTTGCGGCACACGGTCGAGCAGTGGCGCGCCCGGCCGGTCGGGGTGAACGTTGCCCCGCAGCCAGCGCACCTGCGATCGGGGCGGATCGTCCCGGTATCGTCCCGCGGCGGGATCGCGCCGATCATGACGCCGCCGGACCCTGGCCGTGGCCGTCGTGCAGACCCAGGGCGGTGTCGTAGTCGGTCAGGGCGCGGATTTCGACTTCGGGTTGCGCACCGGGGCGGACCAGGGCGATCCGGTCACGGCGCAGCGCCGTGGCCGCGGCGACGTGCTCGGGGTCAGACACCGTCTGGTGTTTGGCCCACAGCCGGTCGTGATCAGCCACCAGGCGTCCCTCGCAATACGCCCGGACCCGGTGCAGGTCAGCGACGACCTCGATCCGGCGGCCGATCACCGCCGGGTGCACCGAGTAGTCGTTGCCATCAAGACGGATGTAGTGATCCCTGGCCAACCGGGCCGACGACCGCCACCCGGTCACCGGCGCCACCGGCGGCAAGGACAGCATCGCCGCCCGATCGGCGGTGATCCGGTCGCTCGGGGCGCACCCCAACGCGCGACGGACCCGCCCATTGACTACCGCCAGCCAGGCGGCGAGCTGGGTGTTGAAATCCGCCGGTGAGCAGAAGGCGCGCCCGGGCAGAAACGAGCGCTCCAAGTAGTCATGGGATCGCTCGATGAGTCCCTTCGCTTCGGGGTCGGCAGGCCGGCAGATGATCACCTTGGTGCCCAGCGTCCCGCGGAACCCCTGACAATCGGTGGTCAGCTCGCTGCGCCCGCCGCGCCACCGCCCGATCGCGCCCTCCCCATCCCAGACCAACACCCGCGGCACCGCACCCAACCCGGCGATATGGCACCACCAGCCGGCGAACAGATCCTCGGCAGTGCGGGTCGGGATCAACACCCCCGACAACCACCGGGAATACCCCGTGACCATGGTCAGCACCGGCAGCCCCGTCGCGGTCCGGGACTGGCCGAACCCTACCGGCACCTCGATATCGGGGAACCAGAAATCGCACTGCGCGATCTCCCCGGCCACATACAACGTGCGACTGGCCGGGTCCGGCGGCAAATACACCGGACGCAGCTCCGCCACCCGACCCGAGAGCACCCGAATCGACCGCGACCACCCGATCCGCTCCGCAATCACCGTCGCCGGCATCGACGGATACACCGCCAGCAACTCCCGGATCCGCGGCTCGACCTCATCCACAATCGACCCCACCCGCGCCCGGACATACCGCGGTGGCCCATCGGCGGCCAACGCCGCCCTCACCGTGTTACGCGAACACCCCACCACCCGCGCGATCTCCCTGATCGGAAACCGCTCCGCCCGACGCAACCGACGAATCTCAGCCCAATCCTCCACGATCAACACCCCTTCGTCCTCCCCAGCTCGGTGCGAGCCAGGATCGCGGCGCAAGGGGTCAAAATTCGGATGCCGCGCGGGGGTCAGTTTTCACGTGCCGTCGACAAACGGCTCTGGCAACGGTGAAGTACACGCCGTAGTACTTTTCAACCAGAGCGGGGACGTCTTGCCCGGTGCGTCGCCAGATGGCGATGTTGCGTTCCATGTCATCAGCACGGTTGTGCAGCAGGCCAGCCAGGGCAGGTGCGTGTGCAAGATCGGTGCGATCGCTCAGTGCGTGGGCTGCTGCTCTCAGCGTGTCGGGAACGTTCATGCCACCACCTCTGTCTCGGCTTCACCGAGACTGTTCGCTCGGTGGCGGCACGCTGGTGTGCAGGTCCCTGACGATCGGATCCGACGCTGCCCGTGTTGGCCGATCACGATGCTCACCAGGAAGTCGTTCCAAAGTAGAACCTGACGGCCATGACGTTAGTCTCAATTCGAGTCATCGAAGGCCGACCGCAAACGACCACGACCAATGAGCCCATCAGCTCCCATTGATGCGATGAAGGCCCACGAAGCCCCGATCCACGGGGTCCACCGAAGAGCCGCCCATACCTGTTAATCGCAGGACCTCCACCTCTCCGCCGAGAACGAAGTCCTCCACGCCCAGCCGAGCGGGTATCCCCGGCGTGCCCGTTCCCAGGGTCGCAAGGGGTCAACGACGGTCACTCGTGTCACCTGTCGCTGAGTACCCGCA
>JBOHDX010000100.1:0-28820 GCA_050700835.1 Nocardioidaceae bacterium
TAGGCCAGCGTGTACGCCGCGGTGATCGTGCCCACCGTGCGTACCCCCTGGGCCTGAGCGCCCTCGGCCGCCCAACGACCGCCTCGGTAGGCGAACACCCCCACCGCACCGGTGATACCGAGCGGGATGGCACTGATCTGGGCACCCGCGACCCGTAGGCCCGAGCCGTGGCCGAGCAGCCAGGCATCCGCCCCGATCCGCATGGCGCCGGAGAGGGACCCATCGGAGGCAGCGAGCCAGCCCAGAACGGACAGTCCCATGGCGACCGCTGCCCCCGCGACGGCGAGGACGCCGCCGGCGATGCCACCGACCAGCCAGGGAGGTCGTGGGGCCTCACTGTGCGTCGAGGGCGCCGAGGTTTGGGCGGACAGGTCGGGTCGGCGAAGCAGGTCGGTCATCGCGACCATCGTCGTCGGTGCGTGACCCGCTCTGCGGCAGGCACGCCGAAGGCGACGGCTGCGAACCCGAAGTGAAGGAAGGTGCACCGTCAGCCCGGCGCCGGGTTGGGTCGGCCACCGCGGGTCCTCTACCGTCGTGGTGGCTTTCCGATCCCGTCGCCGCAACACGACGCCGGTGCGGTTGTGACCGGGTGAACGGCCATCGATCAAGGAGACGTGGATGACGCGGGTCGAGGAGTTCGACGCGTTCTACCACGGCTCCCGGGAGCACATCCTGCACCTGGCGTACGCGCAGAGCGGTGATCTCGCCGCCGCTGCTGCCGGGACGGAAGATGCCTACGCGCGCGCTTGGCAGCATTGGCCCAAGATCCGGACTCGCGACCCCCTCGGCGACGTCCGGAGCGAGGCGATGCGCCTTGCCACCCTGCGGCACAATGCCCATGTCTGGCGACGCAGGACGTCGAACGGACCGGACTCGGAGATCCTGGATGCGCTCGCCGAGCTGCCTACCCTCGGTCGTCGGCTGGTCCTGCTGCAGTCGGCCGGGGGCCTCGACATCGCCCGTGCAGCACGCGAGGTCGCGCTTCCCGTCGACGACGCCGTCTCCGCCACCGACAAGGCGGTCACCACGCTGGAGCAGGGACTCGCTGTCGGCATCACAGACGTGGAGCGCCGGATCGACGGCCTCCGCGAGTCGATCGGCAGTGTCGACCTGCGCCGGGTCACCACGGTGCGCCGCGCCGGACAACAGCGGCAAAGGAGACGGACACTGGTGGCCGTCACGGGCAGCGCCCTGGCGCTCGTCGCCGCCGGGGTCCTGGTCGGCCGCACACCGACAGACCCCGCCGCGGTCCATCCACCGCGAGCGCACATCGGCCAGACCACGTCGCCGCGGGGGTCGGGCACCGCGCACACGGTCACCGCGGCCCAGCTGCTCCTGCCGGAACAGCTGACCCGGTTGGACCCGAGGCGTCGGTGGCACACCATGTCCACCTCGTCGGATCCGTCCCACAGCCCGGCCTACGCCGCCTGCCAGCCCAGAGCCGCCTCAGACCCGCGACCGCGCGCGACCTTCCTGCGGACGTTCGCGTCGAGCTCGCACCACCACGAGCGAGTGTTCCAGACGGCGGAGGTATCGCGTACCGCTGCCGCTGCCGCCGCCGCGCACCGCCGCGCAGTTCATTGGTACGCCGGCTGCCAGGTGCCGCGGATGCAGCTACTGGCGTCGTACTCCGTGCCGCGTTCGGGAACCGACGAGACGATCCTCGTGCTCCGCCGGTGGTCCCACCCCGTCCAGACCCTCACCGTGGGGCTCACCCGTTCCGGCGTCGTCACCTCGACGATCCTGCACAGCATCGACCGCCCGCGCGGACCATCGGTTTCCCAGTTCGCGCAGACGCTCGACGACGGCCTGTCGATGGTCTGCGCCTCCAGCGGAGGCGGCTGCGGCGGACGCAGCCGACCGGTGCCGAGCTCACCGCCGCCCACCGGGGACGCCCTCGGGTTTCTCGGGGTGGTGGACCTGCCGCCTGTGGCGACGCTCACGAAGCGCTGGGTCGGCACCAGGCCCGCGCCGGCGACCACCAACCCGTCCGCAACCGTCTGCGACCGGGCCAACTTCTCGGTGGGCTCGGTGACCGCCGCCCGGGCACGCGTGTTCGTGATCCCACGGGCCCCGGGCTTGCCCAAGCAGTTCGGCATCAGCGAGACGGTGGGGTCGTTCGACCACGACTCGGCTGCCGCCGCGTTCGTGGGTGCGGCGAGTGAACGAGTCCGCACGTGTGCCCGCAAGAACCTGACCGCGACGGTCTCGGCGACGCACATCGTGCGGCAGGGGCCGGTCCGCGGCACTGTCTGGCGACTCAGCTTCGCGGTCAACCGCCGCACAACGGTGGTCTACCGCCTCGGTCTGGTACGCAACGGCGGCCGCGTGGCCGAGGTGGCGTTCTCACCGGCGGGGAAGTACGACATGTCGGCCCAGGCGTTCGACGCACTGGCATTGCGCGCAGGTCAGCGCCTCACCGAGCTCCCTGGCCCTTCCCGCTGAGCCTTACGTTTCAGTGGCGACACGCCGGCGGTTCTCACCGAAACGTAAGCCCCCAGAGGGAACGGGCTGTCAGGTAAGGGACTCGATGATCCCGCGCATCAGCCGGGCGGTCTCCGAGGGGGTCTTCCCGACCTTGACACCGGAGGCCTCCAGGGCGGTCTTCTTCGCCTCGGCGGTGCCCGAGGAGCCCGACACGATCGCGCCCGCGTGACCCATCGTCTTGCCCTCGGGGGCGGTGAACCCGGCCACGTAACCGACGACGGGCTTGGTGACGTTGGCCTTGATGAAGTCGGCCGCGCGCTCCTCGGCGTCACCACCGATCTCCCCGACCATGATGATCGCCGCCGTGTCGGGGTCGTCCTGGAACGCCTGCAGGCAGTCGATGTGGGTGGTGCCGATGATCGGGTCGCCGCCGATTCCGACGGCGGTGCTGAAGCCGAGGTCGCGCAGCTCGTACATCATCTGGTACGTCAGGGTGCCCGACTTGCTGACCAGACCGATCCGACCCGCGCCGGCGATGTCCGCCGGGATGATTCCTGCGTTCGATGCCCCCGGCGACGCCACTCCGGGGCAGTTTGGACCGACGATGCGGGATGTTCCGGCCGCCCGGGCGTGGGCGAAGAAGGCCGCGGTGTCGTGCACCGGGACACCTTCGGTGATCACGACGACGAGTGGCATGCCGGCGTCGACCGCCTCGACCACCGCGTCCTTGGTGAAGCGCGGCGGCACGAACACCACCGACACGTCTGCACCGGTCTCGGTCATCGCCTCGGCCACCGTGCCGAACACCGGCAGCTTCGTGCCGTCGAAGTCGACCTGCTCGCCAGCCTTGCGGGCGTTGACGCCGCCGACCACCTGGGCGCCCGAGGCGAGCATCCGGCGCCCGTGCTTGGTGCCCTCGGACCCGGTGATGCCCTGAACGATGATCTTGCTGTCTGCGTTGAGGAAAATCGACATCGATCCGATCCTTACTTCGCTGCCGCGAGCTCGGCCGCGCGCTGGGCGGCACCGTCCATCGTGTCCACCCGCTCGAGTCCTGGGAGTGCCGCCTCGTCGAGGATCCGGCGTCCCTCCTCGGCGTTGTTGCCGTCGAGTCGCACGACGAGTGGCTTGGTCACGGGTTCGCCGCGATCACCGAGCAGACCGAAGGCGGACACGATCCCGTTGGCCACCGCATCGCAGGCGGTGATCCCGCCGAAGACGTTGACGAACACGCTGGTCACGTCGGAGTCGCCGAGCACGATCTCCAGCCCGTTGGCCATCACCTCGGCGCTGGCGCCACCGCCGATGTCCAGGAAGTTGGCCGGCTTGACACCGCCGTGCTGCTCTCCGGCGTACGCGACGACGTCGAGGGTGCTCATGACGAGTCCGGCACCGTTGCCGATGATTCCGACCTGGCCGTCCAGCTTGACGTAGTTGAGGTTCTTGGCCTTGGCCTTCGCCTCCAGCGGATCGGCGGCCGCCTTGTCCTCGAACTCCGCGTGGTCGGGGTGCCGGAACCCGGCGTTGTCGTCGAGCGTCATCTTCCCGTCGAGGGCCTCGAGGCGGCCGTCGCCAAGACGCGCCAGCGGGTTGACCTCGACCAGGGTCGCGTCCTCATCGATGAACGTCCGCCACAGCGCCACCGCCATCGTCACGGCGTGCTCGGCGACGTCCGCCGGGAACTTCGCGGCCGCGATGATCTCGCGCGCCTTCCCCTCATCCACCCCGCTCGCCGGATCGATGTCGACGCGGGCGATCGCGTCCGGGTCGGTGTGCGCCACCTCCTCGATCTCGACGCCGCCCGCAACACTGGCGATGCAGAGGTACGAGCGGTTCGACCGGTCGACGAGGAAGGAGAAGTAGTACTCCTCGGCGATGTCCGCCGCCGGGGCGATCAGGACGCGGTGCACCGTGTGGCCCTTGATGTCCATGCCGAGGATCTCTTGTGCCCGTGCCCGGACCTCGTCAGGAGACTCCGCCAGCTTCACGCCTCCGGCCTTGCCGCGGCCGCCTGCCTTGACCTGAGCCTTGACCACGACGCGCTCGCCGAGAGTGGCGGCACCGGCCACCGCCTCGTCCGGCGTCTCGGCGACCACTCCGACCGTGACGGGCACGCCATGCTTGGCGAACAGCTGCTTGGCTTGATACTCCATCAGATCCACGGTGGTGCCCGTCCTTCGCGCGTGTCGGCCGGTCAGGGTGCAGTCGGACTCTAGACCCGGGCGCTGAGACGCCTCCAACGCGGTCAGGTCACTGCTGCGACGATGACCGCGGAAGCCCGCGCCGGCGGGCGGATCGTTGTTTCGCCTACGAGGAAGCCGATGCGAGAGCACACCGTTGAGGCCGGGGACGTCCGCCTGTGCGTTCGCGAGCACGGATCCACCGGCGCCGACAACGTCGTCCTGGTGCACGGTTATCCCGACACCCAAGCGATGTGGGACCCCGTCGTCGCACGCCTCAGCGACGGCGCTGGACTCCACGTCGTGACGTACGACGTACGCGGTGCCGGTGCGTCGACCCCACCCGCGACGCTGAACGGGTACCGGATCGCGCATCTGGTGGACGACCTGGTGGCGGTGATCGACGTCACCTGCCCCGGCGAACCGGTGCATCTCGTCGGGCACGACTGGGGATCGGTGCAGCTGTGGGACGCGGTGACGGCGGAGGACAGCGATCCGCGGCTGCGCGGACGGATCGCGTCGTTCACCTCGATCTCCGGACCTTGTCTGGACCACGTGGCGGCGTTCAGCCGCGCCGCTCGGAGCCGTCACCAGTGGCGGCGACTGCTCGCCCAAGCCCGCCGCTCGTGGTACGTCTACGCGTTCCTGGTCCCATGGCTGCCGGAGCAGGTGTGGCGCCATGCGAGCGGAGCGATCAGCCGCCGGATCGACGCCGGCCAAGGGCTTCGGGGCCGGTCGCACTGGGCACCGACTCTTGCGCGTGACGGCGCCAACGGCGTCAACCTCTATCGCGCCAACCTGCGCAGCGGTGCGCGGCGCCGCGGGACCGGGCGTACCGACGTGCCGGTCCTCACGATCGTGCCGCGTCGCGATGCGTTCCTCACACCCGCGTTGTACGACGACCTCGACTCGTTCGTCTCGCACTCGCGCCGGGTCGAGGTGGAGGGCGCGCACTGGATCGCGGTCACCGACCCGGATCAGGTGGCCGACCTCGTCACCGAGCACGTCCGGGCCTACGGGCGTGCGTAACTGTCGGACCGCGCCCAAGGGGTCCAGGGGGGCAGGGGTGGGGTCAGGGGTGGGAGGCGTCTGCGACGTGCTCGTCGACCCAGCGGGCGATGTCGCGTGGCGAGGCGCCGGAGGTGAAGATCTTGGCCACGCCGGCCTGCTCGAGCACCGGGACGTCGTCGTCGGGGATCACGCCACCGCCGAACACGACGATGTCGTCGGCACTGCGCTCGCGCAGCAGGTCGAGCAGCCTGGTGAACAAGGTCAGGTGCGCCCCGGACAGAACGGAGATGCCGATGGCGTCGGCGTCCTCGGCGATGGCGGTATCCACGATCTGCTCGGGCGACTGGTGCAGTCCGGTGTAGATGACCTCGTTGCCGGCGTCGCGAAGCGCCCGGGCCACCACCTTGGCGCCGCGGTCGTGACCGTCCAGACCCGGCTTGGCCACCACGATTCGCTTGGGCATCGCTGCTACTCCGTCTCGAGGACCACTCGGTGCGCGCACCCTAACCGACCGCCAGCAGCCTCGAACGGCCGCAGTCCCGGAATCGATGCGTGCCGCACTCATCATGGTGACGCATCATCACCGAGACGGGGAACACGGTCACTGCAGGTAGACAACAGGTCCGGACTTGTCCCGCTATAGACCCCCCGACTCGAGCGCCGACACGTTTCAGTTCGCGGCACGCTTCCGTTAGTGTCTGGGTGGTTCCCCAGCCTCCGGAGGTCTCTGCCCGTGTCTTCGCGCCCCGAGCCGAAGCGACGCGCCGACAGGTCCGGTGAGCCCCCGACCGGACGACACGGCACGACACCGGCCGCACCGGATCCCGACTCGTCTCGGCACCGCTCCCCCAAGCACGGAGCCCGCGTCTCTGCCCGCCGTCGACCACGCCGCCGGTTGTCCGGCCTTCCCGGCCCGGCCATGCTCGGGGCAGTCGCCCTGCTCGTCGCGGGCGTTGGCGCGGTGATCGTCTCCTCGTCGACCGCCAGCTCCGCCGAGGCGCGCAGCTCCTACGCCCCGTTGTCGAGTGAGTTCAGCGGCTCGGATGTCGCGGGATATGCCCGGTCCGGCGACCTGCCGCAGATCAGCCGAGCGGCCGACCGCGGGCTCCTCGAGCAGCAGGCCGAGCTCCAGGCGCAGCAGCGGCTCAAGGCCCTGACCCAGCTCACCGCCAAGACTCAGGCCCACGCCAAGCAGCTCGCATCCAACCAGTGGGTGCTGCCGGTGACCGGCTACGTCCTCACCGCGAGGTTCGGCGAGATCAGCGGCCTCTGGTCGACCGTGCACACCGGCCTCGACTTCGCTGCGCCCGCCGGCACGCCGATCGTCGCCGTTGCCCATGGGGTCGTGACCTACGCGAGCTACGACGGGTCCTACGGCAACAAGGTGATCGAGCGTCTCGACGACGGCACCACCATCTGGTACTGCCACCAGACGTCCTACGTCGTGCACGTGGGTCAGACCCTCGATCCGGGCGAGCTGCTCGGCTACGTCGGCTCGACCGGCAACACGACCGGCGCCCACCTGCACCTCGAGGTGCATCCCGGCGGGGGCGCCCCGGTCGATCCCTTTGCCGCGCTCGTCGCCCACGGTGTGCATCCCTGACCTGGCTCGTTCGAGCCGGCCGGGAGAGTCCGGCCTCAGAGCTTCTGGATCGGCGCGAGCCGCAGCAGCAGTCGTTTGACTCCCTCGGAGCCGAAGTCGACACTGGCCACCGACTTGTCCGCCACGCCCTGGACCGAGACGACGGTCCCGAGCCCGAACGTGTCGTGCGCGATCCGGTCGCCCGGCTCGAGGGACGGGATCGACCGGCTCTGCTTCCCGGCCGTGGACGGCAACGAGCTGGCGCGGGTACGTGCAGCCGGACGACGGCCCGGCTCCGTCATGCCGTTGTAGACCGGGCCGCTGGACCACGAGGTGGCGTCGGCGTCAGTGCGCCGCCACTCGATCAGGTCCACGGGTATCTCGTCGAGGAACCGGGACGGCGGGTTGTAGGACGGCGCACCCCAGGCTGACCGGACACCGGCCCGCGAGACGTACAGCCGCTGCTGGGCCCGGGTCACCCCGACGTAGGCGAGCCGGCGTTCCTCCTCGAGCTCCTTGGCGTCGCCGAGCGAGCGCATGTGCGGGAACACGGCGTCCTCCAGCCCGGTCAGGAACACCACCGGGAACTCCAAGCCCTTGGCGGTGTGCAACGTCATCAGCGTGACGACGCCATGGGCCTCGTCATGGTCGGGGATCTGGTCAGCGTCGGCGACCAGGGCCACCCGCTCCAGGAACGCGCCGAGTGATCCGGGGGCGAACGCCGGATCGTCGTCACCGTCCTCGGCCCCAGCGGACGCTCCCTCCAACGTGCCGGCGTCGTCGACGAACTCGCGCGCCACGGCCACCAGCTCGGCGAGGTTCTCGACCCTGGTCTCGTCCTGCGGGTCGGACGACTGCTCCAGCTCGGTGAGGTAGCCGCTGCGGGACAGCGCCGTCTCGAGCACCGCGTCGGCACTCTCGCCGTCGGCGGTCAGTGCGGTCAGCTCGTCAACCAGGGACACGAAGCCCTCGATCGCGTGCAGCGACCGGGTGGCGATCCCCGGTGCCTCGTCCGCACGCCGGAGTGCCTCCCAGAACGAGATTCGCTCGCGGGATGCGAGTGCGTCGACGCACGCCTCGGCCCGTTCGCCGATTCCGCGCTTGGGCACGTTGAGGACCCGCCGCAGCGACACCGAGTCGTCCGGGTTGACCAGCATCCGGAGGTACGCGAGGGCGTCCTTGATCTCCCGCCGCTCGTAGAACCGGACTCCGCCGACCACCTTGTAGGGCATTCCGACCCGGATGAACACCTCCTCGAACACCCGGCTCTGGGCGTTGGTGCGATAGAACACGGCGACGTCGCCGGGCTTGGCCAGCCCTTCGTCGGTGAGGCGGTCGACCTCGTCGGCAACGAACTGCGCCTCGGCATGCTCGTCCTGGGCGACGTAGCCGACGAGACGCTCGCCGTCACCGGCGTCGGACCAGAGGTTCTTGGCCGTGCGCGCCGAGTTGCGGGCGATGATCGAGTTGGCCGCGCTGAGGATCGTCTGGGTGGAGCGGTAGTTCTGCTCGAGCAGCACGGTCTCGGCGGCCGGGAAGTCGTCCTCGAACGCGAGGATGTTGCGGATGTTCGCTCCCCGGAAGGCATAGATCGACTGGTCGGAGTCGCCGACGACCATCAGCTCCGCCGGCTCCGCCACGGGACCTTCGGGATCTCCCGCGTCGCCCCCCACCACATCACCGTCGACGGTGCGCCGGGCGACTGCCGGCCCGCACAGCTCCCGGACCAGGGCGTACTGCGCGTGATTCGTGTCCTGGTACTCGTCGACCAGGACGTGCCGGAACCGGCGACGATAGGACTCCCGGACCTCCGGGAACGCCTGCAGCAGATGCACGGTGGTCATGATCAGGTCGTCGAAGTCGAGCGCGTTGGCGCGGCGCAGTCGCTGCTGGTACTCGCTGTAGGCCCTGGCATAGGCCTCCTCCAGGGAGTTCTGTGCCCTTGTCGCCGCGGCCTCGTGGTCGAGCAGCTCGTTCTTGGCGTTGGAGACCCAGTTGAGCACCGCCCGTGGGGGGAAGCGCTTGGGGTCGAGGTCGAGGTCACGGCAGACCAGCGTCATGAGCCGGCGCGAGTCGGCGTCGTCATAGATCGAGAACGTCGACGAGAAGCCGAACCGCTTGACGTCCCTGCGGAGGATCCGCACGCAGGCCGAGTGGAACGTCGACACCCACATGATCCGGGCCCGGTTGCCGACCAGCTCCGCGACCCGCTCGCGCATCTGCGCTGCCGCCTTGTTGGTGAACGTGATCGCCAGGATCGACGCCGGGTGGGCACCGCGCTTGGTGATCAACCAGGCGATCCGCCGGGTCAGGACGCGGGTCTTGCCGGAGCCGGCGCCCGCGACCACCAGCAACGGCGCGCCCTCATGCACGACAGCGGCCCGTTGAGCGTCGTTCAGCCCCTCCAGCAGGGTCGACGGGTCGATGGCGCGATGCCGTGCGGGACGCTCCTCACCGTCGTCTGTCCCAACCGGGTGGTCGAGCAGCAAGGAAGCCTGGGCAGGTGCCTGGGGGATCGGGAACGGCGTGCTCATCTCGGCCACAGCCTACGGTCGAGACCCGACAGGGTATGACGTGGCAGATTGTGCGGGTGCCGCACCTGGTGATGGGTTGGCAGATCGCCGCCTGGTCCGCGCTCGGCCTGGCCGTTGCGGCCGGGTTGGTCGCAGTGCTGCGCCCGCAGGGCCATCGCGGCCGGCTGGCTGTGGCGGTGGTGCGAGAGAGCGCCGTGGTCGTCGGGTTGTACGCCGCCTGGCAGCTGGTCGGCACGCTCGCCCGAGTCAACCCGGACGGGGCGCTGCGGCGTGGACAGGACCTTGTCGCCATCGAGCACTGGCTGCACCTGCCTGACGAGCGGAGCCTTCAGGCGATCGTCCTTCCGCACACCTGGCTCGTCCAGCTGGCCAACGGCTACTACGCGTACGGCCACTTCACCGGGCTCATCGTGTTCCTCGCGTGGATGTTCTTGCGGCACCGTGATCGGTATCCCGACGCTCGGACCTCCTTGGTGCTGTCGACCGGCCTGTGCTTCTGCTGCCAGCTGGTCGCCGTCGCTCCACCGCGACTGCTGCCCGGCGGAGGGTACGTCGACACCGCCGAGGTGTACGGCGAGTCTGTCTACGGCTCGGCGACTTTCGGGATCGCGGACCAGCTGTCCGCGTTCCCGTCCGTGCACGTCGGGTGGGCGGCGCTGATCGGGTGGTACGTCTGGCGGGTCGGCGGCAGCCGGTGGCGTTGGCTCGGGCCCGTGCACTTCGTCGTCACCACCCTCGTGGTGGTGGTCACCGCGAACCACTACTGGCTCGACGGAATCGCAGCCATCGCTCTGCTGGCCCTGGCCCTCGCGAGCCAGGCGGCTGCCCGCTCCCTCGTCGCGGGCACGGACGAGTCGCTAGCGTGGCCGGATGACCGAACCGCTCCCTGACAAGGACGTCGAGCGCGTCCTCACCATCACCGCACATCCTGACGACGTCGACTTCGGTGTTGCCGGCACCGTGGCACGTTGGTCCGCGGCCGGGATCGCCGTCACCTACTGCATCTGCACCGACGGCCAGGCCGGAGGATTCGAGGACGCCAGGGACCGCACCGAGATCCCGGCGATCCGTCGACGCGAGCAGACCGCCGCAGCTGCACTGGTCGGGGTGCACGACCTGCGGTTCCTCGGCTACGGCGACGGCGAGCTGGCGGTCACCGACGACCTGGTCCGCGACCTGGTCGAGGTCATCCGTGACGTGCGCCCGCAACGGGTCGTGGCGCAGAGCCCGGAACGCGTCTGGGACTTCATCGGCCGCAGCCATCCCGACCATCTGGCCTCCGGAGAGGCGGCGGTCCGGGCGGTGTATCCCTTCGCGCGCAACCCCTATGCGTTCCCCGAGCTGCGCGAGCGCGGCCTTGAGGCATGGACCGTGTCCGAGCTGTGGCTGACCGCGCACCCCTCGACCAACCACGCGGTCGACGTGACCGAGCACATGGAGGCCAAGATCGCCGCGATCCTGGCGCACGAGAGCCAGCACCCGGCGCCGGACCAGATCAACCGCCGGATGCGGATGGCGCTGCGCCACAACGCGTCGGAGTACGGCCTCGCCGAGTCCCAGCTGGCCGAGGCGTTCTTCGTGGTGCACACGGTGTGACTGCGCACTCGACCCCTTGCCATTCGGCCAGCCCTGGTGGCAGGACGGTCACGCCCGGGTGAGTCAGATGAGGCGGCGGTCGTTGGCCCAGCGGGTCAACTCATGCCGGCTCGACAGCTGCAGCTTGCGCAGCACGCTCGACACATGCGTCTCGACAGTCTTGATCGAGATGAACAGCTCCTTGGCCACTTCCTTGTAGGCGTAGCCGCGGGCGATGAGTCGCATCACCTCGCGCTCGCGCTCGGTGAGCCGGTCGAGGTCCTCGTCGACCTGGGCGACCTCGATCGTGCCGGCGAACGCGTCCAGCACGAAGCCTGCCAATCGCGGGGAGAACACCGCGTCCCCGCCGGCGACCCGGCGGATCGCCGCCACCAGCTCGGGGCCGGTGATGTTCTTGGTGACGTAGCCCCTCGCGCCGATCCGGATCACGCCGATCACGTCCTCTGCCGCGTCGCTGACGCTCAGTGCGAGGAACGTGGTGGCGTTGGCGCTCACCTGCACCCGGCGTACGACCTCGACACCACCGCCGCCGGGGAGGTGCACGTCGAGAAGCACGACGTCCGGCTGCTGCGCGAGGATCACCGCCACCGCGGCGTCGACGTCGGCGGCCTCCCCGACGATCCGGACGGCACCACCGATCTCCGCTCGCACGCCGGTACGGAACATGGCGTGGTCGTCCACGAGCACCACCCGCAGGTCCGACCTGCCTTCGGACCCGATGCTGTGCTGACTGCTGCTGGGCTGACTGATGCTGGGCTGACTGATGCTGGGCTGACTCATGTCCGCGGGTCCTCCTCGACTGGGTCCAACCTGCCCACAGGCACGGACAGCCGCACCTCGGTGCCGTCGCCCGGCGCCGAGCGTACGACTGCCGCGCCCCGGTGCCGCTCGACGCGCGCGACGATCGACTCCCGGACGCCCATCCGGTCCGCTTCGATCGTGTCGGGGTCGAACCCCACACCTCGGTCCCGCACGAACACCTCGGCGCGCTCGTGCGCCACCTCGGCGTAGACGTCGATCCGGGGTGCACCGGAGTGCTTGGCGGAGTTGACCATCGCCTCGCGAGCGGCGCGTACCAGCGCGGCGACGTCGGCGTCCATGGGCGCGTCCCCGACACACACGACGTCGATCGGAACGTCGTGCATGTCCTCGACGTCAGCAGCAACAGCGAGCAACGCGGGTCGCAGGCTGGCGTCGGGAGCCTCGTCCGCGCCGTACAACCAGTCGCGAAGCTCGCGCTCCTGGCGTCGCGCCAGCTTGGCCACGGTCTTGGGGTTCGACGCGTTCTTCTGCAGCAGCGCAAGGGTCTGGAGCACCGAGTCGTGCAGGTGGGCCGCCATGTCGGCGCGCTCCTGGGTCCGGATCCGCTCCCGGCGCTCGGCCGCGAGATCGGTGGTCAGCCGATAGACCCACGGGCCTACCAGCAGCAGGGCGCCCGCAAGGGCCAGCACGATGGCAAGCCCGATCTCGACCGCCACCGAGGCGCTGCGCGACTGCGCGACGAACACACCGACAGCGGTGGCCAGGAGGACGGCTCCGAACAGCAGCCTGGCTACGGCCGCCAAGCCGCGGCCGTGCAGGACCACGCCGGCGAACGAGGCGTCGTTGCCGGTGACCCACCTGCTCCGCTTGGTCTCGTCGGCCTGCCGCCAGATCAGCACCAGCCCCAGCACCGCGATCGCCAGCGGCCCCGTCAAACGGAGCGGCAGCCCGATGCCGGCCTGCATCTGCAGGAGCAGCACGCCGGCCCCGAGCACGAACAAGGCGAAGGTCTGCCCGCGCTCCCGCCCCCCGGGCCGGCGCACCGGGCGGACGGAGGTACGCATCCCGCTGCGGGTCGCGGCCGCGATCCCGGCCGGCGCGGGGGTCGCTGTCTCCGCACCAGGCTCGCGCAGAGGCAGGAATCGCCACAACGCGGCATAGATGATAACGCCGACCCCACCGAACCAGGTGAGCACCACGAAGCCGACGCGGACCCAGAACACGGGGACCGCCAGATGCTCGGCGAGACCCGCGGCCACGCCGCCGAGCACGCGGCGGTCGGCGGGACGGTACGCCCGCCGGTACGGCCAGCCCTTGTCGAGCTGTTCGTCCGCTGCCGCAGCGGCGACCGGAGCCCCCGCAACAGGGGGCGGGCCGCCGGGCAGGCTCGACGAGGCGCTGGTGGTCGACATCGCCTCGATCGTCACACGCGGGCAGGCGTACGCGCCACGGGACGAGTCCGGACCGGACCCTGACCCGGCACGCTTGCGCGACCGGTGCCGTTCAGGGGAATCCCCGATGGTTGGGGCGCTGCTCGGCAGCCACGATGGGTGCATGACCGAGACTCCTCCACCCGGAACGCGTGGGTTCGACGTGCACCGGCTGCGCAGCGCACACGAGATGCACCGCAGCCGCGACGACCGCATGGTGGCCGGCGTGTGTGCCGGCGCGGCCCGGTATCTCGACGTCGACCCAGTGATCATCCGCGTCGTCGTCGCGGCGCTGACCTTCGTCGGAGGAGCCGGCCTGGTCATCTACGGTGCCGCCTGGCTGCTGCTGCCGGAGGAGGGGTCGGACCACAGCCTGATCAGCGACCGCCTCCCGCAGGGGCAGGACGAGCACCGGATCCGCACCATCCTGCTGACGGTCGCGGCCGTCGCGACCATCGCGATCACCGTGTCCTGGAACAGCTGGAACCGCCCGTTCGGCGGAATCGCCCTCCCCTGGGTGGGGCTGGTGATCGGCGCCTTCTGGTTCTTCGTGATCCGGCCCCACCGGCGGACACAGGCGGACTCCGAGTCGGGCGACTGGCCCGCGCCGCCCCACACCGATCCGACGGGTACGCCGGTGGACCTGCGCAAACCCGACGCCCAGGATCCGTCGTCGGTGACCACGACCATGGCCGCGAAGGAGACGGGCACCGTGCTGAGCCAGCCGTTCCCCGCGTACCTCCCGCGACCACCGCGGACGAACCCGCGGGGCGGCGCGACGCTGTTGTGGTTCACGGTCGCGGTGGGGCTCGTGGTTGGCGGTCTGTTGTGGCTCCTCGACGCCCGCGGCCATGACGTCGCCCTGCCCGACTACGTGGCAGCCGAGCTGGCGGTGGTCGGCATCGGGACGGCCGCCGGCATCTGGGTGGGCAACGCCCGCTATCTCCTCGCCCCCGGCGTCCTGCTCGGCCTCACCCTGGCAGTCACCGGCAACATGCCGTCCTACAACGTCGGTGTCGTCGACCCTTCCCCGACGAGCTCCGCTGAGCTGAGCGCCGGCTACTCCCTCGGGGCCGGACAGCTGCGGCTCGACCTGCGAGGCGTCTCCGACCTCGCCGCGCTGAACGGCAGGACGATCACCCTGCGGGAGGGCTACGGCGACGTGCGCGTGTACGTACCCCGCGGGCTCGACATGACCGTGAAGGCGCACACGAGTCTCGGCGACGTGCGGGTGTTCGGCAAGGACCAGTCCGGTACCGACGTGCACGGCACCAGCGTCGACCCACCCGGTCCCCACCCTGACGTCACCCTCGTCATCGACCAGAACGTCGGCTCCGTGGAGGTGATCCGCTCGTGAAGCGCCATGCGCTCGATGTGATCGCAGTCGTGTTCGCCTGCGTGTTCGTGGGGCTCGCCGCCTCCTGGTTGGCCGACCACCACCACTGGACCTCCGTCTCGGCCGTCTACGTCGCCCCCGGCCTGCTGATCGTGGCCGGGTTGCTCGGGATCGGCGCCTCCCTGCGACGCAGCCGTGGTGGTGCCCAGGACCGCTGACCCGACCCGACACGCAAGCACCGTGACCACCCGCTCGACCACGAAGGATCACCGATGAACGACACCGCACAGACCTCGCACACCTATCCCGGGCCTTACCAGACCCCTCACGACTCCGCTGAGCTCCCCGACCACACCGGGCCGAAGCGCCTCACCCGCAGCGACGACCACTGGCTCGGCGGCGTCTGCGGAGGGATCGGCGACTACCTCGACATCGACCCGAACGTGGTCCGGCTCGGCTTCGTCGTCGGGGCCGTGCTCGGCTTCGGTCTGCTGGTCCCGGCGTACGCCCTCGCCTGGATCCTGATGCCGAAGCGCTGAACCAACGCACCGACCGCACCACGGCCCACGCCAGGCGGTTGGTGGCCCGAAAAGCCGTGGCTGACCCAGGGTGGGGATCCCTACCCTGGGTCAGCCATGAAAACCCTCCCCCGCGCCGATCCCGGCGTACCCGACCTGCGCTCTCCGCGCCGCTACCTCCTGTGGACCGTGACGGTGCAGAAGGGTGCCGTCGCGATGGCGATGCTCACCGGCGTCGTCTGGATGGTGGCCCAGTCGGTGATGCCGGCGATCATCGGCAAGGCGATCGACGAGGGCGTGAGTGCGCAGAACTCCTCGCGGTTGCTGTTCTGGGCGACCATGCTGCTGGTTGCCGGTGTGGTCCAGGCCGCGGCCGGCGTGATCCGGCACCGTTTCTCGGTCAGCCTGTGGCTCGAGGCCTCGTTCCGCACCATCCAGCTGGTCAACCGCAAGGCCTCCGAGCTCGGTGCCACGTTGGCCAAGCGGGTCGCGACCGGCGAGGTCGTCAGCGTGGGAGCCAACGACATCGCGCAGCTCGGCAACGCCGTCGACGTGATCGGTCGAGGGACCGGTGCGCTCGCCTCGTTCCTGGTCGTCGGCGCGATCCTGCTGTCGGCGTCGCTCACACTCGGGCTGGTCGTGCTGATCGGGCTGCCGCTGCTGCTGATCGCGATCGGACCGCTGCTCAAGCCGCTGCAGTCGCGCACCATGCGTCAGCGCGAGATGCAGGGCGAGCTGAACAGCCTGGCCAGTGACATCGTCGGTGGCCTCCGGGTCCTGCGCGGCATCGGTGGCGAGCAGGTGTTCCACCGCCGCTACGCCGCCGAGTCCCAGCGCGTGCGCGCCGCCGGTGTGCAGGTGGGACGACTCCAGTCGGTGCTCGACGCGCTGCAGATCCTGCTGCCCGGCATCTTCGTGGTGTTCGTCGTCTGGCTCGGCGCGCGCTTCGCGGTCGACGGCAAGATCTCGCCCGGTCAGCTGGTCGCGTTCTACGGGTACGCCAGCTTCCTGGTGCTGCCCTTGCGTACCGCGACGGAGTTCGCGAACAAGCTGATCCGGGCCCAGGTCGCGGCCGCCCGGGTGGTGCACATCCTCACCCTGGAACCGGAGATGGGCGACCCGGCGAACCCGGCCGCCGAACCGGCGGGGAACCAGCTCGAGGACGCCGACTCGCGGGTCGTGGCCGTCGAAGGCGCCTTCACCGCGCTGGTGTCCGACCGGCCGGAGGAGACGGTCGCGATCGCGGACCGACTCGGACGGTTCGCGCCGGGGCACGTGACGCTCGGCGGGGTGCTCCTGTCCGACCTGCCGCGCGGAGTCGTCCGGCGTCGCGTGGTCGTCCAGGACACCGCCGCGACGCTGTTCAGCGGAGAGCTGCGCGACGAGCTCACCCTCGGTCGTGGGCGCAGTGACGCCGCCGTGATGTCCGCCATCCACACGGCGTCGGCCGAGGACATCCTCGACTCGTTGCCGGAGCGGCTGGACGCGACCGTGGACGAGCGTGGCCGCTCCCTGTCCGGCGGCCAACGGCAGCGGCTGCAGCTGGCCCGTGGGCTGCTGGCCGACCCGGACGTGCTGGTCCTCGTCGAGCCCACGTCGGCGGTCGACGCCCACACCGAGGCGCGGATCGCGCAACGCCTTCGCGCGGCCAGGTCCGGGCGTACCACCGTCGTCGCCACGGCCAGCCCACTGCTGCTGGACCACGCGGACCGGGTGGTGTTCGTCGCCGAGGGCCAGGTCGTCGCCGAAGGAACCCACCGCGAGCTGCTCGCCACCGAACCCGCCTACCGCCGCACCGTCACCCGAGGGGAGGACGACCAATGACCCGGCAGATCCTCCCGATCGCCGACGGCGCAGCCGTGCGCGTCTACGCCCGCCGGCTGACGCGTCGTCACCCCCGTGACCTGAGCCTGGCGATCGGGCTGCACATGGCTGCCGCGGTCGCCGGGCTCGCCGGACCGCCGCTGCTAGGCGGCCTTGTGCAGGACGTGCAGACCGGGACGACCCGGCACCACATAAACGTGGTCGTGGCGGCGATCGCGGTCTTCCTGCTGGCGCAGACGGTCCTCACGCGGTACGCCCGGTTCGTGTCCTTCGCGCTCGGGGAGAAGGTGCTCGCCGACCTGCGGGAGGACTTCGTCGAGAACGCACTCGCCCTCCCGGTCGGCACCGTCGAGCGCGCCGGGACCGGAGATCTGCTGACCAGGACGTCGCGCGACATCGAGGCGCTCGGGTGGTCCGTGCGCTACGCCGTGCCCGAGACGATCATCGCCGTGGTCACGACGTTCTTCACCATCGCCGCGACTCTGATCGTGGGCCTGTGGGTCGGGATCCCGTTGGTGCTCGGCGTACCCATCCTGTGGGTGGGCACCAAGTGGTACCTCGCCCGAGCCAAGGCCGGCTACCTGCGGGAGAACGCCGCCTACGCCTCGATCAACGCCACCCTGGCGGAGACGGTCGAGGGCGCGCGGACCGTCGAGGCGCTCGGCCTCGCCGAACGCCGTCGGCAGCGGATCGACGTCGACATCAAGGAGTCGTTCGACGCCGAGATCTACACCCTCGGTCTGCGCTGCCGCTGGTTCCCGGTGGTCGAGATGGGCTACCTCGTGCCGACCGTGGCCACGTTGCTGATCGGAGGCTGGCTGCACACGACTGGGCACGCGTCGCTCGGCCAGGTCACCGCGGCGACGTTGTACGTCCAGCAGCTGATCGACCCCGTCGACCGGATCATCAGCTGGCTCGACGAGCTGCAGGTGGGGGGTGCCGCCCTGGCACGGCTGCTCGGCGTGGCTCAGGTGCCGGACGACCGGACGCCGAGCGGCCGGATCCCCGTGCACGACGAGATCCGTGCCGACGAGGTGCGCTTCTCCTACGTCGACGGCCGGGACGTCCTGCACGGCGTCGACCTGATGCTGCGCCCCGGCGAGCGGCTGGCCATGGTGGGGCCGTCCGGCGCCGGCAAGTCCACCCTCGGCCGGCTGCTCGCCGGCATCCACCCGCCCCGGGCCGGCTCGGTCACGGTCGGCGAAGTGGGCCTGACCGAGCTGCCCCTCGACGACCTGCGCGGCCACGTCGCGCTGGTCACCCAGGAGCACCACGTGTTCGTGGGTACGGTCCGCGACAACCTGGCGCTGGCCGTCGATGACAGCGCCGACGACACGCGGCTGTGGGAGGCGCTGGACGCGGTCGACGCCCTCGAGTGGGTGGAGAACCTGCCCGACGGGCTGGACACACGCGTCGGGTCCGGTGGCTTCGCCCTTGCTCCCGCGCAGGCGCAGCAGCTCGCCTTGGCCCGGCTCGTGCTGGCCGACCCGCACACGCTCGTGCTCGACGAGGCGACCTCGCTGATCGACCCGCGGGCGGCGAGGCACCTCGAGCGTTCGCTGGCCGCGGTGCTCGACGGCCGCACGGTGATCGCGATCGCGCACCGGCTGCACACCGCGCACGACGCGGACCGGGTCGCCGTCGTCGAGGACGGCGTCGTCAGCGAGATCGGCAGCCACGACGACCTGGTCGCGGCCGACGGGTCGTACGCCGCATTGTGGGAGTCCTGGCACGGCGACGGCGTGGACGCCCCGGTTCGGTGAGTGTGGATCCGCCGCCTTCTGGGGTAGCCAGCCAGGGCCATCAGTGAGAGGTTCGGTTGGGGCGACCCGGTGAGAGGCGACCGGCCACCGTGCAGCACCACCACGACAGGAAGGGAGCGGGTGCGATGACAACAGCCGCCGAGGAGCCGACCGCGCGCCGCACCGAGGTGACGACGCTGAGCGAGATCGCCGACGACCTGCTGGCCGAAGCAGGACGGCAGCGATCCGGACGTGCGGCCAAGACGCTCGTCGTCGGCACGTCCATGCGCGCAACCCTCATCGCACTGACCACCGGCACCGAGCTTTCCGACCACGACTCACCGACCTCGGCGATGCTGCAATGCCTCACCGGCCGCGTACGCCTGCACACCATGGACCGCGAGTGGGTCGTCGAAGGAGGTCAGGTGGTGTCGATCCCGCACCGGCGGCACGGGTTGCATGCCGACGTCGACTCCGTGGTCCTGCTCACGGTGGCTCTTCGCTGACCGGGTCGCGCAGCACCTCGGCGCCGAACACCGCCGCCTGTGTGCGCCTCTCCATGCCGAGTTTGGCCAGCAGGCTGGACACGTAGTTCTTGACCGTCTTCTCGGCCAGGAACATGCGGTCACCGATCTGGCGGTTGGTCAGGCCGTCCGCGATCAGTGCCAGGACCTCGCGCTCGCGTTCGCTCAGCCGGGCCAGCCGGGTGTCCTCCGACTTGCCCTCACGCAACCGACGAAGCACCCGCTCGGTGACCGCTGGATCGAGCAGGGACTGGCCGGCGGCCACGTTGCGCACGCCTTCGACGAGGCGGGAGCCGCGCACCTCCTTGAGCACGTAGCCGGCCGCCCCGGCCATCACTGCCGCATAGACGGCCTGGTCGTCGTCGTACGACGTGAGGATCAGGCAGCGGAGGTCGGGGTCGACCGAGCGTAGGTCGCGGCACACGTCGATGCCGCTCCCGTCGGGGAGCCGCGCGTCGAGGACCGCGACGTCCGGCTTGGCGGCCGGGATCCGGGCCAGTGCCTCGGCGGCCGTGCCGGCCTCGCCCACAATCTTCATGTCGGCCTCGGCGCCGAACAGCTCGGCAAGGCCGCGCCGCACGATCTCGTGGTCATCGAGCAGGAACACGCGGATCAAGAGGCACCGCCCTCTTCGACCTCGTCGGCCGGAGTCGGTGCGGACCAGCGCAGCCGCGTCCCGCCCTCCGCGGGGACAAGCAGATCGAGGCGCCCGCCGTGACGCAGGGCCCGCTGGCGCAGGTTGTCCAGCCCGCTGCGGCGCTCGCTGGACCCGATCCCGACGCCGTCGTCCACCACCTCCAGACCGATCTCCTGGCCGCTGGCGGTGAGCGTGACCCGGACCGTGGACGCCGCTGCGTGACGGGCGACGTTGGTGAGGGCCTCGCGCAGCACGGCGACCACGTCCTCGGCGATCTCGCCCACCACCAGCAGGTCGACCGGCCCGGAGAAGGACGCCTCGGGGCTGCGGCGCAGCAGCGGGCCGACCTCGTCGATCACCGCGACGACGCGGCGCCGGATGGTGCTCCTGCGCCTCCCCGACTGGTCGCGCAGGTCGAAGATGCTGGTGCGGATCTGCCGGATCGTCTCGTCGATGTCGGCGACACCGTCCTGCAGCCGCTGCGCCGGCTCACCGGGGCTGATCACCGCGGCCAGGCTCTGCAGGCCGAGGCCGGTGGCGAACAGCCGTTGGATCACGTGGTCGTGCAGGTCGCGAGCGATCCGGTCCCGGTCCTCGAGCAGGATCACTCGCTGCTGGTCGACCCGGGCGTCGGCGAGCTCGAGGGCCACCGAGGCGTACCCGGCGAAGGCGGTGGTCATCTCCAGATCGGCGTCGGTGAACACCTCGCCTGTCTCGCGTCGAGCCACCACGAGGGCTCCCCGGGCCTGCCCGGAGACCATCAGCGGGATCACCATCGTCGGCCCGCGCAGCATGTCCGCGGCGTCATCCGTTCCGCGGCCGAAGTCACGCGACAAGGTCGGCCTGCCGGCTGCGATCGCCCGGCCGACCATCGTGTTCTCGATCGACAAGATCCGCGCGACCAGCGCGTCGGCACCATCACCGACCGCCACCTCGACCATCAGCCGACCGGCGGTACGCTCCGGGAGCACGACCGTGACCCGTACGTTGTTGTCGCGAGCTGTCGATCCGGAGCACCCCCGGACGTCGGGATGGGTACGAGGCCCGGACCGCGGGCCGACCTGGAGAGGACGGACTCATGGCTGAGTACCTTGCACTGATCTACGAGGACGAGGCGGCGTACGCCTCTGCGACACCCGCGGTGTACGGCGAGGTGATGGCCGCACACCAGAAGTTCGGGGCCGACCACGAGAAGGCGCTCAAGGGCGGCAACGCCTTGCAGGCAACCACCACCGCGACGTCGATCCGGCGTGACTCGTCGGGCAACGTCACGGTGACGGACGGGGCGTTCGCCGAGACCAAGGAAGCGCTCGGGGGCTACTACCTGATCGAGGCATCGGACCTTGACGAGGCGCTCGAGATCGCCAAGCAGGTGCCGGCTCGGTTCGGCGGCGTCGAGCTCCGGCCGATCATGACCTTCGACGACTGAGGCGACCGAGCCCGTGGACCCGGCGGTTGCCGCCGCCATCGCAGACGCGCACCGTCGGCAGTGGGGCTTCGTCCTCGCTGCCACGGTGCGCGTCACCCGCAACATCGACCTCGCCGAGGAGTGCGTGCAGGATGCGTACGCCCAGGCGCTGACCACGTGGGCCGGACAGGGCGTGCCGGACAACCCCGGCGCCTGGCTCACCACTGTCGCGCGGCGACGCGCCGTCGATCTGCTGCGCCGTGACACGAGGATGCGGCGGCTGCTGCCGCAGCTGGTGATCGAGGAGCCGGAGCCCTCGCCCGAGGACCTGGTGGCCACGCAGGACGCCGACCAGGTCGTCACCGACGACCGCCTGCGTCTGATCTTCACCTGCTGCCACCCGGCGCTGTCGGTCGACGCCCAGGTGGCGCTGACTCTGCGCCTGCTGTGCGGGCTCACCACGGCCGAGGTGGCGCGGGCCTTCCTGGTCAGCGAACCGACGATGGCGGCCAGGATCACCCGCGCCAAGAAGAAGATCGCGGCGGCCCGCATCCCCTACCGGGTGCCCCCGGCCGGGGAGCTACCCGCCCGCATCAACGCGGTCCTGACCGTCCTGCACCTGCTGTTCACGACCGGGCACACCGCCCCGATCGGCGCAGACCTGGTACGCCGGGACCTGGTCGAACGAGCACTCGACCTCACCCGGATGCTGCGGACGCTGTTGCCGGCGGATGCCGACGTCGCCGGGCTGCTCGCACTGGTGCTGCTGACCGACTCGCGCCGCGCCACCCGACTGGCCCCGGACGGGAGCCTGCTGCTGCTCGCCGACCAGGACCGGAGCCGGTGGGACCGGACCGCCATCGCCGAAGGGCTGGCCCTCGTCCGTGAGGCTCTGCGCCGCCGGCCGCCGGGCCGGTTCGCGCTGATGGCCGCGATCGCCGCCGTCCACGCCGAAGCGCCGACGTGGGACGACACCGACTGGCGCGAGCTGGTCGCGCTCTACGACCTCCTCGTGCAGCTGTGGCCCTCGCCCGTCGTCGCGCTGAACCGCGCCGTCGCGGTCGGCCTGGCCCACGGACCCGCCGCCGGACTGTCCGCGCTCGACGATCTCGCGACGGAACCCCAGCTGGCCGGCTACGCGTACCTCCCCGCGGCCCGCGCCGACTTCCTGCGACGTCTGGGCCGCACCGCCGACGCCCGCACGGCCTACGAGGAGGCGCTGCTGCTCACCGAGAACACGGTCGAGCAGGACTTCCTCGCCGGCCGGCTGCGCGAGCTCAGCTGACCTCGTCACGGGGGTCGATGAACCGCCGGTCGCCGTGATCCGTTCTCTGCATGGAGGCCGCTTCGGATGCACGTCCGACTCCAGGCCTCAGGCGACAAGAGGAGACGAACGTGATCACATCTGCGGGCCGACGACTGGCCACCGGTGCTCGACTCGTTGGCGCGGTGCTGGCCGCGACGCTGCTCGTGGCGGCCTGCGGCAGCTCGTCCCCGGGAGCGGGCACCTCCTCGACGGGCGGTGCCGCGTCCGGTGGCGGCGGAGCGTCAAGCAGCGGTGCCACGGTCGCAACGCACAGCGGCGCGGCCGGAACCTTCCTCACCGACGGATCCGGCAAGTCGCTCTACATGTTCGCCTCGGACACCTCGAAGAAGTCGAACTGCAGCGGCGCCTGCACGACGTACTGGCCGCCGCTGACGACGTCCGGGACGCCGAAAGCCTCCGGCGGTGCGACGAGCGGCATGCTCGGGACCGTCACCCGCAGCGACGGCACCAAGCAGGTCACCTACAACGGTCACCCGCTGTACTTCTACGCCGCCGACTCGAGCGCCGGTGACACCAACGGCCAGGGCAGCAGCAACTTCGGTGCCAAATGGTGGCTGATGGCTCCGTCCGGGCAGCCGATCACCAGCTCCGGCGGCGGCTCGTCGACACCGACCACGTCCGGCGGCGGTGGTGGCTGGTCGTGACACCGGCCGGTGACGGGTTGCTGCTTCGGACCCGGGGCAACCCGCCACCGGCACCACCGGCTGGGGCAGGGTTCGCCCGGCCGATCGGGCCGCTGGCGTTCCTCGCCGTCACCGTCGTGTCGTTCGGTGGGCCGCTCGCCCTCGCGGCGTTGTACGCACCCACCATCGTCGCGGACGCGACCGCGTCGGCCGGCTTCGTCGTCGTCGCGGCGTCGGTCGCGTTCGGGGTCCCGCTGCTGATCTGGCTGCGCTACTCCCGTCACGTCACGACATCCGGGGGCCTCTACGGCTTCGTCGCCGAAGCCGCCGGCCGCCGGATCGCCCTGGTGCAGGCGGGCCTCTGGATCGCCAGCTATGCGCTGTACCTGATCTACACCACCGCCTCGATCGTCTACGACACGCTGCCGGTGGTGCTGCCCGGCGTCCGGCCGTACCAGCCGCTACTCGAGATCGCGATCCCGGTCGCGCTGGCGGCGGTGATGCTCGCCGGCCGCGGCGTCACGCTCGCGGCGCTCGGAGCGCTGGCGGCCGGGCAGCTGCTGCTCGTGGGCGCCCTCGCCGCAGTCTCCGTCGGTCACAGCGCTCCGGCCGGCTCGTTCGCGGTCCGGGCGCCGTCGACGGAGCTGGGCACCGCGACCGGCCAGGTCGCGCTGTTGTACATCTGCGGCAGCCTGCCGCTGTTCCTCGGCGGCGAGGTCGCGCGGCCCGCGCGCACAGTGCGGCGTGGACTCGTGGGCGGCTACCTGCTGACTGCCGTCGGCGTGGTCGCGGTGGTGTTCCCGATCGCGGAGAACCCTGCGTTCAGCCGAGCCGCGATCCCGGGCATGGCCGTGGCGCAGGTGTTCTCTGGTCACTCCCTCGCGATGGCCGTGGGGCTCGGAGTCGCCGCGAGCGTCGCCGGGGTCATGTTGGTCGAGTTCCTGGCACTCAGCCGGCTGCTGCATGCGATCACGGCGCGCCCGGTGCGCAGCATCGTCGGCGCACTGGCGGCCGTGCTGGTGGTCTCCGCCCCCCTGACTCTCGTGGACCCCGAGCGCTTCTACAGCGCCCTGCTCAAGCCATCGCTGATCGCGTTGTGGCTCAGCCAGCTCATCGTGTTCGTCGTCTACCCACGGTTCGCCGCCCGGCACGGCGGGCTCCGCCTCACCGACGTCGCGCTCACCGTGGGCGCCTCGCTGTTCACGGTCTACGGTCTCTACGCCACCCTGCAGCAAGCCGGCACTTGACGCGCCGGCTTCACCTGGCGCGGTTCTCGTCGCGGGGGGAGGATCGAGCCTGACCGAGTCCGCGCCCGTTCCGGGAGGCCACCGTGCGCAGCACCATGCAGGACGTTCCGCTCACCGTCTCCCGGATCCGCGAGTACGGCACCACGGCCCATGGAGACGCGGAGGTCGTCACCGCGACCGTCGACGGTGTTCGGCGCCGGACGTACCGCGAGGTCGGCGAGCGGACCGCCCGCCTTGCCAACGCGCTTCGCGCCCTCGGTGTGGACGGCGACCAGCGGGTTGCGACCTTCATGTGGAACAACGCCGAGCATCTCGAGGCCTACCTCGCCGTCCCGAGCATGGGTGCGGTCCTGCACACGCTGAACATCCGGCTGTTCCCGGAGCAGCTGACCTACATCGCCAACCACGCCGAGGACACCGTCGTCATCGTCGACGCGTCCCTGCTGCCTGTCTTCGCCAACCTGTTGCCGACGTTCGACTCGGTGCAGCACGTCCTGGTCGCCGGGCCCGAGTCCGACAAGGCCGACCTCGACCTGCTGGGGGAGTCCGGCCGGCACGTGGCGTTGTACGAGGACGTGCTGGCGGCCGCGGACAGCGCACCCGACTGGCCGGAGCTCGACGAGCGGTCCGCGGCCGCCATGTGCTACACGTCCGGGACGACGGGCAGCCCGAAGGGCGTCGTCTACAGCCACCGCTCCACCTACCTGCACTCGATGGGGCAGGCGATGGGCGACTCGCTCGGGCTGGGCCCGCGAGACCGAGTGCTGCCGATAGTGCCGATGTTCCATGCCAACGCGTGGGGTCTTCCCTACGCGTCGATGATGGTCGGTGCGTCTTTGGTGATGCCGGACCGCTGGCTGCAGGCCGAGCCGCTGGCCCGGCTGATCGAGGCCGAGCGTCCGACGGTCGCCGGTGGCGTGCCGACGGTGTTCAACGACCTGCTTCGCCATGTCGACGAGCACAGCACCGACCTGTCGTCCCTGCGACTCGTTCCCTGCGGTGGCTCGGCCGTACCCCTCGCGTTGCAGAAGGCGTTCGCCGAACGGCACGGTGTCACCGTGCTGCAGGCGTGGGGCATGACCGAGACGTCGCCGGTGGCCTCGGTCGCGTGGCCGCCCGCGGCAGCCGAGGGCGAGGAGGCATGGCGCTACCGCGGCTCGCAGGGACGGCTGATGTGCGCGGTCGACGGCCGGCTCGTCGGTGAGGACGGCACCGAGGTGGCCCGCGACGGCACGGCGGTCGGCGAGCTCGAGGTGCAGGGACCGTGGGTGACCGCGGCCTACTACAAGGACGACGACCCGGGAAGGTTCCGGGACGGGTGGCTGCGCACCGGCGACGTCGGCACGCTCGACGAGCACGGTTTCCTGGTGCTGACCGACCGTGCCAAGGACGTGATCAAGTCCGGGGGCGAGTGGATCTCCTCGGTCGAGCTGGAGAACGCCCTGATGGCGCATCCGGACGTGACCGAGGCAGCCGTCGTCGGCATCCCGGACGAGAAGTGGCAGGAGCGTCCCCTGGCCTCGGTCGTGCTTCGCAAGGGTGCGACCGTGACGCCCGACCAGCTGCGGGACTACCTGGCCGAGTCGTTCGCGAAGTGGCAGCTTCCGGAACGGTTCGCCTTCATCGACGCGGTGCCGCGCACATCGGTCGGGAAGTTCGACAAGAAGGTGCTGCGCAAGCGCTTCGCCGACGGCGATCTGCCCACCCAGGCCGCCCCCTAGCCTCTCGCGGCACCGGGCGACGGGACGACCACGGTCGCGCCGGTACGCCTGGGATCGGCCGCCGCGGACAACCCGAGGACGGGCTCCCACAACGCAGCGGTCACGCCACCGAAGTACATCGAGCGGGCCGGGAGCTCCTGTCTCGGCATGCTGACCGCGGACATGTCGAGCCCTTCCTCGTGGTCGGCCACGCCCACCCCCGCGGGGTCGTCACGCCCCAGCCGCACATGCACCCGCGGGTGGTCGATCGCGTCGGCCAGTGACATGCCGCCGGCGAGTCCGGCGAGCACCTGCACGATCGCGGTGCTGATCCGGTCTGCTCCGGGTGACCCGATCGCGAGCACGGCACCGTCGCGCCGTCGGGCGACGCTCGGCGCCATGTTGGAGACCAGCCGACGGCCCGGGGGCAACGCATGCAGTCCACCGGCGTTGAGCTCCGGCTCACCGAGGCAGTTGTTGAGCCAGATCCCGGTGCCCGCCGCGATCAGCCCGGAGCCGTAGCCGGACGACACAGTCACCGCACAGGCTCCGCCCTCGTCGTCGACCGCGGACACGTGCGTGGTCGACGGCGCGCCAGGCAGTGTCAGCATTCCGGACGCCACCGCGTCAAGCAGATCCCGGGCAGCCGCGTCGAGATCGGTGGCGAGGTCGAGCCGGTCATAGCGGTAGCGCCACACCAGTGACTGGGCCTCGACGAGGGCGGCGGTGTCGGACGCCGTCCAGCCGCCCGTCGGTCGGCCGGCGAGCATGGCCAGCATCGCCGCCGCCGTGACCCCGCCGACCGACGGTGGCGGGTTCGTGCCGACCTGCCACTCACCGACGTCGACCGTGAGGGCCGGCCGGACCACCGGCTGGTACGCCGCGAGGTCCAGGGTCGTCAGCAACCCCTCACCGGCGCGTACCGCTGCCGACAGGGCGACCGCGAGGTCCCCTTCGTACCAGGCGATCGGGCCCTCGCCGGCGATGACTTCCATCGCGTCGGCGAGGTCGGGCAGACGCACCTGGTGCCCCGTCGGCACCAGGTCGTCGCCGAGGTGCAGGGCTGCCGCGCTGCTCGGATCCCAGCCGAAGATCGACTCGTGGACGAACTCGAGGTAGTAGCGCGACGCGATGCTCAGCTCGAAGCCGTCCCGTGCCACCGAGATCGCCGGTTGCCAGATCTCCCGCCACGGCAGCCGGCCCCAGCGTCGGTGCGCCACGCCGAACGCCGCCATCGTGCCCGGGGTCGCCACCGAGCCTGGTCCGATCGTCATCGTGACGCCACCGCCGTAGGCGGTCGTGATCTCCCAGACTCCGCGACCCCGTGCGTCATCGGGCAGCCCCCGACCGGGCATGTCGACCCAGCCGTCGACGGTGTGCGCGGCCGCCGCGTCCGGGGCGGCCACCGAGACGAAGCCGCCTGAGCCGAGCGACACGATGCCGGGCTCGTTGACCATCGTGACCAAGGAGGCCGCCAACGCCACGTCGACCGCGTTGCCGCCGGCCTGCGCGACCTGCTCGCCGGCCTGCGCCGCGGCCACACTCGGGGCCGCCACGGCCATGCCGCGCCTCGTCATGGCAGGGGACGCTACCGCGCCGCCAGGCAATCACGATCCCGGCCAATCCGCACCCGCCGTGACGGCGAACACATCACGTAGCACCCGGCGCATCCCCTGCCGGCGGAAGGTCGTCTCCCGTTTCGCGTCGGCGTCCATTCCCTGAGGTAGCACCTGAGGAGCAAAGGAATGAAGATCTCAGACACCATTCGCCGGCTGACGCCGCGCACGGCCGGAGTCGCCCTCATCGGCGTACTTATGGCCGCGCTGGCGGCGACCGCCGGCCCTGCTCTCGCCAGCGGTGCTGGCGGGATGTCGATGTCCGGCGCCAACGCCGGCTTCGGCAACACCAAGGGCTGGTTCCAAGGCAGCACCGTGAGCCTGCACTACACGAAGGACTTCTTCTGCAGGAAGCCTCCGCGCAACAAGGCACGGTCCAACTGCGAGGTCGGCGCTCAATTCCGGACCGCCCCCAAGGGTCCCCGTGACCCGCTGTTCGTGGTCGTGCCGCTCGGCTTCACGCCCAAGCGGTCCACTCTGCAGTGCCCGACCGCCGGGCGGTGCGTCGACCACCCGCGCACGATCAGCCTGGCCCGAGTCCTCGGACCCGGCACCGGCAACGCGCTGCTGCCGCCGCACAGCCACCTCATCACCGACCTGGCGAACGGCCGGTCCGAGTGGTGGGGCGTCTCGGTGATCGGGGTCTCCAGCCCCAAGGTGTGGAACCAGATCGTCCTGCACAAGAGCTACGCCATCGTGCAGTTCATGCGAAAGCACCACAACAAGCACATCACCGCCAACATCCCGACCAACCTGTTCCTGTACTTCTCCGCTCACTGAGGCACGGGGGTGGGGG
>JBOHDX010000101.1:0-23466 GCA_050700835.1 Nocardioidaceae bacterium
GTATCCGCCGTATCAGGGGCGGCGGTACCAAGCGACCATGGGTGGCCGCGCCATGCGGTGGCAACCTGTCCCGCCGGAACCTACGATGGCGTAGGTAAGCCACCCGGCGGAGGGACGCGTCATGGCAGTGCAGATCGACCAGACCCAGATGCTGCGAGAGCTGGAGCCCGTGGTCGAGGAGAACCTCGAACGTCACATGAAGGTCGCCCGGGACTGGATGCCGCACGAGTACATCCCGTGGAGCGAGGGTCGCGACTACGACGGCGTGCTCGACGGAGACCCGTGGGTGACCGAGGACTCGTCGATGTCCGAGGTGGCCAGGTCCGCGCTGATCGTCAACCTGCTCACCGAGGACAACCTGCCCAGCTACCACCACGAAGTCGCCGTCCTGTTCGGACGCGACGCCGCATGGGGGGAGTGGGTCCACCGCTGGACCGCCGAGGAGGGCCGGCACGGCGCCGCCATCCGCGACTACCTCCTGGTGACCCGCGCCGTCGACCCGGTCGCGCTGGAGAAGGCGCGCATGGACCACATGTCAAACGGCTACACATCCGCCAACCACCAGGACCTGCTCAGATCGCTGGCGTACGTCAGCTTCCAGGAGCTGGCCACCAGGGTGTCGCACCGCAATACCGGCCGGGTGACGAACAACCCCGTCGCCGACCAGCTGCTGGCCCGCATCGCGGCGGATGAGAACCTCCACATGATCTTCTACCGCAACCTGCTCGGGGCCGCGCTGCAACTGGCGCCGGACGAGACGATGCGGGCCATCACCGACGTGGTGAAGACGTTCGAGATGCCCGGCGCCGACATCGCCGGGTTCGCCCGCAAGGCGGTGGAGATGGCCGTCGCCGGCGTCTACGACTTGCGGCAGCACCGCGACGACGTGGTGATGCCGGTGCTGCGCTACTGGAAGGTGTTCGACGTCGAGGGTTTGTCCAAGCAGGGCGAGGAGGCCCGGGACGAGCTGTCCGCCTTCCTCGACGAGCTCGACACGTCGGCGTCGCGGTTCGAGGACAAGCGCGACGCGCTCAAGGCCAGGCTCGCCCACCGCGCCGGCTGACCACCGTACCCGCTCAGCGGGGAGGGGGCGCGTCGGTCGGGTCGAGGAACACGTGGGTGACCTCGGGGAACCTCGCCCGCAGCCGTTGGTCCACCGTCTCGGCCTGCTTCTCCACCGTCCCGCCGCTGATTTTGTCGTCGATGTCGACCCGGGCCGCGACCAGGACCTCGCCAGGTCCGAGCCGCAAGGTCATCAGTTCGACCACCGAGTCCACTCCGGGCGAGTCGACGATGATGTCGCGGATGGCCCGCTGGACATCGGCCGGAACGGAACGCCCGATCAGGTTCTCTTTGTTCTCCCGGCCCAGGGCCTGTGCGGTGACCACGAGCAGCACCCCGATGGCGATCGACGCGGCCCCGTCCCACCAGCCCACACCAGTGATCGCGTGCAGCGTCAGCCCCGCCGTCGCCAGCAGGATGCCGATCAGTGCCGCGGTGTCCTCGAACGCCACGGTCTTCGCGGTCGGGTCGGACATGCTCCGCAGGTGCTCCATCGTGCCGACCCCGGCCTGCCCGGCCTCCCGGTGCACCTGGCCCAGAGCCCGCAACCACGACGTCCCCTCGAGGGCGAACGACAGGGCCAGCACGAGGTACGCCACCACCAGCTCGGTCAGGGGTTGCGGGTGCAGGATCGCCTGGACTCCCTCGAGGATCGAGAAGCCGGCGCCGAGCACGAAGATCCCCACGGCCGCGAGGAGGGCCCAGAAGTAGCGCTCGGCCCCGTAGCCGAACTGGTGCTCGGCGTCCGCCGGCCGCGCGCTGCGACGTAGCGCGGTGAACAGGAACACCTGGTTCAAGGTGTCGGCCACCGAGTGCGCGGCCTCCGCCAGCAGGGCACTGGAGCCCGACAGCATGCCTGCCGCTGTCTTCGCCACCGCGATCAGGAGGTTGACTCCCCCGGCCACCAGAACGGTGCGCATCGACTCGCCGCTGCCCGTCAGGGCTGGACCGGTCGGGGCTGGGCCGGTCGGGGCTGGGCCGCTGGAGGAGGATGGCGGCCGCGCGGGGGCCGCGCCGGTTGGGGGGCGGCCGGACGGGCCCGAGGGTTCGGTCACGCCTCTGTCCTACCGGAGAGCGGCGCCGGGCGCCGATCCGACCAGGGAATCGACAATGGCGTCGCCCCGGCGACCGCATTGTCGATTGCTCGGGTGGGGCGGGTCGCGGCTATCCGCTCTCAGTGCTGAGTACGAGCGGGTGTACGGCGGTGGCGCCGGCTCGGCGCAGCATCCGCGCCGCGACCGTGAGGGTCCAGCCGGTGACCGCTCGGTCGTCAACCAGCAGCACGCTGCGTCCGGCCACCGCATCCGGTTCGGGTAGCTCGTGGCGGTGCAGCACAGCCGCGAGCCGCCGGGCGGAGTTGACGGCTGCGTCCTCCTTCGCCGTGCCCTCGCGGCGCCGCAGCGTGGTGAGGATCGGCCACCCCGTCATCTTCGACACTCCCGACGCCAGGTGCCCGACCAGCCGCGGGCGGGTGAGCGAGTCGATTCCCACCACCGCATCGGGTGGATCCTCGGCGAACTCCCATGCGTCGACCACCCGCTTGAGCGCATGCCGCAACGGCACCGGCACCTCCTGGTCAGCACGGACCGGACCGCCGGGCAGGTCGTCGCGGTCCGTCGCGAACAGCGCTCGCAACTGCTGACCCCAGCCGAGGTCGGTGCTGCGGGCGACGGCGCGGCCGACCTGTGCCTGCTCAGCCACGGGGATGCGGCCGCGGAGGTCCTCGCCGAGGCGGGTCATCGCAGTGGGCCACATCCGACGGGGCTCGAGGTCGACGCCCGGCCGGGCGAGCCGGTCGCTGGCGGCCCGGACGGACCCGTCAGTGGCTGTGGTCGGCAGATGCAGGCCCCCGCAGTTGTCGCACCGTCCGCACGGGGCCGCGTCGGCGTCGTCGAGAGCCAGCCGCAGGAACTGCAGCCGGCAGCGCGCCGTGGACTGGTACTCGAGCATCGCGTCCTGCTCGTGCCGGCGGGTCGCGGTGACGCGTTCGTACCGCTCGGTGTCGTAGCTCCACGGCTGACCGGTTGCCGTCCAGCCGCCGCGCACCCGGCGCACCGCCCCGTCGACGTCGAGGACCTTGAGCATCGACTCGAGTCGGCCGCGTGGCAACGGGACCGACGTCTCCAGCGCAGCCGTCGACATCGGACGGTCCTCGGCGGTCAGCGCGTCGAGGGCGACCCGGACGGCGGACTCGGCCGGGAACCCCTGCGCGCCGAACCAGCTCCAGATGGCCTCGTCCTCGCGGCCCGGCAGCAGCACGACGGTGGCCTCGGCGACGCCACGTCCGGCCCGACCGACCTGCTGGTAGTACGCGATCGGGCTGGGCGGCGAGCCGAGGTGGACCACGAAGCCGAGATCGGCCTTGTCGAAGCCCATGCCCAGGGCCGAGGTCGCGACCAGCGCCTTGACCCGGTTGGCCAGCAGGTCGTCCTCGGCGGAGGTGCGCTCGGTCTGCTCGGTCTGACCGGAGTACGCCCGCACCTCGTGGCCACGCTCACGGAGGTGGTCGGCGACATCCTGCGTGGCCGCGACCGTGAGGCAGTAGATGATCCCCGACCCAGGCAGGTCGTCGAGATGCTCCGACAGCCACGCCAGCCGGTGCGGATGGTCCGGCAGGTCGATCACACCGAGCCGCAGCGACGAGCGGTCGAGGTTGCCGCGCAGCACCAACACGTCGGTCAGGTCGGTGTCCCCGGTGACAGACAACTGCTCGGCCACGTCGGTGGTCACCCGTGAGTTGGCGGTGGCGGTGGTGGCCAGCACCGGTATGCCGGCGGGGAGCTCGGCGAGCATGGTCCGGATCCGGCGGTAGTCGGGGCGGAAGTCGTGGCCCCAGTCGGAGATGCAATGTGCCTCGTCGATGACCAGGAGCCCCGCGGTACGCGCCAGGTCGGGCAGAACGTTGTCGCGGAACTCCGGATTGTTCAGTCGCTCCGGTGAGACCAGCAGGACATCGACTTCACCACGGCGGACCGAGGCCTGGATCTCACCCCACGCCTCGGGGTTGGTGGAGTTGATCGTGACCGCGACGATGCCGGCCCGGGCGGCCGCCGCGATCTGGTTGCGCATCAGTGCAAGCAGGGGCGACACGATGACGGTCGGCCCGCGGCCCTGGGCGCGCAACAGTGCGGTGGCGGCGAAGTAGACCGCCGACTTGCCCCATCCGGTGCGTTGGACCACGAGAGCACGCCGGCGGTCGGCTACGAGAGCCTCGATCGCGGTCCACTGGTCGTCGTGCAGCGTGGCCCGGTCGGAACCGACCAGGCCACGCAGGTGCTCCTCGGCACGATCGCGCAGTTCGGACACGTCAGCGCGCGAGTGCTCCCATCGGGTCCCAAGCCGGGAGTACGACCGGCTCCGCGTCCAGCGCGGCCACAAGCTCGGGCGGGAGGGCCTGTCTGCGGACGGCGATCTCGAACACAAACTCGTCGAACCAGTTGTCGTTCATCGTCCAGAAGCCCTTGTCGGCCTTGTCGTCGCCCCAGCTGTTCTCGACCCGCCAGCGGCGTGGCGACCCGTCGACCACGTCGACACCGGTGAAGAGCATGGCGTGGGTCATCATCGTGCCCTGGTGAAGGAGCCGGTCGGACTTGGTCAGGTCACTGGTGCGGGCGTACACGGAGTCGTAGTCGAACAGGTCACGGTCCCAGTAGCCGAGGTCGGCGTTCATCATCTTGTCGACGTCGCACCCGAACCAGACCGGCTCCCCGCCGACGATCGTCTCCATCGAGAGCCGCTTGATCAGGTCGGACTCCACATTGAGGTAGACGACCGGGGGAGCGCCCACGACGTTGCCGAGGTGCTCGACGGTGTAGGTCCGGCCGTAGTCGTTGGCCGGTCGCGGATCGTTGACGATGCACACGAAGTCGTCCAAGGGCAGAGTGACGTACTGCTCGGCGAACTGCAGCGGGGTCATCGCCTCGTCCCGGTGGAAGTGGCGGTCCTTGTCGGTCCACTGCCACACGAACGACCGCGGCGGGGTGCCGAGGTGGATCGAGAGGATCCGGTGCACGGTGGTCAGCACCTCGGCCTTGGTCTTGCGCAGCGCGTCCTCGGTCTCTCCCGCGGCCGCGGCCGCTCGCAGGTCGCGCGCAGCCTGACGCAGGGTGTACGACAGGGCCCGGTTGAGCTGGTGGGTCGCCGACGACGACTGGGTCTCAGGCATCGCCGCCTTGGGCACCAACCCGTGTTTGCGCACGAGAGCCACGAACATGTTCCACTGCCCGCCGTCCTCCGCCGGATCCGTCAGCAGGTGGGCCACGGTGCGGTCGTCGACCTCGGAGTCTGCGGTCTCGATGATCGACTCGAGCCAGTGGTTCGCCTTCTCCAGCTTGTCCCAGAACAACAGGTGGTTCTGCGAGAACTCGAAGTCCTTGACGTCCATCGTCGCGGCGGCGCCGGCGCGCAGCAGGTTGAGGCCGGCGAACATCCAGCAGCGTCCGCTCTTCTGCTGGTGTGTGACCTTCCAGTCGTCGAGCAGGTTCGAGACGCTGTGGTCGATGCCCACCACGATGGAGCGGTCGAGCGCGATGTCGTCGACAGGCGTCTTGGTCACGGCGTTCTGCATCAGCCGGTGCGCCGGGTCGGCGCTGAAGTCCTTGCCGAGCTGTTCGATGGTGCGACTGGTCAGTGGGCGATCCATGCCTGAGCCTCTCCGGTCCCTCCGCATCGATCGTCCGTGCTGCCGATCGGCGCTTCATCTGTGGTCTGGGTGGCTCCGAGCCTACGCCTCGACACCAACGCAGTTTCACAGATGCTGAACCCCCGTACCCCTAGTGGCGGGCCATGTGAAGTCGGTGACCTGGGGTTGCCTGCTCGACGCAGCAGCGGCAGATCGTCTTCGCACCGATGAGTTTTGGTCGTGCGAGCCGTCTATGCAGCAGGGTCCAAGTCAATCGGAGGTGTTGAAGATGCGGAAGGTCGTCGTGTACGAGCTGCTGTCCCTCGACGGCGTCGCGGAGAAGCCCGACGGGTTCTTCGCCGACTGGGACGACGCGATGGAGGCCGACCTCGGCGCCGTCATCGCGGCGCAGGACACGGTCATCCTCGGCCGGCGCAGCTACGAGGAGTGGGCCGAGTTCTGGCCGGGCAGCGACATCGAGCCGTTCGCGACGTTCATCAACGGGGTCGCGAAGCACGTCGCCACCTCCACGCCGCTCGATCGGAAGTGGGCCAATGCGACCGTGGTCGACGGCGAGCTGGTCGAGTTCGTGCGGGATCTGAGGAACCAACCCGGAGCCGACATCGGCGTGCATGCAAGCATCTCGGTCGCGCAGGCACTGCTTGCCGCGGGCGTCGTCGACGAGCTCAGGCTGGTGATGGCACCGGCGATCGCGGGCAGCGGGCGGAGGCTCCTCGACGGCTTGCCGGCGACTCGGCTCGAGTCGATCCGATGCACGACCTCTCCGACCGGCTCTCTGCTCGTCGGCTACCGCGTCATCAGCTGAGGAGGTCCTCGATCGCCTCGCTGATCCCGCGGTGGAACGTCGGGTACGCCCAGATCGAGTGCCGAAGCGTTGCCACGGGCACGCTGGCGCGTACCGCCACGGCCAGACCGGAGAGCGCCTCACCGCCCACCGGCCCGGCGCTGGTGGCGCCCACCAGGACCCCACGGTCGGCGTCCTCGACGACCTTGATGAAGCCGTCGTTGCCAGCCTTGTGGATCCAGCCTCGGGCGTTCGCCGGGATCTGGGCCGTGCCGGTGCGTACCCAGATTCCGGCGTCCTTGGCCTGCCGCTCGGTCATGCCCACAGCCCCGACTTCTGGGTCGGTGAACGTGACGCGGGGAAGTGCCGCGTAGTCGGCAGGTGGACCGTCCTCGCCCAAGATGGAGGCGACCGCGATCCGGGACTGGTACATCGCGACGTGGGTGAACGCGCCCTTGCCGGTCACATCGCCCACCGCCCACACGTCGTGGGCGGCCCGCTGGTGCTCGTCCACGTCGATCGAGTGCGAGCTCGGGTCGAGGCCGACGTGCTCGAGACCGAGATCGTCGAGCCGAGCACGTCGGCCGGTGGCGACCAGCAGCCGATCCGCGGTCACGTCGTCCGCCCCGTCCACCGACAGCGCGAACCGCTCTCCGTCCAACCTCACTCGGGTCACCTTGGCATCGGTGTGGACGGTCAAGCCCTCGCGGCAGAGAACGTCGTGCAGCAGTGCGGAGGCCTCCGGCTCTTCTATCGCGACCAAGCGGTCGGCACCCTCGACGACCGTGATGGCCGAGCCGAACCTGGCGAACATCTGCGCCAGCTCGAGTCCGATCGAGCCACCGCCCAGCACAGCCAACGAGTCCGGGACTCTCTCTGTGCTGATGGCCTCCCGGTTCGTCCAGTACGGCAGGCCGTGCAACCCGTCGATCGCGGGGATGACCGGCGCGGTCCCGGTGGCGATGACGATGCCGCGATCTGCGTGCACGACCTCGGCGCCCATCTGCACGTCGTGCGGGCCGACCAGACGCCCGCGCTCCTTGACCACGCGGGCGCCCTTGCCGGCCAGCCGGTCCACGGCAACCTTGTCGTTCCAGGTGTCGGTCGCCTCGTCGCGGATCCGCCGCGCGACCGGAGTGAAGTCGGGGTGCACCTCCGCGGCGCCGGACATGCCGGGGATCCGTCGGCCCTCCGCCAGCAGGTTGCCGGCCCGGATCATCATCTTGCTGGGAATACAGCCCCAGTAGGGACACTCGCCACCGACAAGCTCCGCCTCGACCGCCACGACCGACAGGCCGGCCTCGGCCAGTCGGCCCGCGACATCCTCACCACCGGGTCCGAGTCCGAGGACGACGACGTCCGCGGTGGACTCGGTCACAGTTTGATCCCGACGTACTTGACCTCGAGGTACTCGTCGATCCCCTCGGCGCCGCCCTCCCGGCCGAACCCGCTGGCCTTGACACCACCGAACGGCGCTGCCGGGTTGGACACCACGCCCTGGTTGATGCCGACCATCCCGGTCTCGAGCCCCTCCGCAACCCTGACGGCCCGCGACAGGTCCTGGGTGAACGCGTACGCGATGAGGCCGTACTCGGTGTCGTTGGCCATCGCCACCCCCTCGTCGTCGTCAGCGAAGGTGAAGATGGGCGCCACCGGACCGAAGATCTCCTGGCGGAACACGTCGGCCTCGGTCGGCACTCCGGTGAGGACGGTAGGGGAGTAGAAGTAGCCCGGTCCGTCCGGTCGACTGCCGCCGACCGCGACATCGGCGCCCGCACCGACGGCCTGGTCGACGAGCTGGGCGACCTTGTCCCGCTGCTTGGCCTCGACCAGCGGCCCGACCTGAACGTCGTCGTCCGTGCCGCGCCCCACCGTGAGACCGCCCATGCGCTCGGCGATCTTGGTGGTGAACTCATCCGCCACCGACTCGTGCACCAGGAACCGGTTGGCCGCGGTGCAGGCCTCGCCGATGTTGCGCATCTTGGCGAGCATCGCGCCGTCCACGGCTGCATCGACGTCGGCGTCGCCGAAGACCAGGAACGGGGCATTTCCGCCGAGCTCCATCGACACCCGGAGCAACCCTTCGGCCGACTGCTCGACCAGCGTGCGCCCCACCTCGGTGGAGCCAGTGAACGTGAGCTTGCGCAGCCGCGGATCGCGGATCAGCGGCTCCATCACCGCGCCGGTCGACGACGTGGTGACGATGTTGAGGACCCCCGGCGGCAGTCCGGCTTCGGTGAGGATGTCGGCCAGGGCGAGCATCGACAGCGGAGTCAGGGATGCCGGCTTGACGACCATGGTGCAACCGGCGGCGATGGCAGGGCCGATCTTGCGAGTGCCCATCGCCAGGGGGAAGTTCCACGGTGTGATCATCAGACACGGGCCGACGGGTTGCTTCATGGTGAGCAACCGGGTGGCACCGTTGGGGGCCGTCGCGTAGCGACCAGCCACCCGCACCGCCTCCTCGGAGAACCACCGGAAGAACTCCGCGGCGTACGCGATCTCGGCTCGGGACTCCGCGAGCGGCTTGCCCATCTCCAAGGTCATCAGCAGCGCGAGGTCCTCGGCCCGCTCGGTGATCAGCTCGAAGGCCTTGCGCAGGATCTCGCCGCGGTCCCGAGGTGCGGTGGCCGCCCACGACGCCTGGGTGTCGACGGCCGCGTCGAGCGCCGCCTTGCCGTCAGCGACGGTGGCGTCGGCGACCGCGGCGATCGTCTCGCCGGTGGACGGGTCCTCGACGTCGACGGTGCCGCCGCCGCTCGCGTCCCGCCAGCCGCCGCCGATGAACAGCCCGGTGGGTGCGGCATCGATGACCCGGGCCTCGTTTCCAGCCAGTGCCGTCACGGCACCCTCCTCGACGTGTGGACGCGCAGCGCGCGTGACCTTCCCCGTGGGGCAAGCCGACCACTCCGAGGCGGTCACGGCAAGTCGGTCTCAGCACGCACCGTGACCTCTGTGATCACGGTGTGTGTTCACTCGATGACGGCGCGTACGGAAAGCGTCACCGTTCGGCTGATTTCCGGCACTCGGGCTGTGGTCGTACCCGGCCCGGCCCTACGGTGGAACTCATCCGCGCGGCCCCAAGCCCGCACCAGAACCCGAAGCGGTACGCCCCTCGGCACGCTCCGCACCAGCACCAGACCGCGACCTCAGGAGAACGGCCCCAGCGATGTTCGAGCGCACCTCGCATGGCCAGGCGTACACCTCGCGCGCCCTCGCCCGGTTGGGCGACGACGGCTGGGTCCACCTGGACGACGTCGCCTTCCCGGGACGTCCGCGCGACCTCATCGACCACATCGCGGTCGGCCCTGGGTGCATCGCGGTCATCGCCACGGTGAACTGGATCGGCGACGTCGACATCGTGGGCGGCCGGGTGCTGCACAACGGGCGTCCCAGCGGGTCGGTCGAGGCGGTCCAGGCCGCCTGCGGCGCGGTGCGGCGGGTCCTTCCGCCCGATCTCCGGCCCTACGTCGTCGCGTTCATCTCCCTGGTGCGCGACGCCTCGATGGAGCGCGCGGCCAGCGGGCTCCTCGTCTGCTCCACCGCCAGCATCGCCGACGCGCTGGCCAACCGACCGCCGCTGTTGTCGGAGCGGGACGTGACCCAGGCCGCCGCGGTGCTGTGGGCCGAGCTGGTCGCGCCGCACTCCGACGGCGGCCGCGTAGGGGGCACCGCTCCGGTCCCCACGCCGGCCAAGGCACGCCGAAGCGCTCGGCGGCGCAGCAGCACCGGGAACTGGTTGCGCCGGGACGCACCGGCGCCGGAGTAAGCACCCCGAGTGAGGGACCGCCGGGCTCCTGAGAAAACCGGATGCGCGGGCAGAGTCGGCTCAGGCATGCTCGCGCCGTGATCGCGACCCGGAGCCTTCCGCCCGACGTGTCGGCCCGACCGCTGTCGATGGCGGACGTCGATGCCGTGACCGCACTGATGGCGGTCTGTGAGCTCGACGTGCTCGGCGAGGTGCTGATCGAGCGGGCGGACATCATCGGTGACTGGCAGCGCCCCAGCTTCGACCTCGCAGCCGACACCGTCGGCGTCTTCTGCGCGAGCGACCTGGTCGCGTACGCCGAGGTGCACGCCGGTCGCCGTGCCGAAGTGTTCGTGCACCCTCGTCAGCGGGCACGGGGGATCGGCACGGCTCTGATGGAGTGGAGCTGGGAGGTGGCCCGCAGGGACGGCGGCAGGCTGGTCGGGCAGACGGTGTCGGAGATGCAGACCGACGCGATCGAGCTGTTCGTGCGCAACGGCTACCGACAGCTCTGGACGTCGTGGATCCTCACGCTGCCGCAGGACACCGACATCGCGCCACAGCCGTTGCCGGACGGCGTGACGATCCGGCCCTTCGTGCCGGGGAGAGACGAGCAGGTCGCCTATCGCACCATCGAGGACGCTTTCAACGAGTGGCCGGACCGCGACCCGTCGACCTACGGGGACTGGGCTGCCGCGACCCTGTTGCGGCCGGGGTTCGAGCCCTGGCACCTGCAGCTGGCGGTGCGCGGTGGGCTCGAGGGCACTGGCGACGACGTGCTCGCCGCCTGCCTGCTGAGCGTGTCGCCGACCGACGGCTGGGTCAACCAGATCGCGGTGCGCCGCGACTGTCGGGGCCACGGCCTCGGCCGGGCGCTGCTGGCGAGGGCGTTCGGTGAGACCCGCGCCCGCGGGATGCGTGGTGCCGGGCTGAACACCGACTCTCGGACCGGCGCGCTGGGGTTGTACACCCACATCGGGATGGTCGTGACGTCGACGTTCGTGCACTGGGCGAAGACGTTGGACCGAGCGGCGGCAGAGTCCGACTGAGCTGCGCCGGCTGTGGGCGGTCGATCACCCGGCCGGGAGGTCAGCCGAACTGCCAGGACCGCTTCGAGAGCCCGCCCCAGTAGCCGGCGATCACCGAGGTGGCGTCCTCGTCGAGGTCGGCGCTGGCGCCGGCAATCACGAACAGCGGCGCCAGGTGCTCGGTACGCGGGTGGGCGACATGGGCGTCCGGAGAGGCTCGTTCGAAGTCCAGCAGGGCGTCGAGATCGCGGGTCGCGACGATCTCGCTGGCCCACTGGTCGAACTCCTCCGACCACGCCGGACCGTGCTCGGTCGTGGTGAAGCCGCCCTCGATCAGCCGCAGGTTGTGGGTGGTGAAGCCGCTGCCCACGATCAGCACCCCGTCGTCACGCAACGGGCGCAGCTGCCGGCCCAGCTCGAACAACTGGGCCGGGTCAAGCGTCGGCATCGACATCTGCAGCACGGGCACGTCGGCCTCGGGGAACATCTGCACCAGCGGGACGTAGGCGCCGTGGTCGAGACCACGATCCTGCTCGTGGTGCACCCGCCGACCCGGACGGTCCAACAGCCCGGCAACGTCGGCGGCCAGCTGGGGTGCGCCGGGCGCGTCGTAGGTGACGTCGTAGTAGTGCTGCGGGAAGCCCCAGAAGTCGTAGACCAGGGGAACCTGATCGGTCGCCCCCAGCGTGACTGGGGCCTCCTCCCAGTGCGCGGACACCATCAGGATCGAGGAGGGGCGCGGGAGACCGGCGCTCCACGTCGCCAGCTCCGCGGTCCAGACCGGGTCGTCGGCCAGCGGCGGGGCACCGTGGCTCAGGTAGAGCGCGGGCATCGTCACGGGTGTCAACATAGGCCCCCGCCGACCCGAAGAATCGACAACGCAGTCGCCGGGGCCACCCCGATGTCGATTCTTCGGTCCGGCGCCGTCATCCGACCGCCACGGGCTCGGGCGTCTTGCCGTCGGCAGCGATCTCCTCATGACTGGCGTTGAGCCCGACCACGATGACCACGGCGCTTCCGATGATGAGGAAGAACGACACAGCGAACGCCGCGACGTATCCGGTCGGTTGCGCGAGCAAGGTGCCGAGCAGGCCGCTGATCTGGTCGGGGAGCCGGCCGTGGATGACGCCGGCGGCCTGGCTCGTGTAGGAACCTATCTTCTCGTCGGCGGAGTTGGCGGCGATCGTGCCCAGCATGGCCAGACCCAGCGCACCACCGACTTGCTGCATGGTGTTGAGCACCGCCGAACCGACGCCGGAGTCCTCGTGGGCGATGCGGCTCACCGCGGTCAGCGTCAGTGGCACGAAGATCAGCCCCATGCCGAACGACAACACCATGATTCCGGGCAGCACCCCGGTCCAGTAGCTGGTGTCGACGAGCCCGCCGACTGACTTCACCGCCGCCCTATAGGTGTCAGAGCTGCTGCTCAGGTTGGCGCCGAGCAGTGGCGAGACGTTCATCCGGGCGACCGCGGGCGTGTGGTCGACGAAGTGGAAGATCACCATGCCGAGGCTCATGAAGACCGCGCCTACACCAGAGATCCACCGTGGGTCGACCCGCGACATCAGGGTCGAGGCGACTTGTGCGGCCACCACGACGCCGATGCTGAACGGCAGGAAGGCGAATCCGGTCTTGAGTGAGGAGTAGCCGAGGTAGTTCTGGATGTAGAGGCCGATGAAGTAGAACATCGAGAACATCGCCGCGCCCACCACGAGCATCACGAAGAAACTCACCGCGCGGGTACGGTCGGCCAGGATCCGCAGGGGGAGAAGCGCGTGCGGGGACCTGGACTCGATCGCGAGGAAGATCAGCACCAGGGCGAGACCACCCAGCAGCGGCACCAAGGTCTGCCATTGCGTCCACGTCGCGTTGGGCAGTGCCTTGTGGGTGAGGCCGTAGACGATACCGACCAGACCCACCGTCGCGGTGACGGCGCCGGGCAGGTCGAAGCGGCCACGCTGCCGAGCGGACTCGCCCAGCATCTTGGGCGCAAGCGCCGCGACACCGAGACCGATCGGGACGTTGATGAAGAAGGTGAGCCGCCAGTCGAACTCCGTGAGCGCGCCGCCGAGGATCAGGCCGACAGCGGCCCCCGCGCCCGACATCGCCGCATAGACGCCGAACGCCCGGTTGCGTGATGGCCCGGCAGGAAACGTCGTGGTGATCAGGGACAGCGCGGTGGGCGACGCAGCGGCGGCGCCGATGCCCTGTGCCACTCGTGCAGCCAGCATCATCGTCTCGTTCTGCGCGAGGCCACCGACCAGCGAGGCGACCGCGAACAGAACGACGCCGAAGACGAACACCTTGCGGCGCCCGAGCAGATCGCCCATCCGGCCACCGAGCAGCAGCAGGCCGCCGAACGTCAGGGTGTAGGCGTTGACGACCCAGGTGAGGTTGGAGGCAGAGAAACCGAGATCGCTCTGCAGGTGCGGCAGTGCAATGTTGACGATGGTCGCGTCCAGCACGACCATCAGCTGGGCCGCGCTGATCAGCGCGAGGGCGATGCCGAGGTGCTTGTGCCCGTGATCGCCGCGATCGTCACGGACTGCTGGCGACGGCGTCGCCGCGATGTCTGACATGTCGGAAGGTCCTTGTCGGACGCAGGAACGGCCGATTGGTGGCCGACGGAGTTGGTCGGAAGGTGAGTGGTCAGACGCTACTAACCACCACCGACAAGGAACCATTCCGCCGCGTGAAGCGGTTGCTTTCGGCAACCTGCGTTGGGCATCCGGAGAGGGCCGCGCGGCGCCGGCAAGACGATGGCGCCGGCAAGAAGATGCAGAGGTAAGAAGATGCAGAGGTGCGCCGGGCTGGGAGCGCCTCACGGCGCGTGGCCGCTCGTAGCGACTCCTTGTGGGACCCGGGGCTACCGCAGCCCGGCGCGCAGGCCAGCCTACAAGGGCCTACAAGGACATCGAATACCTCAGACGAGCCGATGCTCGCGTTCGGCCCGGGCGGCGAGCTCGAGCTGGTCGGCGGTGTCGGCGAGCCGACGGGCGGCGACCGTGGTGGCGGTGTCGTCGTCGCCGGACCGGGCTCGACCGATGGCGAGGATCTTGGCGAACGCAGCCGCCCGGTCGAACGTCGTGGCCAGGTCCCCGCAGGCGACCCCGCGCAGGGTCAGGTCGACCATCTCGACCACCTCCACCGGTCCCGGCGGATCGATGACTCCGGCCACGACTTCGAGTACGGGAGCGAGGCTGCGCCCCGCGGCGTACTCGGCTGCCGATCTGCCCGGGTCGGAGTGCACGGAGGCACGAAGAAGGTACAACCGCCATAACGCGCCGGCGAGCGAGTCGGCGGGGGCGCCGGACCACAGGTCGGCGAGCAACTCCAGGCCGTGTTCGTCAGCCAGAGTGACGATCCGTTGCGTGACCTCGGCATCGTCGGCGTCGTGCGCGCCACGCACCAGCAACCGGGCCACCCGGGTGCCGGCCTCGGCCCGCTTGGCCGGGTCGTCGCGTCCGGGCAGTGACTCGAAGAGGGCAGCACCCGGCAACGCAGGGCGGCGGAACCGGTCCTCACTCATCGTGACCAGTCTGCCACCGGATCACCTCAGGGCGGAAAGTCCGTCGGCCAGCAGCGGGATCGCCAGCTCCGGCGGGTTGTGGCCCGGTGCGTAGTTGTAGTCCTGGCCGTACGAACGCTCGACCACCCACGAGAGATAGGCGCCGACGCGTACGAGCGCCTGACCCTCGATCGAGGCGTCACCGGACGAAGCGGAACGGGAGTGGTAGAACACGACGCTCCAGCCGCCTTGGCCGGCGCTGACATTGACGGCGGTCAGGGCGGCGGGGACCCGGATCGGCCGACCGCCTTCGAAGCGGATCTGGTGCCGGCAGGAGTGCAACCAGCTGTCGAGCACGGAGTAGGCCCGCTTGGCGCTGTCCTCGTCGCCGAACCGCGCCACCAGCTGGGTCGCGCTGACGTCGGGGGCCCCGAACTGCCGCTGCAGGACGTCGGCGGCGCCGATGCTGGCAATGGTGCTGTGCTGACAGATCGACAGGGCGGCCTGGCCGTCGCCCGGAGTGGTCGGGCCGGTACGCCAGGTGCTCTGCAGGTTCAGTGCCGGCAGGGTGGCGCCGGCGAGCAGGGCGGGAGTCAGGTCCGACGTCATCGGCGGTGTCGCGGTCGGCGTGGTCGCGGTCGAGGGAGCCGGTGTGGTCGGGCTCCCGGTCGTCGCCGGCTGCGTCGGGGACGTCTGAGTGCTGGCGGGGGTCGTGGCGGTGCCGGGGTCGGACACGTTCTTCGACTGTGCACCGCACCCGGTAAGCGCCATGAAGGCCACGAGCAGCGCTCCGCCCGCCAGCGCAGAGACGCGGCGGTGAGGATGGGGGGTGCGCATGGCGAGAGGTCCTTTCGAGCGGTGACGGGGACGTGTCAGTCGGCGGTGTCGTCGAGTGCTGCGGTCAGGACGCCTGCGGTCAGCTGCACCTGCCAGGGCCGAGCGCCGTAACCTTCGAGCGCGGCGGCAACGGCGGCGTGGTCCAGCGGTGCCGGAGGCTCCCACGCGAGCCGCCGCACGGCGTCGGGGGCCAGCAGGTTCTCCACCGGAAGGTCGTGGTCCGCGGCCACCTCGGAGACCCCCTGACGGCAGGCGGCCAGCCGGGCCGCGGCCACCGGATCCTTCTCGGCCCACGCCCGCGCCGGTGGCGGCCCGTCGTAGCGCTGGCCGAGCGTCGGCAGCGCGTCCTCGGACAAGGCCCGGCCACGATCGAGCGCCTCCTCCCACCCGTCGAGGTGGCGCCGCGCGTTGCGGTGCCGCACCGTCGGCAGCGACCTCAGGGACGCCCGGGTGGCGGGCAGCGTGGTGGCGATCTCGACGATCGCGGAGTCGGTCAGGAGCCGGCCGGGCGCCACGTCGAGGTCGGCCGCAAGCTGGTCCCGCGCTTCCCACAACTCACGGACCACGCCGAGCGAACGTCGCCCCCTGGCACGGTGGATGCCTGACGTGCGCCGCCACGGTTCGGTACGGGCGGGTGGTCCGGCGAACCGGGTCAGCGCGGCGAACTCCTGCTGTGCCCACTGCAGCTTGCCGGCGTCAGTCAGCCGGGCCTCGACCAGGTCGCGCAGCTCCAGTAGCACCTCGACGTCGAGCGCGGCGTACAGCAGCCACGGTTCCGGCAGAGGACGGGTGGACCAGTCGACCGCCGAGTGCTCCTTGGCCAACGAGCGCCCGATCAGCTCCTGCACGAGCGAGGCCAGTCCGACCCGCGGCAGGTTGAGCAGCCGGCCGCCCAGCTCGGTGTCGAACAGGCTCACCGGGCGCAGGCCCAGCTGGGCCAGGCAGGGGAGATCCTGGGTGGCCGCGTGCAGCACCCACTCCTCGTCGCCTATCACCGCACCGAGGGTGGGCAGCTCCCCGAACGGGATGGGGTCGATCAGCGCGGTGCCGCTGCCGGCCCGGCGCAGCTGCAGGAGGTACGCCCGCGAGGAGTAGCGGTAGCCGGACGCCCGCTCGGCATCGATCGCGATCGGCCCGGATCCGGCCGCCACGGACGCGACGACCTCGGTCAAGGCGTCGTCGGTGTCGGCGACAGGGGGCAGCGACGCGCTCAACTCGAGAGCGGGCACGTCGACGTCGTCGGCGGCCGACTGGTCGGCTGGGGGCATCCGCGGATCAGCTCCGCGGGCCCCGCGGTTGCGGCCGCGCCGGCATCGCCACGACGCCCGGCGGTAGCGGCGGGAGGCCGCACGCCGTGCACAGCAGGTCCCCCCACGCCTGGGCGTGCGGGCCCATCGGCCCGACGGGGGTCCACGACGCGCGCACCTCGATCTGGGCGCTCGAACCGTCGTCGGCCATGCTGCCGAAGCCCTCCGACATCACCGTGGTCACGGTGCCGCTCGGCGCCACGAAGTCGGCACCATGGGCGAGCAGGGCGTCGGTGAGCCACGTCCAGGCGACACCGGCGAGCATGGGATCGGTGACCATCTCAGGGTCGATGTCGGCCCGGGCGAAGGTGACGCAGCGGAAGGTCCCCTGCCAGCTGTCGTTGCCGCCCGGCTCGTGCAGCAGCACGATGCGGCCGGTGCCGATCTCGTGGCCGTCCACCGTGACGTCGCCGCTGAGGGCCGCCGCGTAGGCCGCGATGCGTTGCGGCGCCGACATCTCCTCGCAGGCGACCTCAGGACGCATTCGCGCCGTGCGCAACTGCTCCACGGCGACCAGGAACTCCTCCGGTGGGCCGTCGAGCTCCTTCCTGATGCCCATGCCCGGGAGCCTAGGCCGCGGCGGGTGTCCCCCTCCCCGCGACGCGCCGTGCCACCTGCGAGGATCACCGGGTGCCCGACACCACCGAGCCACGCGCCGCCCGAGTTCGGCCGGTTTCGCCGCCCGGCGCGGCCGTGGGCACGCTGGACGACTCGGCGTTCATCCGCGCCTGCCGCGGGTTGCCGGTGCCGCACGTACCCGTCTGGTTCATGCGTCAGGCGGGACGGTCACTGCCGGAGTATCGCGCCCTGCGCGAGGGCGTACCCATGCTCGAGGCGTGCACCCGTCCGGAGATGGTCGTCGAGATCACCCTCCAGCCGGTACGCAGGTACGCCGTCGACGCCGCGATCCTCTTCTCCGACATCGTGGTGCCGCTGCGGGCCGTGGGCGTGGACGTGGACATCGTGCCGGGCACCGGCCCCGTGGTGGCGGAGCCGTTCCGGTCCGCGGCCGACGTCGCCCGGCTCAGGGCGCTGACACCGGACGACGTGCCCTATGTGGCCGAGTCGGTCCGCGCGCTCGTCGGCGAGCTGGGCGCGACGCCGCTGATCGGCTTCGCCGGCGCCCCGTTCACGCTCGCGTCCTACCTCGTCGAGGGCGGACCGTCCCGCGACCACGCACGCACCAAGGCGTTGATGCACGGCGACCCCGGGGTCTGGCACGCCTTGTTGGGCGCACTGGCCCAGATCGCAGCCGGCTACCTACGCGTCCAGGTGGCGGCTGGCGCCTCCGCGGTGCAGCTGTTCGACTCGTGGGCGGGAGTGCTCTCGCTGGCCGACTATGCCCGGTTCGTCGCTCCGCACTCGGCCGCGGTGCTGTCGGCGGTCGAGGATCTGGGCGTACCCAGGGTGCACTTCGGGGTGGGTACGGGGGAGTTGCTCGGTGCGATGGGCGACGCAGGCGCTGACGTCGTCGGCGTCGACTGGCGGGTGCCGCTGGACGAGGCGACACGGCGGATCGGGCCGGGCAAGGCGGTCCAGGGCAACCTTGACCCGGCGCTGCTGTTCGCTCCACCGCCGCTGGTGGCGGCTGAGGCCACCCATGTCCTCGACGAGGGGCGGCGGGCGCCTGGGCACGTGTTCAACCTCGGCCACGGGGTGCTCCCCGACACCGATCCCGATGCGCTGGCCCGCCTGGTTGACCACGTGCACGCGTACCCAGTGGACGCCGCCCCGGCGTGACCGTCGTAGCGGGTCAGCTGCTCGGGGTGATAGGTCGCCGAGGGCCGCGCAGCCGCTGGGGCAGCCGCTTGCTGAGTGCCCATCCCAGCAGGCCCACGAGCAGCAGCAGGACCGCGAACGGCAGCCCGGCGCCGACCGCGGTCGACACCGCGACGAAGGCGTCCTGCAACGAGCCCCAGCCGTCGCGGAGGCCCGCGACGAATCCCCGGCTGTCGTGCGCTGCCGGCGGGGTGACCGTCGCAGACGGCTTGGTCAGGTCCACCGTGAGGGTGCCGAGCTGGGTCTGCGCCGCGAGGGACTTCTGCTGCGCCAGCAACGCCTCCAGGTTGGACTGCCGGTCACTGAGCACGCCCTCGAGCTGGATCACCGAGCCGAGGGTGTTGGCACGACCCAGCAGCGCCCGGATGCGGCGCAGCGCGGTGCGGGCGCTCGCCACCCGGCTCCGCACGTCGACCACCTGGCTGGTCACGTCGCGGGCGGACTCGGTCTGCGCGTGCACGGTCCCGAGTGCCGCAATCTGCCTGAGAGCGGTGTCGAAGCGGGCACTGGGGACCTTCAGCACGAGCTGCACCGACTGCACGACCCCGTTGCGATCGGCCTGGCTGTTCTCGTCCGCGACGTAGCCGCCGAGCGAGCTGACGATCGTGTCCGCGCGCGTCTGCGCCGCCGACAGGTGGTCGGCGGTCACCTGCAACGCCGCGGTCCGGACCACGGAGCGCGGCGGGGCGCTGAGGTCGACTGCGGCCGGGTCGCTGGGCGCGGGTGCCCGACCAGCGAGGTCTGTGGCGCCGGAGGCAGCGCCGAGCTGAGGGGCACCTGCGCCGGCAGCGACGTCGCCCCACGGCTTGGACGCCGACCCTGCCGGGCTGTGCGAGGACGACGAGACGTGGCTCGTCACGAGCACGCCGACGATCAACACCGGTACGGCGACGGCAGCGGCGGTGGCGAGCTTGCGGGAGCGGGTCATGGGTCTTCGACGCGATCAAACCCGAGCCGGTTCCGGATCGGCCATGTCCGCCGGTCCGCCGGCCCGACCGGTCCGACCGGTCGGGACGGCCCGCGGCTCGTTTGCCACAGTAGGCGTCGTGACCAGCGAACCCGTCGATCCGCGTCGTCCGGGGGGTGGCGTCCACCGTGGGGTCGTCGTGATCGGGGCCGGCATCGCGGGGCTGACCGCCGCGTACTCCTTGGTCCGGGAGCGGCCCGGCATCGAGGTGCTGGTGCTCGAGTCGTCGCTCGTCGTGGGAGGCAAGCTGGCCCTCGACGAGGTCGCCGGGGTCAGCATCGACGTGGGCGCAGAGGCCCTGCTCAACCGGAGCCCGGCGGCCGTGAGGCTGGCGCGGGAGGTCGGGCTGGCCGATGCCGTCGTGCACCCCACGACCACCCGGGCAGGCATCTGGACCCGCGGGTCGGTCCGGCCCATGCCACCCACGGTGATGGGGATCCCGGCCGACCTGGACGCGCTGGCCGAGAGCGGCATCGTCTCGTTGCGCGGCGTCCTGCGCGCCCGGATCGAACGAGACCTGGCCGGCCGGGTGCCCGCCCTGGCGACGACAGACCTGCACGATGGTGAGGACGTGTCCGTCGGTTCGTTCGTGCGCCGCCGGCTGGGCCGCGAGGTGCTCGACCGTCTGGTCGAGCCGCTGCTCGGGGGCGTGTACGCCGGGCACGCGGACGAGCTGTCGCTGCGTGCGGCGGCTCCGCAGATCCAGGCGCTGGCCGGACGCGGCTCGTCGTTGGTGGCCGAAGCGACCGCCGTGCGTCGCGCCCAGTCGGACACCGCGCCGGTGTTCGCCGGACTCGTCGGTGGCGTCGGGCGCCTGCCTCAGGCGCTGGCGCGCGCAGCGGGACTGCAGGTGCGTACCAACGCAACCGTCCGGTCCCTCGACCGGACCAGCCGAGGGTGGCGGCTCGTTCTCGGTGCAACCAACGCCGAGGAGACGATCGACGCGGAGGCCGTCGTGCTTGCCACGCCGGCGACACCCGCGGCGCGACTTCTGTCGGAGGCGGTGCCGGACGCCGCGCGTGAGCTCCGCCGGATCGACTACGCCAGCATGGCCGTCGTCACCCTCGCCTTCGCCGCCGGGCGACTCCGCGAGGGTTGGGCCGGGTCCGGGTTCCTCGTGCCTCCGGTCGACGGACGCACGATCAAGGCGGCGACGTACTCCTCCAGCAAATGGGCCTGGGTCGCCGCTGCCGCGGGCGCGGACACCTTGCTGATGCGGACGTCGATCGGACGGCACCGGGAGGAGCTGGTGCTCCAGCGCAGCGACGTCGAGCTGGTCGACGCGGCGACCAGCGATCTCGCCGACGCGATCGGACTGCGGGGGCCGCTGATCGACGCCACGGTGACGAGGTGGGGTGGCGCGCTTCCGCAGTACGCCGTCGGTCATCGCGAACGGGTCGCGCGGATCCGCCGGGCGATCGCAACCGCGCCCGGCCTGGAGGTGTGCGGAGCCGCGTACGACGGGATCGGCATCGCGGCCTGCGTCGTCGACGCCCAGGAGGCCGTGCGCCGGCTGCTCGCCGAGGAGGAGCCGGACCGGCCGGACCGGTGAGCAGGGTGCGAGAGACAATGGCGCCATGACCGACCAGCCCGTCGACACCGCCGTGTCCGGTTCGCAGCCGACCCAGGCGCACCGCCGGCCCAACGCCGGCAAAGCCGCCCGCGACATCAACGACACCATCCGCTACACGATGTGGTCGGTTTACGCGGTGCCGGAGGCGCTCGGCGACGTGGACCGTGCAGCGATGGCCGAGCAGGTGGAGGAGCTGTTCACGCAGCTGACCGGCAAGGGTGTCGTGGTCCGCGGCACCTACGACGTGGCAGGTCTGCGAGCCGATGCAGACCTGATGATCTGGTGGCACGCCGAGTCGAGCGACCTGCTGCAGGAGGCCTACCAGCGGTTCCGCGCCACGTCACTCGGTCGGGCCAGCCGACCCGTGTGGTCCCAGCTGGCCCTGCATCGGCCGGCCGAGTTCAACAAGAGCCACGTCCCGGCGTTCCTCGCCGACGACGAGCCTCGGGCGTACCTCTGCGTCTATCCGTTCGTGCGGTCGTACGACTGGTACCTCCTGCCCGACGAGGAGCGGCGGGCGATGCTCGCCGAGCACGGCCAGCAGGCCCGCGGCTACCCGGACGTGCGGGCCAACACGGTGGCGTCGTTCGCGTTGGGCGACTACGAGTGGATCCTGGCCTTCGAGGCCGACGAGCTGCACCGGATCGTCGACCTAATGCGTGAGCTGCGTGCCGCCAAGGCTCGGCTGTACGTGCGGCACGAGATCCCGTTCTATACCGGGCGCCGCCGCGATGTCGCGAGCCTGGTGGCGGCCCTGCCCTGAGCCGGCCGGGTCTCCCCGCTCAGACCTCGGCCGTCTTCGGCTCGAGCGTGAGCGAGATCGAGTTGATGCAGTAGCGCTGGTCCGTCGGCGTGCCGTAGCCCTCGCCCTCGAAGACGTGGCCCAGGTGGCTGCCGCAACTGGCGCACCGGACCTCGGTGCGCTCCATGCCGAGGGTCTTGTCACGGATGTACTCCACCCGGTCCTCGGCCAGCGGCGCATAGAACGACGGCCAGCCGCAGTGGGACTCGAACTTCGTGTCGGACCGGAACAGCTCCGCCCCGCACGCCTTGCACTGGTAGACGCCCTCGGTCTCGGCGTCGGTGTACTCACCGGTGAACGGCCGCTCGGTCGCAGCGCGGCGCAGCACCGCGAACTCCTCCTTGGACAGCTGCGCCTTCCACTCGTCGTCTGACTTCGTCACGTCGTACGCCATGCGTCGACCCTACGCACAGATCGGTCTCTGGGCACGTGGTCCGCGTCGGACTGGTCGGCCCGGGCGGCCAGGTCGGCCGACAGGTCGCGATGGCGCCACGACGCGGGCGACCCCTAGGGTTCGTCCCATGGCAACGGCGCCGGTGGAGCTCGAGGTGGCAGGTCGGACCGTGCGCGTCAGTAGTCCCGACCGGATCACGTTCCCGGCGACGGACAGGTCCGCCGAGATCACCAAGCTCGACGTCGTGCGCTACTACGTTGCGGTCGGCGAGGCGATGCTGCTGGGGCTCCGCCGGCGTCCGACCACGCTGGAACGGTGGCCCAAGGGCGTCTTCGAGGGTGCTGTCATCTCGACTCGCACCGACAACAAGGGCGACGCCTTCTTCCAGAAGCGTATTCCGGCGGGTGCGCCGGAATGGGTGCAGACCGCGCGGATCCGGTTCCCGTCCGGGCGCTTCGCCGACGAGGTCTGCCCGACCGAGCCGGCGGTCATCGCTTGGGCAGCTCAGATGGGGACGATCGTCTTCCACCCCTGGCCGGTACGCCGCGCCGACGTCGAGCACCCGGACGAGCTACGGATCGACCTCGATCCCCAGCCCGGGTCGGACTTCCACGACGCAGCTGAGGTCGCCGGTGCCGCGCGGAGCCTGCTCGACGACCTGGGCATGGCCGGCTTCCCCAAGACGTCAGGAGGCCGCGGGCTGCACATCTACGTACGGATCGAGCCCCGGTGGTCCTTCACCGACGTACGCCATGCCGCGATCGCGTTCGGCCGCGAGCTTGAACGCCGCATGCCCGGCCGGGTCACCACGCACTGGTGGAAGGAGGAGCGGCCACCGGGCACGATCTTCGTCGACTACAACCAGAACGCCAGGGACCGCACGATCGCCGCGGCCTACAGTCTCCGGCCGCGACCCGGTGCCCCCGCGTCGGCGCCGTTGACCTGGGACGAGGTGCCGCATGTGGACCCCAACGACTTCACGCTGCACACGCTGCCCGACCGGCTCGCGGCCATCGGCAACCCGATGGCCGCGAT
>JBOHDX010000102.1:0-57653 GCA_050700835.1 Nocardioidaceae bacterium
CCCTGATACGGCGGATACCAAGCGACCCCGGTGACCAAGAGCACGTTGCGGCCGCCGTGATACCACCGGATGCCCAGAACTCGTCGGACGCGCCGAACCGTGCCCGACGGGCCGGGCATTCAGCGCAGCCGGTAACCCTGGCGGGCGATGAAGAACCAGTGCGAGGTGTGCAGGTCGTAGCAGTACATCCCGGTGAACCGGCTGGTGCAGCCGAACCGGCCGTGCACCGTGGAGGTGCCGTAGCGCAGCACCGTGCGTCCGCCCAGCACGGTGTCCGTGACGCAGCCGAGGCCGGCAGCCCTTCCCGCGTTGACGTGCACGCTGCTGCCCCAGCTGCCGTGGCAGGATGCCGGCCGCCGCCCCGGACGATAGTGATGTTTGCCGATGTCGCAGCGCACCGCTCGGGAGCCGATGAGGCACCCGATGTTGCGACTGGGGCTCTCGAACCAGGCCACGTGCGTCACGACGGCCGGAAGGGTACGCCGGCCTGGCGCGCCCTTGGACCTCGGTTTCGTCGGGGTCGTCGGCGGTGTCGTCGGGGTGGTGGTCGGCGGCGTCGACCCGGTCCCCGGGGTCAGAGTGGGCGTCACCGTGTGCCGCCCGGACCGCGCGGCGTGCGAGGCCTGATGGGAGGCGCCGACGAGATCACTGGCCGAGCCGCAGCCCGACGCCGTCACGAGGAGGATCAGCGCGCAGGCCGGCAGAACCGTCCTCGCAAAGCTGGTCCTCGCCACCGGAGCCTCCTGACCCGTCATTCCCGCGTACCGCGCTGTCTCATTCCCGCGTACCGCGTTGTCTCATTCCCGCGTACCGCGTTGCCGCCGTGAGGCGACACCATAACCACGCGCGGTACCGGCGGAACAACAGCCCGCGGCCAGACTACATAAGGTCGTGATATATTTCGGGTGTGAATCAGCCAGCGACGACGGGGCCAACGATGGTCGATCGTGCTGACGTGACGGCTGCCATCGACTCCCTCCTGCCGACGTTGCATCGGCTCACCCCACGCAACGGGCTCAGCCTGACGGCGGCGTCGACCATCGCGATGCTCGACAGGGTCGGCGCCATGCGGCTGACCGAGCTAGCCGCCGGCCAGGGAGTGAGCCAGCCGGCCATGACCGGGCTCGTCACCCGCCTTACGGCCGCCGACCTGGTCGAGCGTCGGGCCGACCCGGCTGACGGCCGGGCCGTGGTCGTCTGCCTGCTGCCCGCCGGCAGGGCCGAACTGCAACGCCGGCGATCGGAACGGGCCCAGGCGCTCGGCACCGCGCTCGACCACCTGGACACCAACGACCTCATGGCGCTGCGAGCCGCCGTACCCGCATTGCGACACCTTGCCGCCGCCGCACACCTCGCTCACGAAGGAGCTCGATGACCGGCCAGTACGCCCCCGGAACCGCCCGTGGAGGGGCGACCATGACGGAACCGCCGCCGCAAAGCCGGAAGCCCAGCATGTTCAGCCAGCCCAAAGCCGTCTATGCAGTGGCGTTCGCGTGCGTCATCTCGTTCATGGGGATCGGCCTGGTCGACCCCATCCTGCCGTCCCTGCGGGACAAGCTGCACGCCACCCCGAGCCAGGTGACGTTGCTGTTCACCAGCTATCTCGTGGTCACCGCGGTGGCCATGCTGATCACCAACGCGGTGTCCAGCCGTCTCGGCGCCAAGCGCACCCTCGTCACCGGCCTGGTCGTCATCGTGATCTTCTCGGCACTGGCCGGCACGTCCAACTCGATCGCAGGGATCGTCGGCTTCCGGGCCGGATGGGGTCTCGGCAACGCGTTGTTCATCGCGACCTCACTCGCCGTCATCGTCGCCTCGGCATCAGGCGGCTTCTCGGGCGCGATCATCATGTACGAAGCCGCCCTCGGTCTCGGTATCGCCGTCGGGCCGCTGCTCGGCGGCACGCTGGGCAGCATCAGCTGGCGAGGCCCGTTCTTCGGGGTTGCGGTGCTGATGGGCATCGCGCTCGTCGCCACCCTGCTGCTGCTACCGCCGACCCCGAAGCCGGCGCACCGAACCTCGGTGCTGGCTCCGTTGCGGGCGCTGCGCCACCGCGGGCTGCTGACCATGAGCATCACCGCGCTGCTGTACAACTGGGGCTTCTTCACGATGCTCGGCTACGCACCGTTCCCCATGCGGCTGTCGGCGATCCAGCTCGGCCTCGTCTTCACCGGCTGGGGCCTGCTGGTGGCCGTCTTCTCCGTCCTCGGCGCGCCACGACTCCAGCAACGCTTCGGCACCGCCAGGTCGTTGTACGGCGCTCTCCTCGTCTTCGCACTCGACCTCGCGGTCATCGCGACCTTCGTGAACGACCGGGTGGTGCTCATCGTGGGGGTAATCGCCGCCGGCATCTTCATCGGCGTCAACAACACGCTCACCACCCAGGCGGTGATGATCGTGTCCCCGGTCGAGCGGCCGGTCGCGTCCGCCGCCTACGGCTTCGTCCGGTTCATCGGTGGCGGCCTCGCCCCGTACGCCGCGGGCAAGATGGTCGAGCACTCGAACCTGCACGTGCCGTTCTTCGTCGGCGCGGGCACGGTCGTGCTCGCCGTTGCGGTTCTTTCGACGGGGCACAAGATGCTTGCGCAGGCTGACCGCGGTCTCGACGAGCAGGGCCACCCGGCCTCCGAGCACAACGACCCGGTCGAGGTGGCCGGCGAGGTGGCCGACGAGTTCGGTGGCGCGCCAGGCGCGCTCGACCAGGTGCAGGAGGCCGAGTACCTCGCGCGTCGCGACTGACCCGCCCGCGCCACGCCACGCCACCCAAGAATCGACATTGGTGCTGCTGGGGCGACACCGATGTCGATTCCTGCGTTCGCAGGTCCGAGCTGCGGACTGCCCGCTACGCTCGCGGCTTCAGGAGCCGCGGCAGGCGTGCCTTCCGGGGGTGAATCTGGTCGCGGTGTCCGTCGGCACCACGACGAGAGAGACGCGGATGAGCTCCGAACCGACGACCGGCGCACCTGACAGCGCTACCGCCATCGACCCAAGTGACACCGCAGCGCCGGCCATCCCTTCCCCGCGCCAGGAGGCATCGCTCGCTGCCGAGCCGTCGACTCCCGACCTCACTGCCGCCCTCGAGGGTCTGAGGTCCTCTGTCCGCGGACGCCTGAGCACTCCGCAGGATCCGGACTGGGAGACGGTACGCATGCCCTGGCAGCTGGTCGTCGACCAGCGGCCATTGGCCGTGCTTGCCGTCGCGGACGCGGACGACGTCGCCACCGCCGTTCGCTGGGCGGCCACGCACGATATCGCCGTGACCGCTCAACCGGTGGGGCACGCCGCCACCGTCGCGCTCAACGGCACCCTGCTGCTGCGCACGCGTGGACTGTCCGAGATCAGCGTCGACGCGGCCGCGCGCACCGCGTGGGTCGGCGCCGGTGTCAAATGGGGTGAGCTGCTGGCAGCCCTGCACGGCACCAGGCTCGGCGGCTGCGCCGGGAGCAGCACCGACCCGACCGTGGTCGGCTTCACACTGACCGGCGGCCTGAGCTGGTTCAGCCGGCTCTGGGGGCTGTCCTGCGACAACGTCCTCGCCGTCGACCTCGTCGACCCGCGCGGCCAAAAGGTCCGCGTGACCAGGGACAGCGACCCGGACCTGTTCTGGGCGTTGCGCGGAGGCGGTGGCGATTTCGGCATCGTGACCGCGATGCAGATCGTCCTGCACCCCGCCCCGCAGCTGTACGGCGGACGACTGCTATGGCCGATCGGCCAGGCCGCACCCGTGCTGAGGGCGTTCCGCCAGGTCGCGGTGTCGGCACCGCGGAGGTTCTCGATCTGGGCCCACTTGTACCAGTTCCCGCCGTTCCCGGAGGTGCCGGAACCCCTGCGGGGCAAGGCGTTCGCCTCGGTGGCCGTCGCGTACCTCGGCCCTGCCGAGGAGGCCGAGCAGCTCCTGGCGCCGGTACGCGCGGTCGCGGAACCGACGATGGACCTGATGGGTGAAGTCCCGCTGGCGGAGCTGGGCAGCATCGCCGACGAGCCGGTGGACCCGATACCGGCGATCGAGCACTCGATGCTGCTGAACCACCTCGACGACGATGCGATCGACGCGCTCGTCGAGGCGGCCGGCGAGGGCAGCGGCTCGGCCGTCGCCATCGTGCAGATCCGGCCGCTCGGAGGGGCGATCGCCACCCCGCATCCGGACAAGGGCGCCGCCGGACACATCGAGCAGCCGTTCCAGCTGTTCTGCGTGGGGATCCCGGCCGCCCCGGGTCTCGCGGAGGCGATCGTCGCCAGCCTGCAGCGGATCGACGGCAGTCTACGAGGCGCCGGGTCCGTGCTGCGACTCCCCAACTTCCTCGGCCGGGAACAGGAGCGGTTCTCCTGCTGGACCCCGACGGCGCTGGTGCGGCTGCGGGAGATCAAGCAGCAGCGGGACCCGCAAGGAACCATCCGCAGCAATCGGCCGGTGCTACCCCAGGGCTGAACGTCCCTGTGTGTCCGGTTCGGCGGTGGCGGCGCCGGACTACCGCTGCGCGTGGCTGAGAAGGTCGTCGGCGATCCGGTCCAGCTGAGCCACCAGGGACAGGTGGCCCTCGTCGTCGTGCAGGTGAACCGTTGCTCCGGCGACGTGCGCGGCCAGCCACTTCCCGTGGGCGTACGGCACCATCCGGTCTTGGCCGCCCTGCCAGATCGCGACCGGCACCGTGATGGCGCCAAGGTCGATCCCCCAGGGTTCGGTGAAGGCGAGGTCGTCGTCGCGCCAGCCGGCGATCCCCGCCGACAGTGCGTGCCGGAAGCTGGCCGCCACATAGTCGCCGAGACCCGCGTCGAGGTACCTCGCGTCGACCGGGGCGATCAGGTCTCCCATCGACTGCGCGACCTGGTCACCGGTGACGTCGGCCATCGCCGCGCCGACGGTGGTCAGCCACTCCTCCAACTCGTCCTTGCCGGCCAGGGCCGCCCCGAACTCCTCGTGGTTCTCCGCACCCATGCCCTCGAGGAAGTCCAGACCGTCGGCGTCGAAGGGAGCCACTCCGGCCAGCGTCGCCGCCGCCAGGCAGCGCTCCGGCAGCAGCGCGGCACAGGCAAGCGCGTGCGGTCCCCCACCGGACCAGCCGACGGTGACGAACCGGTCGTGGCCCAGGTGGTCCAGCACGGACCGCACGTCGGCGGCCGCGGCCGCGACGGTACGCCCGGGAATCGGGCTCGACGAGCCGTACCCGGGCCGGGAGTACTGGATGAGCCGCAACTCGCGCGCCTGCGCCACGTCGAGCAGCGGTTGGTACGACACGGCGGCCGACGGCGTGCCGTGCTGGAAGACCCACGCGAGACCGTCCTCCGGTCCCTCGACGAGCACCTCGACCTCGCGCCCGTCGGGTGTCGGGATGGTGTGCCACTGACCAGTCATCGGTCCTCCTGTGATCGCCGGCCGTACTGGCTCGCGGTGAGCCTAGCCGCCTGGCCTCAGGGCGTCGGTGAGGTCGGCGGCGGTGACGTCGGGTCGCTCGGCGGCGTACACACCTGGGGACGAATCACGGTCAGGGCGGTCGGAACTGTCGCAGTGACCTTGCCGCCGACCAGGGTCTGTGCGGCTTGGACGCTCACCTTCTTGCCCTCGGCGACCAGTCCCGCCAGCTCGGCTGCCATCGGCTCGATCGTGCAGTCCCCGTCCAGGTCCTTGCCGGTCGACAGGCTGTCCAGCGCACCAGCGCTGGTACCGCCGACGCACCACCCTCCGGTGCACTGCGACAGGAGACCGGTCAGCACGACGTTCTTGGTGCTGGTGACCGGGGGCTTATGGGTCGGACGGTGCGGCCGGTGGGTCGGACGGTGCGGTTTGTGCGGGTGGTGCGGCTTGTGGGGCGCCGTGATCGGATGGCGCGGGCGATGGTGCGGGTGCCGCTGCGGGTGCCGGACGACTGGCCGGTGGTGCGCCCGGCGAGGACGGTGACGAGCACGGTGCCGGTGCGCCCTTGTCGCCCGGTGGGTGCGGGTGTGGTGGTGCTGGCGCGCCTGTTCCTGTGCGTGCAACGCGGCCAGCTGCGCGTACGGCACGCTCGGCCAGATGCCCTGGCGGTAGGCGTCGGCGAACGCGGACACGAGGATGAGGTACTCCTCCGAGTGGTTATAGCTGAGCACCGCGACCCGCTCACCGTCAGGTGTTGCGACGTCGAGGCCGCTGGCACACAGGTAGCGCGCGGCGGCCAGAGCGGCGTCATAGATGTTGAACGGGTCGGCTCGCCCGTCACCGTTGCCGTCGGCGCCCCATTGGGCCCAGGTCTGCGGGATGAACTGCATCGGTCCCACCGCGCGGTCCCAGATCTTGTTGCCGTCGATCCGCCCGTGGTCGGTGTCGGAGATCGCACCGAACCCTCCGCGGCCATTGAGCACTGGTCCGAGGATCCGGTGCCGGGACACCCCGCTACGCAGCAGGATGTCGCCGCCGAACCGCCCATGGTCGCTCTCGACCAAGCCGATCCCGGCCAGGAGGTACCACGGCAGCTGGCACCCTGGTTGGGTGCCGGCAACCGAGGCCGCGGCCCGCTGGTACGCGTGCAGCGCAGGCAGTGGGATCCCGTTACCGGTCGTCGGCGCTGCCCCCGGCGGGGATTTGCGGTTCGCGCCCCGCAGGCTGGGGATGTTCAAGCCCAGCCGGTTGTGCTGGACCGTGAACGGATCGGCCGGGGTCAGCTGGACCACCGGAACGGCAGGAATCTTGTACGGCTTGGTGGGCGGCGTCGACGAGCCAGCGGGTGTCGCCGCCGATGCGTCGTCGCCGTGCACTGTCGCGGCATAGGCCGGGGAGCCAGGCACCGACGGCGCGATCGTCGCAGCGAGGAACGCCATTGCGACGGCTGCGGCGGCGGACGCGGCAGGCCCGGGCCGGCGCCGGTGTCGGCTCTTCTCGCGTGGCATGTGGTCCCTCGAGCGTCCGGCGCGGATCACCGTGCCGTCTCACGGCGTGTCGCGCTTACTCATCCTCACTCGCGCTCTCGACGAGGAGTGGCGTTCCGCGGAAAATGTCATCCGTTCGGATGCTTGGCGACGCCGAACCGACGATGAACGGCCGTCACCGGCGGTGACCGCGGATGCCCGGGCCCGGGGCCGGCCGTAGGCTCCTCGGGGCAGCACGCTGCGGGCGAGCCAAAGCGAGGCGGTTCACCGGCCGCAGCACCAGGCTGGCCGCCCTCGACGGAGAGGACTGACGTTGACCGACCTCGACGTCGTACGACTGGACCCCACGCCCGAGCAGTACTCCTACTCCTTCGGCGGCGATGACCCCCTCGTGTCGGTGCCGCCGGGAACGGTGATCGAGCTGACCACCGAGGACTGCTTCGGCGGCCGGGTGCGAGGCGTGGACGACCTGCCCAGCGAGGTGTGTGACTTCCCCTATCTCAACCCCGTCAGCGGCCCCATCGCCGTGGACGGCGCCGAGCCTGGAGACCTGCTGGCGGTGCACTTCGTCGACATCGTCCCGGCGCGTGACTGGGCGGTTTCCACCACGTTCCCGCACTTCGGCGCACTGACGACCACCCACCAGACGGCGATGCTGCACCCGGCGCTGGAGGAGCGGGTCTGGGTGTACGACGTCGACGTGGCCGCCGGGATCTGCCGGTTCCATGCCCGGCGCAGCGACGTGACCGTCGAGCTGCCGCTGGATCCGATGCACGGCACAGTGGGTGTGGCGCCGGCCGCCGGCGAGGTGCTCATGAGCATCACGCCGGCCGCGCACGGCGGCAACATGGACACACCCGAGATGCGGGCCGGCACCACGGCGTACTTCCCCGTCAACGTCCACGCGGCGATGCTCGCGATCGGGGACGGGCACTGCCGTCAGGGCGAGGGTGAGGTGTGTGGCACAGCCGTCGAGGCGGCCATGCGCACCGTGGTCGTCGTCGACCTCGTCAAGGGGGTGGCGCCGCAGTGGCCGCGCCTGGAGAACGACGACTTCGTGATGACGACCGGCTCGGTCCGGCCGCTCGAGGACGCCTTCCGGGTCAGCCAGTCCGAGCTCGTCGCCTGGGTGGAGTCGCTGCTCGGCCTGGAGCAGCTCGACGCCTACCAGCTGGTGTCCCAGGCAGGGCTCGCGCCGGCCGGCAACGTGGTCGACATCAACTACACCATGGTGGCGAAGCTTCCCAAGGCGGTGCTCGGCTCTGCCGCCGCGTACGACGGGATGCACGACCGCCTCCGGGCGGTGGCGCAGGCGTACCGGACCCAGCACTGACATGACTGACATGGATTGACCGGTCTGAGCGTGACCGCCGGTGATAGAAACGGGCCCATGAACGCACCCAAGAGTCTGAGCCGCGTCGAGGCGCGCCAGCGCGCTGCGCTGATCTCCGTCCAGCGCTACGCCATCGCCGTCGACCTGACCGGGCTCGAGGACGGTGACGCGCTGCGGTCGGTCTCGACCGTCACGTTCAGCTGTGCGGAGCCCGGCGCCACGACCTTCGTCGACTGCGCGGCCGACGTGGTGACGGCGACGCTGAACGGTCAACCGCTGCCGGCGGCGGAGGATGCGCGGATCGAGCTCGTCAGTCTCGCTGCCGACAACACCTTGGTGGTGGAGTCCGTGCAGCGGTCCACCAGCCAGTCGACCGGGATCCAGCGCTCCGTCGACCCGGGCGACGGCAAGATCTACGTCTGGATGTCGTTCGAGCCCGACGATGCCCGACGCGCCTGGGCGTGCTTCGACCAGCCGGATCTCAAGGCCCCGCACGCGTTCGTGGTCACCACGCCGGCCGACTGGACCGTGATCAGCAACAACAACAGTCCCACCGTCGACGACGACCCGGAGGTCGCCGGCGCACGGCGGTGGACGTTCCCCGACACCCCACCACTGTCGACCTATGTTCCGGTGGTCAACGCCGGACCCTTCCACGAGCTCCGCTCCGAGCGGGGTGGCTACGACCTCGGGCTCTACACCCGTCAGTCGCTCGCGCCGTTCCTGGAGCGGGATGCGGAGGAGCTCTTCGACCTCACCGAGCGCGGCCTGACCTTCTACGGCGAGCAGTTCGCCATGCCGTTCCCGCAGCACACGTACGACCAGGTGTTCGTGCCCGACCTGGGCGGCGCGATGGAGAACTACGGCTGTATCACCTGGACGGACGCAATGATCTTCCGCACCGCTCCGACACCGGTCGAGCGGGAGGTCCGGGCGTCGGTTCTGCTGCACGAGATGGCGCACATGTGGTTCGGCGACATCGTCACGATGCGGTGGTGGGACGACCTGTGGCTGAACGAGGCGTTCGCCTCGTGGGCGTGCTACTGGGCAGCCTCGTCCGCCACCGAGTTCACCGACGCGTGGGCCGGCTTCCTCGCCATCTCCAAGCTGTCGACCTATGCGGTGGACCGCGGTCCCACTTCGCACGCGATCCGCCAGCCGGCCGACGACGTCGCCCAGGCCGCCGCCGGGTTCGACGCGATCACCTACGTCAAAGGCGCCAGCGTGCTCAAGCAGCTCGCGGCCTACGTCGGCGAGGACAGCTTCATCGCGGGCCTGCGGAGCTACTTCGCCAAGCACGCCTGGTCGAACGCCACGCTCGACGACCTGATGGCGGAGTTCGCAGCCGCGAGCGGGCGCGAGCTCGCGGGATGGACCACAGGCTGGCTGGAGACGCAGGGCCCCGACACCCTCACCCTGCTGGCCGGACCGGACGGCGCGATTCTCTCCGCCGAGGGCCCCGCCGGGGAGCCGGCGCGCCCGCACCGTCTGGACGTGGGTCTCTACACCCGGACCGATGACGGGCTGGTCACCGAGGCGACGGTCAACCTCGACGTGCAGGGCGACTTCACGCCGGTGCCAGGGGTCGACACCGCGGCGCTCGTGCTGCTCAACGACAACGACCTCACCTACGCAGCGATCCGACCGGACCCGTCCTCCTTGGCGACCTTGCTGGGTTCGGCGGCGCAGCTGCCGTCGGCCATCGCGCGCACCGTCGCGGTGGGTACGGTGTGGGACCTGTTGATCACCGGGTCGACACCGGCCGACGGAGTCGTACGCTGCATCAACTCGGTGCTGAGGCACGAGACGACGGATTCGGTGATCGAGCCCTTCGTCCAGCTGGCTGTCCAGGCGGCTCAGCACTGGGCACCGAACGACCAGCGAGAGCAGTTGCTCTCCGAGGTCGCCGATACCGCGATCGCGTTGGCCGGTCGTGACGAGTCGCTGCGTGTCGTCGGCACCCGAGCCCTCGCCCGGACGGCCGTCACCGACGACCAGCTAGCGGTTCTCGACAAGCTCGCCGCCGATGACGTCGACCTCGGTTGGCGCGCCCTCACCCGGTTGTCCGCACTCGGACGGCTCGACGGCGCACGGATCGAGAGGTTGCGCAAGGCCGATCCGGATCCCGACGTCTGGACCCGGGTGCTCGCGGTCGAGGCGGCGCAACCGAGCAGCGAGGCCAAGGGGACCGCGTGGGCCACCATCATGGACGAGCGCAAGGTGCCGATCGGTTCGTTGTTCGACGTCGCCGAGGCGTTCTGGCAGCCGTCGCAGGCCCCACTGCTGACGCCGTACTCCGACCGCTACCTGCAGGTGCTGCCGAAGCTCGGCTCGTCGGGCATGCTGGCCGCGATGGGTGTGGCCGTGGGCATGTTCCCCCTGGTGGGCACCGGCCGCGACTTCGTCGACCGGGTGCGGTCGGCGGTGGACGACCCGTCGGTGAGCCCGCTGGTCGGGCGACGGGTGCTCGAACGCGCTGACAGCCTCTCGCGGATCCTGGACGCGCGCGGCTGATTCGGCTGCCGCGGCGCCGATGGGCGCGGCGGACTCGGCGTTCGGCTGCACCAGGTCAACCGAACGGTCGGACCTCGCGCGATCGCCTCCTCGCGTCCCCCGTGCCGTGGTCCCATCGAGGTGGTCGCCTGCCGGCGATCCGGACTTCGAGGACCCGCCATGACCCAGCTGCCCTATGACCACCCCGAGGCCTTCGCCACCGCGCCGGCCCAGGGGCACGCCGCACCGCCGGTACCCGCGGGGTACTCCGAGCAGCCAATGCAGTACGGCTACGTCCCGGCCGCGGGTCCCGTCGGCAGGACCCGGGACACCGGAGTGTGCATCCTGCTGGCGTTCGTGACCCTCGGGATCTATCCGCTGGTGTGGTTCTACCAGGTGCACACCGAGATGAAGCGGCACTCCAACGACGGTCTCGGCGGCGGCGTCGCCGTGCTCCTCGCACTGTTCGTCGGGATCGTGATGCCCTACCTCACCTCGGCCGAGATCGGCGGCATGTACCGCCGCCGAGGACTCCACGAGCCGGTCGGCGGCGCCACCGGACTGTGGTACTTCCCCGGGGCGATCCTCTTGGTCGGACCCCTGGTGTGGTTCGTCAAGACCAACGGTGCGCTCAACGCCTACTGGCGCTCACTCGGCGCCCGCTGAGTCGCGCGTCCTGCTCAGTCCCGCTCGGCCCCGGTGGGCTCGAGGTCGTCGTGCACGTGCCGGCTCATCAGCTGCCGGGGCTGGGCGACCAGGAACGCGATCAGTCCGACGACTGCGATCACGAACATCACCGACAACGTGATCCAGTCGAGGTTGAACAACGCACCCCGCGGGCTGGTCAGCCCGGTCGGCGCCACCACGTTGATCAGCATGATCCCGAGGTACGCCACAGCGAGGATCGTCACCGGCCATGCCCAGCGGCCGAGCGTGAACGGTCCCTCGGGCACCCATCCGCGGGTCCTCGCGATGACGACGCCGATGACGGTGAGCAGGAAGGACAGATAGATCCCGCTCACCCCGAACGACACGAGCGCCGTGAGCGCGGACACGTTCCCGGGATAGGTGATGAACAGGAAGTGCACGTCGTGCGTCGGGTTGACGTTGACCAGCAGCGTGAACAGCACGGGCACGAGCGCCCCGAGCAGCAGCGCGTTCACTGGGGTGTGGAACCGCTTCGAGACCATCGACACGATCCGGCCGCCCGGGATGGCGTCGTCGCGCGCGAACGAGAAGGCCAGCCGCGCGCCGGCGCCCTGCACCGACGAGCCGCAGGAGAAGAACGCGAAGATGACCAGCAGCAGCAACAGGTCGGTGAGCCAGCTGTACGAGATGTTGCTGGACAGGATGAACGGCACACCCCCGCTCGTTGACGTGGCCATCTTGTAGCCGGCGGGGTCTGACGGCGTGGCCAGCAGCAGCGCTGCGACCAGCACGAACGACGTGAGGCCCCCGACGATGAGCGCCGCGCGCATCGCCTTGGGCACCTGTCGGGACGCGTTCTTGGTCTCCTCGGCGACGTCACCCGCGGACTCGAAGCCGTAGAAGATGTACACGTGCGCGAGGATCGCGACCAGCGCCGCGCCGGTCCACCAGTTGCCGCCGAAGTCCACCCCGAGGGAGTTGGTCGCCGCGTGTTCGGCGCCGTGGCTGGAGAACAGGAACCCGAGGCCGTGGTGGAAACCCGCGATGCCGAGGATGATCGCGATCCCGAACGTGCCGATCAGCTCGACATAGGTGCCGAAGCCGGCCACGCGTCCCATCACCTTGGCGCCGAGGATGTTCAGCGTCGTCTGGATGGCCAGCAGAAGCAGCGTGATCACGGTGGTGGTGGTGTGGCTGGTCGGGTCGAGGCTGGTGCCGAACCAGTTGTTGCACAACGCCGTCACGTACGGCACCACGCCGGTGTCGACGGCGGCCACCGTCACCAGCAGAGCAATGCCGTAGAACCAGCCGACCCACCAGCCGTACCGGGTGCCCACCGTGTACTTGCTGTACTGGAAGAGCGCACCCGCGACCGGATAGTGACTGCCGAGCTCGCCGAAGACGAGCGCCACGAACAACATCCCGATCACGACGATCGGCATCAGCCAGATGTAGCGAGGACCGCCGGCTCCCGCCCCGAACACGAACAGCGAGTAGATGCCGACCATCGGCGAGAGGTACGTGAACGCGACGCTGAAGTTGTCGAACTTGCTCAGCACCCTCGACAGGTCCTGCTTGTAGCCGAGCTCGGCGAGCCGGCTCGACTCGGCGTCGGCGTTGTGGTCAGGCTCGCGGCGTGAGACGTGTGCGGACATGGCGACTCCTCCTCGCCCCCGCCGCACATAGTGCACCAGTGCCGAGCCGTCCGTCAGCGACGCGCCGAGGCGCGGATGCGACCCGGTTCGCCGTCGCCCAAGGGCGTCTGGGCAGACCGGGACAATCGTGGGCTAAGCCTCCCCAGCGCCGTGCAGGCCCAACCGCCGCATTAGCGCCATCGCGTCGTGCGGGGCGCGGACCTTGGCGTCGTTGTCGAAGTAGACGTACACGTCGAAGCCGTCGTCGTGCCAGGAGCGGAACGTTGCGGCCCACCGATCGAGTGCGTCGTCGGTGTAGCCGCTGACGTACAGCTCGTCGGCACCGTGCAGCCGCGCGTAGACGAAGTCGGTCGTGATCTCGCGCACCAGCGGCCACGTACCGGCGGTGTCGGCGACGACGAACCCGATGTCGTGACGCCGCAGCAGCGCGACCGCCTCAGGCACCGCGAAGGACCCGTGTCGCACCTCGAGCGCGTGCCGGATCGGCCGGTCCGACTCGGCAACGAGGAGGGCCTGGTCATCCGGCACCTTGTCGTCGTGCTTGTCGGCCAGCCCGGCCGCATCATTGGTGGTCCGGGGTAGCAGGTCGAAGAACCTGGTGAGCCGGTCGGGGTCGTAGGCAAGCGTCGGGGGCAGCTGCCACAGGACGGGTCCGAGCTTGGGACCGAGGGCGAGCAGCCCGGACGCGAAGAAGTTGGCGAGGGCCGTCTCGACGTCCGCGAGCCTCTTCAGGTGCGTGATGAACCGGCCGCCCTTCACCGACAGCACGAACCCGTCGGGGGTCTGGTCGCGCCAGGAGGCAAAGCTCGACGGCCGCTGCAGCGAGTAGAACGAGCCGTTCAGCTCGATCGATCCGAGCCGGGTCGCGGCGTACGCCAGCTCGCGCCGATGTGCCAGCCCCGGAGGATAGAAGTCGCCCCGCCAGGCGGGGTAGGTCCACCCCGAGATGCCCACCCGGATGATCGCCATCCGCAGAGGCTAACGACGCGACGCCGGTCGCTGTCGCCCCAAGATGGCCACGACTCAGGCCTCCTCGCCCGGTCAGCAGCCTGGCGTTGGCGTCGTTGATCTCCCTCCACAGGCGCACCGACGGCCTGACGCCGAAGGCGGCGTGAGCGAACACGTCGACCCTCGGCCACGGCTCGGCGACCACCCGCGCGTAGCACGCCGCCGTGTCCCATCGGTACGGATAGTCGCCGTCGTCGTCCGGCTCCGCCCCGACAACCGACTTCAGCAACTTCTCGACGTACGCCCGCAACCACTCGACCTTCATGCTCGACCCCTTTCACTGAATCCTGACAGCCGGGACTGACAGTTTCGGCTCACCAGCGGAACCGACGGGTCTGCCGTCGATGCGAGGGTTGCGGTGCCGACCCGCTAAGGTGGACACAGACCGGCACCGCGCAGCGCGGTGCCGAGGTCGTCTGCTTGGTGCTTCCACAGCACCCCTCTCTCCTCACGTGTGAGCGAGCCCGGCAACCGCGGCCACCACCGTTCCGAAGGATCTCAGTGACTCTGCAGCATGCGCACGCCTCCCTGTCCCCTGCCGACAAGCCCGATGCCCACTCGGGCTTCGCCGAACTCGGCGTACCGACTCCACTCGTCGACGCGTTGGCCGCCCGCGGCATCACAGCGCCCTTCCCCATCCAGGCGGCCACCCTGCCCGACTCGCTCGCCGGTCGTGACGTGCTCGGCCGCGGGCGTACCGGCAGCGGCAAGACCGTCGCGTTCGCGCTGCCGACGATCGCCGCTCTCTCGGCGTCCGGCCGCAAGCGCCGGACCTTCGCGCCCCGTGCCCTGATCCTCGTGCCGACCCGTGAGCTCGCCGCACAGGTCTACGACGCGATGGCGCCGCTGGCGCACAGTCTCGCCCTCCGGGCGATGACCGTGTTCGGCGGCGTCGGCCAGAACCCACAGGTGAGCAAGCTGCGCGCCGGCGTCGACATCTGTGTGGCGACGCCGGGGCGCCTCGAGGATCTCATCAGCCAAGGCTTCTGCCGCCTCGACGCGGTCGAGGTCACCGTTCTTGACGAGGCGGACCACATGGCCGACCTCGGGTTCCTGCCGGCTGTGAAGCGCCTGCTGGACCAGACCCCCTCCGGCACGCAACGGCTGCTGTTCTCGGCCACCCTCGACGGAGGTGTCGCGGTGATCGTGCGCCGCTACCTCCACGAGCCGGTCACGCACTCGGTCGACTCCGAGTCGTCGCACGTACCCGCGATGACCCACCACGTCTTCACCGTCGCCCACGACGACAAGCCCCACGTGGTGCGCGAACTGGTCTCCGGTCAAGGGCGCACCCTGGCGTTCACCCGCACGAAGCACGCGGCGAAGAAGCTGGCCAGGCAGCTGACGGCCGCCGGCGTGCCTGCCGTGGATCTGCACGGCAACCTGTCCCAGAACGCCCGGCAGCGCAACCTCGCGGCTTTCGGTTCCGGTGAGGTACGCGTGCTGGTCGCCACCGACATCGCGGCACGTGGCATCCACGTCGACGACGTCGCGCTCGTCGTGCACGTCGACCCCCCGACCGAGCACAAGGCGTACCTGCACCGTTCCGGCCGGACTGCCCGCGCCGGCGCCGAGGGTGTCGTCGTCACCGTCGGCACCCACGAGCAGAGCGGCGACGTCCGGGTGTTGATGCGCCAGGCGTCGATCAAGCCGACCATGACCGAGGTGAGACCCGGGCATCCGGTCATCACCGCGCTCACGGGAGAACCGGCTGCGCTGGTCTCGCCGCCGCCGATGTCGGCGAAGACCGGCGACCGTTCATCGTCCCGCAACGGTTCGCCGAGGGGTGGCGCGCGTCGGGGCAGGTCACGTGCCGCTTCTCCAGGCGGCTCCACCAGCGGACGGTCTGGGGCGGTCACCGGTCGAGCACCTGCAGCGCCGCGGCCACGGCGTCGTCGACCGTCGCGACCTCGGTGACGGCCCCGGTCGGCAGATCCCAGGCGTGCAAGGCGATGACGGGGACACCCGTGCGTACCGCGAGGGCGAGCTCGACCAACGTCCCCCAGCTTCCGCCGACGGTGACGACCAGGTCCGCGGCACGCACCAGTAGCGCGTTGCGCAGCTCGCCCAAGCCGGTCGGCAGGGTGACAGTGCTGTGCGGGTTGGCGCCAGCACGATCCAGCCCGGGCAACAGTCCGATGGACATGCCGCCGACCTCGGCGGCACCGGCCGCGGCGGCCTCCATCACTCCACCGAGACCGCCGGTGATGATCACCACATCGCGCGCGGCCAGGGCCTTCGCGATGGAGAAGGCCGCGTCGAGCTCGGCCCGGTCGGCGTCGTGCCCCGGGCCGCAGACCGCGACATAGCGCGTCACGTCGGCGCCGAACCTACGACCTGATGCCGAACTCGCGATAGACCCGTTCCCAGAAGCCGTCACGCAGCGCCTCCCGGGCCTCGCGGTAGGGCCGCAGCGACTCCCCCAGCTCCTGCTCTCCCTCGACGAGGAGCTCGTGGTCGATCACCGGCGGGAGCGACGGGCCGGGCAACAGATCCTGCAGGTGCTCACGCCCCCGGGTGTGCAGCCACTTCTGCACCACGTGGGCGCCCACCTCCTGCATGGTCTGCCGATCCGGAGCGTGGACGACGGGAGCGGTCGACGCCGCCGGCGTTCGCGGCGGAGCCGTCGGGGCGGCGTGCTTGGCGCGGGCGAGCTCGGCGATCTGCGCAGGAGACGGTGGCGGAGACGACCCCGGGACCGGCGCGGCCACCGGTGTCCCACTCGACGGGACCGGCACGGTGCTCACCGTGGCAGGCACGAGCCGCCGCGCCCGCGCGTCGACCAGCCCGTCGAAGAACCCGGTCTCGAGCACCGACGTGGTGTCGGCCTCCCAGGCCATCCGCTCGGACTGGTTTGTGCCGTACTTCGGTTGCACCCCCAGAAGGTGGACGCGTACGCCGAAGGCCTGGGCTGCCTCGACCGCGCCGATCATGTCCTCGTCGCCGGCGACCAAGACCGCGTCGGTGATCGCGCGGTTGCGCGCCAGCGACTCGAGATCGCTGCGCAGCAGCTCGTCCACGCCCTTCTGGACGCCGGCCCGGTTGAGGTTGCCGAGACGCAGCTTGACGTGGGCCAACGACGCGACCTCGCGGTGCTCCACCGTCGGCACGCGGTCTCGCGCCGCGTCGTACCAGTAGAGCCGGAGAAACTCGCCGATGCCGAGATCGTCCGCCCACCCTCGCAGGCGCCCGATCAGGGTGCCCGCATCGACGCGGAACTCCTTGCGGCGGGGGGTTTCGAGGACCAGCTCGCCAGCCGCTGCGTAGAGGTAGCCGACGTCCACGAGGATGACGAATCGGGCCGACTCAGGCACGCTGATCCCTCCGCTCGTCGTGGCATCCGGGCCTGCGACGCCATCACGGCCGGCCGCGTTCACAGGTTCACAGGGTAGCCGCGGTACGCCGCCGACGGACGGTGCTGGGCCGGCCGACCCTACCGGGCGTCGACGGCCAGCCGGCTGGCAGTCTCCAGTAGTGCGGCGTGGACGAACGCCTGCGGCAGGTTGCCGCGCATCTGCCGCTGTGCCACGTCGTACTCCTCGGACATGAGCCCCGGTGGACCGCAGGCGGCTCTGGTGCGCTCGAACCAGCGGAATGCTTCCACGTCCCTGCCCTGCTGGCTCAGGGCGAGGGCCATCGTGAACCCGCAGAGCAGGAACGCGCCCTCGGCCTGGCCGAGGGGCCGAGAGTCGGGGGCGAAACGGTAGACGTAGCCGTCACGGACCAAGTCGTGCTCGACCGCCGCGAGCGTCGCCAGGGTGCGGGGATCGTCGGCCGCCAGGGCACCGCGGACCGGTGGCAGCAGCAGCGCGGAGTCGACGCCGGAGTGCTCGGGGCTGCGCTGCCAGGCACCGCTGTCGGCGAGGCAGCGCTTCGAGGTCTCGGCGAGGATCGTCTCGGCCAGCGCCGAGAACCGGGCGCCTTCCGCCGCGGGCACCCGGGCGCCGATCTCGCGCAGGCCCGCGACGACGGCGAGCCGTGAGTGCGCCCACCAGGCGTCGTCGAGCTCCCAGATGCCGGCCTCCGGCTCCTGCCAGCGGCGCTCGATCACGTCCGTCACGACATGGATGGCACGGTGCCCGTCGGTGTCGAGCCGTTCGTGTCGCGACGCGCTCGCCAGCAGCTGCAGGATCTCGCCCAGGGAGTCCAGCTGGAACTGTCCGTTCACCCAGTTGCCCACCACGGCGCGGCCGCCGGGGTAGCCGGCCAGTCGCAGCGTGGTCTCCTCGGGCAGCGGCCGCCCGTCGGGCCGGTACGCCGGGACCAGCCGGTCGCCGTGCTCCAGCACCCGAGCGACCACGAACGACACGGCGGCATCGAGGAGCGCGTGCCCATCGCAGAGACCGGCGGCGATGCCCGCATAGCACTGGTCGCGCAGCCACACGTACCGGTAGTCGTAGTTGCGGCCCGCCTCGGCCCGCTCCGGCAGTCCGAGGGTGGCGGCCGCGACCATCCCACCACCTGTGGTCGTGAGTCCACGCAGGACCGCGTAGGAGTGCTGCGCGTCGTGTGGGGCGACGGTCTTGTCCAGCTCCGGCACCGCCGCGGCCCACGCGTTCCGGGTCCCCTCCCACGCGACGTCCGGGTCGACCGGCTCGCCGAGCCTGCGGTCGGACAGCTCAAGCACGAGGTCGTGGTGGGTGCCGCCGGCGACCTCGATCTCCACCACGAACCGCCCGTCGTCGGTCAATTCGGCATCGGCCGCCCCCGACCATCGCAGCCGCAGGTCGCCAGTGACGGCGGCCCAGCGGCCGTCGTCGTCGCGGTCGATACGCCGCATGGACCGTCGGCCGAAGCCGCCGCGCACGTCGAGCACCACGCGTACCCTCACGTCGTGCTCGACCGCGGCGATCCGGCGCAGCAGCACCAGCGTGCGCGGGTCCCCGGGGAAAGCCAGTGCGTCGTGGCACTCGACCCGGTTGCCGTTGGTGACCCACCTGTTGCGCCACACCAACGTGCCGGGTTCGTAGTAGCCGCCCCACACGAACGTGTCCACCGGCGTCACCGCGTAGACGCCCTCACCGCCCATCATCGACGACAGAACGGCGTCGTCGTCCCAGCCAGGCGCACACAACCAGCCGATGTCCCCGCGGGGGCCGCAGAGCGCGCCGCGTTCACCGTCGGCCAGCAGGGCGTACTCGCGGAGCACGTGCGGCGGGAACTCGCGGCCCGTGCCGGACCTCATCGACGCACCTGGTACGCCGCGGCCTTGTCGGCGTCGAACGTGTAGCCGTGTCCGGGCCGGGTCGCCTGCACCGGCACCGAGCCGCCGTCCCCGGACTCAGTGCCGTCGAGCAGGAGGTGCTCGATCCGGACGTGGTCGTGGAACCACTCCAGGTGCCGCAGGTTCGGTGTCGCGGCGGCGACGGGTGCGTGCAGGTGCGGGGCACAGTGGCCGGACACCTGAAGGCCGTGGCTGGCCGCGACAGCAGCGGCCCGCAGCCACTCGGTGTAGCCGCCGGCCCGGGTCGCGTCGACCTGCAGGCAGTCCACCGCCCCGGCGGCACACATCCGCCGGAAGTAGGTGATGTCGGTGCCGTACTCCCCCGCGGTCACGTCGGTGTCGACCAGGTCGCGCACCTCACGCAGACCGGCGAGGTCGTCGGAGCTGACCGGCTCCTCGAACCAGTCGACACCGAGGTCGGCCGCGGCCCGCCACAGCCGCACCGCCTGCTTGCGCGTGTAGGCGCCGTTCGCGTCCACGAAGAGCTGGGGTGCGTCGCCGATCGTGCTGCGCGCGGCGGCGATCCGCGCCAGGTCGCGCGGCACGTCGCCGCCCCAGTCCTGGCCGATCTTGATCTTCACCCGGCCGATGCCCTGACCGTCGACCCAGCCGGCCAGCTGCTCGGCTTGGCGTGAGTCGTCGTAGGTGGTGAAGCCTCCGCTGCCGTAGATCGGCACTGCGTCATGCACCCGGCCGAAGAGATCGACCAACGGGATGCCGAGCACGCGAGCCTTGAGATCCCACAAGGCCACGTCAACCGCGGAGATGGCGTACCCGACGGCGCCGGCGCGGGTGGCGTTGCGGGCCGCCCGCACCATCGCCTCCCACGACCCGGGTACGCCCAGCACGTCTCGGCCGACGACGACCGGAGAAAGCAGGTGCTCGACGAGGTCCGCGCAGGCGGCCGGGCCGTAGGTCCAGCCGAACCCGACGGAATCACCGGCACTGGCATGGACGACAACCAACGTGGTGGAGTCCCACGCGGCCGTCCCGTCCGCCTCGGGTTGGTCCGTCGGCACGGTGTAGGCGGCCACCCGCACCGACTCGACCGCCGGCGCGGAGCCGCGTGCTGCCACGTCGCCCTCAGCCGTCGGTGTGCTTGTCGTCGCCGTGCGGCAGGAACTCCTGTGCCTTGGTCTTGAGCCCCTCCTTGATCACGCCCCAGCGACGGCTGTCGCCCTTGGCCAGCGCGAGCGCGGCGTCCTTCATCTGCTCGAATGTCGCGTGCGGAGGGATCGGCGGCACGTCGGGGTCGGTGTGCACGTCGAGCACTGTCGGCCGGTCCGCCGACAGGGCCTCGTCCCAGGCAGCGCCCAGATCGTCCGGGTCGGTCACGGTGCGCGCGCCGAGACCGAGGCTCGCGGCGAACCCGGCGTAGTCCACGTCCGGGATCCGTTGCGACTCGTCGAACCGCGGCGCGCCCTCCATCGCCCGCATCTCCCAGGTCACCTGGTTGAGGTCGTTGTTGTGCAGCACCGCCACGACCAACCGAGGATCGGCCCATTGCTGCCAGTAGTGCTTGATCGTGATCAGCTCGGCCAGGCCGTTCATCTGCATCGCGCCGTCGCCGGCGAACACGACCACCGGACGGTCTGGGTGCGCGAACTTCGCACCGATGCCGTACGGCACCCCCGGTCCCATGGTGGCCAGCGTGCCCGACAGCGACCCCCTCATCGCGCCGGTGAACCGCAGGTGCCGGGCGTACCAGTTCGCCGACGACCCCGAGTCGGCGCTGACGATCACGTCCGGTGGCAGTCGCGAAGACAGCTCCCAGAACAACCGCATCGGGTTGACCGGCTCGGCCTTGACCATCGCCTCGGCCTCCATCGTCTGCCACCACGACGCGACCTTGTTCTCGATGCCACGCCGCCAGCCGTCGTCGTCCTTCGGCTTGAGCAACGGGAGCAGGGCAGCCAGCGTGGCCGCGGCGTCGCCGACGAGGTTGACCTCGGTCGGGTAGCGCATCCCGATGTTCTTGGGGTTGATGTCGATCTGGACCGCGCGGGCCTGGTCGAAGCCGGGCAGGAACTGCGTGTACGGGAAGCTCGACCCGACGATCAGCAACGTGTCGGCGTCCATCATCATCTCGTAGCTGGGCCGGGTGCCGAGCAGACCGATCGAGCCGGTGACGTAGGGCAGGTCATCGGGTATGGAGTCCTTGCCCAGCAACGCCTTGGCCACTCCGGCCCCGAGCACCTCGGCGACCTTGGTGAGCTCGGTGCGCGCACCCCTGGCTCCGTGGCCGGCCAGGATGGCAACCTTGTGCCCGGCGTTGAGCACCTCGGCGGCGCGCTGAACGGCGTCGTCGTCGGGCGAGATCGTGGGCAGGTCGATGCCGAGCGAGGATGGCACCATCTTGAACGCGTGTGTAGGCGCGGAGTAGTCCAGCTCCTGCACGTCGGACGGGATGATCAGCGCCGTCGGCGCATGCTCGGCTATCGCGATCCTGATCGCCCGGTCGAGCACGTTCGGCAGCTGTTCGGGCACCGTGACCATCTGCACGTAGTCGCTGGCGACGTCCTTGTACAACGTCATCAGGTCGACCTCCTGCTGATAGGAGCCGCCCATCGCCGACCGGTTGGTCTGGCCGACGATCGCGACTACCGGGACATGGTCGAGCTTGGCGTCGTACAGACCGTTCAGCAGGTGGATCGCGCCGGGACCGGACGTCGCGACACAGACACCCAGCCGGCCGGAGAACTTCGCGTATCCGACCGCCTCGAACGCCGACATCTCCTCGTGCCGGGCCTGCACGAACATCGGTTTGTTGTCGGCGCGCCCCCACGCGGCCAGCAGCCCGTTGATGCCATCCCCGGCGTAGCCGAAGACGTGGTCGACACCCCACTCGCGCAAGCGGCTGAGCAGGTAGTCGGCGACGGTCATGGACATGGTGCCTCCAATGTGGATCGACGTTCGGCTAGCCGTGCGGCGGCGCGCGCGGCGACGGACATGATGGTGAGGGCGGGGTTCGCTGAGCCCTGGGTGGGCAGCACGCTGCCGTCGGTGATCAGCAGGTTCGGGACCGCGAATGCTCGGCAGTCGGAGTCCACCACGCCGTGCCGCTCGTCGGCCGCCATCCGGGCGCCGCCGACCAGGTGTGCGTACCGTTCGAAGGTGATGACCTCGTCCGCACCGGCCGCCCGCAGTACCTGCTCCATCACCTCGCGGGCCGCCTGGACCAGCGCATTGTCGTTGTCGCACTTGCTGTAGGAGAAGCGAGCCACTGGCATCCCGTGCCGGTCGGTCTCGTCGGCGAGCGTGACGCGGTTGTCGGCCTTCGGGAGGAACTCGCACAACGCGCCCAGGCACGACCAGTGCACGTAGTCGCGCATGTAGCGCCGCAGCGACGCGCCCCAGTGCCCCTGTCCTGCGACGTGCTCGGCCCAGGTGATCGGCAACGGCGACACCGTCTGGATCGAGAATCCACGCTGGTACGGCTTGGACGGGTCGGTCTCGTAGAACTCCTCCGTCGAGACCTCCGGCGGCGGCGCTTTGTACATCCGGATCTCGGCGTCGAACCGGCCCGCCGTCTGGGGTGCCCCCTGCACCATCAGGTAGCGCCCGACCTGGTCGAAGTCGTTGCACAGGCCTTCCGGGAAGCGCTTCGACGCCGAGTGCAGGAGCAGCCGCGGTGTCTCGATCGAGTAGCCGGCCACGATCACGTGTGCGGCGCGCTGGTGATGCTCCACTCCGTCCCGAAGGTACGTCACGCCGGTCGCGCGACCGGTGCGCTGGTCCACCTCGACCCGCGTCACCATGCAGTCGGCCCGCACCTCGGCGCCGTGTGCCAGGGCGTCGGGGACGTGGGTGATCAGCGGGGACGCCTTGGCATTGACCTTGCAGCCCTGCAGGCAGAAGCCGCGATAGATGCAGTGCTGGCGGTGGCCGAAGCGGCCGTTGGCGATCGCCACCGGTCCCACCTTGGTGAGCAGCCCGATCCGGTCGGCTCCGCGCTGGAACACCTCACCGTTGCCGCCCACCGGGTGTGCGGTGTGGGGGTAGCGATGTGGGTCGCCCCACGGCCAGTCCTCCCCCGCCACCGGCAGCTCGCCCTCGATCGCCTCGTAGTAGGGCTTGAGGTCGGCGTAGCCGATCGGCCAGTCGGCGCCGACGCCGTCCTGGCTCGCGGTGCGGAAGTCGCTGGGGTGGAAGCGCGGCACGTAGCCGGCGTAGTGGATCATCGACCCACCCACGCCACGACCGGAGTTGTTCGACCCCAACGGCACCGGATCGGCGCCGTCGATCACCCGTGGCTCGGTCCAGTAGAGGTGGTGCGAGCCGGCCTCGTCGGACACCCAGTCACGGTCGGGATCCCAGAACGGCCCGGCGTCGAGTGCAACGACGCGCCAGCCGGCGCGGGTGAGCCGTTGCGCCATCGTGGCGCCGCCGGCTCCGCAGCCGACGATCACGGCGTCCACCACATCGTGGTCCTCGAAGCGCCGCATGTCGGCGCGCAGGCGGTGGTTCGTGCGCTCCTGTCCGGCCGGGATGAGCCACGCCGACTCGTTGCGCGCGCGTACCGAGTCGGCGGAGCCGTCGCGGAACGGCCCCCAGCGGCGGGTCGTGCGGCCTTCAGGCGCAGTCGTCCCGCTGCTCCCGCTCACCGGTCACCTGGTACGGGATCGAGGTCGAGCTGGTCGCGGACCTCCCACGGCTCCCAACGGTCCACGCCGGCGTTCTTGTAGCCACGCGGGTACGCCGGGCCGGAGAATCCCATCTCGTTCCACGCCCAGGGGTGGGAGTAGAACGCGGTGCAGGCGTAGCGGGTCCACAACGACCACACCCGGCTGGCGGTCATCCCATGCCACTGCCCGGTGGTGTTCTGGACGGCCTGCACGACTGACCGCTGGTCCTCGAAGTCGAGGCGCGCGAAGCCGTGGGAGTAGGCGTCGCGAGCGTCGTCGTCCAGTGCGGTCAGGGTGTCCCGCCAGGCCTGGCCGTCCTCGGGCAGGTCGGCGTAGCGCCAACCGTCGGTGGATCCTTCGGCCAACCGGGCGTCGATCATCTCGAGCACGGGCACACGTGGCTCGTCGTGCTGGTCGAGCAGCAGGTCGAGCAGCGGGCGGGCGATCGCCTCCTCCGTCTCGGTGAAGAAGACCACCGGCAGTGATGTGCCGAGTCGTCCCAGCACCACCGCGGCCGTGACCGAGTCCCACGCCCCGGACTGAGCCAGCACGTCGAAGCCGGGAAAACGTGGCTGCGCGCCGCCGGGCGTCGTGCCACCGGTCGCCGGAGACTGCGTGTCGCGGGCGCGAATCGGCATCAGCGCTCCCGGCGCAGCACCGAGGCGACCAGCCCCATGCCGCCCACCAAGGTCACGAGCAGGGGAGCCAGCAGCGGTGGGCCCATCTCCATGTTGTAGCGCGCGTTGCGCCAGCCGCCGGGCTTCTGTGCGATACCGCGCGCGTGCAGGAACGTGCCCTGCAACCCGTTGGCCACGATGACCGCCGACGCGATGGGCAGCGCGGTGTGCGCCGCGCGCTCACTCACCACCCCGGCCACTCCGGCGGCAGCGCCCACCGGGCCGAGCACGACCGGCAACCACATCAGCCGGTTGCCGAAGCTGGCCGAGTCGTGCTCGAAGTAGATCTCGGCCGCAGCCACCAGCGCGCCGGCGGCGGTCAGGCCGGCCAGTGAGCGCTCGAACCGTCCGGTGCGTACGTCCTGCAGGACTTCGTCGACGATGCCTTCGGGCGCATTGCTCATGGTCATCTCCTGCTCGATCGAACCGCTGTCAACAGGCCTAGCACGCCGGCCACCGCTCCGCTCACCAACGCCGGCCGGCGGTACGTCGGGGACGCCCCCGCGAGGGCGGCCATGCTGGCGGCGTGCGCAGCCTCGACGAGCACCACGGGCGTGCGTACCCTCGCGCCGAGGCCGGCGAGAGCGACGGCCTCGACGATCTGGCGGGCCCCGAGCACGTGGATCACGTCGATGTCGGCCGAGGACGGCCCCTGGTTGCCCAGCAGCCGCATCAGGTCGGGTCCGCGCAGCAGCAAGGCGGCTCCCCAGGCGGCTCCCAGCAGCGCCGGGGCACGGCTCACCGCAGACTCCGGAGCAGCCGCCAGCCGGCACCGGCCATGACCGCTCCGGCGCCGGCCAGCACGCCGTGGTGCTGGCTCAGCCAGAGCTGGACGCTGGTGTCGGTCGACTTGTCGTCGAACTCGCCGTGGCTGCCGAAGTCGTGGCCGTCCGGCCCGTCGGCTGGCTCCCACAGGTTCACCGGCTGGTCGGGACTGCGCGGCTGCGACGTCTGCTGGGAGGAGAAACCCGTCCTGGCCAGGTAGCGGTCGAGCAGACCGGGGGCGATCGCGTTGGCCGCCAACGTCGCCATGGTGCTGGCGCCGACCCAGTACTCCCGGCGGCGCGGGTGGTCGGCGGCGTACAACACGCCGGCGGCGGCGACCTCGGGCTGATAGATCGGCGGCACCGGCTGGGCGTGCCGGGGCAGGCGTGACAGCACCCAGGAGAACTGCGGCGTGTTGACCGCCGGCATCTGCACCATCGTCACCGCGATGTTGCTCTTCTCGTGCAGCAGCTCGCAGCGCAGTGCCTCGTGGAACCCCTGAATCGCGTGCTTGGCCCCGCAGTAGGCGCTCTGCAGCGGGATCCCGCGGTACGCCAGGGCCGAGCCCACCTGCACGACGGTGCCCCGGTCGCGGGTGCGCATGCGCTCAAGCGCGGCCATGGTGCCGTAGACGTACCCGAGATAGCTGACCTCGGTGACGCGTTTGTACTCGGCCGGCCGGATCTGGTCGAACGGCGCGAACACGGAGGTGAACGCGACGTTGACCCAAACGTCGATGGGGCCGAGCTGGTTCTCCACCTGCTCGGCCGCGGCGTAGACGGCGTCGGCGTCGGCGACATCCAGCGAGATCGGCAGCGGGGTGCCTCCGAGCTGGCGCACGCGTTCGGCGGCACCGTCCAGGCCCGCCTTGCCACGTGCCAGCAGGGCGACCTTGTCGCCACGTCGGCCGAAGCCCTCGGCGACGGCACGACCGATGCCACCGCTGGCGCCGGTCACGACGACGACTCGCGGGTCGCCTCGTTCGGTGTCAGTATCCATGGGTCCATCTAGCAACACCATGTGCGAGGCCGCAACTTGTAACGTTGCGCAATCATTGCGTCTCCCCCATCATCGAGGAGTGGCAGACACACGCGGCCCGCGTTCGGGGCGGGTGGCCGACAGCGCCGAGCTCGCGGCGCAGGTCGACCATGTGATGCGCACCACCCGGGTCCTGGTGGGGGTCATCGCCGCCTCGGTGGCTGGGATGAAGGAGCCGGTCACGATGACGCAGCTGCGCGTGCTGGCCATCGTCAGCGAGCGAGGGCCGATGAGCGTGACAGCCGTGGCGCAGCTCCTCGAGGTCCATGCGTCCAACGCCACGCGTACCTGCGACAAGCTCGTCACTGCGGGACTGCTGAACCGGCGCGAGTCGGCGCAGGACCGGCGCCGGGTCGAGCTCACCGCAAGCCGCCGTGGCCGACGACTGGTGGAGACGGTCATGTCTCGGCGCCGCAAGGCGCTGATGGCCATCCTGGACCGGATGGACAGCAAGGAGCGGGCGCAGACAACCGAGGCGTTCCGGGCGTTCGCGGACACCGCGGGCGAGACGTCCGACGACGGGGCCTGGATCCCCCGCTGACCAACCGTTCTCCCCAACCCCGGAATCGCGGCGCCAGGCGGGCGGAGGTCAGAGCACCTTGGACAGGAACTGCTTGGTCCGCTCGTGCTGCGGGTCGGCGACCATCTCGCGTGGACTGCCCTTCTCCACGATCACGCCGCCGTCCATGAACAGCAGGACGTCCCCCACCTCGCGTGCGAAGCCGATCTCGTGCGTCACGACGACCATCGTCATGCCGTCTCGGGCGAGCTCCTTCATCACGTCGAGCACCTCACCAACCAGCTCGGGGTCGAGCGCGGAGGTGGGCTCGTCGAACAGCATCAGCTTCGGCTGCATGGCCAGGGCGCGAGCGATGGCGACGCGCTGCTGCTGGCCGCCGGATAGCTGCGCCGGGTGGTTGCCAGCCTTGTCGGACAGACCCACTCGCTCCAGCAGCTGCAGCGCCCGCGCGCGTACGGGCTCCTTCCGCTCCTTCTTGACGGAGCAGGGGCCGACCATGATGTTCTCCAGCACCGTCATGTGCGGGAACAGGTTGAACCGCTGGAACACCATGCCGATCTCGGCACGCTTGCGGGCGACCTCGTCCTCCTTCAGCTCCTGCAGCCGGTTGCCCTTCTGCCGGTAGCCGACCAGCTCACCGTCGACCGACAACCGGCCGGCATCGATCTTCTCGAGGTGGTTGATGCAGCGCAGGAAGGTCGACTTGCCCGAACCGGATGGTCCGATGATCACCACGACCTCGCGAGGCTCGACCTCGAGGTTGATCCCCTTGAGCACCTCGAGCCGGCCGTAGTGCTTGTGCACCCCCTCCGCGGTGACCATCGCATGCTGCGTCGCGGACGAGACTCCTTCAGGGACCGTCATCGGTGCTCCCCTCCGAGCGAGGCAGGATCCGGAGTCGGCGCGTGGAAGGTCGTGAGGTTGCGCCGGAACAAGGCCCGCATCCGTTGCAACGGCGTCGGAGGCAGCTCGCGGCTGGATCCGCGCCCGAAGTGCCGCTCCACGTAGAACTGGCCGACGGTGAGGATCGACGTGACCACGATGTACCAGATGCTGGCGACGACGTAGCTGGGAATGATCTGGTACGTCGCGGCACCGATCTGCCCAGCCTCGAACAACAGCTCCGGGAACGAGATCACACTGACCAGCGAGGTCGTCTTCAGCATCGAGATGGTCTCGTTGCCGGTCGGCGGGATGATCACCCGCATCGCCTGCGGCAGCACGATCTTGCGGATCGTCTGCATCCGGCTCATGCCGATCGATTGGGCCGCCTCGGTCTGTCCCTCGTCGACCGAGAGGAAACCGGCACGCACGATCTCCGACATGTAGGCACCCTCGTTCAGCCCCAGGGCGAGGATGCCGGCGGTGAAGACGGAGATCAGGCTGTTCGCGCTGACGTGGAAGAGCACGATCCCGGTGAAGGGGAGTGAGACCGGGGTGTTCTGACCGATCAGTCCCGAGATGTTGAACCAGAACAGGATCTGGACCAGCACGGGTGTGCCCCGGAAGAACCAGATGTAGACCCAGGCGGCACCGGACACCACCGGTGCCGTCGACATCCGCATCACCGCGAGGATGATGCCGAGCACGATGCCGATGGCCATCGAGATGAGAGTCAGCAGCAGCGTCCAGCCGAGCCCCTTCAGGATCGCGTTCGCGGTGAGGTACTTGCCGACGAAGCTCCAGTTGAAGTTGGGGTTCGTCCAGACGTAGTGGATCAGCCCGGCGGCGAGGTACAAGACGATGACCGTCGCCACCCACCGGCCAGGATGGCGCGCCGGGATCGCCCGGATCTGGTCCGGGGCGGCCGTGGCTTCCGGTCCCCCGCCGGCGTCTCCGGCGCTCATGCGGTCCCTCCCGGAGCTAGCTGGTGGCGCCGTTGATCACAGGGTTGGTGATCGCCCCCGCCTCGACGCCCCACTTGTCGAGGATCTTCTTGTACGTCCCGTCGCTGATCAGCTTCTTCAACGCGTCCAGAATCGGCTTGGACATCGGCGCCTGTCCTGAAGCGGTACCCGACGGACGCGGGATCGCGATGCCGTAGGGCGCGGTGCCGTAGGTCGGACCAACGATCTTGAACTTCCCGCTCGACTGCTTGACGGCGTAGGCGGCCACCGGCGAGTCGGCCATCACGACCTGGACCCGGCCGGAGGACAGGGCCAGGTTGGCGCCCGTCTGGTTCGGGAAGATCGAGACGCTCACGCCCTTCTTGCCCGTGGCCGTGCACTTCTTGCCCTGGGCAGTGGCGTCGTCCTTCTGCGTGGTCCCGCTCTCCACACCCACCGTCAAGCCGCACAGGCTGCCCAGCCCGGTGATGCTCTGGCCACCGCTGGCTCCGGTGTAGAACGACGTACCTGCGGAGAAGTAGGTGACGAAGTCGACGGTCTTCTCGCGGGCCTTGGTGTCGGTGAACGACGACATGGAGAAGTCGTAGCGGCCTGCCGCCAGCCCCGGGATGATCGTGTCGAACCCGGCGGCGACGAACTTGACCTTGAGGCCCATCACGGCGCCGAGCGCGTCGCCCAGATCGACGTCCATGCCCTCGATCTGGTTGTTCGCCGGGTTGCTGAACTCGTTCGGCGGGTACGACGCATCCGTCGCCACGGTGAGCGTGCCCTTGGCGGCGATGGCGCTGGGGACCTCCGCCGCGACCGTGCTGTCCTTCTGCTCCGTGCTGCTGGGGGACCCGCCGCTGCTGCCGCCGCATCCGGCGGCGAGCATCGCCGTGGCCACGGCGGCCGTGAGCAGTGCTGCGGGCCGAACGCGCCTGCGCGTCATGGTGCCTGACATCGTCTCTCCCTGTCGTCCGTTGTGCGCACCCTAGCGGCCGTTTCGGTGGCGAGGCTTGCGCATCGGCACACGTGTCCCCACCAACTGCCCGGGGGCTCGCATCGGCTCCGGATGAATCAGTGCAACCCGGACGCGGCCCCCCTCTTCCGCAATTGCGGGAAAGTGACTCGATCTCGCGTCGAAGTCAGCCACTTTCCCGCAATTGCGGTCGGAAGGCGCGGGGGGGGCGTGGGGCGGGGGCGGGCGTCACCGCGTCCAGTGGATCGGCAGCCGCTTGATGCCGCGCTGGAACGACGACTGGAGCAACGCAGGCTCGCCGGCCGACTCGATCCACGACGTACGCGCCAGGAGCGCGCTGAACAGGGCTCGCATCTGCGTCCGTGCCAGATGGGCGCCGAGACAGAAGTGCGGTCCGTGCCCGAACACGAGGTGGTCGCTTCTCCCCCGTCGGATGTCGAATGTGTCCGGCCGGTCGAACACCGACTCGTCGCGGTTGGCCGAGATGAAGCTGACCACGACCTTGTCCCCGGCCCGGACCGCAGTGGCTCCGATGTCCGCATCCGAGGTGGCGGTGCGGCGAAACACCATCACCGGTGTCCACCAGCGCAACATCTCCTCGACGGCGGCGCCGATCAACGACGGGTCAGACCGCAGTTCGCGCTGGGCAGCGGGATGGTGCAGCAGCGCGACCATCCCGCCAGGCAACCCGTTGCGCAAAGTCTCGTTGCCGGCCACCGCGAACAACCAGAACATGTTCTCGAACTCCTCGACACTGACCTGCCCACCGTCGGTGTCCGCCTGCGCCATCAGAACGCTCATCACGTCGTCCCCTGGATCAGCGCGTTTGGCCTCGCCAAGCAGGTGCGCATAGGCGTACAGATCGGGCATGCCGTGGCGGCTGCGCGGGTCCGGCATCCGGCCGGTGTCGTCGGGAGCCGGGCGCAACTCGACCGCTCGTCGCGCCAGGTCGGTGCCGCCCGTCGGGTCGAACTCTGCACTGGTCGCATAGTCGGGATCCTGGAACCCGATCACCCGGTTCGACCAGTCGAACAACAGCCAGCGGTCCTGGCTGGGTACGCCGAGGACGTCCGCCAGGGTGAGCAGCGGCATCTCCGCGGCTATGTCCGTGGCGAAGTCGACCTCGCCGCCGTTACCGACGAGGGCCTTCGTGACGATGTCACGGGCGTGCTCCTCGATCCGCTGCTCGAGGCCCGCCACCGCCCGCGCGGTGAAGGATCGCTGCAACAACCGCCGCAGCCGCGAGTGCTCCGGCGGGTCCATGTTGAGCATCATCCGGCGCACGTACGCCAGGTCCTCCGGTGTGGCCGGGTCACGCACCTGGGTCGCCCCGGCGTACGACGAGAACAGCATGGGCTGCTTGAGGACGGACTCGACGTCCTTGTGCCGCAGGACGAGCCAGTACCCCGGGCCGGCGGGAGTCGATGTGCTGCCGGGCTCGTCGACCCGGACGACCCGGTGGTGGCGCCGCAGCCGAGCCAGCAGCTCGAACGGCACGCCGTGGGTGAAGGTGCGCGCATCACCGAGCCGTTGGATCTCCTGCTGGTCCGGTGCCGGCACGTGAGTCAGTGCTGAGCGAGGAAGGACTCGACCGTGGTGGCCAACGCCACCGGCGTCTCGAACATCGGATAGTGGCCGGCCTCCGGAAGGGTGACCAGGGTGGCGTTCGGGTACCACTGCATCCAGGTCTGCTCCATCACCTGCGTGGACAACGCCGGGTCGGCCGCACCGGCGATGACCAGCAACGGCACGTCCGGACGATCGAGACGGCCGGAGAAGTCGTCGTTGACCCACGAGTAGACGTAGCCCGCGAACGCGTCCCGGTCCGATGTGGCCAGCGACTGGTCGACCATTCGAGCCAGCCAGGCGTCCGAATGCCGGTTGCCGGTGGTCAAGTCGATGATCGCCCGCCGGCGTACCGGGTCGTCCGCCGCACCGAAGAAGAGCCCGTGGGTGTCGTCGTCCATCGGCACCGTCGCCGGCGGTACCGGGTTCACGCCGACGACCGACCGCACGCGGTGCGGGACCAGCAGCTGGGTGTACGCCGCGGCCTTGCCGCCCATCGAGTGGCCGAGAAGGCTGAACGTCTCGACGCCGCGCGCGTCGGCCAGCGCGACCGTGTCTTCGGCCACCTCCGCCATCGTGTGGTCCCCGGCCTCGTCCTTGCGCGCGCCGTACCCGCGGATGTCGGGGAACAGGTACGTGAACGTGCCCACGTCGACCACCTGCGGCAACAGGCCCCACCCCTGCGCCGAGCCGAACCAGCCCGGTAGGCAGATCACGGTGTGGTCGCCGGTTCCGATCGTGGTCACATCTGACGTCATGGGCTTTGGCACCTCCGTGTGCGGTGACAGCGTCGGAGTCATCGTGCCACCACGGGCCGTGCCGATCCCCGCCGATCCCCGCCGCACCCGCGCCGCACCCTCGCCGATCCCCGCCGATTGCGGGAAAGTGGCTCGCTCGCGGGCCGGATCCGAGCCACTTTCCGCAATTGAGAGGGACGGGGCCGCCCGGGCGTCAGCGGCGCCGCAGGCCGCTCGCCCGGGCGATCGGGCGCCCGACGGCTGCGCGCACCGACTCCTCGCTGCCGAGGACGCGTACGTGCTTCTTAGCCCGTGTGATCGCGGTGTAGAACAGCTCACGCGACAGCAGGGGGGAGTCACTGGGAGGCAGCACCAAAGAGACTCGGTCGAACTGACTGCCCTGCGCGCGGTGCACCGTCATGGCGTGCACGGTCTGAACGGACGCCAACCGGCCGGGGCTGAGCAGCAGCGGTTCCTCGCCGCGCTTGAACGCAGCGACGGGTCCGCGTGGTCCGCCGTCGACCACCACACCGGTGTCGCCGTTGAAGATCCGCAGGTCGTAGTCGTTCTCGGTGACCAGCACCGGCCGGCCGAGGTACCACTCCCCCACCTCGACCTCACCCGACTCGGCGATCCAGCGCTCGACAGTGGCGGCCCACCAGGCAACGCCGTAGGGTCCTCGCCGGTGCGCGCACAGCAGCCGGTGACTCTCCAGAAGCGACAGTGCGCGGACCACCTCACCGGCGCGCGCGGCCGCGGTCAGCTCCGACGCCGCGGACACCACGTCCTCACGCAGCGACTCGGTCGCGAACGCGTCCCCGGCCGGCTCGACGAACGACACCTCCGAATCGGCTGACCGCAGGATCTCGAGCACCGAGTCGGCGTCGTCGGACTGCACCGCCCGTGCCAGTGCGCCGATGGTCTCGCCGAAGCGGTGCGTCCTCGTCAGCCTGACGACTCCGTTGCGCAAGGCGTCACCGGCGGCCTCCCCCGGCTCCAGGTCGTCGCCGACCAGCTCGGTGAGCAATGACGGCACCGAGCTGTCGGCCGCGGCGGGCCGGGCCACGAGGTCGCCGAGGACTGCGCCGGCCTCCACCGACGCCAGCTGATCGGGGTCGCCGACGAAGACCAGCCGGGCCTCCAACCGGACCGCCTCGAGCAGCCGCGACATCAACGTCAACGACACCATCGACGTCTCGTCGACGACCACCACGTCGTAGGGGAGCCGGTTGTGCCGGTCGTGCCTGAACCGGGTACGGCTCTCCGGGCGGCGTCCCAGCAGCCGGTGGATCGTCGTGGCTTCCAGCGCGCCGATCGCGAGCCGTCCCTCGGACACCGAGTGCCGGACCGCCTCTTGGAGCCGCGCGGCGGCCTTCCCGGTCGGTGCCGCGAGGGCGATCCGGGGCGTTGGGCCCGGCTGGTCGTGCAGCAGCTCGAGCACCCGTGCGACCGCGGTGGTCTTGCCTGTCCCGGGGCCACCCGCGACGACCGAGACAGTACGCAGCGCGGTCATCGCCGCTGCCAGGCGCTGCCGGTCCAGCGCTGGTGCCGGGAACAGCCGAGCAAGCGAGGCCGACAACACGGCACCGTCTACCACCACGGGTCGTGCGGCCCGCTGGTCGAGCTCACGGCGTACCAGCTCCTCCTCGCGCCAGTAGCGGTCGAGGTAGAGCAGGCCCTCGACCAGCCGGAGCGGTCTCGATGGGTCGCCTGCCCTGCCGACCGCCACGAGCTCGCTGTGCGCGCACGCCTCGGTCCAGTCGGAGACCGGCGGCCAGTCGAGGTCTGCTCCGCCGTCCTCGGGCGCAGCAATCTCGCGTACGCGCGCAAGCTCGACACACACCGACCCGAAGCGCACCGCGCGCACCGCCATCGCGACCGCGAGGAGCACCGACTCGTCGGTCTCATCACCGAGCCGGGACAGGCGCTGCGCCACGTGCACGTCAGCGGCCGACAGCACACCGGCCTGGTTGAAGGCGCGCAGCTGACCGGTGGCGCCGAGGGCCAGGTCGGCGTCGAAGCCATCGGCCACGGGAGAATCGACAATGCGGTCGTCATCGCTACCGAGATGTCGATTCCTCGGTGGGAGGGCCGCCGTCATGCGCCGTCCCCGGCCAGCAGCCGCGACAGCGCTTCGACCAATTCGCCGGGCGGTCGCCAGCCGAACACACCGCACGGCGTGCCGTCCGCCGTGGGCGTGGTCGGGCCGCACATGCCGCGCACGAACAGGTACAACCCGCCTCCGAGGTGTACGTCCGGGTCGTACCCCGGCTGACGCCAGCGCAGGTAGCGGTGGAGCGCGACGAGGTACAGCAGCAGCTGCAGCGGGTAATGCGCGTCGAGCATCGCCCCGGTCAACGCGCCGGCACGGTAATGCCAGGCGCTCAGGTTCTCGGCGGTGGCGCCGCCCAGCCAGTTCGTCTTGTAGTCGGCGACGAGATAACGCGGCTCGCCGTCGCCGCGCACCCGCAGCACGGCGTCGAGACTGCCGACGAGATAGCCGCGCAGCTTCTCGCCGGCCAGCCCGGGTGCCGACAGCAGATCGGGGTACGTCGCGAAGGGGTCATCGGCGGGCAGGTGTCGACGCAGCACATCCGCCAGCGCGCCCACCGTCGCGGCGCCCGCACGGGGGTCGTCCCCGCCGGCCAACGGCAGCTCGAAGTCGAGCTCCACGAGCCGGTCCTCGGGTCGAACCTGCGCCAGCGAGAGCTGACCCGCCATCGGCCCCAGCGGCGTCAGCATCGGCGGCAGCAGCGCCGCCGCCATCGCGTCCGCGTCGAGCGACGAGCCGGTGCGCCGGCCCACGACGTCGCGGCAGCGGCCGACCAGCTCGGTCAGCAGGTCCGGGGCGCCGGTATCCACCGTCTCCAGCACCGCGTGCACGACGATGCCGAAGGCCGTGCCCCTCGGCAGCGCGCGCAACGGCGACAGGGCATCGCGCATGGTCTCGTCGGCGTCTCCCCGAGCCGGTGGGCTGGCCGCAGGCGCGGGCACCTGGACCTCGTCCTCGAGGACGCGGCCCTCCGGCTCGCTCATCACGCCCCCGTCGGCCGGGACGTCGCCGTGCGCAGCGGCGGTGAGGGCGCTGTAGGACGTGCGTCGCCAGGCAGTGTCGAGGCGGCGGTCGAACGTCGCCGCCGACAACACCGGCGCAGTATCAGCCGGGGGTCGCCACCGAGTCGAGCCACCCACGTCGACGTCCTCGACCACGATGATGCCCGCGGACGCCGCCGCAAGCGCGTCCAGCCGGTCGCGCGCCGCGTCGTCCGACGGAAGCGCCGGCTGGTCCGCGGGCTGCTCCCCCACGGCGTGGTCGGCGAACAGCAACCGGTGCATCGCGGACCGTGGCGTGTTCGTCGACGGGCCCCACCAGGTGACGACCTGGCATTGGGCACGGGTGAAGGCAACGTACAACAGCCGCAGGCTCTCGCCCGCGTCCTCGGCCTGGTCCAACGCCTTGTTCTGGTCGTAGGCGGCCCCGGTCTTGCCGCCCACGTCCGCCGTCCGGATCCCGGCCTCGTCGTGGAAGCGCAGCAGATCGGGGGTGCCTTTCACAAACCGGTCCCAGCCGAACGGCACATAGACCACGGGGAACTCGAGACCCTTGCTGCGGTGCACGGTGACGACCTGCACGGCGTCCGCATCCGACTCCAGCCGCCGGGTTCGCTCCTCGCTGACGTCGCCGACGGCGTCGGCGATCCGGTGCTGGAGCCACTCGACCAGCGCTGCGGTGCCTAGACCCTCGGCGCGGGCGACGGCATGCAGCGCCTCCGCCAGGTGCCGCAGGTCGGTCAGCTGCCGCTCACCCGTTGGCGTGGCCAGCAGACGCTCGGGCAGCCCGGCCTGGAGGACCAGCTCCAGCAGCGCGGGTACGCCCCGGCGGGCGAGTGCCTCGCCCCACTCGCGCAGCCGGGGACCGAGCTCGTCCATCACCGCGTCCTCGGCCTCGGCGAGCCGGGTGGCGGACCAGCCGACGAAGCAACCGAGCGCAGCGGTGCGTACCCGCGTCGCCCGGTGCGGCTGCTCCAACGCCTGCAGCAGCACCAGCCACTCCGACGCCATGTCGGTGGAGAACACGTTGACTGCTCCGGTGAGCACCGCGGGTACGCCGGTGGCGAGCAACGCTGCATGCGCCGCAGTCGCCTGCTTGTTGGTGTGCACCAGGACCGCGATGTCGCCTGGCCCGAGCGGTCTCGGCCCGTCGTCGAACGTCAGCAAGGGTGCGCCGCCGAGGAGTCTCGCGATGTCGGCCGCAACGTCGGCGGTCACCAGGTCACGCACCCGGTCGACCTTGGGCTTCGGGGAGCCCCCCACGTGGTCGCGGCGGACGACTCGCAGCCGGAGCGCGGCATCGACCGGGGCACCCGACAGCCGCCGCGACGTGTGCTCCGCCTCGACGGGGCGCACGACGATCCCGTCGTGACCGAGTGCGGCGCCCGCGAAGATCTGCTCGAGCGCCAGCAACAGTGCCTGGTCACTGCGCCAGTTGCGGACGAGGGTGCTGGCCGACGTGGCGTCGACTGCGGCCGCGAGATAGGTCACGACGTCACCGCCGCGAAAGGCATAGATCGCCTGCTTCGGATCACCGATCAGCACCAGCGTGGTGTGCCCGTGGAACGCGGTGCGCAGGATCTCCCACTGCACCGGGTCGGTGTCCTGGAACTCGTCGACCAGCACCACCTTGTAGCGGTCCCGGATGCGCTGCCGTGCCGCGGGACCGTTGGCCACATCCACCAGCGCGTCGCGCAGCCGGGTCAGCAGGTCGTCGTAGTCCTTGAGCCGACGCTGCCGCTTGCGTCGGTCCACCTCCGCCCGCGCGGCGGTGGCGATCCCGAACCGCAGCGCCGGGACCGAGCCGGGCTCTGCCCGCGCCGGAACCAGCGCCGCGTGCCGGTCTGAGATCGCCCGGACCACGACCGACCTCGCCTCGGCGTATGACATCGGCGGCGGCTTGGGACCGTCCGGCACGCCGTACTTGCGCAGGTAGAGGTCATCGACGACCTCGTCGACCAGGTCGTCGACGCTTTCGACGAACGTGCCGTCGGGTTCGAAGTCGCCGGCGATGCCGAGTCCGGTGAGCATCTGCTGGCAGAAGCCGTGCGTGGTGGCGATGGTGGCGGCGTCGAAGTCGGCCAGGGCAGCCGTCAGGCGCTTGCGACGCAACGCGACCTCCTCATCCGGCACGCCGGTGGTGAGGTGTCTGAGCAGGTCGTCCTGGCTGGTTCTTGCCGCGGCAGGGTCGGCCAGCTCGCGCTCGGTGTCGACGACCCGCTCCCGGACGCGTTCGCGCAGCTCCCTGGTCGCCGCCCGCCCGAACGTCACGACCATCAGCTCGTGCAGCTCGGCCAGACCTTCCGCGACGTACCGCGTCGCCAGGGCGGCGATCGTGAAGGTCTTGCCGGTGCCCGCGCTCGCCTCCAGGATCGTGGTCCCGGTGGGGAGCTCACCGCCGATGTCGAAGCCACCGCTCACGCGTGTCATGCGTTGTCCACCGTCTCGGCGTCGAGCAACGGGAACCACAGACCGCAGGCCAGCGCGCCGAAGCGGCTTCGCTCGCGGTGGGTGCCGTCGTCGGGCTGGTCGTCGGTGCTGGGCGGTGCGGCCATCAGGTCGTCGAGCCCAGCGTCCGGTCCCCACACCATGACGTGCTCGGGGTCACCGCGCTCGAACCCCTTGTCCCAGGTCGTGCGGGCGGCCGCGACCGCGGCCAGGTCGCTGTCCCCCTCGTGCCGTCGCTCGGCGTAGGCGAGCGACACGCCGAGCGGCAGTGGCAGGGGCTCGCACAACCCTCGGTCGCAGAGACCGACCAGCGCCTCCAATGTCGCGACCGCGGCATCAGGGCCGGGAGCCGTCACCACCGAGCGGACCGGGTAGTGCTTGCCCTGACCAATCGTCGCTGCGCGCCATGGCCGATCGGGATGGCTGGCGGCCAGCATCAGCACCTGGACCCAGGCCCGCAGCCGGTGCTTGGCGGCGAGCCGGGAGTACGTCGTGCGTGCGACGGTGGCTCCGTGCACCCCGGGCACCGTGCCGGCGACGATGCGACCGTCGGGCAATGTCACCGCGACATCCACTGCGGAGGCGTCGCCGACCCGGTCCTCGGCGCCAGCGAGCAGCAAGGGTTCCGCGGCCTCGGCGATGTTGTCCAGCAGCCTGCTGCCCAGCGCCCCGGGAGGCAGGGCGCCGCGGCGCCACTCGGCTGCGAGGCAGGCGTCCGTGCTCGCTCCGCCGATGCGCTGCCGCAGCCACCGGTCGCCCACGGACCACGTCGCCAACGGATCCAGTCCGGCATGCAGGGCGTCGTCGAGCACCTCCCCCTGCTCGGGCTGCGCGACGCCGAGGCGCTGGCGGAAGAACCCTTTGACCGGGTGCTCGAGGAACCGGATCAGCTGGGCGAGGTCGATCGGGTCGCCAGCAGGTAGTGCCGCCAAGGCCTTCGCCAGAAACGGATCTGGGTCATGTCGTGGTTTCGCCGCGGCGCGCGCCCCGGCCAGTGAGGTGCGATCGAAGCTGAACGGTCCCGGCGCGCCGAGCGCCCCGGCAGTGAAGTTGCGCGGGTCGAACGGCTGCAACGGGTGCCGCACCACAACCTGCCCACTCGCCGGGTGGCCAGACGACAGCCGCACGGTCGCGTCCACGACGTCGAAGATCTCCCCGACGGGTACGGCAGGGGGGCACTCGGTGTTGGTGCGCTCGTCGGCGCCGGTATAGAGCACGACGAGGTGCTCCTGCGCCGCCAGCACCGCGTCGAGCAGCAGCTGCCGGTCCTCGCTGCGCCGGTCCCGCTCCCCCACCAATGGGTCGCGAGCGAGGATGTCGTCCCCGTCGACGCCGGGCGTACGGGGGAACACCCCGTCGTCGAGGCCGAGCAGACAGATCACCCGGTGCGGCACCGAGCGCATCGGAACCATCGAGCACATCGTCAGGTTGCCGGTGCGGAAACCGGCCCGGGTGGGGCGTCCACGCAGCCGATCCGCGAGCAGCGCGCGCACGTCGCCGAGCCCCAGCGTCGGCGCCGACTCAGCGTCGTGCACCGAGGCGGCGACATCGGCCAGCTCGCTGCGGGCTTGGGCCAACTGCCAGGCGTCCCGCTCGGAAACGTCGGTGAGCATGTCCAGAGCGTCGCCGAGGGCATCGAGCCAATCGGCCAGCGGCTGCTCCGGCGACAACCGGTGCAGGGTGGTGCCAAGTCGGTCGACGAACTCGGCCACTCGGCCCGCCAGCCTGATGTCAGAGGAGTCGACGTCGTCGAGCGGCAGGGCCAGGCCGACCCAGCGGAGGTCGTCCTCGGACATGCTGACGCCGAGCAGGACCCGGTCGAGGCCCGCCTGCCAAGTGTTCTGCGCGACGCCCTCCATCCGGAACGGCGCGCGCCCGGCGGAGTCGAGTCCCCACCGGATGCCCGAGGCGCCGACCCAGTCCCGCACCCGCTCGAGCGCTTCGTCGTCGAACCCAAATCTGCGGGCCACCGGTGGCATCGTCGCCAGGTCGAGCAAGTGCGAGGCGGTGACGCGAGAGTCCGCGAGCTCGAGCAGCCGGCCGAGCGTGGCGAGCAGCGGGTTGGTCTGCCGCAGGGACCGGTCGGCCAGGCGTACCCGCAGCCGGTGGCCGGGATGTGCGGCGAACGCGTCGGCATCGGCCAGCCCGAAGGTGGCTGAGATCAGCGGTGCGTACGCCTCAATGTCAGGGCACATCACCAGCACGTCGCGTGGCTCGAGGGTTTCGTCCGCCTCCAGCAGCCCGAGCAGCACCTCGCGGAGCACCTCGACTTGGCGCGCGCGGCCGTGGCAGGCGTGCACCTGCAGACTCCGGTCGTCGGCATCGAGCACCGGCCGCGCATCTGCGGCGGCACCGATGGGCTCGCTTGGGGGTGCAGAGTCGGTGCGCAGGTCGTGCTGGATGCGGCCGAGCAGCGAGTCGCGGTCGTCGCGCAGCGGGTGGTACTCGTCGGTGGCGGCCGGCGCCAGCTGCGCCAGCACCAGCTGCATCTCACGGGTGTCGCGGCCGAGAGACGCCAGCAGCCGGTTGCCCGCCGCCGAGGCGGTGGGGTCGGTTCGCCGGCGCTCCCGCGTCCCCGGGTCGGCTCGCACCTTCTCCCACAGGTCGTTCGACGGATGCGGCAGCCACAGGTGTACGTCCCGGTGCTCGGCCAGAGCCGCCAGCACCGTCACCTGCTCGGTGGTGAGCCCGGTGGGGCCGAACAGGCTGATCCGGTGCGGCAGGTCGATGAGGGCAGGCGCGTCCCGCAGCGCCTCGCACGCCGGCGCCAAGCGTTCCGCCGGGCCAGGTGCGCCGATCCGGTCGCGCAGCCGACGCCACAGCTCCGGCTGCCAGGCGACGTCGTCCGCCAGCCGAGCGCCGGCACCGTCGCTGTCGACGTCTGCGGCCCAGTCGCGCAGCATCTGCGGCCGCTGCTGGGAGTAGGCGCTGAACAGCCCGCCCACGTGTTGCGCGGCCACCAGCCTTCGCCCCTGGTGGTCTAGGTGGCGCCCGAGAGCCCGGCACCAATCCTGCGCCGCACAGCTGTCGATCACCTCCAGCAGTGCCCAGACCACCCGCCCGGGCGCCCACAGGTCCTGGTCCGGATCGACGCCCGAGGCCGCGGTGACTGCGTCCGCGGTGAGCGTGCGCGGCGACGGGAACCGGACGTTGGCACAGACCCCGTCGGCTGCGATTCCGCCAAGGTGATGGGACAGCCGTTGGGTCAACCAGCGCTCGACGCCGCGCGCTGGCACGGCCACCAGGTCGGGCGCGAATGGGTCGTCCGGAGTCGTTCGCAGCAGCTCGGCGAGTCCCGCCACCAGAGGGTCGGCCCGCTCGGATCGGTGCACGTGCAACGTCATCTGCTCACCGGTCCCCCACCGGCTCTCCCCGTCGCGCGCATGCCGCCGACCCTAATGCGCGTGCCTCGTGCCCACCTCCGCCTCAGTCGGGGGCGGTGGAGACGAGCCCGATCACATGACCTTCGGGGTCGGTGAACTGGCCGAGCTCCATCCCGCCCATGTTCTCCGGACCCATCACCCGGTGACCACCCAACGACTCCGCCTGGCCCAGCGCCGTCTCGACATCCGGCACCTCGACATAGAACGTGACGTGTCCTGCGTAGCCCTCCGGGCCGGAGCCGATGCCGCCGCCGATGCCCACACCGTCCTCGTTGACGTTGTCGTCGCGCCCGACCATGCCGTAGCTCATCGGGTTGTCGGCGTCGATCGACCAGCCGAACAGCTGGGAGTAGTAGTCGCGCAGCTTTGCGCCGTCCGTCCCGATCACCTCGAAATGCACCACCGGGTTGCCCATGATCACTCCGTTCCGTGCCGACACGGGTGTGTCGCGGCTCGAGTCCTCAGACTGCCAGCGGGTACCGACAACCGGTAGCCCTTGCCGTCCGGTGGGCCCGGTACGGTCGTGTCGCCGCATCCGATGCCGGGAACGCATCCAGCGCTGGAGGACCCATGGACCGTCGCGCGGAGATCGCTGCCGCACTGGGAGTGCACACGACGATCGACGTCGAAGCCGAGATCGGGCGTCGCGTTGGGTTCCTCGACGCAGCGATGTCCGAGGCACCTGCCGCCGGACTCGTGCTCGGCATCAGCGGCGGCGTCGACTCCGCGACCGCCGGCCACCTGTGCCAGCTGGCCGCTCAGCGGCGCCGCGACCGTGGCGATTCCGCGCAGTTCCTGGCCCTGCGGCTGCCTTACGGCACTCAGTCCGACGAGGCCGACGCCGAGACCGTCATCGCCGCGATCGGTCCGGACCGGGTTTTCACCGTCGACATCCGGCCGGCCACCGACGCCACCATGCGCGCACTCGCGTCCGCCGGTCACGCCTTCCACGACCTCGCCCACGAGGACTTCGTCGCGGGCAACGTCCGGGCACGCCAACGGATGGTCACGCAGTACGCCGTCGCCAACGGCCTCGGGGGACTCGTCGTCGGCACCGACCACGCGGCCGAGGCGGTGATGGGTTTCTTCACCAAGTACGGCGACGGCGCCGCCGACGTCGTACCGCTGACCGGTTTGCTCAAGCGGCAGGTGAGGGCGCTCGCCGCGCGACTCGGCGTGCCCGCAGCGGTGGTCAGCAAGCCGCCGACGGCGGACCTGGAGGCGTTGCGGCCGATGCGCCTCGACGAGGACGCGTTCGGCGTCAGCTACGACGCCATCGACGACTACCTCGCCGGGGCCACGACCCCGGACGCCGTCCGCGAGATCATCGAGAATACGTACGACCGCACAGCGCACAAGCGTCAACTCCCCACCCCACCCCCCGGCTGACCCCGATCCGCTCACGGGTGGGGCGACTCGGGCGCGGCCATCTCGGCGCGTACCCCGAGCAGCCGGATCGGCCGGTCACGGTCCACGCGCTCCAGCAGCTCCAGCGCCGCCTTCTCGATCTCGTCGCGGGACCCTGTGGGCTCGGCCAGGGGGAGACTGTGGCTGTGGGTGTCGAACGGCGCGTACCTCACCTTGAGCCCGACCCGCACGACCGGCCGACCGTCGGTCCGCACGTCCTGCGCCACTCGGCGCGCCAGGTCGCGCAGCTGCCGCTCCACCTCGGCCGGGTCGGTGAGGTTCTGCTGGTACGTCGTCTCCCGGCCGTGCGACCTGGCGACGTAGGGAGTGGGGTCGACCGTGCTGCGATCGACCCCACGGGCCAACCGTCGGTACCACGGACCCATCGTGGGACCGAGCTCGTCGGCCAGCCACTGAGGGTCGGCCAACGCCAGCGCACGAACCGTCGTGAGGCCGAGACCGGCCAGCCGCTTCGCGGTCTTGCGGCCGATCCCCCACAGTGCGTCGGGGGGCCGGTCCGCCATCACCGGGAACCAGTTGTCGTCGGTCAGCCGGAACACGCCGGCCGGCTTCCCGAACTCGGTCGCGATCTTCGCGCGCAGCCTGTTGTCACCGATGCCCAGCGAGCTGTGCAACCCGGTGGCCGCCGACACGCGCGCCTGAACGTCGCGCGCGTAGCCCTCCGGATCGTCGGTGTCGATCCCGAGGAACGCCTCGTCCCAGCCCATCACCTCGACCACGGCGTCGGTCGATCGCAACGTCGCCATCACCTGCTCCGAGGCCGCCTGGTACGTCGGTGCGTCCACCGGCAGGAACACCGCGTCCGGGCATCGCCGCGCCGCGACCCGCAGCGGCATCCCCGAGCCCACGCCGAACTCCCGCGCCTCGTACGACGCGGTGGACACGACACCGCGCTCGGTCGGGTCGCCCCGGCCGCCGACCACGACCGGCTTCCCGCGCAGCTCGGGTCGGCGCAGTACCTCGACCGCCGCGATGAACTGGTCGAGGTCGAAGTGCAGCACCCACGACGGCATGCGCCACAGTCTGCCGAGGAATGCAAGGGTCCCGCCGACCACGTCACCGGGTCCGGTCGGCACCCGACTCGAATCGATCCCGGCAGTGGTCGGAGCAGAAGTAGTGGATCCGCCCGCTGCCCTGCGCCGTCGCCGGAGCGTGGTCCTTCTCCACCTGCATGCCGCAGACCGGGTCCTTGGCGTACGCGGTGCCGCCCCCGAAGCGCTCCCGGTTGCGGTACAACGCGTACAACCCGGCGAAGGCCGCCAGCGCGAGGACGTCGAGCACCGTGGTGTAGTTCCAGCCGAAGACGTCGCGGCCGACCATCCCGTGCTCTCCCGCCGGCGCGGTCGGCGCGATGCCGGCGGCCCTGAACAGGTACTCGGTCACCAGACCCGCAACACTCATCGTGGCCCAGAACACGGCCAGCAGCTTGGCGGTCAGCCGGAGCCCGTAGTACTTGCGATAGATCAGCAGGAGCGGAAGCGTGATCAGGTCGGCGAAGACGAACGCCACCACGCCACCGAACGAGCTGCCGCCCGTCCACAGCGCGGCCGCGAGGGGCACGTTGCCGATCGAGCAGACGAACGCGATGATCGCCAGGAACGGCCCGAGCACGACGTTCTCCAAGGCCGACCAGAAGCCGTGCCCGGTGAGGAACAACGACTGCCAGAAGCCGACCGGCACAGCCGCGTCGGCGAACCCCGCAACAACGAAGCCGATCACCAGCTCCTTGCGGAGCATCGTTAGGTCACTGATGGTGTACCCCGCCGCGTCGGACCATCCCGCGAGCGAGCGGATCCGCGTGCGCCAGGGAGTGGAGGTGTCGGACGGCTCGCCGTGGTGCTCGTGGGCACCTCCTGACGCGTCGCCTACCAGGAGGCGCTCCCGCGCGGCGTCCTGCTCGGCCGGGGACACGACCCGTGGCAGCACGACGGCGATCAGCGCCATCATGAGTGCGCCGCCCACCAGCTCGGCGAGCGCGAACTCCCAGCCGATCAGCAGCCACAGCACGATGCCCAGCTCGAGCACCAGGTTGGTCGACGCGAACATGAACGCCTGCGCGGCGGTGAAGTCCGCGCCCCGGGCGAACATCGACTTGGCCAGCGCACTCGCGGCGTACGAACACGACGACGACACAGCGCCGAAGAACCCTGCCTTCGCAATCGTTCGGGGCCGATGATCGCCGAACGCCCGCTGCATCTGTGCGCGAGAAACAAACGCCTGGACGGCGCCGGACAGGCCGAAGCCGAGCACCAACGCCCACAGCGTCTCCCAGAACATCCCGAAGCCGTCCTGGAGCGATCGGCCGATCGTGTCGAGGACGTCCGTCACGACTTCACCAGCCGTCCGATCGCCACGGACGCCTCGTGGATCTTGTCGCCGGCCTCAGGTCCGCCGTCAGCAATCGCCTGGGTCACGCAGTGACCGAGGTGGTCCTCGAGCAACGCGAGAGCCACCGCCTGCAATGCCTTCGTTGTCGCGGAGAACTGCGTCAGGACGTCGATGCAGTACTGGTCCTCCTCGACCATCCGCTGGAGACCGCGCACCTGCCCTTCGATGCGGCGCAGTCGTTTGTGCACGGCCGCCTTGTGCTCGGCGTAGCCGGGGGTGGATCGCTGCTGGGGTCGGGCGCTGTTCGATGTCGACGTTGTCACCCGCGAGACTTTACCCCCAGGGGGTATCACTCACAAGGGCACCCGTCCTCAGTCCGCTGAGCCGTCGAACAGGGTCTGCTCACCGGGGGCCGGGAACAGCCCAGCCTGCTCGACCCGCGGCCGGCGCCTCCGCGGCGCCGGGGGCGTGGGCTCGGTGATCGGCTCGTCACTGTCCAGAAAGCAGGCAAGCTCGTCGCCGGGCCCGTTCACCAGCTCGGAGAGCGCCGTGAGGGCCTGCGCCAGATGAGCGGCGACGAACGGTGCCGCCGGAATCTGCCCGACCGCGAGGACGGTGTCCACGATCAGGAACACCTTGATCAATGGATACGCCAGGTTGAGCTGCAGGATCACCTCGTCGGTCCGCGGACCCGCGGCCACTCCACGGACGATCGGTGCGACCACCTCGACCACAGGCCTGACCTCGTGCCGCCGCACCAGCACCGGCCCCCGGCCCACGCTCACGATGAACGAGTCGGAGTCGGACCTGGTCGGCTCGTGCCCGAAGTGGCTCGCGAGCGCTGCCCGAATCTGCCGGGCCAGGTCTGGCGACGTCTCGGCGGCCACCGGCTCGGGCGGCACGTCCGCACCATCCGGCGCAGACGGCGCACACGGAGCCTCGCGCGGCGCGGCGATGCCGAGCCGGGTCGTGGCCGCGAAGCTGAACCGGTCGCTGGCCACCATGAACCCCGGGTGCACCACACCCCACACCCGGCGGAACGCCTCGACGGTCATCACGGCGAGACGATCCGCGTACGCCCGGGTGAGGTCGATGGAGAAGTTCGGCTCAGCATCGACCAGCTCGGGCGTGGACGAGATCCACCCGATCTGCAGCATCGTCCGCATCATCGTCGCGTCCAGCGCACGACTCCCACGCAGGACGCCGTTGCCCGACACCTCGCCACGCAGCCGATCGCGCCCCCATGCCGTGAACCGGGCGAAGGGCCACGAACCGGATTCGCACTCTGCCGACGCGACCTCGACGGTGAGCGTGTCCCCGTCGGCCATGCCGGCCGCGTAGTCGGCCAGGCGGCGCCGGAAGCTCGACCATGCCCGCTCGATGCTCTCCTCGAGCCCTCGGCTCCCGAAGGACTCCATCTGCGACCCCCTCCCTGCGTCCCGTGACCAGTGACCTGGCAGCAAACGTAGGGGACGGCACCGACAATGGTCCTCGATTGCCGATGCTGCCCGGACGACAGCGTGCGGCGATGAGTTTGCGGACTCGGGTCGGTCTACCCCGACGGGATCACGGTCCTGACGTACGCGCCTGCCGCCTAGCGGTCAGCCGGCCGGAATGACTGCCGCATAGGTGCGGACCAGGTCCAGGTAGTGGTCGGCGATCGCCTGGACGGCCGCGTCGCGGTCGCCACCGGCCATGACGTCGCGTAGGGGGTCCCACCACAGTGTCCGGCCGACGGCGAAACCGCAGAACCCGGTGACACCGGCGGCGGTCGCGAGCCACCGGCGCACAGCCGCCGGGTCCGCGCCTCGGCCCAGGACCAGGCACCCCGAGTCCTGGCGGACGTCGCGCACCGCCGCCGCGACGAGACGGGCATCGGCAGCCGTCTCGGGGCCCTCGATCTTCCACAGCGGTGGGCGAACGCCGTCGCCCGCGATCTCCACGACCGCGCGGGCGGTGAGCTCCGCTCGCAGCTCACGGTCATACCTGAGCCGGTCGCCGCCGACGGCAGTGAGCTGCTCCTTCTCCGGTGGCACGAGGAGCTCGAGCATCAGTTGCTGCGGGCGCCCGTCCAGCCACCGCACGAGCGCGCGAAGCCGCTGTCGCTGGCGGGCGTTCATTTCCCGGTCACCGTCGGGGTTGTAGCGGACGAGCACCTTCGCGAAGTCCGGCTGGTACGCCTCGATCACGGTGGCGAAGTCGCCCTCGTACTCGAAGCTCAGCTCGCGCCGACCGCTCACCTCCACCGGCATCGCGACGGCCACGCCGCCGCTCCGGGCGGCGTCGACGTAGCGCCCGCCGTACTCCGCGTCGATGAGCAACGCGGGCCGGCCCCCGCGCACCTGGGCGGCGGCCCGCAGCAGGGCGTCCACCACGACGCCCTTCGCGGCGACCATCCGGCCAAGCTGCTCGGGTGTTGGGTCCGCGGCCAGCTGCATGAAGCCGCGGCGGAACGAGTTGCGGTGATCGAACGCCAACGCGAAGACGGGTGTCACCGGACGCACACCTCCACGCGGTCGTACAGCTCATCGACGTCGTGGTGGTCGACGGCTCCCGCGACGTGCATGCGCACGGCGGCGGCCGCAGTGGCGGCGGCCAGACGCAAGGCCTGTGGCCAGGCGACTCCAGTCAGGTGCGCATGGGTGAGCGTGGCGACGACCGCGTCGCCCGCGCCGACCGGGTTGCCCATGACGGTCGGCGGCACGGCGACGACCACCTGCCGCGCGCAGACCCCGACCAGCCCTCGAGCGCCGAGCGACACCACGACCCGCTCGGCTCCTCCGTCGATCAGGCGACCGGCGGCGTGAACGGCGGCGTCGACCGACACCGGCCGCGCGATGCGCGTCGCCTCCGCGAGCTCGAGCTCGTTGGGCTTGACCAGCCACGGCCCTGCCGCCAGCCCGGAGAGCAACGCCTCACCGGGCACATCGAGCACCGCTGGTACGCCGTGGTCGCGGGCCAGTGCGATCAGCTGCCGGTAGCCGTCGGCCGGCGCACCGGGGGGCAGGCTGCCGGCGAGAACCACCAGGGCGACATCTGGGAGCCACCGTTCGTACACGGTCGCGAAGCGGTCCCACTCGCCTGCGGAGATCAGCGGTCCGGGCTCGTAGTAGCCGGTCGACGACCCGTCGCGCCGGTCCACGGCCGTCACGGTTCGCCGGCTGGCGCTCAGGCAGGGCGCCAGGTCGTGGGCGAGAGATCCTGCGTCGAGCGACGTGGCGATCTCGTCGCCGACCGACCCGCCGGCCAGGCCGGTGACGACCACCGGATGGCCGAAGTCGTGCAGCAGCCTCGCCACGTTGACGCCCTTGCCTCCGGCCCGGGCATGCACCTCGGCGACCCGGTTGGCCTCGCCAGCGGTGAGGGAGTCGGCCAGATAGGTGACGTCCAGTGCGAGGTTCACCGTCACGCACAGGACACGACCGGTCGGCGCCGCAGACGCGGTGCTCACTGGGCGAGAACCACCGAACGAGTCAGGTGCCGCGGACGGTCGGGGTCGAGCCCGCGTCGTTGCGCGGTGGCGACGGCGACCCGCTGGGCGCGCACCAGCTCGGCCTGCGGGTCCAGCCGCGAGGTCACCACGCGGGCACCAGTCGCCTCGATGTCGTGCACCAATGTCTGGTCGGGCGCTCCGAACATCCAGACCAGGGACTCTTCGGTCGCGGCGGAGAGTGGTCCGTGTCGGTACTCGAGCGCTGGGTAGACCTCGCTCCAGGCCGACGCCGCCTCACGGACCTTCAGAGCCGCCTCGGCCGCCACGCCGAGCGCCAACCCACGGCCGAGGAAGACGTAATGCCGACGATCCACCAGGGCCTCGTCCAGGGCCTCGGACAGCACTGCACGACCCTGCTCGATGACGGGAACGAGGTCGTGGCCGACGTGGGCCCTCAGCAGTGCCAGTGCGGTGGTGGCGAAGCGGGTCTGCACCACCGAACGCTCCTCGGCGTAGTCGAGCACGACCACCTCGTCGGCCACTGCCGAGATCGGCGTGGCCGCGTCCGCCGTGATCCCGAGGGTTCGCACTCCTGCCGGCAGTCGATCGAGCGCCTGGAGCACCTCGGTCGTCGTACCTGAACGCGACAGGGCGACGACCACGTCGTAGCGTCGCGACGGCATCTCCGAAGCGGGGAAGGCGTCGGTCTCGCCGTGCCCCGCGGCCTCTCGCGCCGCTGCGACGGCGGCGGCGATGTGCAGCGACGTCCCACACCCGATCACCGCGACCTTGGATCCGGGCACGGGCAGCACACCCGCGGCGTCAGTCGCCGTCACCAGCGCCTGAGCCCAGCAGTCGGGCTGGCTGAGCATCTCAGCGAGTACGTGGGTCCCCTGATCGTGCAACGGTCCTGTCTCCTTGGTAGTCATGACGCGACCACAGGCGCCTGGTCTGGGGTCGGGATTGCCGTTCCGGTCGATGCGTCGAAGACGTAGACGTGCTCCGGCTGCACGGTCAAGGACATGCGCCGCCCCGGCTCCGGCCGGATGTCAGGAGCAAGCTGCAGCACGATGCCGGGAGGATGCTCGTCGACAGACTTGACCGACGTGTCACCAAGCAGCGTGTGCACCAGCACATGACTGCCGAGGGGCTCGTGGAAGTCCACCGTCACAGGGAATCCGTCCTGCCCGGACTCCGCGATCCGCAGCGACTCTGGCCGGATGCCGATGACCACGTCACTCGCGTCCCCCTGAACCACTGCGAGGGGTTGGCCGGCGAGCCAGGCCCGCCCGTCCACGACCGGCGCGGGGACCAGGTTCATCGCCGGGCTGCCGATGAAGCCGGCGACGAACATGTTCGCGGGGTGGTCGTACACCTGTTGCGGGGTCCCCACCTGCTGCAGCTCGCCACGATCGAGGACGCAGATACGATCGGCGAGGGTCATCGCCTCGACTTGGTCGTGGGTGACGTAGATCGACGTGACGCCGAGGCGCTGATGCAGCCGTTTCAGCTCGGCGCGCACCTGCCCGCGCAGCTTCGCGTCCAGGTTGGACAGGGGCTCGTCGAGCAGGAACGCCTGCGGCTCGCGGACCAGCGCGCGACCCATTGCCACCCGCTGCCGCTGGCCGCCGGACAGCTGCGCCGGCTTGCGGTCCAGCAGGTCGGAGATGCCGAGGATCTCACCGATCTCACGGACCCTGCGGTTGATCTCCGGCTTCGGTGTCCTGCGCTGGCGCAGACCGTACGCCAGGTTCTTGTAGACGCTCATGTGCGGATAGAGCGCGTAGTTCTGGAACACCATCGCGATGTCACGCTCGCCCGGAGCCTGGCCGTTCACGGAGCGTCCGCCGATGCAGATGTCACCCGAGGTCGGCTTGTCCAGACCCGCGAGCATCCGCAGTGCTGTGCTCTTCCCGCATCCCGACGGACCGACCAGGATGACGAACTCGCCGTCCGACACGGTCAGGTCCAGCTCCTTGACCGCCCGGACACCGTTGGCGTACCGCTTGCTCACTTGACGAAACTCGACGTCAGCCACAGGCCTATCCCTTCAATCCGGTTGCCGCGACCGAGCGGACGAAATAGCGCTGCGCCGCGAAGAACACGAGCAGCATCGGCACCAGGCTGAAGACGTTGCCTGCCATCAGCAGCTGCCAATTCGTGTTGTGCGAGCCCTGGAAGGTGGACAGACCGAGCGGCAGGGTCATGTGGTTCTCGCTGCTCACCACGATCAGCGGCCACAGGAAGGAGTTCCAGGAGTCGAGGAACGTCAGAGCGGCCAACGTCGACAGGGCCGGCATGGACAGCGGGAGCACGATCTTGAAGACGACCCCCAGCCGGGATGTGCCGTCGATACGGGCCGCCTCCTCGAGCTCCACCGGGATGGTCAGGAAGAACTGCCGGAGGAAGAAGATGCCGAACGCCGTGGCCATGTTGGGCACCGCCAGGGCGCCCAGATGGTCGATCCCGAGCTGGCTCCACACGTGCGTACCGAGCCACTTCACGATGAGGAACTCAGGGATCATGGTCACCTGGAACGGGACCATCAACGTCAACATCAGCACCCCGAACAGCAGGCCCTTGCCGAAGAACCTCAACCGCGCGAACGCGTAGCCGGCGATGCTGCACAGCACGAGGTTGCTGGCGACCACGATCACCGCGACGATCGCGCTGTTGAGCATGAATCTCAGGAACGGCGCCGCGTGCAGTGCGTCCGGGTAGTTGGACCACTGTGGGCTGTGCGGCACCAGGACGGGCGGGAACTGGTGTGTCTCTCCCGCGGTCTCCAACGAGGTGAGAACCATCCAGATCAAAGGGACCAGGAGGATGAAGGTGACGGGGATGAGCACCAGATGCCACGGGCTGGGGCGGCCGAGGCGGAGCCGCCGCGGGCGGTCCGGTGGCGACGTGACCGGCGCCTCCTGGGGGGTCGACACGGCTAGCTCCGTGCTTGCGCTCGCGTTCATCGGTTGTAGTGCACGAATCGCTCGCCGACCCGGAACTGGATGAATGTGATCACCAGGATCACGAGGAACAGCACGTACGCGAGGGCCGCGGCGTACCCTGCGTTGAACTGCTGGAACGCCTGGTCCCACAGGTAGTAGACGACGACGGTCGTGGCATGCAGCGGACCGCCCCTGGTCGTCAGGTAGACCTCGTCGAACAGCTGTAGCGCGTTGATGCTCAGCCAGACCGCGAGGAACAGCGAGGCAGGGCTCAACAAGGGGAGCGTGATCGTCCGGAACGTCTTGAACCGCTTCGCTCCGTCGATCGCCGCGGCGTCGAGCAGCTCCTGCGGCACCCCCTGCAACGCTGCGAGGTAGACGACGACGGCGAACCCCGTCCACCCCCACACCGTCATGGCCACGATGACGTACAACGCCTGGTCAGGGCTCGACAGGAACTGCTGCTGCGGCAGTCCGACGGCTTGGAAGAGCCCGTTGACGATGCCGAAGGACGGCTCGAACAGCCACATGAAGATGATCGCCTCGTTGATCGTCGAGACCGCCATCGTCACGTACGCCGCGGTGCGATAGATGGAGATGCCGCGCACCTTGCGGTTCAGTGCCACGGCGACCAGCAGCCCGACGATCATCGTCGCCGGCACGAACAACGCCGTGTAGACGATCGTGTGCTCGATGGCGAGGCGGAATGTCGAGTCGCCGCCGATCTGCTTGTAGTTCTTCAGCCCCACCCAGGGGGTGTCCGGAGTCAGCAGGTCGGACTTCTGGAACGACAGCAGCAGCGACCAGATGATCGGGAGCAAGCCGAAGATGCCGATCAGCACCGTTGCGGGTGTGACGAACGCCCAGCCGGCGGCATGCTCGGAGCGCGACATCCGGCGAAGCCGCCCTGACCGGCGAGTCCGCGGGCCGGCGGTCGCGGTGGCCATGAGGCTCAGCCTCCCGACAGCGCCTGGTCGGTCGCTGACGCCGCCTGGCTGAGAGCGGTCTGCGGGTCGACCTTGCCCAGAAGCACGCCGACGATGGCGTTGCCGAGCGCCTCGGAGATCGTCGGGTACACCGACACCTGCGGACGGGCCTTCTGCACGTTGGCCAGGTTGTCGATGAAGGTCTTCACCCCCGGGAGCGACTTGTTCATCTGCGCGACGACGGCTTGATCCTGCCCGACAGACTTGCGAATCGGCAGGTCACCGGTCTGCAGGGAGAACTCCTTGACTTGCGCCGGCGCCGTCAGCCAGGTGAGGAACGTCTTGGCGGCCGCGGTCCGGGTGCTGCCGTTGTCGAAGACGACCCAGTTGTCCGGACCCGAGATGCTCTGGTGGCCGGCCGACGAGCCCGCGAACGCCGGCATGATCTGCACGCCGTACTTGACCGTGATCGAGGACAGATCCCACGGCCCCGTCACCAGCATGCCGATCTTGCCGGCGTTGAACAGGTCCATGTACTTCGAGTTCGTCGTGTCGACGTAGACCGACTTGTCGTCGACGGCCATGTCCTTGAGCATCGTCATCGCCTGGAGGCCCTGCGCGGAGTCGAACGCCGCCTTGGTGTTGTCCTGGTTGAGGATGTCACCCCCGGCACCCCACAGCATCGCCTCCCAGTGCCAGACCGTGTCCTCGCTGGCATCGGCCGGGAAGGACCAGCCGTACTGCTTGTTCCCTGAATTGGTGAGCTTCTTGGCGGCCGCGCGGAAGTCGTCCCACGTCCAGCTGGTTGTCGGGGCGGGGATACCTGCCTGTTGGAACAGCGTCTTGTTGTAGACGATCGCGAGGTTGTCGACCAGTGCGGGGATGCCGATGACCTTGTTGCCGACGGTCGCCACCGCTTGCTCACCGGGCCAGAAGTCGTTCCAGTTCACCGACGCCTGATGCACCGTCGACGTCAGGTCGACCACGGACGGGATCTTGGCGACGTTGGGCGCCCAGCTGCCGTATAGATAGGCGACGTCGGGGGGCGTGCCGCCGCGGACCGCTGTCAGGACCTTCTGCAAGGCGTAGTCGTTGTTGGTCTCGAGTACGGACACGGAGATGCTGGGATGCGTCTTGTTGAACCTGTCGACGATCTGGTTGAACGCGGTCCCCTCCTTGTCGGTGTAGCCCTCCCACACCGTGATCTTGGTGGTGCCACTGGAAGCGGACCCGGAGCCACCGCAGCCTGCCGCCGCCAGCAGTGCCGTCGCCGCGGCCACCGCCATCAGGCCGGTTCGCTTCATCCGCCGCCTCCGCTCCCGGTACCGTCCGGTGGTGCAAAATGTACGACAACGTGCATGGTTTCTGCACGTTACTGTGTGTTTCGCTGGACTGTACGACATGTTCGATCACGCCTCAATACCCTTGATGGTGCGTGTTCGGAGCGATACTGCTACCGGTACGAGCTCGGGAGCACCGACGCGAGGAGTGGGGACGGCATGCTGAAGGCCGATCGGATGGCCGCCATCCTGGAGCACATCGCGCTTGCCGGCAGCGTCGACGTCGCCCGGATCTCGGCCGATCTCGGCGCGTCCGCCGCCACCCTGCGCCGCGACCTCGAGGCGTTGCAGGAGCGGGGTCTGCTCGTTCGCACACACGGCGGGGCAGTGGCCAGTGGCGTGGGTTTCGAGCTGCCGCTTCGACACCGCGAGGCCAGACACCAACCGGAGAAGCGCGCCATCGGGCGGCTGGCGGCCGGCTTGGTCCCCGACGGGTCCGTCGTCGGGATGACAGGGGGAACGACGGTCACCGAGGTGGCACGAGCCCTTCCGAACAACGCAGACATCACGGTTGTCACAAACGCTCTCAACATCGCCGCGGAGCTGGTGCTGAGGCCCTCGATCCGGGTGGTCGTCGTCGGCGGGTCGGCACGGCACGCGAGCTACGAGCTAGTCGGGCCGGCCGCCGAGCTGGTGATCGAGCGCTACCACCTGGACGTGTCCTTCATCGGCACCGACGGTCTGACCGTCGAGGAGGGCTGCAGCACCTACGACGAGATGGAGGCGCACACCGACCACGCGTTCATCGCCCGAGCCCGGCGCATCATCGTCGTCGCCGACAGCACGAAGCTCGGCCGGCGGACGTTCGCCAGGATCTGCCGGACCGACGAGGTCAGCGATCTCGTCACGGACGCCCGCGCCGACCCGGACATCGTCAGAGAGCTCACCGAGGTCGGCGTGCATGTGGTGATGGCGGAAGTCTGAACAAATTCGATTAGCATTCTTGCTCGAACTTGCTCGATTGCTCATCCGGCTGGCAGAGTGCCCGCATGACGAAGGTCGCGTTCATCGGCGCCGGGAGCGTCGAGTTCACCCGCAATGTCGTCACCGACCTGTGCGGCTTCGCCGAGCTACGCGGTGACCTCGAGCTGACTCTCCACGACATCGACGCAGAGCGCCTCGGGCATGCCGAGACGATGGCCAACCGGATCAACATCCAAACGGGCGGCGGTGCCGATGTGTCGTCCAGCCTCGACCGGCTGACTGCCATCGAGGGCGCCGACTACGTCGTCAACGAGATCCAGGTAGGCGGCTTCGCGGCCACACGTACCGACTTCGACGTCCCGGCACGTTACGGCGTGCGCCAGACGATCGGCGACACGCTCGGCATCGGCGGGATCTTTCGCGGCCTGCGTACCATCCCGGTACTGGTGGGGATCGGCGAGGACATGGCCAAGGTCTGCCCGGACGCGTACCTGCTCAACTACAGCAACCCGATGGCGATGCTGCCGTGGGCCGTCTATGCCGGCTCACCGTTCGACCGGGTGGTGGGGCTGTGCCACTCCGTGCGCGACACGCACGCGTTCCTCGCCGAGCTGGTCGGACTCGACGTCGCCGACGTGACGTTCGTGACCGCGGGGTTCAACCACCAGGCGTTCGTGTTGCGTTTCGAGCACCAAGGTCAGGACCTGTATCCGCGGCTGCGTGAGGTGATCGAGTCCGACCCGGAGCTGCAGCGCAGGGTCCGGGTGGAGATCTTCCGCCGGTTCGGCTACTTCCCCACCGAGTCGAGTGAGCACTCGGCGGAGTACGTGCCTTGGTTCATGCGGCACGACGGTGAGATCGAGCACTTCCGCATCTTCGTCGGCGACTACCTGCAGCGGTCCGAGGACAACATCGACGAGTACGAGCGCACCCGCCGCGAGCTCGAGAGTGATGCGCCGCTCGACTTGGAACCAGCCTCCGAACTCGCCTCGGAGCTCATTCACGCCCGGGAGACGGACCGGCCCCGAGAGCTGTACGCCAACGTGCGCAACACCGGTCTCGTGACGAGTCTGCCGGACGGCTGCTGCGTTGAGGTTCCGTGCACCGTGGATGCCGCCGGGCTGCACCCGCACGCCGTCGGCGCGCTACCGCCGCAGCTGACTGCCCTGAACCGCACGTTCCTCAACGTGGTTGAGCTGACCGTCCGGGCCGCTCTCGAAGGCGATCGGCAGCACGTCTACCAGGCGGCCATGCTCGACCCGAACACAGCGGCGACACTCACCAGCCATGACATCGTGGCCATGTGCGACGACCTGCTGCGCGCGCACGGCACCCTGATGCCGGCGTCGCTTCGCCCGTGAGCCGTGAGGTCCTGGTCGGCTTCGACCTCGGCGGCACCAAGCTGGCCGTGGTGGTCGCTGATCCGGACGGCACTCCCCTGTCGACCGACATGCTGCCGACCGACGGCGGCCGCGGAGCCGAGCAGGCGGTTGCGCGAGCGATCACGGCAGCCCGCGAGCTGGTGGCCGGCTACTCGGCGACGGTCACGGCCGTCGGTGTCTCCACGATGGGGATCACCCACGAGCACGGAGTCGAGCTGGCGCCGAACGTACCGGGGTGGAACCTGCTGGCACTGCCGTCCCTGGTCCGGGCGGCGTTCGCGCCGGCGCCCGTCCGGCTCGACAACGACGTCAAGGCCGCCGCGCTCGCCGAGCAGATGTGGGGTGAGCTGCGCGACGTCGAATCCGGCGTCTACCTCAACCTGGGAACGGGCGTGGCGGCCGCTCTGGTGGTGCAGGGCCACATCGTGCCGGGAGCCCATGGTGCGGCCGGAGAGATCGGCTACTGGTCCCGCCGGCGGACCGAGACCGCGGGCGCCCGCTCCGGGAACGCGCCGCTGGAGGAGTACGTCGGCGGCGCCGGGGCGCGGCAGCGGGCCCGGGAGCAGCTCGGCCTCGACGGCGGCGTCGCCGACCTCGTGAGCAGCGACGATCCGGCCACCGATGCCTTCCTCACCGACCTGTACGACGAGATCGCCTTGCACGTGAGCAATCTGGTGATCGCGCTGGACCCGGAGCGGCTGGTCGTCGGCGGCGGCTACGTCCGCACGTCGGACCGGGTGCTGGCGGTGCTGCGGCAGCGGCTCGGCGCCGTCGCACCCTTTCCGCCGCAGGTACGGCTCGCCCGGTTCGGCGCGGACGCCGGCACCGCCGGGGCGATGGCGCTGGCGGTGCAAGCCCGGTCGTCGCCACCGTTGTCCGAGTCGTTGCCAAACCGCAACGAGAAATCATCTCAGCCACGACCCTGAACGAGTTGTCCCTGGTTCGTCGTGTTGCACTATGGAAGCAGGAATGAGAACACGAGACAGCACCGGTCGACGACCGCCACCGCAGCGCCGACCGACCGCGACCCACGAGGCCGCATCACGCGTAGGAGCAGTCATGTCCACAAACCAGCGGACCAGTCGCAACAGCGACACCGGTGCGCACCTGTCCGTGGGGGTGGCGGAGCCGCACGAAGCCTGGACCGCGTCGCACCACTGCACGCACGAACCTCGTTGTCCGGCAGCCACCGCGCCAGACGGCCTGTTGGCCCACATCGTGGTGGATCATCTGCAGGACTGCGGGTACGCACTGTTGTGCAACGGTCTGATCGTCCTCGACCACGGCGAGCTGCTGGCCTGACTGGCGACGGCGCTCCAAGGCTGGTCTGACACTGGCCAACAGCGCCGAGCAGCACACCCGCCCCCCACGCCGCGGTCACCCCCCCCCAACGACGATCCGACAGTTGCGCACGACGCGTAACTGTCGGATCGCGGCCGGGTGAGCGCGTCTCCAACGTGGGCTGGGTGAATCTCCCTCCGGCTAGCTTCTCCGCGCGCCAGCTGCGAAGCTCGAGGCCGTGGCGGAGCACGTACGACACGCGAAGTCGTCGCTGTCGCCGCATGAGGCTGTCGAGATGACTGAGGTCGACGCCTTGGCCGCCTGACTACAAGGGCATCTTCACAGCCATCAGGAGACGATCACTGCCCTCCATGTCTGGCGCGCCCAGAGCAAGGCGATCCAGGATCATGTCGGATTCCTACTTGAACACCAGCTCAGGTTCCGGTCGGAGGTCGTGCTGACACCCCAAGACGGGCGTCACGCAGAGCCGGCCGGACTTCTTCTTTCGTCTCGCCACTGACCGCGGCATCATCGCCGAAGTCGAGCGCGGTGGCACGACGGCACCCTCACCAACGACGCAGCGCGTACGCGGCGTCGACCGGTTCAAACGGAGAACAACTCAGGCATACTAGTGCCGCGTTTCTGAAGTTTGTGGACGGTTGGCTTTCTTGAGGATCTCTTCTGCGGTCTTGGTCCAGACGAAGGGGTGGGCTCGGTCGTTCCAGCCGTCGATGAAGGCGCGGATCTTGGCGTTGAGGTCTTTGACCGAGCCGAAGACGCCGCGACGGATGGCTTGGCGGTCGATGATCCCGAACCAGACCTCGACCAGGTTCAGCCAGGACCCCGA